>DDGE01000004.1 GCA_002337545.1 Phycisphaerales bacterium UBA1910 | reverse complement strand
ATCGCGGGATAAGCGGCTGGATTGAACCGGTTTCAGTATCGCGCGGGCATCGAGTCGTAGCGCTCTCGGAGCCACTTGAGCAGGCCGGGCTTGGCACCCTTGAACTTCGGCTGATGGTCGAGGATCGCGATCATCAGCGGCGTGCCTGTGGGCAGGGCGTGCTTGATCGCGTGGTAGACCCGTGATTGTGACTGCTCGGATTCGATAAGCACGGCGTGGTCCCAGACGAAGTGATAGTCGGGGAACTGCGCACCGATATCCAGGTCGAATGGGCGATCGGATGCGAGCAGGTACATGGTCATCTCGTGCCTGCACGGGGTGAGGTGCCCATCCACCACGCAATCAGAATAAAGCCGACGCCGGTGATGATCGGCGGGGCGATGGGGCCCAACGCACCGATGACGATCATGGCGATGCCGAGGAGAACGAGTGCCCAAAGGACGAGTTGTGTGCGTTGTTTCGCGTTCATGCTAGATCCAATCTCTCGGGTTGAACCAAGAGCATGATGGATTGGGCTGAACGCATGATGATGCGGGGATGAACTTGGGTTCATCTTAACAGGCAGGGCGCTTGCGTCTGCAGGCCGCGAGTATGCCGAACCCAAGGAGCGTGGTGCCGGATGGGGCCGGGATGAAACGCCCGAAGGTCAGAGTGGAGCCGGGAAGCAGGACGGCGTCGGCAGCGAAAGGGTCATCGTCAAAGCTTTCGAAGAGCTCGACATGGAACTCGCCATCGAGGTTCAGGTGGATATCCGTCTGGAATGAACCGGTGAAGCGTTGAGTGCCGCTGAAATCGGAGCCGAGCCCGGGCGTTAGCACATCCGGCCATGAACCATGGAAGGTGCCATCAGAGTTCCCGTAGCGCAGGTTGACTTCGCTGAGCCACGAATCTCCGAAGGTCTGGATGGTGATGTCGTAGTCGATCTGAAGGATGATGTATCCGAGTTCAGGATCGAGCGAGCCGGGATAGTACACCCCGGTCTCGTTCGAGGGATCACCGTCGGTGTTCCATGACTGCAGGCCGGAAATATCAATGGTGTCCTGCGCGAAAAGCGGGGCGGCGAACATGGCGGTGGATAGTGCGGCAAACTTGATGATCATGTCGTATCTCCTGTAAGTATGTTCTGCGCATGATAATGCACAATGGGCATATCTCATAGAGATAAACAAGAGATTGTTATTTCGTCCCCGCCAGTTTCCGGACCGTGAAGTCGAAGTTGCGGACCATCGCGGTGAGCACGCCGTAGACGATGGCGATGTAGATGCCGGCGCTGACGACGGCGCCGATCCCCATCGCCATGCGTGCGACAACGAGTCCTTCCTCGCCGGGCTGGTTCACGGTCTCGTCGAGTCGTTCGACCGGTGAGACCATCGCGTCGATCAGGGACGCAGGCGAGAGCGCGGCAAGTGCTGGGCCGATGACGGGCATATCGGAGGCACTCGCCCAGCCGCACATCCCGAGTATCCCCGCGGAGATGAAGACCACCGCGACGGTACCGACCACGGCCGAGAGGGTGCCCTTGCTCTTGAGCGACCAGTGCAGCCCGATCATCACACAGAACGCGATGAACGGCACGAGCATGACCGCGAGGACAATCCCGGCTTCGGGGATGATGACGGGGACATCGAACGAACCGCCGCCGGGGACCTTGTGTGTGTACTGGGCGAGTTCCTTCTTCCCGAACCCGCCGAACATGGCGTAGAGCCCCGCGACGAGGAGGGTGAACACCGGGACAGCGATGAGCGGGAGCAGGTACGCCACGAGCCCGCGCATTTTGCCCGAAAGGTAGAGCTTGGGCGTGATGGGTGTGGTGAGGATGAGATCCAGCGTGCCGTCTTCGCGCTCGCCCGCGACGGCGGTGGCGGCCATGTTCAGCGCGACGAGCGAGATCAGGAAAACCTCGGTGAAGACGAGCGACTTGATGATGAATCGGAAGTCGTTGGTATTGAGCGTGCCCGTGTGGTAGAGAATGACGACGACGAGTGCAGTGAGTGCGCCGAGAGAGACGAAGGACCAGCGTGCGAGCATGCGCCCAAGCGTTGCGTTGCGGGCCGCCGCTTCGCGCCACGCGATGGGATTGGACCACACGGTGCGGGGTGGGCGGTGTTCTTCGTCGGCACCTGTGAGCCCGAACATCTTGCGATACCAAGGGGCGGATGTCGCGTTCTGGGTGACGCGCTTGAGCCCGCCCGAGCGGACGGTCAGGGTCGAGAACCCCGCGAGGAAGACAGAGATGAGGATCGAGAAGGTACTCCATGCCGCGGCGGGTGATGAGAGCATGAATCCTGCGATACCTGAGTACGCGCCCGGGTCGGCGCTGGGGTAGGTGGTGGGGGAGAGTTGGGCGCGGATCGCGAGGAAGGGGTTGAGCGCGGTGAAGACGGTGACGCCGTCACCGTTGGATCCCATACCCATCCCGCGGGTGCGCAGCCAGGCGTCGATCGCGATGGTCGTCGCGATGTAGGTGACGACGGAGACATAGAAGGTGAATACGGCTCGTTGTCCCGCGAGTCGCGACACGGAGAGCGCGATCGCGATCGCGCCCACGAGGGTCGCGGCACCCGCGGAGACGATGTAGGCGTTGATGATGGACTTGCCGGGCACGCCGCCGAAGAACTGGGTGAGCGCGAAGAGCGGGAGCGAGGCGAAGAGGAGGGCGAGGACGAAGAAGAGACGCCCGAAGAGGTTGCCTAGCACGATCTCGAGCTTGGACATGGGGGTGGTGAGGATGATGTCCCAGGTCTTGGGGTTGGCTTCCTGTGCGATCGCGCCGGCCATGAAGACGGGGGCGATGACGCAGATGAGCCCGACCTGGAGGTACGCGATGAGCGCGAAGCTCGTCGCGCCGGCGGACGCGAGCTCACGGTATGAAACATTCGAGCCCGGCGAGTTGGCGAGCATCGCCCAGAGCAGCACGAGGATGAGCACCGCGAGGTAGGCGCTGCGGACATAGAGGTGCTTGGATCGGCGCGACGCGTTCTGCACCAATCGCACGGCGATGGGGTTCGCGGGTCCGAGTCGTAATAACCATCGGAGGAATATGGGCATGGTGAGAGTTTATAAGGGAAATGGGTCCTGTGTGTTCGAATCGGTGCCCTGCTTTGGCCCGTCAGGGCAAAGCAGGTTGTCGGGCGGTTCTCGTTCCTGCTTTGTCCGTCTCCGACGGCTCAAAGCAGGGCACCCGGCACATCTGGTATACGAGCGTGCGGGGGGATGGGTGCAGGGAAGTTGGGGCAGATCTGGATTGGATGCCGTCTACAGCTCCTGCATGCCCTTCAAAGAGTGTACCGCATCACAAAGCTCATCAACGCAATCGGGACAACGAGAACATGCAGGTGACGAAGTCTCCTGCATGGCGCCCAACTCGTGCGCACTTGATGGTTGAGGGTTCCCCCTCCGCCTCGCGTTGCTCGGCACCTCCCCCGCAAGCGCGGGGGAGGAGATAGAAAAAGCCGCACGGCTTGGCGTGCGGCTTGAGGGGTTAGGTTGTCGTCGCGGGTCAGGTCGATTGCGACTCGGCGGACTCGAGCTCGGGCTCGTCGTCCGATTCGTCGCTCTTTTCCGGCTCCGGAGGGGCGACATACTCGGATTCGAACGAGAGGAACTCGTCCTCACCCTTGCGGGTCGCTTTGAGCACATTCTTGTCGTGCAGGTCGCCCGAGAGGAGCATCTCGGACACGGGGTCCTCGATGTAGGTCCCGATCGCGCGACGCAGGGGCCGGGCACCGAAGTCCGGGTTGTATCCCTTGTCGATCAGGAAGTCCTTGGCGGGCTGATCGATCTCGAGGGTGAACCCCTGGAGGGTCAGACGCTCTGCGACCTTGCCGACCTCGAACTCGACGATCTGGACCAGGTCCTCCTTCGTCAGCGGCTTGAAGACGATGACATCGTCGAGGCGGTTGATGAACTCGGGGCGGAAGAACCGCTCGATCTCCTTCATCAGGACCGACTTGATCGAGTCGAACTGGCTGTCCGGGGCGTGCTTACCGAAGCCGAAGCCCCCGCCGCCCTTGATCAGGTCCGCGCCGATGTTGCTGGTCATGATGATGATCGTGTTGCGGAAGTCCACATGACGCCCGAAGGAGTCGGTGAGTCGTCCTTCTTCCATGATCTGCAGGAGCATGTTGAAGACATCGGGGTGCGCCTTCTCGACTTCGTCGAGGAGGACGACCGCGTATGGGCGACGGCGGATCTGCTCGGTGAGCTGACCGCCTTCCTCGTACCCGACATAGCCGGGAGGCGCGCCGACGAGGCGGGAGACGGTGTGCTTCTCCATGTACTCGGACATGTCGAGATGGATCAGTGCATCGCTATCGCCGAACATGAACTCCGCGAGTGACTTGGAGAGCAGGGTCTTACCGACGCCGGACGGGCCGACGAAGATGAAGCTGCCCATGGGTCGCTTGGGGTCTTTGAGCCCGGCACGGGCGCGACGGATGGCCTTGGCGATCGCCTTGATCGCGTCGTCCTGCGAGATGACGGCCTTGTGGAGCTCGTCCTCGAGCTTGAGGAGGCGCTGTGCCTCTTCCTTCTCGAGCTTCTGCAGGGGGACGCCGGTCATCTTGGAGACGACCTCGCGGATGATCTCCTCGTCGACGACGCCTGCAGATTCCTGCTGCTTGGCGCGCCACTCGGCCTGGATGTCTTCCTTCTTCTTGCGCATCTGCTCTGCCTGATCGCGGAGCTCGGCGGCTTTCTCGTAGTCTGCGCCCTTGACGGCCTCGTCCTTGGCGACGGAGAGCTGTTCGATCTCCGCCTCGATGTCGGCGAGGTTCGGGGGCTTGCGCATCGACTTGATGCGGACGCGGGCGCCCGCTTCGTCGAGGACATCGATGGACTTGTCTGGTTGGACGCGTCCGGTGATGTAGCGCCCGGAGAGCTCGACGGCGGCCTGGAGCGCGTCGTCGGTGATCTTGACCCGGTGGTGCGTTTCGTACTTGTCGCGGATCCCCTTGAGGATCTCGACGGCCTGATCGGCGCTGGGCGGATCGACGGGGATCGCCTGGAAGCGCCGTGCGAGTGCGGCGTCCTTCTCGATGTACTTGCGGTACTCGTCGAAGGTTGTTGCACCGATGCACTGGATCTCGCCTCGTGCGAGGGCGGGCTTGAGGACATTGGACGCATCGATCGCGCCCTCAGCGCCGCCGGCGCCGACGAGGGTGTGCAGCTCGTCGATGAAGAGGATCACATTGCCTGCGCGGCGGACCTCGTTCATCACGGCCTTGATGCGTTCTTCGAACTGACCGCGGTACTTGGTGCCCGCGACCATCATCGCGAGATCGAGGACGACGAGGCGCTTCTCGTGGAGGATGTCGGGGACTTCCTGCGAGACGATGCGCTGCGCGAGCCCTTCGATGATCGCGGTCTTACCCACGCCCGCTTCGCCGAGCAGGACGGGGTTGTTCTTGGTGCGACGGCACAGGACCTGCGTCAGGCGTTCGATCTCGTGGGATCGCCCGATGACGGGGTCGAGGCTCTTGTCTGTGGCGAGCTGGGTCAGGTCACGCCCGAACGAGTCGAGCGCGGGGGTCTTGGACTTGCCGCCCTTGCCCTTGGGGCCGGACTCGCCGGATGGGCCGCCCGCGGATGACATTTCGGCTTCGGATTCGGTCCCTGCGCCGAGGAGGTTGAGTACCTCTTCGCGGACATCGTCGAGCTTGAGCCCGAGATTCATGAGGACCTGTGCAGCGACGCCGTCGTGCTCACGGAGGAGCCCGAGCAGGATGTGCTCGGTCCCAACATAGTTATGGTTGAGGTTGCGTGCTTCCTCGATCGCGTACTCGATGACTTTCTTTGCACGCGGTGTCTGAGGGAGCTTGCCCATCGTGACCATTTCCGGGCCAGCGCGGACGAGTTTTTCGACCTCGAGGCGGACCTTGCGGAGGTCGACATCGAGGTTCTTGAGGACATTGGCACCGACGCCGGAGCCCTCTTTGACGAGTCCGAGCAGGATGTGCTCGGTCCCGATGTATTCGTGGTTGAAGCGCTGGGCTTCCTGGTTGGCCAGGGCCATCACTTTGCGGGCACGATCTGTAAATCGTTCAAACATGGTCATTCTCCCGCTTCCCGGGTCCTCTTCCCGAGATGCTTCCGACACCATTGGGGTGTCTTTTCATATGAATCCACGAGAAGGAACGCTTCCCGATGTGATTCTGTTCGTATTTACCGGCCAAGATGATGCGTTCTCCCTATCAGGCGGACCTGTATGGAGGCGAATCGTCCGGTTCTGTCTCGTATATCGGCTGCATGAGGCGTGCCAGTGTCGTGGAAGGACAAAACTGGGTTCAGATCGATCCAACACCCGTTCTCGTCGGAGTTTGCGAGCGTGGGAACACGACAGATCCGCACGATCGAGCGGGTGATCTGCCAGTTCGGCAGGGTGAATTCGCCTTTGATCCAGTTGATGAGAAGTTTGTCGGGATCTTCGTCGCGCTGATCGGAACTGCGCGGCGGATTCGGGGGGCGGAAGGATGCCGTCGCGCTATAATCCTGTCGTTTGTCAAAAACCATCCGGGCGGTATCTGAGGAACACGCCCACGCGATACAGAAACGAGGTTGAATCGTGGCGAGCAAGCACTTTGATGTTGTGGTGATCGGTGGCGGCCCCGGCGGGTATGTCGGTGCGATCCGGGCAGCCCAGCTCGGGTACAAGACAGCGATCATCGAACGCGCCAAGCTCGGCGGCGTCTGCCTCAACTGGGGGTGTATCCCCTCCAAGGCCCTGATCAGCAACGCGGCCCTGATGGAGCAGCTCGCGGAAAAAGAAGAATGGGGACTCGAGACGGGCGAGGTGAAGTTCAACTGGGACAAGGTCATCGGTCGTTCACGCGATGTGGCCGACAAGCTCAACAAGGGTGTTGAGTTCCTGATGAAGAAGAACAAGATCGAGTTCTTCAACAAGCACGCCAAGATCGTCAAGGCCGGCCCGAAGGTCGAGATCGAGGTCCGCGATTGCGATCTGAACGAAGAGTTCACTCCCGCACCGGTCAAGGTGAACAAGGCGACCGAGACGATCACCGCGGATAAGGTCATCATCGCGACCGGCTCGGTGGCACGCGATCTGCCCTTCGCCAAGTTTGACGGCGACAAGATCTGGGGTGCTCGCGAGGCGATGCACAACAAGGAACGACCCAACAAGCTCATCGTCGTCGGCGCCGGTGCGATCGGTATGGAGTTCGGGTATGTCTACAAGAACTTCGGCACCGAGGTCACCATCATCGAGATGATGGACCGAGTCGTGCCCATCGAAGACGAACAGGTCGGCAAGGAACTCGGCAAGATCTATAAGAAGCAGGGCTTTGATATCCGCACCAAAACCGGTGTGCTCGATATCGACACCAAGGGCAAGGGCGTCAAGGTCACCGTTGCCCCGATGAGCAAGGACGGCAAGCCCGACGAATCCAAGAAGGAAGTCCTCGAGGGCGACAAGGTGCTCCTCGCGATCGGTGTTGCCGGTCGATTCGACGGGTTGTTCGACGAGTCGCTCGGGCTTGAGACGGAGCGCGGGTTCATCAAGACGGACTATGTGCCGCTGAGTGACGACAAGCCCAGCGAGCCCAAAGCGCTGTCATACGCGACAAACCTCGAAGGTATTTACGCGATCGGCGATGTCATCGGCCCGCCTGCGCTGGCGCATGTCGCTGGTGAAGAGGCGATCCTCTGTGTCGAGCAGTTCGCGTTCAAGGACGGCAAGGAGAAGCACGAGCCCATCCCGATGGACTACACCGTGATCCCGGGCTGCACCTACTGCCACCCGCAGGTCGGGTCGGTCGGATACACCGAGCAGGCGCTCAAGAAGCAAGGGCTCAAGAAGGGCGAGGACTACGAGGTCGGCGTGTTCAACAACATGGCGCTCGGCAAGGCCATCGCCACGCGTCACACCCATGGGTTCGTCAAGGTCATCCGTGGCTTGCCCCGCGGCGAGATCCTCGGCGCTCACATCCTCGGCGACCAAGCGACCGAGCTGATCGCCGAGCTGACGGTGGCGCGTCGACTCGAAGCAACGACGGAAGAGCTGATCGCGACGGTCCACGCGCACCCGACGATGCACGAGGCCGTGCACGAGGCGGTGCTGGCTTCTGAAGGGCGTGTGATCAACTCGTAAGTCATGCAACGAAAGCGTGCATACGCATGCCTCAAACCCGCCTTCTGGGCGGGTTTTTCTTGTGATGTACGAATGGATCAGGTATGGTCATTCTTCAATCAAACACCAGAAACCTGTGAGAGGGGATTCATGTCTATCGCATCAAGCTTTCGTCGTGCCCGGGTGGCGCTCGTCGTTCCGGCTTTCCTGTTGTTCTCCGCGGGGGCAGGTGCGTCCGAAGTCCTTCCGGAATCACGAGCATCCGTGGTCTCGGTCACGCCGGTGAACCTTGGTCCGTTCGAAGGCTATGTCGGTGGCGGAGATGGCGAACTCGATATTGAGCTGACGGGGCTGAGCTCGTCGGACGACTTCACAGCGATCGGGACTTATTACTATGGTCCAGATGGGTTCGATCGATACAACAACGGGACCTATAGCGTTACGCACGATGCGACGATCGAGCCCAGCATGGTCGGGTTCGCGTTCACACAATCTTCGACGGCCGAGGGTGATGCGAGCCCGCAGGTGACCGCGTACAACGAATCGGTGCTCTACTTCTCTGTCAGCACCGATGTCACCGCGACGCTCTCGATGTCCTACGACGGCAACACGAATGTTGGCATCGATGCCGTACTCCTCGAACTGCGTCGGGTTGGGGAAGGCGAAAACCCGACGGTGCTCGAAACATTGTTCACACTCGGGGTCTACCCGGCGGGTGAGGGCGAAGACGAGATCGAAGTAGAACTGCTCGCGGGTGAGAGATACCGCATAACCATGGATGCGCGTGCGCGGAGCTTCTCCGGCACAGGCCTGGTCGAGAGCGCCTTGAGCGTGATGATCGAGTTGCCTGTCTGCGCCGCCGATCTCAACGGCGATGGGGCGCTGAACTTCTTCGATGTCTCGGCGTTTCTAGTCGCGTACAACGCGCTGGATCCGGTTGCGGATTTCAATGGCGATGGCTCATTTGACTTCTTCGATGTCAGCGCGTTCCTGACAGCGTATAACGCCGGGTGCCCGTGAGCGATCTTGACCCATAACCCGACGAGAAGCGGGAATTCCAGCATAATCAGCGATTTTCGGGCGCTGTGAGACCCGTTCTCGCTTCTACTGATGGGGTGGGGTTATACGCGGAGCGTGTCACCACGGAGTCTCAGTTCAGAGAGAGGTCGAAGCGATGGCGATGCACGATACACAACTGAAATGGAAACGGGCCTTGATCACCTTGCTGCTGGCGTGTGGAGGCACACGCGCGGCTGACCTGCTGGTCCCAAGCGAGTACCCGACCATCCAAGCCGCGATCGACGCATCCTCGGACGGCGATGTCATCCTCGTCTCGGCGGGGACCTACGCACCGATTTCGATTTTGGGCAAAGACCTGACGATCCGAGGCGTTGACGGCGCGGCGGTCACCACGATCGACGGCGGCGGCACGCAGGTACTCATCAATCAGTCTGGGACCTCCTTCGTCACTTATGAACAGCTCACCTTCGCCAATGGATCCGGAACCGGCGGGGTCTTCA
>DDGE01000009.1 GCA_002337545.1 Phycisphaerales bacterium UBA1910 | reverse complement strand
GGAGGGGGGCGGCGAAGGTCATGTCAGCGGCCCCACTTTCGTATCAGGGTCGAGTTGAACTCTTGTGCAGGGGAGGTTTCCCCTGCAACCCCTCTTAGGGAGGGGAGGGTCGTCGTTTTGACTGGGTGGCACCACTCGCGTCGTAGACGCGCAGTAGTGTCTTTGAATGTTTTCAAGAGCACCACTGCGCCGCTTCGCGTCGAGTGGTGGCACCCGGGATTTGGTGTATCTTGAGCGTTGGAGAGATTGGGTGCCGATGGACTACTCGGCGCACGGGTTGCCCTTCGGGTCAACCCGTGGCACCCGGAGGGGGAGATGGAGACCCCATCCGTTCCGCCGGAGGCGGACCATCTGATCGTTGGGCGGGGAATGCACGAAGAGGAGACCCCCTCCGCCTCGCGTTGCTCGGTACCTCCCTTGGAGGCCCAGGGGAGGAGAGGTGAAGACCCCTCCGATCCGCCTTTGGCGGACCACCTCCCCGCGGGGCGCGGGGAGGGACAAGAGGCCCCCTCCGTCACGACCTGCGGCCGTGCCACTTCCCCCGCTGGGGCGGGGAAGGAGCGCTGAGATGATGCGGGCGTGTGCATCATCGGAGAAGCCCCCGCTTTCGCATGTAGTCGAGGAGGAGGGTGTCGATGGGGGTGTCGGTTTGGATGGTGAGGGCGGTGATCTCGCGGCGGGCGCAGAAGTTTCTCAGGTCTTCGCAGTACGCTGACAGGTTCTCTTTGTACTTCTTGAGCAGGGGCGCGGAGATGGTGACCTCGGCCATGTCGTTGTCTTCGATGTCGCGGAGTTGGAGGTCGCCGGCGATGTCGGGGTTGACCTCTTGTGGTGACAGCGTCTGGATGGCGAAGACATCGTACCCTCGGCCGACGAGGAGTCGCAGGCCGGTTTCGTAGCCTTCCTTCATGAAGAAGTCGGAGAGGACGATCATGACGCCCTTGCCTCGGCGGGTCATGGCGATGCGTTTGCAGGCCTGGGCGAAGTCGGTGCCGCCCTCGGGGGACATGGAGCAGAGGAAGCGGGCGAGGTCGTGAGTTCGGCGGCGGCCTCTTAGGTCACGGATGTTGCCTGCGATTGATTTTTCGCCGCCGGGGATGACGAGTTCGTCACGGAGCCCCACTGCTGTTACTGCCACGCGGTTGAGGTTGATGAGCCCGATGTACCCGAGGGCCATGGCGACCTGCTGCATGTAGTAGAACTTGTTGGGTTCGCCGCAGTCGGAGCTGGCGCTGGCGTCGATGACGATGTGGAGGGAGAGGTCTTCCTCTTCCATGAAGAGCTTCATGAAGAAGCGGTCGAGGCGGCCGTAGATGTTCCAGTCGATGTGTCGGAGGTCGTCGCCGATGGCGTAGGAGCGGTGGTCGGCGAACTCGACGGACTCGCCGCGCTTTTTGGAGCGGCGTTCACCCTTGAGCTTGCCGGCGAAGATCTTGCGCGAGGTGATATCGAGCTGGGAGACCTTGGCGATGAGGTCGGAGGAGAGGAGCTCGTCGATGGTGGCTGGGCGGGTTGGGTTTTCGGATCTCAGCATTTGTTATCCGGGATTGAACGCGAAGATCGCGAAGGACTCGAAGCGGGTTCTTTCGATGCGGGGATGGCTCTTTCGTTGAGGACGCGGTGTGTGGCGTCGCGGAGGAGCTTGGTGTTGAAGTTGATGAGGAGCCCCAGTGGGAATCGACCGGCGCGGAGGTAGAAGAGCAGTTGGGCTTTGTGGATGTCTGTCAGTTGAGCGATGGACTTGAGTTCGACGACGATGGTGTTCTCGATGAGCAGATCGATGCGTTGGCCTTCGATGACGGCGTCTTTGTAGATGACGGCGATCTCGACTTGGGATTGGGCGTGGATGTTTCGGAGGTTGAGTTCGTGCAGCAGTGCTTGCTCGTAGACGGATTCGAGCAGGCCCGGTCCGAGTTCTCGGTGGACCTCGATCGCGGCACCGATCACATCGTGAGCGAGTTGCTCGATGTGGTCTGGGAGATCGCGTTTACGGAATCCGGTGTTCAACTCAGTCCTTTCTTCGTGCTCTTCGCGGGCTTCGCGTTCAACTCATCTGTCGTTATCCCGCCCCCACCATTGCGGTTGGTTGGGTGGGGGTGAGTTTGAGGATTTCGGCGACGAGGTCGTCGGCGTTGACTCGATCTGCCTCGGCTTCGAAGTTCAGTAGGACGCGGTGGCGGAGGCAGGAGAGGGCGACATCTTTGATGTCTTCGTAGGAGACATGGAAGCGGCCGTCGACGAGGGCGCGGACTTTGCCAGCGAGGATGAGTGCCTGGGCACCGCGGGGCGAGACGCCGCAGCGGACATAGCGGTTGGTTGGGCCGTTGGGGCCGCCGGCGGCGGTGTCGGTTTCGGGGTGGGTGGCGAGGACGAGACGGGCGGCGTACTGCTTGACATGGGGGGCGACAACGACGGAGCGGACGAGTTCCTGCATCTCGGAGATGCGCTGGCCGTCGACGATGGCGCTGGCGACGGGGTTCTCGGCGCCGGTGGTGCGGTCGATGATCTCCATGAGGTCTTCGAGTCCGGCGTAGCCGACATCGATCTTGAGGAGGAAGCGGTCGAGCTGGGCTTCGGGGAGGGGGTAGGTGCCTTCCTGTTCGATGGGGTTCTGGGTGGCGAGGACGAGGAAGGGCTCGTCGAGGGTGTAGGTTTCTCCTGCGACGGTGACGGAGTGTTCCTGCATGGCTTCGAGGAGCGCGGATTGGGTCTTGGGTGTGGCGCGGTTGATTTCGTCGGCGAGGAGGACCTGTGCAAAGATGGGGCCCTTCTGGAACTCGAAGGAGCGTTTGCCGGTCTCGTTGTCTTCGGAGACGATGTTGGTGCCGATGACATCGGCGGGCATCAGGTCGGGGGTGAACTGGATGCGGTTGAAGGGGAGGTGGAGGGTTGTTGCGAGTGTGCGGACGAGGAGGGTTTTGCCCAGGCCGGGGACACCTTCGAGGAGGACATTGCCGCCGGCGAAGAGTGCCACGAGGACGGCGTCGACGACGGGTTGTTGGCCGACCATGACCTTTCCGATTTCTGTTCGCAGCTCGGAGAAGGTTTTGCGGAATGCATCGCATTGTGCTTTGACTTCGTCGGGTGTCTCGAAGTGGTCCTGGTTGGCGGCCATGGTGGGCTCCTATCGAAAATGGAACGCGTGCGCGTTGTGTCAGTCGTTTTCGTTGTTGTTCATGTCGTCGCGGGCGCGCTTCTTTGCGGCTCGCAGCGCTGAGAGTGAGTCGGTTGGCTCTTCCTTGGGCTTCTCGACGGTTCGTTTGGGTTTGCCGATGGTTGGCTTGTCCTGCTCTTCTTCGCCGGTGAGTGCGATGGGTTCGGCGGATTTGGCGCGCTCGGGGTTTGCCTCGAACTTACGGGAGGACTGCTGCTTGCGGTCGTCGCCGGTTCGGGATTGGGCGCGGGTGCGTGCCATGCGCATGGCTTCGGTTGAGGCCTCGGACTTGCGGGATTCCTTGGTGGCGCCGCGTCGGACGAATGCGGCGATCATGGCGGGGTCTATTCTCACGCGTCGTACGGCGACATCGAGGAGGAAGATGCCGATGCCGATGATGGCGAAGAGAAGCCATGCGGGGGTGAGGGTAACTGGCATCTCGAGCCCGTCGCGTCCCCAGATGTCGGCGAGTGATGGGTCTGAGGGGAGTTCGCGGCCGCCGGTGATGGAGGCGACCTGTTTGAGGAGGGGAAGGTTTGTTTCGAGTGCTTTGAACTCGTCGGCGAACGGTCGTGTGACGGCTGCTTGGGCGCTGCCGTTGATGACATTGCCGTCTGAGCCCGGTGCGCGGTATAGGAGGTTGACGACATATTCGCCTGCGTCTGCGGTGTTGAACTCGCCTTCGTAGCGGCCCGGCCCGACCTGTTGGACCTCAACTGAGACGCCCTCGCCGTCGGGTGTGGAGGTTCGTGCCTGGAAGTCTGCGAAGTTGAGTCGTTCGCCTTCGGGGTCGAATGCTTCGATGATGACGCGTGTTTTTTCGCCGATGTTTTCTGTTGAGACGCGGAGTGTTGCGTCGCCGGAGGGGCGCATGGTCCAGCGGATATGTTGTTCCCAGAACTGTGAGAATCCGGGCCATGCGACCCAGCTTCCTGCCCAGCGGGTGGAGGCGTCTGAGGTGAATGTGACGACGCGGCCGAGCCCGTATTGCCATTGTGCGGCGATGGGGTCTTCTTCTTTGCCTCGGAGGGTGACGAGTGAGAGGCCTTCGCGTTCTGCGGCGACGACATAGCCGTTGATTGGTGGGACGGCGTTGATTCCTCGCATTGTTTCGGAGGGGACGCCTGTGCGTGCTGGTGAGAAGGGCTCGCCTTCCCAGATGAGGGCGCGTCGGATGGTCTGTGCTTCTTTGATGAAGATCTGGGGGAGTGTGGCGAGGGCGTTGTTTGCGACGGCGTAGTAGGTCCCACCCGTGACATTGGCCATGGTGCGGAGGGTGTTCGTGTCTGATGGTGAGTGTGGGTTGACGCCGACGGCGGAGATGGTGATTCCGGCACTCTTGAAGTCGCGTAGGAGTGAGCGGGACATGGAGGGGTCGCCATCTGAGATGACGATGCAGTGCTTCTGGCCGGCGGCAGCGTTGCTGAGCCCTGAGAGTGCGAGTTGGAGGGAGGGGTCGAAGGATGGCATGTCGCCGAAGGTGAGGTTCTGGATTGCCTGTTTGACGGCGACGCGGTCGCCGACGGGGCTCATGGGGTAGACCCAGTCTGTGCCGCCGAGCCCTTGGTATTCGATGATGCCGACGAGGTCGAGGCGTGAGAGGGCGTCGACTGCGGCGTTTGAGATTTCCTTGCCGTAGAAGACACCTTGGGGGATCTCGACTGAGTGGACGATGAGCGCGAGTGCGCCGCGTGGCATCTGTCGTTTTTGTGGTGGGTCGAGGCGTATGGGGAGCGCGTCTGCGAGGGGGGAGCCGATCCATCCGCCGGCGCCGAAGGACTCGGGCCCTCCGACCATGACGAGCCCGCCGCCGGTGTCCTTGATGTATTGGCGGAGGAGCTCCTGCTGGGCTTCGGAGTAGGCGTAGGCGGATTGATTGAGGAATACGATGCCTTCGTAGGATGCGAGCTCGGGGAGTGATGTTGGGAACTGTGAAGAGGGAATGCGTCTTGTCGCGACCTTGGCGCGTGCGAGCACATCCTCGAAGACGACGGCTTCGTTGGAGTCGTCGGCGACGATCAGGACGGTGCCCTCGGAACCGACGAAGGTGATGGCGGAACCCCTGTTGTTTTCGGTGATGGAGTCGCCTTGTGTCCCTGTGGAGTTGCCTTCTGCTGTGAGTCCGGTGAGTGGTTCGAAGACGGCCTCGTATGTGATTGCGCCGGGGCGGGTGACATCGAGCGCGACAGAGAGGACATTTCGTCCGGGATTGAGTTCGACGATTTTGCCGAGCTCTGTCTCGTCGGCGGGGTTGATGTCGATGAGGGTGCCGTCCTGAGAGATCAGCAGGCGTCCGGCGGCGGGTGTTGTTGCGTTGAGGACGACTTTGAGAGTGACGGTGTCACCCACGCGTGAGTTTGCGGGGACCTGGACATTTTCGACGATGACCTCGTCGGCGTATGCGAACTCGACGGGGAGAATGTCGATGGGGATGCCCTGTGCTTTGGCGGCTTGTGCGGCTCGGAGGAGTGAGCCGTCGGTCTCGTTGCCGTCGGAGATGAGGACGATGCGGTTTGCGACATTGTCGGGGGCGGACGCGATGGCGAGGGAGACGCCCGACATGAGGTTTGTGCCGTCGGTTGCGCCGATGAACTGTCGATCGACGCGGGTCGTTGCGCGTGATACGGATGCCTGGGAGTAGGCGTTTTCTGCGACGGTGATGACACCGAGCTCGTCGTTTGATTGTCGCGAGTCCTGCTGGGCTTGGGCGATGTAGGCGTCGATTTGTTCCTGAGCGCCGGAGGGTATTGAGCGGGAGGCGTCGACGATGACGGTGACGCCGACATCCTTTGAGACATCGCGGATGGATGGTTCTGCGAGTGCGGCGACGATGAGGGTGATGGCGATCAGGCGGACGACGAGTGCGACAACGCGGGAGGACTTTCCGAGGCCGGAGATTGATTTTCTCGCGATGAAGATGGTGAGTATCGCGAGGATTGGTATGAGGAGGAGGTAAGTCTCTCGCTGGAACTGGATGGGTCCGATCGCGAGCTCGGCGAGGGTGGAGTGGGTCATGGGGTGCCCCCCGCGCCGGGTTGGGCGTACTCTGGGGGGAGATCGATCGGGAGATCGCAGAACTGGAGTCGTGAGTTGCCTGAATCGAGTATCACGAGTTGGTCCCCGGCGACGCCGACTGCCCATGGTTGAGCGAGCTGTCCGACGCTGCGCCCTGTCTCACCATACCGGAAAAGGTGCTCGCCGGATTCAAGATCGATGCGTGTTATTCGATTCCCGCCAAACTCGGCGATCAGGGCGGTGTTGTCTTCGAGGATAGTCAGCCCGTATGGGAAGTTGAAGGCGGTGTCGGAAGTGTCGAGCGGATCTCCGAACCAGGTGATGAGTTCGCCCTGTGTGGTGATGCGTCCGATTCGATGATGCGATGCGGATGTGACGACGATCTCACGCTGGTTGGTGGTTGGGTTTGTCCAGAGTTCGATGGATTGTGGTCGGGACATGGCGAGGGGATGATCGGATGCGTCGACCTCTTCGCCGACGACGCCGATCTGGGAATCCCATATGACGCTGGGTGGGTTGGTGGAACGATCTATGCGGAAGTGGTTTATGCGATCGTTTCCGCCGTATTCGGAGACATAGATATCGGTGACGGCGTTGTTCTCGTCTGTGTCGACGGCGATATCTGTAGGGTAGATGAACTGGCCGGGTTCTTCGCCGAATGATCCGAACTGGAAATCGGGTTCTGTGGGCTGTGGGTCGTCCGTGGGTTCGAGGGGCAGCTCGTACATGAGTACGCGGAACTCGTGGGTGTCGGCGACATAGATCGCGAGTTTGGATTCGTTGAGGAGTGAGGGGGCGGCGGTAAGGCCGGTGGGTTTTCCGCGATCCCATCGGGGGGTGTGGATTGCGCCGATGACGGTGCCCGTCTCGAGGTTCATGAGCTGGAGGCGGGCGGTCTTGTCGACGAGGATGGCGTGCGGTGCCCCCTCGTATTCGAAGATGTCCATGCCTCTTGGGTAGACGAACTGCCCGTTGTAGGTGCCCGACTCGCCGATTACGCGTGTTGTGTTGAGGGATGCGGAGGACTCGAGCCCTTGGCCATCACATCCGCACAGCACGCAGGTGATCGCGCTGAGGAGGGGGAGGACGGCATGTCGTGTGTGGGTACGGATCATGTATGAGCGCGATTGAATATCAATATCATATAGGCGTACCGGACCGATGGGGTTGAGTTGCTTGTCATGTTGGGTTGTTTCGGCGTGTGAGGAGGAGCGACGCGATGAGCGAGAAAATCACCCCGAGCGTAAGCAGGTTGACCCCCGCGGCGCTGAGTTGCTCCAGGCGGGTGTAGTGAAGGTCGGAGAGGAGTTGCTGCGGGAGTGAGTCGATGCCCGGGGGGGTCACGAGGACCGCGGACTCGATCTCGAACATCGCGAGCAGGAACACCACAGGAACGCAGGCGAGGAGCGGTAAGAGGAAGCCGGGGAGGGTCGCGATTGCCCATGCGCGGAGGGATGGGCCTGCGATCTGGATGCGTGCGCTGCGTCGATCGGGCGATTCGGAGCTGGCGCAGAGGACGCCGACGATTGCGGCGATGAAGGCATATCGGGTGAGTGAAGCCCAGAAGGGGGCCAGGTTCGGAAGGTCGAACCCGATGATCCCGTTTCGGGCGATGGAGGCGCCGACGAGGACGCCGGGCATGAGCCCGAGGATGCAGAGTCCGGTCAGCGCAGTTCGTGCGATGCGGCGGTGGATCGGGAGGGGTGATGTTGACGCGAATGCAAACGACAGGGCGATCAGGAGGGATGCGAGTGCCACCAGGATCGCGGTGAGGGAGGTCTCCGCGACGGCGGATGCGTGTCGTTCCCAGAAAACGAGGACACTTCGCGTGTCCGCGAGGGTGAGGAGCATCGCGAGCAGCGGCACGAGCACGGCGAGTGAGAACACGGCGAGTGTGGCGGCGGTGCTTGTCCGGGAGACGGGTGCCGGCTGTGTGATCGGGTCTTCGTGGGCGAGGCGATCGCTGAGGATGGACGCGATGAGCTTTGCGCCCAGCAGCGCGGTGACGAGCATGGGTATGGATGAGATCCATATCCTCCCCCACTGCTCTGGCGGGTGCTCGGTGAGTTGTCTCCAGGTGACAATCGACCAGGTGTCGAGCTGGGCGAGGTGCAGGGGCACCGCGGAGCCGAGCATCAGGATTGCGATGAGTGTGAAGGCGCGGATCAGTACTGGCCGGCGCAGGCGCAGGTTGAACAGGGTCCGACGGACTCGTCCGATTGGTTCGAGCGCGATCATGTCGTCGTATATCCCGGAACGCGATCCCCATCCCGATGCGATGAGGACGGCGGCGATGGGTGCGGACCAGAGCGCGAGGCCGAGGACGGCGATCGCGTAGCCGACCCAGATCGTGACCCAGCGGAGATCTGGGGACGAGGTGGCGAAGTGCACCAGCGCTCGCCCCACGATCGTGCCCGGATCACGGAGCAGGTTGCCCGCGGCGTAGATCATGAACGGGGGGAGCCATATGGGGCAGAGCATCAGGGCGCTGAGGATGGTCGTGGATGGTGTTCTGCGTGCTGTCAGGACGCGCGCGAGCGGGTAGGCGAGCATGGTCGCGATGAGGGCGATGAGGGCAACGGTGAGGATCGATCGGGCGAGGAGGATGAAGCGCGGGATGGTGAAGAGGGCGTCGGGGAGGGTGCCGATGTCTGTGATGATGGCCCGCGCGAATGTGAGCATGGGCGTGAGCGCCAGCGCGAGTGTGATGATCGCGATGGTAACGGGGAGCATGTGCGCGATGCGATCGGTGCCCGGTTTGAGTGGTTCCTGTTTGGGCATCAGTCGTATTGACCTCAACGGGTTCGGGAAAGATCGAAGCGTGATCGTGCGCATTCGCGTTGAATGGGGTTCGAGGGTATGATACAGACCAATGCACGCGGGGTTCCCCTCGATCGGATATCGCGGGATGCGCGTGCGGAACTTCACACACTGTCGAAACACACCATGATTGATATTCGCAAACTTAAAGAGCTGGTCCGTCTGATGGTTGAGAACGAGCTGACGGAGATTGACCTCCACGATCAGCAGGAAACGGTCACCATCAAGCGCGGCGGCGATCAGGCACCGATCATTCAGCAGGCACCCGTCGCGATGCCCGCGGCACCGGCTGCGGGTTCGGCACCGGCGGCCGCTCCAGCAGCGGAGGCGCCCGCGGCCCCGTCAGCGGAAGCCAAGACGATCGATTCGCCCATGGTTGGGACTTTCTATACCAAGCCGAGCCCCGATGCGAAGTCGTTCGTGTCCGTGGGTGACAATGTGGGGCCCGACACGGTGGTGTGTCTGGTTGAGGCGATGAAGGTCTTTAATGAGATCAAGGCAGAACAGTCGGGCGTTGTTGAGAAGATCCTTGTGAAGGATGGCGATGCCGTGGAGTTCGGACAGCCGCTGATCGTGCTCAAGTAAATCCATTCAACTATTCCTGCGCCGCGGGGAAGTCTGTGCGTTCTCCGCCCTGAATCATGCGCCGCGATCGAGAGACGAACCCATGTTTAAACGCGTGTTGATTGCGAACCGTGGTGAGATTGCCCAACGGATCATGCGGGCTTGTCATGAGCTCGATATCGAGACGGTCTGCGTCTATTCGACTGCGGACAAGGACGCGCCGTACCTCAAGGACGCGGACGAGGCGATCTGTATCGGCCCTGGGCCTTCGAAGGACTCGTACCTGAACATAGCCCGGATCATCAGCGCCGCGGAGGTGACCAACGCGGACGCGATCCACCCCGGCTACGGGTTCCTGAGCGAGCGTGCGGAGTTCAGCGAGATCTGCCGCGACTGCAAGATCGAGTTCATCGGCCCGAGCCCCGAGGCGATGGGCAAGCTGGGCGACAAGGTTGAAGCGAAGCGGTACGCGAAAGCGGCTGGCGTGCCCGTGTTCCCGGGCAGCGAGGGCGCGATCGAGGAAGTCGACGAGGCCGTCGAGGTTGCCAGTGAGATCGGCTACCCGGTGATCATCAAGGCGGCGGCGGGCGGCGGCGGGCGCGGGATGCGGATCTGCCGGAACGAGGCGACGCTCCGCACGAACATCAGCAAGGCGCAGCAGGAGGCGCTGGCGGCGTTCGGCAACGGGGCGGTGTTTATTGAGAAGTTCCTTGAGCATGCACGCCATGTTGAGGTCCAGACCATCGGTGACAAGCACGGTAACGCGATCCATCTCTGGGAGCGCGACTGCTCGATGCAGCGTCGTCACCAGAAGGTGATCGAGGAAGCGCCCGGGCCGGGAATTGAGCGGAAGAAGATCGAGAAGATCTGTGAATCGGCGGCGAAGCTGGTCAAGAGCGCCGAGTATTCTGGCGCGGCGACGGTCGAGTTCCTGATGGACGACAAGCAGAACTTCTACATGCTCGAGGTGAACACGCGTGTTCAGGTCGAGCACCCGGTGACCGAGATGATCACGGGCGTGGACATCGTGAAGATGTCGATCATGGTTGCGGCGGGCGAGAAGATCCCGTACAAGCAGAAAGAGATCAAGGTCAACGGTCACGCGATCGAGTGCCGCATCTGCGCGGAGGACCACACGAAGGACTTCCGCCCGAGCGCGGGGTTGATCGAGACCTACCGTGCGCCCGGTGGGCTTGGCGTGCGTATGGACAGCCATGTGTGCGCCGGGTATCGGGTGCCTCCGAACTACGACTCGATGATCGGGAAGATGATCGTGTGGGGTGCGGATCGTGACGCGGCGATCAAGCGTGCGTCACGCGCGTTGCACGAGTTCAAGGTGGGGCCGATCAAGACGACGATCCCGCTGCACGCGGAGCTGATGAACAACGCGGACTTTAAGCGTGGCGGCGTTGATATTCATTATCTTGAGCGGTGGCTGAAGGGATGAGCGATCGCGAATATCCGGGGCATCGCGGAGATCGTGCTCAATGCGCAGGATATCGAGCTCCTGAGCGCGTTTTATCAGCGTGTGCTCGGGTTTGAGCTGCACGCGCAGCATCCCAAGACCGAGCCGACGATTGTCTTTCTGCGTGTTGGGGACAGCCACACGGCGTTGAACCAGTCGCATCCTCAGCTGCTGGCTTTGATTGATCCTGATCGGCACCCGGCTGCGAGGGGCAAGTTCGACCCGCCTACGCGGCGTGCGTTCCCGCTGAACCATCTCGCGTTCGAGATTGACGAGGTTGAGTACGAAGCGCACCTTGAGTATCTCCGGCACGAGGGCCTGGAGCCCATCGAAGCGCGGTTTGAGCATGCACAGGCAAAGGCGATGTTCTTTCAGGACCCTGAGGGAAACCGGCTTGAGCTGATCTGCCGGGATTCGGGCGTGAGCGCCGAGCAGGCGTTGGAGGCCGAGCGAGCGTTAGATGCAAGCATCGAGCAATCACTGAACTGAGTTTGACGACATCAGACGAATCGCCACACCAGATACGCAGCGCTGAAGGCGGTGAGGAAGACGATCGATGCGATGCTCCATACACGCATGCCCGGCCCCGGGCGGGCGTTCGTTGGTGCGTGGCGGGTGATGACGAGGTAGTTGATCAGGGCGAGGATCGGGGCGGTGAGGAAGCTGAGGGTGGTGGCGAGGTCCACCATGGTCTTCATGCTTTTGAGTGAGAAGAGGATGATGCCCATAGCGACGAGTGCCTGAAGGACGACCCAGAAGGCGTAGCCGCGTTGCTTTGTGTCGGGGCTGGGGTCGGTGTCGCGGATGGCCTGGGTGAGGCGGTGCATGGCGCGGGGGAACGCGTCGAGGACGACGAGTGTGGTGGAGAGCATGGTTGTGAGGGCGGCGATGGCGATGAGGGGGATGCTCCATCGCCCGAGGGTGTCGGCGTAGGTGCCGATGAGCTGCTGGACGAAGCCGGCGCCGTCTTGGAGTTCGTCGACACGCCCGTGCATGACCAGTGCGCCCAACGCAAGGAAGAGGATGGCGACGAGCCCGGCGAGGATGTAGCCGAAGCGGAAATCAAAGATCGCTTCGCGGAGGTTGGCTTGGCGCTGGTGGATGCGCTGGTGTTCCTGAACCCAGATGGAGTTCCAGACCGCGGAGTCGATGGGTATGGGCATCCAGCCCATGAAGGCGAGGAGGAAGGCGAAGTTGGCGTTCCCCCACCACGGCGGGGTGTCGTCGGGGATCGTGCGCGGCGAGGACTTGGTCAGCGCGATGACAACGGCGGCGAGGGTGGAGAGGAGGAGGACGGTCATCACGATCTTCATCGTTCGCTCAAGGGTGCGGTATTTGCCCAGCAGCAAGATGAGCAGGCAGGCGGCGATGATGATGGCGCTGAGGGTTTGGGGGGTGATCGAGCCGGAATCGGGGAAGTACACGCCGAGCAGGTACTGTGCGATTGCGGCTGAGACGACGGTGAGGGCGGCCATGATGATGAACATGGAGCCGAAGTTGACGATGGCGCAGAGCCAGACGGCCCATTTCCCGAGGCGTCGGTAGCCCTCGACGAGGTCTTCGTGGGCGCTGGCGGCGTAGCGTGGTCCGAACTCGAGGAACGGGTACTTGGTGATGCAGGCGACGAGGAGAACGGCGAGCATCCCGAAGCCGAACCCGGCGCCGGCGCGGGTGGATTGGATCAGGTGCGATGCGCCGATCGCGGCACCCGCGAGGAGGATGCCCGGGCCGACGGCCTGGAGCATGGTGCGCATGGATACCGCTGGGCGCGGTGCGGGTGTTGTCGGTTGTGGGTCTGCGTCCATGCGTGTGTGTCTCGTGGTAGCAGGCGAATGTATCAGATCATGGGTGGTGTTGCCAGTGGTATGCGGACTCGATGTGTGCGGATTTCTCGTGCGGTGTGGTTGTGTCGGGCAACCGAGTGAGCGCAGAGAAAAGGGACGGGCGGGGCCGTCCCTATCGATTGCGGTACGCGCTGACTTTACGCTTTGCTTCGGCGACGGCGGGCCGTGCCGAGGGCAGCGATGCCCAGGACGGAAACGGCGCCGGGCGCGGGGATTCGCGGTGCGAATGTCGCGAAGGTGATCGATTCGCCGTTGGTCATGTTGATCTGGGCGGTGCCGGTGAAGTCGTATTCGAATGCTTCGGTGCGTGCGAGGAAGCTGTGCGAATCGAAAAACCTCAGCGTGGGATCGTTGAAGTGATAACCGAGGAACTGATCGTCCACGCTGCGTGAGGCGTCGCTGGGTCCGATCGAACCGACGCTGTCGACGCGATACTCAACGCCGACGGACCAGCCCTCAAAGCCATTGATAATCACAGAAGAGATCTCGCCGGTTTTTCCGTCATCGATTGTGATGCGCCAATAGAAATCGAGCTCGCCCGTATCCATGCGCTGCGCGGCCCGCGAATGGAAGGCGCCGACGAGCGGCTCACCGGCGGGGTCAGCGATCACGAACTGCTGCACTGTGTCCTGCAAGACGCCGGCAACGAGGGTTGGGTCCTCGGCAGCGGTGATGCCGTGCATCTCGACGGTGTCTCCTGCGAACAGGTTGGTGATGCCGGCAAGAGATGTCGTGGCGAGAAGCCCTGTGACGAGTGCGGCGTTGATTGCGTGGTTCATTGTCTCTCTCCTGTTTGTCGCGATCGGCATGACCGCGTCAGTGAACAAAGCGAGAAGGGCGGGGAGAGGGGACATGGATTCCTGTATTTGGATGAACATCGCCTTTGGGGGCCGTGCGGGGCGATGAGTTCGCTTATTCATTTATGGGATGGGTGATTTGCTCGCCCAGTCTTCGCATACGGATGCCGTGGATCGC
>DDGE01000032.1:23018-25954 GCA_002337545.1 Phycisphaerales bacterium UBA1910 | reverse complement strand
CCCGCCAGGTGCGGGGGAGGCACGAACATGATTCAACCCAACTCACTCCAACGCCGGGAGTCGCTCATACGCAACACCATGCACCGTCAACAGCGCCGCCACCCGCGGATGAAACCGCAGGTACCCCGCCTCTTTCGAGCAATCAAACGCCCGGCAACCCTTCGGCCGCGTCTCGTAGATCAGACACCCACCCACATCATCAAGGTGCGGGCACCGCCCATCCACAAACGCCAACTCCGACCCGTCATCGAGCAGCACGCCCCGATGACCGGTACAGCAGGTCCCCCCACATTCCGCGCAGGGCAGCTCTACCACAAGCGCCGCGATGACTCGGCGACGCTCGTCGTATGGGGGTGATGGGATTCAGGGATAGAAGGTAGATCGTAGTTGATGCACCAGTCTAGCACCAATCCCCCCAACACCCACGAACTTTCCCATCTTCCCTGATGGCCAGTGGCTGATGGCTGATGGCTATCTCCCCCACAATCCGTTACCCTCTCCCCATGCCCGATTCATCACCCGAGCCCAAGCCCAAATCCTCCTTTATTGCCCGCTTCCTCACCTTCGTCGAGTGGCTCGGCAACCTCCTCCCCCACCCCGTCACACTCTTCGCCCTCTTCGCGCTCGCCATCGTCATCATCTCCGCCATCACCGCCGCCCTCGGCGTCGCTGTCGAAGACCCACGCCCCGGCGCCGAAGGCGCCATGATCACCACCAACTCCCTCCTCGCACCCGACGGCATCCGCTGGCTCTTCCAGAACATCGTCCCCAACTTCGCCGGCTTCGTTCCCCTCGGCACCGTCCTCGTCGCACTCCTCGGCGTCGGCGTCGCGGAAAAGTCCGGCCTCCTCACCGCCGTCATCCGAGGCCTCATCCTCGCCGCACCACCACAGATGGTCACCCTCGTCGTCGTCTTCGCCGGCGTCGTCTCCAACACCGCCTCCGAGATGGGCTATGTCGTCATCATCCCCCTCGCGATGGTCATCTTCCACTCACTCGGCCGACACCCACTCGCCGGCATGGCCGCCGCGTTCGCCGGCGTCTCCGGCGGCTACTCCGCCAACATCCTCATCGGCACCGTCGACCCCCTCCTCGCCGGCATCACCGAAGAAGCCGCCCAGCTCATCGACCCCGCCTACGAGGTCTCCCCGATCGCCAACTGGTACTTCATGATCGCCTCCACCTTCCTCGTCACCCTCGTCTGCTGGTTCATCACCGCCAAAATCATCGAACCCCGCCTCGGCAAGTACGACGAGTCCGAAGCCGACGAATCACTCGAACCACCAGCAGACATGACCCCGCTCACCAGACTCGAAAAGAAGGGCATCCTCTACGCACTCACTTCAGTCCTCCTGCTCATCCTCGCACTGATCGTGCTCGCCGGCCCCAGCATCCCCGGAGCCGCCCTCTTCGAAAGCATCCCCGGATGGGGCGTACTCCAAAACCCCGACCCAACCGCAGAAGGCCCAAACGCTTTCCGCCCCCTCCTCCGCTCCGTCGTCACCTTCATCTTCATCTTCTTCGTCATCCCCGGCTTCATCTACGGCAAAGTCGTCGGCACCATGAAAAACGACAAGGACATCATCCACGCTATGGACGGCGCCATGCGCTCCATGGGCCTCTACATCGTCCTCGTCTTCTTCGCCGCACAGTTCGTCGCCTTCTTCAACTACACCAACCTCGGCCAGGTCCTCGCCGTCGTCGGTGCCGACGCCCTCGTCGCCATGAACCTCGACAACCCCATCGTCTTCATTCCCTTCATCTTCATGTGCTGCTTCGTCAACCTGATGCTCGGCTCCGCCAGCGCCCAATGGGCCGCCACCGCCCCCATCTTCGTCCCCATGCTCATGACGATCGGCTACAGCCCCGAAGTCATCCAAGCCGCCTATCGCATCGGCGACTCCACCACCAACACCGTCACCCCCATGATGTCCTACTTCGGCCTCATCCTCGCCGTCGCCGCCCGCTACAAGAAAGACATCGGCATCGGCACCATGATCGCCACCATGCTCCCCTACTGCATCGCCATGATCATCTGCTGGATCGCCTTCTTCTACCTCTGGGTCTTCGCCCTCGGCCTCCCCGTCGGCCCAGGATCACCGACGACCTACACACTCCCCACATAACACCCACCTCTGGGTGCCCGTACTCGCCGTCCCCGGCGCAGTGCGGCCAAACACCATCCACACCCACTCGCCTCCCCCGGCTCGCGGGGGAGGTGTCCGCGCAGTCGGCGGAGGGTGCGACTCTTATCCCTCCCCGCGCCCTCGCGGGGAGGTGGCACGCCGTCTTCGGCGTGACGGAGGGGTCTTCCCCAACCCCCATCAATCCGTTACCCTGCACACAACAAAGGAGCCCCCATGCAACCCGTCCCCCCTTCACCAGAGCACACCTGGCTCAAACAACTCGTCGGCAACTGGACCATCACCGGTACCTGCACCATGCCCGACGGCTCCACCGGAAAATCAGACGCCACAGAATCCGCCCGAATGGTCGGCGACTACTTCCTCCACGCCATCCTCAAAGGCACAGTCCCCGGCATGGACACACCCGTCGAAACAATCCTCATCCTCGGCTTCGACCCCGATTCCAATACCTTCGTCGGCACCTGGATCGGCTCCCCCATGCCCCAACTCATCAACTACACCGGCACCCTCTCCGAAGACCAAACCACCCTCACCCTCGCCTGCGACGCACCAGACCTCGAAGACCAATCCAAAACCAGCGCCTACCGCGATGTCATCGTGATCACCTCAGAAAACACCCGCGAGTTCCACTCCGAAATCCAACTCGAAGACGGCTCATGGAACCGCTTCATGTCCTCCTACTACACACGCGCCTAACTCTCCTCACCTCTGGGTGCCCGTACTCGCCGTCCCCGGCGCAGTGCGGCTCAAACACCATTCACACCCGCTCTTTTCCCCGCGCTTGCTAGG
>DDGE01000032.1:22114-22822 GCA_002337545.1 Phycisphaerales bacterium UBA1910 | reverse complement strand
AACATGAACAGAAATTAACCCAAATAGAGTTCAAACAAACACTTGTTCCACGCCCATGATGCCCTTACAATCACCCCACACGCAGGGGTGGCACGGAGGCGCCCATGGAACTCGCACGAAAACTCGCCATCCTCGCCGACGCCGCCAAATACGACGCCTCATGCGCTAGCTCCGGATCCAAGCGATCACGCAAGGACAAAGACACCCTCGGCGACACCAACGGCGTAGGCATCTGCCACTCCTACACCCCCGACGGCCGATGCGTCTCCCTCCTCAAACTCCTCCTCACCAACTACTGCATCTACGACTGCCGCTTCTGCGTCAACCGCGTCTCCTCCGACACCCCACGCGCACGCTTCACCGTCGACGAAGTCGTCTGGCTCACCGTTGAGTTCTACAAACGCAACTACATCGAAGGCCTCTTCCTCAGCTCAGGCATCATCCAATCACCCGACTACACCATGGAGCGCCTCGCCGAGATCGCCCGCCGACTCCGCGAAGTCGAGAAGTTCAACGGCTACATCCACCTCAAAGCCATCCCCGGCGCCGACCCCGCACTGCTCGATCGCGCCGGCCGACACTGCGACCGACTCAGCGCCAACATAGAGCTTCCCACCGAAGAAGACCTCCAGTCCTTCGCACCCGAGAAGACCATCAAAACCGTCGACCTCACCATGTCCTGCATCAAGGACAAACGCGACGAGTCAC
>DDGE01000032.1:10190-21869 GCA_002337545.1 Phycisphaerales bacterium UBA1910 | reverse complement strand
GCCCAGTCCTCCCGCCTCTACAACCAGCACAAGCTCAAGCGCGTCTACTACTCCGCCTTTAGCCCCATCCCCCACGCCGACACCCAGCTCCCCGCGACCACCCCGCCGCTCATCCGCGAGCACCGCCTCTACCAGGCCGACTGGCTCATGCGTTTCTACGGCTACACCGCATCCGAAATCACCACCCCCGACAACCCCGACCTCTCCCTCAACCTCGATCCCAAGCACGCATGGGCACTGCGCAACCCCGATTTCTTCCCCATCGACATCAACAAAGCATCACGCAAGGCCCTCCTCCGAATCCCCGGCATCGGTGTCCGCAATGTGAACCGCATCATCAAGGCCCGCAAGTCCAAGCGCCTCAAACTCACAGACCTCCGCACTTTCCGTGTCGCCCTCAACCGCGCCCAAGCGTTCATCGTCACGGCGGACTGGTCGCCCCCGGATCCAATCAACGACCCGCTCAACCACGCCGAAGAAAAGACCGCCGACACCCTCAAACGCGCACCCGAGCCCACCCGCATCAAGCACATCCACGACGCCGGCACCGCCGCGCTCTTCGGCGAGTTCTGACCATGCAGCCCGCCACCAACCACATCCACCTGCTCGACCCCAAAGCCAACTACGACGCCTTCCTCACCCTCGCCGCGTCATTGCTCCTCGAAGCCACACCCCCCGACGCCATCCAATGGCAGGACTCCGAATCCGGCGCCGGCTCACTCTTCGATCCCACACGCACCCCCGAAGATCTCGCCGACCTCCCTCGCCTCGAAACGCACACTTCCAGCATCGCCCAGCGACTCGGCCGCAAAGGCAAACTCACCGCCCACCACGCCGACCCAGAGCGATGGGACCTGCTCTACCGCATCGCCTACCGCCTATCCCACGGCCGCGAGCGCAACCTCCTCAGCGACATCCTCGACCACGACACCCGCAAACTCGAAACACTCGCCCACCATGTCTCACGCGACATGCACAAGATGAAAGCGTTCGTCCGCTTCCAGCGTGTGAGGGGCGCATCCGACGAGCAGTATGTCGCCTGGCACCGCCCCGACCACCGCATCATGCGCCTCATCGCCCCCTTCTTCGTCGGCCGCTTCGGCGCCATGCACTGGACCATCTTCACCCCCCACGAATCCGCCACCTGGGACGGCCAGTCCCTCACCTTCGGCGAGGGCGTCCCCGCCGATCAGGTCAACGAGCACGACCAGGTCGAAGAGCTCTGGAAGACCTACTACGCCCACATCTTCAACCCCGCCCGCATCAAGATCAACGCCATGGTCAAGGAGATGCCCAAGCGCTACTGGTCCACCCTCCCCGAGGCCCAGATCATCGAAGACCTGCTCAAGGACGCCCCCGCCCGCGTCCGCCGCATGATCGAGGCCCAATCAACCTCCGCCGGAGCCACCCCCTTCCTCCCACCGCGAAATGTCCCCCTCACCGTCCTCGCCGAAGAAGCTGAGGCCTGCGCCGGCTGCCCCCTCTCCGAGATGGCCACCCACACCGTCTTCGGCGAGGGCCCACCCAACGCACGCATCATGCTCATCGGCGAACAACCCGGCGACGAAGAAGACCGCGCCGCCCGCCCATTCGTCGGCCCCGCCGGTCAACTCCTCAACCAGGCCCTCGCCGCCGCCAACCTGAGCCGCGACGACCTCTACATCACCAACGCCGTCAAACACTTCAAATATCTGCCCAAGGGCTCAATGCGCATGCACCGACGCGCCAGCCCCAAGGAGATTCGCGCCTGCAAACCCTGGCTCGACCGCGAGATCGAATCCATCGCCCCCGACACCATCATCCTCCTCGGCGCCACCGCCGGCCAATCCATCTTCGGCGCCGGCTACCGCGTCCACCAATCAAGAGGCCAACGCCTCACCCATCCCAACATCCGCGCATCCATCTACCCCACCATCCGTCCTGCGAAGATCCTCCGCGCCCCAAAGCACGAACAACCCCAGATGCTCACCGAGTTCATCCAAGACCTCCGCAACGCCACGACCTGACCTCCAAGCTGGGTGCCCGTACTCGCGGCGAAGCCGCGCAGTGCGGCCCAAACACCTTCCCACTCGCCTCCCCCGCATTTCGAAGATCCGCCAAAGGCGGAGCCGGGGAGGTGTCGAGCGAAGCGAGACGGAGCGGGCCTCTTCTCTCCTCCCCCATCCTGATGGGGGAGGTGCCCGCGCAGCGGGCGGAGGGGGTCGCCATCTTCCCCAGTGGCCAGTCCCTGATGGAGTCGAAGACCCGCCTCTGGCGGGATGACTGGGTGCCCGTACTCGCGGCAAAGCCGCGCAGTGCGGCCCAAACACCGTCCCGCGCCCGGTACCCTCCTTTGACTCAAAGACGAAAACAGGACCACAACACACCCGATCTACAACCCCCTTACTTCTCTCCTCCCCGTCGGCCGAATGTCCGCCAACGGCGGTACGGAGGGCACCTCTTCTCTCCTCCCCCGTCAGTCAAAGATCCGCCCAAGGCGGAACGGGGGAGGTGGTCCGCCTCTGGTGGAACGGAGGGGGTCTCATCTTGCCCCTCCCCACGATCCGCCTATAGCGGACGAGGGAGGTGGTCCGCCGTAGGCGGATCGGAGGGGGGCCACTCCCTAGTGGCCAGGGGCTAGTGGCTAGTGGCCGGGTGCCCTGCTTACGCGCAGCTTAAGCAGGATCTGGGTGCCATGCAGGTGCCGTCCCCGGCTCCTGCATGTCCTTGAACGTCATCAGAACAAGAAGAAGACTTCGTCGCTGATACGCGGCACCCATTTGGTATCAGGATCGAACCGGTAATCCAATCTTGAAAAAGCCCTTCGAAATGGCTCGCGGGAGCGTCGCGACGACTTCTTCGGGCAATATCAGTGAAGCACCAGATACACTTGAATACGCGGTATGTGACTGGACATCCGATGCCGCGAGATACTTCTTTCCAATCGCATTACTAAACCTTCGGTCACAGATTGAACAAACGCCGAGGTCTTGTGTTTGATCCTCGCCGCGTATGACGACCCTGCTGTGATACTCCGCGACACATACTTTTCGACTCGGGTCAGTCTTCCCGGAAATACACACTTCCCCTACACGAAACCGACCAGCGAGGAAAGATCGGATTTCACCATACAACGCGGATGAAATCACAAACATTCCTCCCGGAGAAACTGGATTGAACTCATCGCGTAATCCCTTATCGCTCAAGGCCGAAAAGCACAGGTCATACGACGCATTCAAATCAAGGATTCCACACTCCGAACATAGATGCTTGGATAACCAGCCCTCACTCCAACTCGGGTCTGGCTGATGCTCTGCATCATTGTCCTTCCAAACGATTTCATAGAACAATCGATCAACCCTCGAAACTTTCGTGCCCTTCGCGTCCACCCCACCCCTTCATCTCTGCGCCGGGTGCCCTGCTTACGCGCAGCTTAAGCAGGATCTGGGTGCCATGCAAATCCCGTCCCCAGCTACGAGTCGAGCAAGTCTTCTCCAACCTGAAGAACTGCATCACTGTTCCGGACTGCATCAAACTCAACACGCACAAGTTGCCCATCTACAAGCACCACTTTGACGACGCCCTGCACATCGAGTAGAGCTTGTCGACCAGCGCGAACAGCTCGCCAGAGAGCTACAACTTCATCTGATCCGTACTTCCCTGCCGTAACATAGTAAGTGCCCGAAGGCCCTCGCGGTGTTGGCTCATCCACACTCCAGCTATTGTCCACAGCTGTAGATCGATCCCGATTCGTTGAATACATGAGCATGTATTGTGAGTTCTCTTCTACAAGAGTCACATGTGCATGCTTGAGTCGAAGAGTATCCGGATCGACTGGATCATCTAGAGGGTTCGTGAATGTGATTGACACCTGCGCATTTTCAGGCAATGACTGCACACTGATCTGACCAAGGTCAACACCTACACCTGTTTGCAAGTCGGTGAACGACTGGACATAGACCTGATGAGAGTCTGGGAGCATGTACACAAAGTCAACCGGCTCATTTTCTTCAACGGCCAGATCGAATCCGCCACCATCATCTGTCAGAAATGTCGAAAGATAAGGAACTGCCCGGCCCGCCACACCAGCAACCGGCTTCGCTGTGGCGGCATCTGTAAACAGGCCTGTAACCTTCACTGCATCAGCGGCCTCAATGGAGAGCGAGTACTGCTGCACCTGATCGTGAAGACTGACTTGATATTCGGATTGAAAGGCAAAGCTGGATGTGAGTGAACGGAACTTCTGATCAAAGCTATGCCGCTCTTCCAGCGTGTACCCAGCATGCCAACTCCCATCAGAGAGATGAACGACCGCTACTTGATCAAGACTCGGTGCGTATTCCAGCTCAAGGACGACCATACCTGAAGCATTTGTTATTCCGAAATCAATCCCATGACTGGTATACGCCTGAACAGGGGCACCAACGATGCCTTCGCCATCTGGGTCTGCAACATGAACTGTTAATGCCAACGGCGTCGTGAATATACCCGGATTACCCACACCATCACTGTCTTGAGCTGCAACGATTCCAGTGAACAAGACAAGAATGAACACAACGATCAGTTCCATGCGTACATATTGACTCTTGATACAGATCAATGGAACAAATCTCCTGTACAGTTGATGAGGTTTCCAGAACACGGGAGCCATGCGACACGCAGCCACCCCCGGCTCCTGCATGTCCACCAATACTCATCCACTCCCCACCCAACCCAACACCCCTTCGAGCTCTTCGCGACCTTCGCGTTCACCCCAAATCTCTTCTCTGCGCCTCCGCGCCCCTTTGCGTCCTCTGCGTTCAACTCTTCCTATTGCCTATTGCCCACTGCCTATTGCCTCTCCCCACCCATCTCATCAATAAACGCGTTCGCCTCCGCGATCGACGCCTCCATATCTCGAATCAGCACCGCGATCTCATCCTCAAGCTCACCGAGCGTCGAATCCAGACTCGCGATCGCCCGCGCGTTCAGGTTGTGCTTCAGGAACAGCACCTGATCCCCGAACGCCGCCAGCACCGGGGCCATCTTGCTCTCCGCCTTGCGCATCGCGAACAGCAGGTCCCCGAACCGCTGCTTCGTCTCATCCAGTTGCCGCGCCGAAGCGTTCCGCAGCGACTCCGTCGCGTACTCGTCGAGCTCATCCTCCCACTCGTTGAACAGCGCCGTCGCCACCCGATCCACCGACCGGATCTTGTCACGCACCCGCTCCGCGCGGCTCTCCGCCCGATCGAGCTGGGAATCCAACCGCTTGTACGCCGACTCCAACCCCCCGCCATCGAACCCCGACAGCGCCTGCAGTTCCTCGAGCGTGCTGGCGAACTGCGTCTTCGCATCCTCCTGCGCCTCGCGGGTCTCCTCAACCCGATCGACAAGCTGCTCGCGCTTGGGCGTGCCCAGCGACTCTCGGATCGCGATGCCCGTAGAAGAACACCCGGCCGCCCCAAACAGAGGCAGCAACAACAGCAGCATGGTGAATGAAGATGTACAGCAAATGGTGCGACGCATGACTGGCTCCTCGCGGCGATCGGTTCCGCCTTCAGGGCCTAGTCTACACGCCCGCGAGCTCGTTCGCACGGGGGTACCCCAACCCGTCGATCTCCTCGCCAAAGACCGTTTCGATCTCATCGATCATCGTATCACTCAGCAGCGTCTGCCACTGGCGCGGCTTGGCGTTCTTGATGTGCGATGTGCCCCCGGACTCGACGACCTTCTTCATATCGCCGAAAACCGATGACTTCCAGAAAGCATCGAGCCCGTTGACGATCTCACGCCCCACAAGACCGAACTCCACACACAGCTCGTGCCACAGCGTCATGTCCGTATCAACGATCAGGTCCTCGTAATGCACATCACGGATCACACCCTGATTGTCGAAGCGGAGCATCTTGCGGATCACCCAGCCCATGTTGTGATCGATCTCAAAGCGGATCCGATCCTCCAGCGTCTCGTACGACGCAAGCTTCTGCTGGTAGGTCATGCCGCCGAAGCGATCATCCGGCACATGCAACCACGGCTCATCCGCCGACAGGTGGAACCGGACCGCGCTGAGCAGGATGTCACGCGGGTCGCGGACGATATGCATGCCCCGCGCACCGCGGGATTCGATGCACGCGCTCAGGTCGGGGAACTCCGATTGATAATCGACAAAGACCGCGGGCGAATCGTTCTTCTTCTCAACCTTCTCGCGCAACGCCTCGAACTCTTCAAGCTTGTTCGGGTTCTTCGCCCAGGGCTTGATCGTGGCGTTCAGGTCGTAGAACTGGAACTTGTTCGCGCTGGCAAGGCGGCGGAAGGTCGTGAGCATCCAGACCGTGCCCGATTTGTGGTGGGTTGCAACGAATATATGCGGTCGACTCATACTTCCATTATAGAACCGGGCCGGACGCAGGGCTTCATGAACCGGGAGCTTCGGCAGCGTTTGAGCGCGGATAACCGAGTTTCTCGATCGCCCAGCCGAACCGCTCTTCGATGAGATCGATGCAATCGGCGGGCAGCTGGGTGCGCCATTGCTCGGGCGTGCTGTTATTGATGTGTGTTCGCGTTGCCTCGATGTCGAGGTCGCTGCGCTCGCCGAAGAGTGAGGATGACCAGTACGCATCGAGCGCATTGATGAGATCGGGCCCTGCCAGCCCAAGATGGACGAGCACCCGATGAAACCGGCGCATATCGCCGTCGGTGATGAGATCCTCGTAGCGGACATTGATGAATACGCCCTGATCATCGAGATTGGCCATCTGCTCGATCGTCCACCCCATGTGGGTGTCCATCTCCAGCTCGATCCGAGCACGCAGATCGGGGCACGCGCGGAGGCGTTGGCGGAATGTGGTTCCCGTGTCTGGATCAGGCTCATCGAGCCAGGGCTCATTCGCTTTGAGATGGAACTGCACGGCACTGTACAGCATGTCCCGCGGATCACGGATGATGTGCACCCCCCGGATCGAGTGTGACTGCTTTGCCCGGGTGAGATCCGGGACATCGCTGTGGTAGTCGTTGAAGATGGCGACCTGATCGGCACTGAGCTCTGCGATGTGGTTGTCAAAGACCTGCTGTTTGTCGGGGCGCAGGGCCCACCCGGACTCGCCTTCGTTGAGGTGGATGAATCGCCAGCCGTTCTTCTTGGCGATGCGGATGAAGGTGGTCATCATCCAGACCGTGCCTGATTTGTGGTGGGTGGCCACAAAGATGGAGCGGGATGGGCCGTCTGTGTGGTTCATGGGTCATGAACAATAGCGGATTGGGTGGGAAGAGGGCATAGGAAAGCCTGCTTCGGCTGCGCGGAAGCAGGACTCATGGCATGACTGGATGAGTAGGCCTTGTGATGTTTACCGGGCGGTGTTTATGGGCAGCCGCTCTGGAACGCGTTGATGTACGCGCTGATATCAAAGAAATCCAGAACGCCGTCGCCGTTGAGGTCTGCGGCACACTCGGGCTGGGGTTCGGTGTAGAGCATTGCGGACCAGGCGAGGGTGCCGGTCGTATTACCGAAGCCCGAGGGGGCTGGTGGCCAATCTGCTCGTGCGATGTAGTCAAGGACTCCCGAAGTCATGCTTACCGGATCACTCCCGCTGTAATCGCTCGGGGCATACAGCGCTGGATCGTCGGGCAGGGAGTCGATTCCGACGGCGAACTCAGGATATGGGCTGCGAACCCTAAAATCGAAAGACACAATATCGAACATGACTTCATCGATGCCTAGAGAACCAGAAAGAGATATGGTCCAGAAGGCGTCCTGCACCTGGAGATACGCATTGACTCCTGAGAGATCACCCAGTTCGACCTGATCAAGCGTCGGATTGCCGTCACTGGAGAACGGGGGTGTGGTGTCATTGATGAAGCCGTACTCTGCGAGGACCGAATCCCAGAGATCCCACGAGATGATTTCGACATCGAATCGTGTGAGGGTTGGATGATCCAGGATCGGAGGGGCTTCGGTATCGATGCGGAGATGGACCGCGTGGCGATGGGCGGTGACATCGGGGAGGGACGGATCGTCATTATTGATGTCGGTCGCCGTGCTCTCCATCTGGGCGTGAAAGTCGATGTAGTTCTGGGCGAGCGCTGCGGAGCAAGTGAGTCCGAGCATGGCAGCGATCGATAGGTTGCGGTTCATGTGTCCCCCGATAGGTTGAGATGTGTGTTGTGTTGAACTTGTTGTGCGAAAGATTGTCCCCGATTCTGGGGGGCGACACAACCACAATTCTGATGAATCGCAAGGATTGACATCATGCTCGGTCGGCGGAGAAGGGCTCTGAGAGCTGGTTTTCGCTGGTGTGAGGAGGGTGTCGTGCGCTTTGCCTGGCGTATGGGCCCCCAGCGTCAGGACGGGAGGCGCTCGATTTCGCGATTGGGGATGGAAGGCAGGCCTCGTTGTGGTTCGCGACGGCGGCGGGCGGCGTAGAGGATTGGGGTGAGCAGGATCATGCCGGCGCCTGGGGCGGGGATGACATTGAACTCGGCGACGACGCGTGTGGGATCGGGTCCGGTCTGTTGGCTCCAGATGGAGTAGTCGCCGGGGCCGAGCAGGTCGAGGCCGGCGGTGAGATCGGAGAGCACATTGCGCTCGACACCGAAGGAGTTGGTGAGGACGAAGCCGGCGAGGCCGGGGCCTTGCTGTGCATCGGGGTCGAAGTCGAAGATGTTGCCGAAGGCGAACCCGAAGAAGGTCGTGCTGTCGCGTCCGTCGTTGAGGTTCGTTGAGCTGAGGATGGTGATGGAATCGATGAACTCGCCTTCTTCGAGGGTGAAGGTGTAGTAGTCGCGATCGCCGCGGTTTGGGTTGTTGGAGTTGAAGACGGTGTTGAGGACGGTGTTGGTGCCCTGATCGAAGTCGAGGAAGGTTGGCGCGAAGCGATCGTTGGAGAACTCGCCGAGCGCGGACTCGTCGAAGATGTCTGCGTGGGCGAGGGTGGCCGTGAGTGCGAACAGGGCGAGGGGTGTGGCGTGCATGGGGCGCTCCTAGTGGGTGAGGGGGAGGGTTGCGCCATGGTGAACACCTGTTGACTTTGGATTATTCGGGGGTGGGGTGGGGAGGAAGACCCCCTCCGCCGACTTTGTCGGCACCTCCCCCGCAAGCGCGGGGGAGGAGAGTGGGTGTGGTTGGTTGTTGGGAAGACACCTGCCGCCGATCCGCCTTGGGCGGACCACCTCCTCCGCACGCGCGGGGGAGGCGGGTTGGGGTGGTTGGTGTTGGGTGTTGGGTGGTGTTGACTCTTCGCCGCACTGCGCGGCTTTGCCGCGAGTACGGGCACCCAGAGGGGTGTTGGCTTTGCGGGCGGTTTCGAGGTAGCGGGCTTTGATGGCGGCGCGCTTTGGGTCTCTGGTGGTGGCGGCCTGGTCCATTTCGGTGGCGGCGAGGTAGGCGTCTTGGGCGATGGCGCGGTTGAGGGATTGGGTTTGGAGGTGGGTGTTGGATTCGATGGCGTCGGTGCGGGCGGAGGTGATGGTTTGGAGTTGGGCGGCCGCGCGTTTGAAGGCGGTGGATGTGACGATGGCCTCGAGCTGGTCGAGGGTGATGTCGTGGATGAGGCAGATCTGGAGGGGGGTGTTGGTGGGGTCGAGGAGGTCTTGGAGTAAGGGATCAGGGATTGGGGAATAGGGATTGGGGGAAGAGGGAGAAGCCTCCGCCGACTGCTGTGCAGGCACCTCCCCGGTCCGCCATGGGCGGACGGGGGAGGAGAGTGGGTGTGGCTGGTTGGTTGGAAGATCCCCGCCGTCCGTTGGGGTGGGGAAGACCCCCTCCGCCGACTGCGTCGGCACCTCCCCCGCAAGCGCGGGGGAGGAGAGTGAAGACCATTCGGTCTCGATTTGCTCGACATCTCCCCTGTCCGGCATGGGTGGACGGGGGAGGAGCGTGGACGATGCTTGGTGCTCGGATGGCGTGGTGATGCGCATGGTTTGGTCTCCGGTTTGGGAACACAGCGGTCTCTGTAGTTCCTGGTCGGGACCTGATTTGTGCGCACAGAGCCGGTCGGTCAGCGGTTGCTTGCTTTGATGTAAGATGTTGTGGGTTCTGGGGTAAAAAAAGTTTTGAAAAATCTGTGAGGTTGCGCGCGCCGCGACCGTTTTGTGCGCACACATCGTGAGATGCGCGTGGGGGTGGGTTGAACGCGAAGATCGCGAAGGGCTCGAAGAGGGGACTGAACGCAGAGGAAGCGAAGGTCACGCAGAGGCGCAGAGAAGAGGGGATGGCACTACGGAGCACATTGGCCAGAGGTGGATCTGCGACACGCACACGGAGGGAGAGGCAGAGAGGGGATTGGGTGAAGAGGTGGTAAGACTGTGCCCTCCTTCGACGCGCAGCGCGAAGGAGGTTGGGGTGCTTGTGGGTTGGTGTTTAGGGGACGGCTTTGGGTTTGGGGTGGTTGCACGACGGCCTCCTTCGCCCGTTGGGTCGAAGGAGGGCACAGAAGATGGGGAAGGAGGGCACCCGGCAAACTAGCGGCTGCATCACGCACGGAAGAACCTGCTTAAGCTGCGCGTAAGCAGGGCACCCGGCTCAAGAGGAGCGTCAGGAGAGCACCCGGCTTCATACATAGGGAGAGGAACCTGCTCAAGCTGCGAGTGAGCAGGGCACCCGGCGAGATGCTGATGATGGAGGTCCGGGTCACGCTGACGAATGAGCTGAGCGATGGGGTTACGGTTGTGCTGTCTGCGACCGGGACCGTCTCGGATTACGAGGTGCTCATCTCGCCAGATGATTTCGGTGTGGAACAGACCTTTACGCTCGACTTCCTCGATTCGGAGAATGGGTGGGCGCTTGCCGGGATCCGGCCCCTGGGGGTTGGGCCGGTGGATGCGACGAACTTCTTCAACGACTCGGTGCAGATCGAGATGGCGATCGTGCCGACGCCTGGGGCTGGTGCGTTGTTTGCGTTGGCGGGGCTGGGGGTTGTTCGTCGGCGCCGTTGAGTGCTTGAGATTGAGGCATGCAGGATGCACAGGGACGCTTTGGCGTTCCTGTTTTTTGTGGGGTGGGGTGACTCGAAGGAACCTGCTTAAGCTGCGCGTAAGCAGGGCACCCGGCTCGAAGAGGGGGTGTGGTAGGCAGTGGTGGCAGCGGGCGCGGGGGATGCGGAGATGAGGGGGAGAGGGGATCTCACCACAGAGGGCACAGAGCACACAGAGGGGGAGTCAGAGGAGAAAGAGGGGTGGCACCCGGCTGTCATCCGGTTACGAAGAAGGCGGGCTCGTATTGGAGACGGCGGATGTCGGCGAGGGTTGGGGGCTGGGATTCGTTGAGGGTGAAAGGGATAGCTACGCGGGCGTGATCATCTCGGGATTCGAGGTCGAAGATGATCGCGTCATCGTGCGACTTCGTGGAATCCGGGTTGTTGAGGGAAGCGATATAGGCAAGGCCGGCGGCATGGATGGTGCCTAGGTCGGCTTGGGCTTTGAGGTATTCGGTGAGGTCTTGGATGACCTTGGTTGATTTGGGAAACTCGGTGTCGCTCTGGTAGCCGACATGGGTGATTGCTTTGTCGGGGGCCATGGTGGCGGCGATGGGGATCATCTCGCCGTGGAGCGTGAGCAGTTCTGTTGCCATGTGCTTGAGGGCATCGAGGATTGATTCGATGTCGCGGTGTGGTTCTTGGGTGTGTTCGGTCATGCGGCTTGTCTTTTCGATGCTCTTGGGTGCTGGTGTTTGAACCCGAAGGAGCCGGGGACGGCTCCGTCGGGCCACCCGGCACCCGGCACCCGGCA
>DDGE01000032.1:7224-10000 GCA_002337545.1 Phycisphaerales bacterium UBA1910 | reverse complement strand
CACCCGGCACCCGGCACCCGGCAAAACAGGATACCCAGTAACTGAATACTAAAAGTCAAATTGGTCTAAGTACCAACCTGACAACTGAAGCCAACATTTTTCTACATCGTCATTCGGAAACTGATGCCAACGCGCAAGCGAGACTCTTACGATAGTGCCGGCAGCGAGTTTCTTAACGGGCTCTTCTGTTCCAACGTATTTAACTTTGAATACACCTGAACCAACCGATTGATATGTGTGGCTGTCAGGCTTGTCGTCATTGCGCCATGTATGAAGAACAAGATCATAAGGCAAACGCCAAAACTCTACACTGTGAGTAGGTATGCCCGCTTCCCTAGTGATGTATCTTGATCCCGCAGCAGTAGATTGCAAATAGCCATCAAACAACTCGCCTGGACCGCCTTCACAAATATCGCATTTTTGCTCCACCCACGCGACTAAATCTTCAACATCATCAAGCTGCCGCCACTTTTTTACCACATAATCTTCAACATGCGGAGGCTCAGTTACCACGCTCTGATTGCCCACAATCTGGACAATCGCCCCAACTTCAGCATCAAATTCTTGCCAGCTATGAAAACGCTGACCATCTTCCGGAATTAGCCTTATCAATTTCCCAGAGCCACCTTCAGCTGCACCTACACATATATTGTGCTTCATATTTGTCTTAGCAACTATTACTACTTTCATGGAATAATATGCTCCACCGGAAGGCCCGTCTGCCTAGACAGCTCCTCTGTGACCAAAGATCGATGACATGCCTTGGGGCTCTTCTCAACACAGAAAAAAACTGGCCGACTCGAGCCCGCCAGGACAATATTGAGTAATCTTGATGCATCTAAGTCTTCTAGTGCTTCTTTCGCATAAAATAGCTTAAACTGATCACCAAGCTCTTCACGGGAACGTTTTAAGACACCTTGCTGCGCATCAATTTGCTTCTGAGCTTCGCGAACCTGCTTTGAAGGAGACAACTCCTTAATGTGCACGTACTTGATTCCAATTATTCGAAGTCGCGCCTGCAGCCGCTGTGAGTTTGCAAATGCATACTGCGAGCCCCTAAGACCTCGACGAGCCCGAACATCACAAAAGCAATCTACTCTTGCACGCTGAAGAGCATCAAAGAAGCCCTCCTCACTATAACCGTATACGCCGATAGAAAGTAACGCCTCAGCGGTCATTAGTATATCCCGTCAGGCGGGGCTACTTCGTAACGCCCAACTGAAGTGAATGCCTGACCAAACAACTCCCCTTGCCCCTTGGTCAGTCGTGCAATCACATCACGCTGCGAAATCAAACTTCCATCACGATCAATGTGAGAAAGCTCAACCCCATCTTTAATAAGTGCTTCACCAATCATTTTTGATCTGTGACACTTCTCTGGATCCAGTTCACTGCACATCAAAGCGGAGCGATGCCCTCCGGCAACTGATGACTGCAATCTAGCTAATCCTGCTTTAAAAACTGGGCGCTCTTGGCAACGAAGATAATCAATTTTGCCCTCTACGTAGCATGACGGATCACGCGGCTTGCCCCCTAGCGAATCACCCATATATACGTATTTGATTTCTTCTTTGGCCAAGAGAATTTCTAAGGCATCAGAATTGAACTCAGGCTGCCTAGACCGGGCCTGAGATCGCACATCAATAAGATAACGAATGCGATTGCGATGCAAACGCAGAACAAACTCTTCCCAAGGTCTGTCTCCGTAACCGATTGTGGTGAGCAATCCGGTATTTATCGCTTCCGATGACATGGCTACGGCATTATAGCCCAATTACACATTAAGCGATAGCTGAATCACGCCAGATGAAACCAAAGCAACTCAATCCATATGGCTCACTACATCATCCCCAAACTCCGAGCACTTCCGAAGGGTCGCACCCTCCATCTGGCGCTCGAAGTCGTAAGTGACTGTCTTGGCGGAGATTGCGCCGTTCATGCCCTTGATAATCAGGTCGGCGGCTTCGGTCCAGCCCATGAAGCGGAGCATCATTTCGCCGGAGAGGATGACGGAGCCGGGGTTGACCTTGTCCTGGTCGGCGTATTTGGGGGCTGTGCCGTGGGTTGCTTCGAAGATGGCGTGTCCGGTGTCGTAGTTGATGTTTGCTCCGGGTGCGATTCCGATGCCGCCGACGCATGCTGCGAGTGCGTCTGAGATGTAGTCGCCGTTGAGGTTCATTGTTGCGACGACTGAGTATTCTGCGGGTCGGGTGAGGATCTGCTGGAGGAATGCGTCTGCGATGACATCCTTGATGATGATCTGCTTGCCGGTGTTGGGGTTTTTGAAGTGGTGCCATGGGCCGCCGTCGAGTGGGGTTGCGCCGAAGTGCTCTTTGGCGACTTCGTAGCCCCATTCCATGAAGGCACCCTCGGTGAACTTCATGATGTTGCCCTTGTGGACGAGTGTGACGGATGATTCGTCGTTGTCGATGGCGTACTGGATTGCGGCCTTGACGAGGCGTGTTGTGCCTTCTTTGGAGATTGGCTTGATGCCGAAGCCGGTGGTTTCGGGGAAGCGGATCTTTCCGAAGCGGTCTGGGAAGTTTTCGCTGAGGAGCTTGGCGAACTTCTTGTTTTCGTCTGTTCCTTCTTCGAACTCGATGCCGGCGTAGATGTCTTCCGAGTTTTCACGGAAGATGGTCATGTTTGTTTTTTCGGGTGCTTTGACGGGTGAGGGGACGCCGGTGAAGTAGCGTACGGGGCGGAGGCATGTGTAGAGGTCGAGGATCTGTCGGAGTGCGACATTGAGTGAGCGGATGCCGCCGCCGACGGGGGT
>DDGE01000032.1:4309-7013 GCA_002337545.1 Phycisphaerales bacterium UBA1910 | reverse complement strand
GGGAGCCATTCGCCGGTTTCATCGAATGCCTTTTGGCCTGCGAGTGTTTCGTGCCAGTGGATTTTTCGTTCGTCGCCGTAGGCCTTTTGGATTGCTGCGTCGAAGACCTTAACGGATGCGTTCCAGATGTCTGGCCCTGTGCCGTCGCCGATGATGAAGGGGACGATTGGGTGGTTTGGGACCTGGAGTCCGGCGTCGGTCATGGTGATTGGCGATGCGGTGGTGGTGGTCATCTTGGAGATCTCCGTGTGTCGGTGGTCAATCCGTTTGGTGTTGTGGTGAGGTTGAGGGGGATTGTAGGCGTTTGGGCGATTTTGGGCAGGGTGCTTTGTGCTGGATTTGGGCGTGGTGCTGGGGTGTATGTGAATAAAACGCCCCACTCTTTCGGGCGGGGCGTTGGTGATTTGGATTGGGCTGAGGGTGTTAGTTGCAGCCGATGGAGTAGGCGCTGAGGAACTGTGTGATGTCGAAGAAGTCGAAATCGCCGTCGTGGTTGAAATCCGCGGTTGGGTCCTGGCTGCTGTATGCCGAGATGAAGAGGGTGACATCGATGAAGTTGAGGTTGCCGTCGTCGTTGAGGTCTGCGGGGCATGATGCGCCGCAGGGGGAGATGTCGACGGTCCAGAGTCCGCCTTGGTCGACGGTGGCGATGAGGGCGTTGCCAACGATTGAGGGATTGAAGAGGAGGGGTTCGTCGGAGTTGATTGGCCCTGCTGCGCCGTTGAGCGGGGTTGGGTTCATTGGGTCTGAGATGTCGTAGAGGTTGAGGCCGGTGGAAATGACTTCGGGCTCGATCGATCCGGGCTCTGCCAGGGTTGATCTGGCATTGAATGCGAGCAGGTTGTCTGATGCGTCGAGCTTTGAGATGTCGCCGGTGTTGATGCTGATGTCGGGGAGTACATCGATGTTGTAGACCCTTGAGACATCGAAACGCATGATTCGGTTTGAGCTTCTGGTGACATACGCGATGCCGTTGCTGATGTCCATGTCTGTTTCGATTGGAGTTCCGAACGAGATGACGGGGCCGTCTTCTCGGTACTCGTCGGTGATGAACATTGCGGTGGGGTTTGAGATGTCGATGATGGCGAACTTGAAGTATGGCTGCGATGGGCCCGGTGAGGTTGAGGGTGCCCTGTCGGTGGCGTAGAGGAAGTTGCCTCGGATTTCCATTTCGCTGGGTTTGATGAGGAGGCGTGTCCAGCCCATGATGGTTGGGTTCGCGGGGCTCTGGAGGTTGTATATGGCGATGATGCCGTTTTCATTGGTGGAGCTGATGTAGTCGGTGCTCGTCGCCAACCTGTTGCCGTTGACGGTGATATTGGTCACATTGAAGTGTCGTTTCGTGGCGACCCATGTGGGGTTGCGTGGCGACTGGAGTGAGAAGACATCGAATCCGGAGCCGACGGCGATGTAGGCGTGGGTGCTGTTAACCGCGATGGCGTGGGCGTTGTCAGTTGTGGCGACTTCTCGCACGAGCTGTGGTGCGTATGGGTTTGAGATGTCTACGACGCTGAATGAGGGCTCACCTTCGTTGACGATGAGTGCGAAATCGCCGTAGATCGCGAAGTCCTGCGTGTCTGAGTCGATTGTGGTGAGGTTCTGGGCTGGCGGCTGGTTGGTGATGACGGCGTTCTCGTCGTAGAACTTGAGGCCGGTGATGTCTCCGAGTGAGAATCCGCCGCTGATCTGGTTGACGCCTGCGAAGTTGTTGTTGCTGAGTATTCTGCCGAGCTCGTATGGTGCGGCGGGGTTGGTGACATCGACGGTGACGATTTCGTTGTTGCCGTTTGTGACATAGGCGATGCTGTCGAGGACTGCGACGCTCTGGGGATCGAAGATGTCGATGTAGGAAAGGACTTTGGGGTTGGTGGCGTTGGCGTAGTCGATGATCTGGAGTGCATCGTCTGCGCAGGCGTAGGCCAGGTCGCCCTGATGATCAAAGCCGGAGATTTCGTTGAAGAGCAGGGTGCTCTGCCATTGATTCAGTCCCTGCTGATCGATTGTGTGGAGATAGATGCGTTCGCTGGTGTGTACGAAGAGCTGGCCGTCATCGACCTTCATGCCTTCGATGAGGATGCCCATGTTGACTGATCGCAGGAGCGTTGGGTTGGAGGGTTGGGTGATGTCGTAGACGATGAGTCGTGAGTAGCCGCTGCCAAACAATGCTGGTTGGCTCGTCATGTAGAGTGCGTCGCTCCAGACATCGATGCTGTGAATCGCGTAGTCGAGATCGAACTGCTGATTGAGTACTGGGTTGTCTCGATCGGTTGCATCGATCACGCTCAGCATGGAGTTTGAAAAGTTCTCTTTGAGGGAGATGAAGATGTGGTCGCCCTTCACGGCGATGAATGATTCGCCGGTGAGGCTATGGAACGCGGCGGGTATGGCCAGTGTCGAACGGATCGTTGGTGCATGTGGGTTTGAGACATCGACGAGCACGAGTTCGGTATCGCTGTTGTAGTCTTTGACGGCGATGAGCGTGTCGTCATCGAGCATCTCGAAGCCGGCGGTGCCGAGGATTTCGACCTCCCCCATCACCTGCGGTGAGCATTGTGCCGATTGGGCCATGGCTTGCGGTGTTATTGAGAGCAAGACTGCGAGGGTACATTGGAACGCAATGGAAATCATGTTTTTCATATTTCTTGTATAACACACATTTTCATTGATGCAAGCGTATTCGGCCCGGGACTTTGGTCTGACTTGC
>DDGE01000032.1:0-4068 GCA_002337545.1 Phycisphaerales bacterium UBA1910 | reverse complement strand
GCCGTGCGATTTTGAGTGAAGTTTTGGAATCTGGTGAAACGGGGGGACTTTGGCGGTGTCTAGTCGGTATCGCAATGGTGCGAGCAGCACAGGAGGACACGGCATGCGGACAGGATTGATGGCGGCGGTTGTTGGGATCGCGGGGAGTCTGGCGATGGGATCCGGGGCGAGCGCTGGATCAGAGAACGCGGCATTGGAGTACTACCGGGCGATGGCGATGGGTGGTCCAGACGACGCAACATCATTCATCGATCAGTCCGGCGAGAAGCTGAAGCTCACCGATGCGTGGAAGAGCCGCACAAGCTCTGATGTGGACTACGAGATCCTTCATCGGGCAGCATCGATGGACGATGTTGATTGGGGGATCGATTCGAGTGAAGGCCCGATGACCCTGCTGCCGCACCTCGGATTCATGCGTCAGGCATCACGGTACCTCGCTGCGGAGGCGTTGGAGAGTGCCGAGCGGAATGAAACGGAGTGGGTATCTCAGAACATCGCTACGATCCATCGGATGGGGATCCATGTCGCGACGGACGATGTGCTGATCAGCTCGCTTGTTGGGATGGCGATCCAGAACCTCGGGATCCGAGTGACGAACCAGCTCATCGATGATGGGAAGATTGATGCTGCCGGGGCGAGGGTGATCGCAGATGCGATTCGAAACGGGGACTCACCGGACCGGTTCGGGATGCGCGACACCATCGTCGGCGAGTGGCGGATGATCGGGGAGTACATCATGAAGAACGCCCCGGAAGACAACACGGGCGAGTGGCTGCAGGAGCTGACGATGTATGCCGGGGAGAGCGAGCCCGGCGAGCAGGTCCTCAAGATGACGCGCACGGAGATGATACGAGAGCTCGGCGGATTCGCGGTGTACCACTCAGACCTGTTGCGTGCCTGGGACGCGCAGGATGCGTCGATGTTCGAAGCGGCGGAGCAACGGGTGCAAGAAGGCGAGTACGGCGCACTCACGGAACTGCTCGGCGCGACATACACCCGATCCTTCGCGGGGCATGTGCAGATCCGCAAGGACCTCGACGCCCTCATCCAACGCCTTGAGGAGATCGCGGACTGAGATGGAACGCGACGAGGTCCAGGCACTGATGATGCGGATGCATCGCGGGGACGAGCGTGCAGCGGAGATGCTGTGGGCTCGTCTCAGTGCGCGCCTGATCGCGTACGCTCGCGTGCTGTTGCCCAAGGGGCACCAGTCGTCGGCGGAGGATGTCGTGCAGGGGGTGTTTGTCAAGGTGCTGCGGATGCGACGCGGGGCGATCCGCAAGGTCACGGACGGGACGGCGTTTCTGTTCCGGGTGACACGGAACGAAGCGATCAACGCGGGGCGGGGGGAGCTGCGGGAGCAGGCACGGCGGCGGGCGGCGGAGGTGGACTCCGCGGAGGCGCTGGAACGCGAGGAGGTGCGCCGGGTTCTGGAGGCGATCGAGGGGCTGGTGTATGAGCAGCGGGAGGTGATTCTGCTGCGGTATATCGGGGGATTGACGATCGACCAGGTAGGCGCGGCGCTGGGCGTGAACCGGAACACGGTCGCGAGCCGATCGCGGTTGGGGATGGAGCGATTGCGGGAGACTTTGGGTGTGGAGATGAGTGAGGTGCGTGATGGATGAGCTGAAACCAATCGAAGTTGCGGACGCGGGCGGGTTGCCCGATGCGGTGCGGGCGCGGGTTCGGCGTCGGCAGGTGGTGCATCGTGCGCGTATTGGTGCGGGCGCGGTGTGCGTGGTGCTCGTGGCGATGGCTGGGGTGATGATGGTGCGGCCGGGCGGTCAATCGCAGCAGGGTTCCTGGCAAAACAACGCGGTGATCACGATTGACGATCCGATGTTTGATGCGCTGGATGAGGGGTATCGGAACAACCGCGTCGACACGCGTTGGCGTGCGGGGGCGCGGCTGGATGGGGATTGGGTGTTGGAGATGTGAGGGGAAATGAAGACCCCCTCCGACCTTGAGCTTCGCTCAAGCCCACCTCCCCGCGGGGCGCGGGGAGGAACAGAATCAAGATCCCGTCCGTTCCGCCGCTGGCGGATCTACGACGCGCTGCGCGTGCCACCTTCCCCGCAAGGGCGAGGAAGGAGCGCAGGGAGAAGAGATGGAAGAAGAAACATCACACCATCGGTGCAGGGGATTGGGGGTTCCAGATGTTGATGGCGGATGCGGATGATGCGTAGGCGATGAAGTCCTTTGGTGGGCGACCAAGGGCGCGCTGGACGCCGTCCTGGGGGTGGATGCCTCGGCCGTCGAGGGTGTGGGACATGACATACTCGAGCAGGTCGATGTGTTCGGCTGGGACACCCGCGTCCGCGAGGCCGGACTTGAACTGGTGCATCGTGATCGGGACATAGGTGATCGGGCGATCGGTCTGGGCGGAGAGGATTTGGGCGATCTCGTGGAAGGTGATGGCGCGGGGGCCGGTGAGTTCGTAGAGCTCGGCGTTGTGCCCGTGTTGGGTGAGTGATGCGAAGACGACTTCCGCGATGTCGTCCGCGTCGATGAACGGCTCGGCGACATCGCCCGCGGGGAGGGCGAGGGTGCCTTCGAGGATCATGGGGAGGAAGTCGCCCTCGTCGAAGTTCTGGTTGAACCACGCCGCACGCACGAGGGTGTACTCCAGACCCGACGCGCGGACGATGTCTTCGCAGGCTTCTGCTGCGGGTTCGCCTCGACCCGAGAGCAGAACGAGACGCTCGACCCCTTCGTCGATCGCAGCGTTGACGAAGGCGCGGATGTCGCCTTGGGCGCGGGGGATGCTCAGGTCCGGTGTGTAGACGATGTACGCTGCCCGCACGCCCTTGAGGTTGGGCGCGTAGGTCGTGTGGTCCGTCCAATCGAACGGGACAGGGGCACTCCGCGAAGCCCGGCGGACCGGGACGCTGTTGGATTCGAGCAGCTCGACGACGCGACGACCGGTCTTGCCGGTGGATGCGGTGACGAGGATCGGGCGGGGGTCATTCGATGTGGTGTGCTTGGTCATGATCGGGTCCTTTGTCCGGATCAGCGGCATTGCTGATACATACATGATGGCGCATGATTCTGGATACTCAATGATTGATTATCTCAATGAATTGATTGATCGTCCGAAACGATGGATAATCGGGGTTTGATGCTATGATGGGGTATGAGCACCATGAGCATGGACGAGCGGATCGAGCGGGCGTGGGCGTCGGGGGACCCGTATGGGGAGGCGCTGCACTTTCTGCGTTTGGAGGGCGTGGTGTATGCGCACTCGCAGCTGAGCGCCCCCTACGGGATTGCGATGCCCGCGATGGACAACTGTGTGATGTTCCACATCGTGACGAGCGGGTCGTGCTGGGTGCGGGTGAAGGGGGAGGCGTTGATTGAGCTGCGCCCGGGCGCGTTCGCGTTGGTGCCTCATGGGATGGGGCATGATCTGATGAGCAGCAAGCGGGTCAGGACGGAGCCGTTCTTCGATCTGCCGGTCGAGCAAGTGAGCGAGCGGTACGAGCGGTTGGTGTATGGGGGCGGGGGCGAGGAGACCCAGCTCATCTGCGGGGCGGTGTGCTTCGATCACCCAGCTGCGGTGGATCTGGTGCGCCAGCTCCCGCGTGTGATCCATGTCGATGCGTGGAACGCGCCCGAGTCGGAATGGATGCAGAGCACCCTGCGATTGATGGCGATCGAGTCCAAGGAACGGCGCCCGGGCGGGGAGACGGTGGTTACGCGTCTGGCGGACATCCTCGTGATTCAGGGGATCCGTTCGTGGCTGGCGCGGGGCGAGGGGATGCAGCAGGGTTGGTTGGCCGCCTTACGCGATGAACGGATCGGGCGCGCGATTGTCGCGATGCAGCGCGAGCCGGGCGCGGCGTGGACGGTGGAGTCGCTCGCACGCAGCGTGTCGATGTCGCGGAGCGCGTTCGCGTTGCGGTTCCATGAGCTGGTCGGAGAGTCCCCGATGGAGTACCTGACGCGCTGGCGGATGCAGAGCGCGGCCCAGGCGCTGCGGACAACGAACGAGCAGGTGATCGACATCGCGGAACGGTACGGGTACGGATCGGAAGCGGCGTTCTCTCGCGCGTTCAAGCGGGTGATGGG
>DDGE01000039.1:192840-212836 GCA_002337545.1 Phycisphaerales bacterium UBA1910 | reverse complement strand
CTGCTCTCACGACGCGCCATGTACGGCTATGAGCTCGTCGAGGCCCTGGCCGCCCAGTCCGACGGCGTGCTCGCGATGGGGCAATCGACGCTCTACCCCATGCTTTACAACCTCGAAGCCAAGGGGCTCATCGAGGCCGACTGGCGCGACGGGGACAACGGGCGTCAACGCAAGTACTACGCCCTCACGGGGAAAGGGCGTACAAAGCTCAAGGCCGATGAAAAGGCGTGGAGCAAGCTCACGCAGGCGATGGGCGATTTGGGGATCGTGAAGGGAGCGCCGGCATGAGCAACGCATTCACAAACGCGTGGGGATGGTCTATCAAGCACTCACCGCTGCTCTCGGTCTGGAGAGCCGCCCGTGGGTTCGTTCGCCCGAACCGCGAGGCGTTTGCTTTGCTCGAGAAGGCCACGCTGCCCGAGTCAATCGACGAGGTCATCCGCAGCACCATTGTCCGAACCAAGCTCTGGCGCGACGAGCGGGCCCAGATCGCCCGAGAACTGATCGCCCACGCCCAGGACGCGCTCGACGCCGGGCAAGACCCGCAGCAGGTCGCGGACACCTTCGGCGACCCACGCCGCGTCGCCCGCCTGCTCCGACGCTCGATGAAACGCAAACGCCCGCTCTCGTGGCAGGCATACAGGTTCTCGAGGAGGGCGGTGGGAGCGTTCCTGGTGATGCTCCTGCTGTCGTACAGCGTGCTTGCCGTTCGTTTTTACACCAGCTCACCTGAGATCAAAGTCGATTTCGCGGCCTTGCTCGATGAGCGGAACCAGGGGTACCGCGAGGACCAAAAATCCTGGCCAGTCATCTCCGAAGTCGGCCTGGAATGGTCACTGATTCGCGACAAGCTCGATAGCAATCAGGAAGCGCGTCTGAGCGAGTTCGAGTCCTCTGCGCATGAGCCGGGCATCCGGGTCTTCCCGAACGTCCCAATCGATCACCCCGACTTCGCATCCATCGCGGATGCGGTGCGTGCTTTCGATTCACAACTCGTGCGTGTCAGAGAGGCGGCCGCCCGCCCAATCGTCGGCATCCCGGTTGGGTATGAAACCAGGGTAGTTCAGCGGGCAGGGCGTGAGTGGACTTCAGACATCATTCCAGCGGATGCGAATCACTACAAACAGCACTCAGTGATCGAAATCCTCCTCCCCAACCTTGGATGGACTCGGGGGCTCGCTCAAGTGCTGATGTTCGACGCCAAACTCGCACTCAGTGAAGGAGAAGCTCAACGCGCTGCAGATGACTACATCGCGGCATTGGGGCTCGCGAGGCAATGCCGCAGTGAGCCGTTCGTCATATCCAAGCTTGTCGGGGTCGCGATTAACTCAATGGTGATGAATGAAACCGAGAAACTGCTCCGTGAGCATCCTGGGGCGTTGAGCGAAGAACAACTGATCGACATTGCCCATGAACACGCCAGGGTATCGAAAGTGACTGGAGTTGGACTCGATACCCAGCGCGTCATGTTCGCAGACCTGCTGCAGCGTCTCTACACGGACGATGGCCACGGCGACGGTCACATGACCCCGGACGGTATGGCCTACATGGGAATGCTGATGGGCAGCCCGGATAGTCTCGGTGAATCCCTGCTGACCGATGCAGTGATGACAGACCCGAAACTCCGCACAGCCGCAATGCCTCTGAGCCTGGTCGCCACACTCAGTCGCGAGCAGGACACCAGAATCTTCAACCAATTCATCGATCGAGCTCAGCGTGTGCTGGAACTTGGGCCACCTTGGATCGCATCCATCGACAGAGACGAGATCGATCGAGTTCAAGATTTCGATGATCAGGGGTTGTTCAGGATCTCGGCGAGTGCTGTCATGCTCCCCGAACTCACTCGGATGCTGGATCGACATTTCCGGCACCAGCAACGATCGCAGGCCTTCGGGACCATGCTCGCGATCGAGGTGTTCAAGCTGGAGCACGGGCGGCTTCCGGATTCACTCGAAGAACTCACGCCGCGGTACCTGCCGGAGGTACCTCAGGACCTGATGAACCCGCACGATACTATGAAGCTCCGGGCTTTCGACAACGGGTACATGCTCTACAGCGTCGGGAGCGACGGTGACGACGATGGTGGACGCGACATCAGCGATGAATCCCGAATCAGGTTTACACCCTTGGAGCAGAGTTTCCGCGTCCGTTATCGCCAGGCGCACCACCCAACAACTCACGATCCGCTGTTCGAGCCCGATGGCAGCCCCGTAATCGCGGAGCCCAGAGGCCCCGACGGCGACTGGATCCTGATCGATACACGCCCGGCCGCTGATCATCCTGGCGCGTCCTGAGTCCTACGCTCTGCTATGAGCGAACCTGATTCATTCGATCCCCGCGCTTTCCATGCCCAGTTCGATATCGCGATGATTGTCGCTTGCTCCCGGAATGGGGTGATCGGACGCGATGGGGATCTTCCCTGGCACCTCCCCGAGGACCTCAGGCATTTCATGCGATCCACGAAGGGGTGCCCTGTTGTGATGGGGCGGAAGACATATGAGTCATTGGATAAACCGCTCCCGTCCCGATTGAACATCGTGGTCTCGCATTCCATGAAGGATCCGGGGCTCACGGGTGTCATGGTGGTGGGGGGGCTCGACCAAGCGATCGAGGTGGCTCGTAGGGCCATCGACGAAGGGGAGGTGGGGGCACCGATCTGGATCGCGGGCGGCGGAACTATCTATACACAAATGATGGCTCGGACAGAACTGGTTGTGCGGACCCTGGTGGATTGCGTGGTCGATGGGGACGCATCATTCCCGGATCTGGATCCAGAGTTGTGGACAATGCGAACGAGCTTTCGCGTGGACGCAGATGATCGGCATGACTTTGGGTTCGAAATCGAGTGGTGGGAGCGGATTTCTGCCCAGAAATGAGCCTGGTTTGGTTTTGTTTGGTCCGAGTATGCAAATTGCAAAAAGACTCGCACGGAAGGACATTTCCCCCTTGCAATGGGGGACCATCCCGTTTACGATCATCCTGGGTCAGGAATGTTTCCCATTCCGAATATGTGGCCTCTTTAACAGAGGCAAAATCTCACTAGGAGAAAGAGAAATGAAGACTATCGCTCTTGCAGCAGTCGCTGGTATGGCCACCGTCGCCACCGCAGGCGGCCCCAGCCTTACCATCGTCCCTTCCGCTATGACTGTCGACACCTCCGGTGGCGCAGCAACACTCACCATGACCGTTTACGGTGATGCTGGCTTCGGTAGCCACATCCTCGGTGGTGCTTTCGGCGTTGCTGGCTCCGGCGACACCGGCGTTGTTCAGGATATGGCCTGGACCGCAGCTGACTGGTCGGCATTCAACACCGACGGCGGCTACGCTGGCAACGGCAGCTACAACGCTGTCGTCTTCGGTCAGCTCGTCATCCCCGGCATCTTCCCGCCCGCACCCGGCTCCGAGAACGGTTCAGCCATCGGCTCGTTCCAGGTCACGGTTGACGGCATGGGTATGGTTGACTTCCAGCTCACCGCTGGCTCGCCCTTCACCCTCGAAGGTGTTGACGATGTCACTGGTGCAACCCAGAACGACGGTGGCGCCGTTTCGCTCGGCAGCACATCGATCAATGTCGTCCCCGCTCCGTCGGCGATGGCACTCCTCGGTCTCGGCGGTCTCGTCGCTGGCCGTCGTCGTCGCTAATCGCGATGACCGACTCCAGTCACTGCCTGCAGTGATCTGAAGCCAAAATCAAACCCCCGATCGGGATACCGATCGGGGGTTCTTTTGTATGTCATCTCTATTTGTCTGGGCCGTGGTCAATCAATCTTGCAAGTTGCTCCTCGCCCATTTCGTCCTGTATCCGGGGAATTATCGGCAGAATCAGGCTTCAAAGCCTGAATTCCAAGGAATTGCAAAATCATTTGCCAATCGACTGGCAGTTCTTCTGGCTTGGTGTACTTTTCGAGCGGGTCACGAACGAGTCGTTCGTTTCAACAGGTCAACGGTTAAATACGAATCAATAACCAAATGAGGAGAACTCTCAAATGAAGAACGCAGTTGCACTTATCGCTGTCGCAGGTATCGCTTCCGTCGCCGCCGCACAGAACTTCAGCCTTTCCATGACTCCTTCGGTCTCCCAGACCGTTGAGGGTGGTAACTTCACCGTCACCGTCTACGGTGATGCAGACATGGGCTCCCACATCCTCGGTGGTGCATTCGGGCTCTCGTCCGACAGCGCACTCATCGACAGCATGACATGGAGCCCCGCAGCATGGTCGGCATTCAACACCGACGGTGGCTACGCTGGCAACGGCAACTACAACGAAGTGATCTTCGGTCAGCTCGTCATCCCCGGCATCTTCCCACCCGCACCCGGCTCCGAGCTCGGTGAAGCAATCGGCTCCTTCCAGGTCAACCTGGCAGCATCCGGTGCTGGCGTCATCGACTTCCAGCTCGTCGCTTCCACTGGTGACTTCTCACTCCAGAGCGTCGACAGCGTCTCGGGTGCACTCGCTGACGACTCGCAGGGCCAGCTCTCGCTCGGTTCGGCAAGCGTCACCGTCACCCCGGCTCCTTCGGCACTCGCACTGCTCGGCCTCGGTGGCCTCGCAGCTGGCCGTCGTCGCCGCTAATCCCTCTGGGATTGATAGCACTCAGTTGATCTTCAACTGAAACGCGAATCAAAGACCCCCGATCATCTCGATCGGGGGTCTTCATTTTTGTCGATGCCCAACACATAGGTTGTGGGCTTTTATCCACGGATCGCGTTCATCGACGCGTCATACAGCTCACGCATCTGCTCATTGGCGATGCGTTGCCCAATGAGCGATGACCAGTACATTCCTATTGCGATCACGATCGGGATGATCATGAACATCAAAGCGCTGGGCGGTTTCGCCATCATCCATTGAGACACCCCGAACATCCCCGAAAAGAAGACCAAGGTAGCGAGCGCGATATAGGTCAGCATAAAACCCGTCCACACACTCGGGTTGGGGCTGAACTTGCCCACGACCTTTGATCCGGACTCCTGATCATGCACCTCAAGATTCAGCCAGGGAGACCAGAAGTGGCGTCGCTTGGGTGGGATAACGAGCATTAGATGATTCCCCGCCACGCGACCCTCGATGGGATAATCTTCGTCGCGAACGAGTGCTTCCAGACGCGACATCGCGGACGCCCGATCAATCGGGAACTCGATCGTGAATGTGGGTCTCATCGGAGGGATCTGCACGCGTGCTCCTTGTGTCTGCTGACGAGGATACCAGATCGGGAATGATACGGACATACACATCTTCAATGAATCGTTCTGGCATCGCGTGTATGATCGTCTCATGCAAAGCACCGAAGCGCACGACAAACTCAATGCCCTGATCGAAGAGGTCCCCGATTTCCCCAAGCCAGGCGTGGTATACAAGGATTTCACGCCGCTGCTCGCGGATCCTGGGGCACTCGCGCTCGCGGTGGAACTGATGGCCAACCCGTACCGGGGCAAGGGGATCGACCTCGTCGTCGGTGCCGAAAGCCGAGGATTCATTTTCGGGATCGCGATCGCACAGGCGCTCTCTGCGGGGTTCGTCCCAGTCCGCAAACCCGGCAAACTTCCCCGGATGGTGCACGGCGTGGATTACGATCTTGAATACGGCACCGATCGCCTGGAACTCCATACCGACGCGCTCATGCGTGGGCACAAGGTCCTGCTAGTTGACGATCTGCTCGCGACCGGCGGTACGATGAGGGCGAGTTGCGAGCTGGTCCAGAAAACCGGTGCAGAGATCGCAGGTATAACCGTGCTGATCGAGCTCAACTTCCTGCATGGGCGAGAAAAGCTCGGCGGGTTTGGCGAGGTCCATTCCGTCCTCAAATACGACTGACGAACAGCTTTCGTGCATGGACTGTGGCGTTCGCCCTGCGAGAATGCAGGGGTGAGGCGCTATCATTGCATCCTCTCCACAAATCCCACGATTCCACGCTGGGAAGGCACTTTTTCGAGACCGAAACGCATGAGCACCATCGAATCACGAGGCCGAGACGCAATGACCAACACCGATTCCGGCACACGCAAGCCGTACACCCCGATCACTCCCGCAGACATCGAGGCACAGGCGTTGTTCGCGACGCGTCACATCGGACCGCGAGAAGAAGACATCGATGAGATGCTCCGGCAGCTTGGTGCGAGTGATATGGACGCGTTCATCAATGAAGTCGTTCCCAGCGACATCCGGCTGGAAGGGTTGCTGGATCTGCCGACCGCCCGTACCGAGTACAAGCTTTGGCACGATCTGCGTCAGATCGCAGAGAAGAACAAGCTCTTCCGCTCGTGTATCGGGATGGGGTATGTCGGAACGATCACTCCGCCTGTGATTCTTCGCAATGTGCTTGAGAATCCACAGTGGTATACGCAGTACACGCCGTATCAGCCCGAAACGGCGCAGGGACGACTCGAAGCACTCCTGAACTTCCAGACCATGATCTCCGACCTCACCGGACTTCCCCTTGCGAGCTCATCGCTGCTCGATGAGGGGACCGCGGCAGCGGAGGCGGTCTCGATGGTGGTGAGCATTCTGAAGAACAAACGGAAGACCTTCTATGTTGCAGAAGATTGTCACCCGCAGACCATCGCAGTCGTGAAGACTCGTGCCGAAGCGCTCGGGCTGGATCTTGTTGTCGGTGCTGTGGAGTCATTTGACCTCACGAACGAGAACGCAGCCGGTGTGCTCGTGCAATATCCAACTAGCGACGGGCGAGTCGAGTGCTACGAATCGCTTGCCAGGTCTGCTCATGACAACGGGATGATGGTCGTGGTCGCGGCTGATCTGCTGTCGTTGTCGCTGCTGCGCGCACCCGGGCAGTGGGGCGCTGATATCTGTGTGGGCAGCGCCCAGCGATTCGGTGTGCCCATGGGCTTTGGTGGTCCACATGCAGGTTTCATGTCGACACACGAAAGCCATGTGCGCAAGATGCCCGGACGAATCGTCGGTGTCTCGCGTGATGTCCACGGCAATCCTGCGCTGCGACTCGCGGTGCAGACCCGTGAACAGCACATCAAGCGTGATCGTGCAACGAGCAATATCTGTACCGCACAGGTCCTTCTCGCGGTCATCGCCTCGATGTACGGGGTCTACCACGGCCCCGACGGCATCACGAACATCGCGAAGCGTGTGCATGCCCAGACGCAGACCCTCCGCGTTGGGCTTCTCGAGCTCGGGCATGAGATCGAAGAATCTCTGGTATTTGATACCCTCCGTATCAAGGTCAACGGCAGCGCCAAGACCGTCCTCGGTGCCGCCCGGGCCCGTCGTATCAACCTGCGTGACTTCGGAGACGGGACCGTCGGCATTACGCTCGATGAGACCGTTGATGACGGGCTCCTTCACGACCTGCTCGAAGCTTTCGGTGGAACAGGCGAAGAAGATCTCATCGAGATGGCCCAGCGTGCCACCCTCGATATCCCCGATGCGTTCAAGCGTGATACAGCGTTCATGACCCACGAGGTGTTCAACAGCCACCGCAGTGAAACCGAGATGCTGCGCTACATCACCGAGCTGCAATCGCGCGAGCTGTCGCTGGCGCACAGCATGATCCCGCTGGGATCGTGCACCATGAAACTCAACGCGACCAGCGAGATGCTCCCGGTCACATGGCCCGAGTTCGCCCACATGCACCCCTTCGCCCCGCGCGAGCAGTGGGAGGGCTACGCGGTCCTCTTCGACCAGCTCGAGCAGTGGCTCAGCGAGATCACCGGGTTCGAGGCCGTATCGCTCATGCCCAACGCGGGCAGCCAGGGCGAGTTCACCGGGCTCATGACCATCAAGGCGTACCACAAGCATGAGGGACAGGGCAACCGCAACATCTGCCTCATCCCAGACAGCGCCCACGGCACCAACCCCGCGTCGGCGATCGTCGCGGGCCTCAAGGTTGTCCCGATCAAGACCAACGACAACGGCGCGATCATGATCGACGACCTCCGTGAGAAGGCGCAGAAGCACAGCGACAACCTCGCCTGCGCCATGATCACCTATCCATCAACCTGCGGCGTGTTCGATGACAACATCCGCGCCATGATTGATACCGTCCACGAGTTCGGCGGGCTCGTCTATCTCGACGGTGCGAACATGAATGCCCAGGTCGGGCTCTGCCGACCGGGTGACTACGGCGCCGATGTCTGCCACCTGAACCTGCACAAGACCTTCTGCATCCCGCACGGCGGCGGTGGCCCTGGCATGGGCCCGATCGGCGTCAATGCCAAGCTGCGTCCGTTCCTGCCGACCCACCCGGTGCGTACACCTGCAACGGCCGGCGACCATGCAGTTGGACCGGTCAGCGCCGCGCCCGAGGGCTCGCCGAGCATCCTGCCCATCTCGTGGGTCTACATCGCCCTCATGGGCACCCGCGGGCTCAAGAAGGCCAGCGAGGTCGCGATCCTCAACGCCAACTACATGGTCGAGCGACTCAAGGCTCACTATCAGGTGATGTTCCAAGGTAGTCAGGGACGCGTCGCACACGAGTTTGTGATCGACTGCCGACCGTTCAAGAAGAGCGCGGGCATCGAGATCGACGACATTGCCAAGCGCCTGATCGACTATGGGTTCCATGCTCCGACCATGAGCTGGCCCGTCCCCGGGACGCTCATGATCGAGCCCACCGAGTCAGAATCCAAGGCCGAGCTCGATCGTTTCTGCGATGCCCTCATCACGATCCGTGCCGAGATCGCTCAGATCGAACGCGGCGAGATGCCGAAAGATGACAATCCGCTCAAGGGAGCCCCGCACTCGATCAAGGCGATCGGCAGCGACGACTGGTCCCACCCGTACTCGCGCGATGTCGCGGCATACCCGGCCGAGCACCTGCGCCGGTTCAAGTTTTGGTCACCGGTTGGGCGCGTTGACAATCCCTACGGCGATCGAAATCTTGTCTGCTCGTGTCCGAGTGTCGAAGAGTTGTGTTCGGTGGGCGACGAGTAACTACTCGCCTGAGCTCATCACGAAAGTTCCTCGCTGGCGATCCTTGATCGGTCCGGGGAACTTGAGTGCGCGGCCGTGGGCAACGACCCAGACACCGGGCTCGAGCGTCCCCGTCGCGAAGATCGACTCGTTGAGGTTCTGCAACGCGTCGGAGCGTTTCATCTCGAACGGGCGCATGGCGCCCGTGAGGATGATCGGGATCTTCGGTTCTTTGAGTTGCTCGTGGAGGAACTCCCCGGTCTGGCACAGTGTATCCGTGCCGTGCAGGACGATGATCCCGGCACAGTCCGCGGGGTCATCCAGGAGCTCCACAGCACCCAGGATCCGCTGACGATCCGTTTCGGTCATATCGAGTGAATCTTTGTGCATCAACTGCAGCGTGTTGATGTTGGTATCCTCCAGCCGAAGTAGCCGGAGCATCTCCTGCACGATCGAGGCACGGTTGGACAGCGTCCCTGCATGCTCGTCGTAGGTTTTCTCGATCGTACCACCGGTTGAAATGAGCGTGATCTGTCGCATCTGCGTAAGATTATCCCCGGTTTGAGTCGATGTCTGTGCGTCACTGAGGAGGATGTTTGCGTGCCGATGATGAGCCTGAAAGATGCCTACGAGCAGGCGAAGGCACTGCATGATCGAGGATATTATCGGTCTGCGCTCAGTAATGCTGAGGTGCTCTATAAACAATCACCTTTTCATCCACCCGTCGTGGCGCTCTATGTCAGCTGCCTGATCCGGGTTCAACGCAACGATCTTGCAACGAGAATCGCGAAGAGAGCACTCAGGAACATCACCAACAAGCCTCATCGGGTCATGATCCTGACGAGTATGAGCGACGGCATGACTCAGTCTGGTGAGCTCGATGAGGCGATCCAGATGATCCGGGACGAGTTCGATGTTCAACCCGACAATCTGGCACTCGCGAGTTCGCTCGGGCACATGCTGATGCTCCGCAATGACAAGGACGAGGCGATCGAGTTCATCGAATCACTCAGGGATCGGGGGCGTGAATCACTGAATCTGGCCGCCATCCTTGGTCGGGCACTCCTGCGGACTGATCGTCGCGATGAGGCGATCGAGTACATCCAGGAACTGCTTGAGCGATCACCCGAAGCGAGCGACGCTGGGAGGCATCTGGCACTCAACGCGCTCGGGCACCTGCTCGACAAAGCAAAGCGCTACGACGAGGCGATGGAGGCGTTTCGAGAGAGCAACGAGCTCATGAAGCCGGAGTTCAACGAGCGCCGTCTCGAGCACACGCTCCATTCCGTACGCGACGCATGGACAGCCGAAAATTTCGCGAATGTCCAGCACCGCCCCAAGACCGGTCATCCACGGCCTGTCTTCATCGTCGGCATGCCCCGGTCTGGAACGACGCTTACGGAGCAGATCATCGACGCACACCCGCGCGGGTATGGCGCAGGAGAACTGGGATTGCTGATCGACCTCTTCCGTGAAGCGGCGATTGATCCGGAAAATCCGTACAGCACCTCCCCGGATCAGTACGATCCAGAGGTGCTCTCGCGTGTCGCGACGGAGTACCGGGAATACACCCGGGAACTCGCGGGTGATCGTGATGTGGATGTCATCGTTGATAAGGCGCCACTCAACTGTCTTTGCCTCGGTTTTATCGCGCTTGCTTTCCCGGATGCGAAGATCATCCATTGCCACCGTGATCCGCGCGACAACTGTCTTTCATGCTACTTCCAGCTTCTCAACGCCGGTCACAGTTACAGCTTTGATCTCCACTCATGCGGCGTGTATTACCGGTATTATCGTGACATGATGGGGCTGTACCGGCCGCTCCTGAAGAGCGATTCAGTCTCAATGCCGATCTTTGAGAATGACTACGAGGGCATGGTCGCGAACCAAGAGCAGCGCACCCGCGAGATCCTTGAGTACATCGGCTTGTCGTTTGACCCGGCATGCTTGGAGTTTCACAACTCCGGTCGCGTTGCGGTGACATTGAGCAATGATCAGGTCCGCCAACCGATGTATACATCGTCTACCAAACGATATGAACGATATGCCGAGCATCTCGCCCCCCTAATCGAGGGTCTTGGAGATGTGCTTGAGCATGATGATTGAGAGTACACTACTACTGCACGGTTCGTGTGATCGGCGCAGATGTCATCGGAGTATGTGATGCAGCAGCAACAGCAAGGCAACCAGCCCACCCCCGCCCAGGTCTTTGAAGAAGCCCATCGGCTACTCAGGGTCGGGGATGTATTCGAGGCCGCCAAGCGCGCGGGCAAGCTGCGAGCGCATTTTCCCGATGACATCCCCATCCTCGCGCTGCACGGGTTTGTTCTCGCCAAACTCGGCGTGCATGCTCAGGCGCTGAGTGACCTGATCCGTTCCGCCCAGATGACCGAGGACGCGCTCAAGAATGACAAGGAAGAAAATCCCAATCGCCCACGGATTGTGGACCAGCTCATCCGCCTGAGTGTGCAGATCTGCCGCTCGTCCGTGGTCATCGGAGAGTACGAAGCCGCCGAGGAGGCGGTTGAGACGGCACTCCAGTGGGATCCAGACCGGGCTGACGCGGTTGGGGCAAAGGCAGAACTGCTCGCGGCTCAGGGCAAGCCCGATGAGGGCATGTCACTGATCAGTCAGGGCTTCAAGGACAAGCTCGATACTCGTCCGCTCGTGCTCGCGAAGGCACGCATCCTGATCGATGCTGAAAAGCCCGACACGGATGCGATCAAGGAAGTCATACCTGAACTTGAGAACGAAGCAGCGGTCACGGGTGTCCCCGCGCTCGAACTCGGCGACCTGCTCCGAACACTTGGGCACGCGCATGATCTTCTCGGCCAGCACGATGAATCGTTCAATGCATTCCGCCGTGCGGCAGGGCTCCGCCGCGGGAAGTATGACCCTCGCCACTATACCACGATGACGACGCGGGTCATCACCGACTGGACACTCGATCGGATGAGTAAGGTCATCAAACCCGACCTTCCCGATTCACGCCATACGCTGATTCTTGGGACGCCTCATTCTGGTGTGGAAGTCCTGTCAGAGATGCTCGGACAGTTCGATGATGTGAACAATGTTGGCCCTCTCGAAACGCTCTCATCTGTGTGTGTGCATCATCTGGGCGCTCGCCATGGTGTGCTGCGTCCAGTGCCCTTCGAGCCGCAGAAGCTCCGTGGGAATCAGCTCGCCGAGGGGGGCAAGTCATACATCGCACAGGTCCGCACGCTCGCCGGTGATCCGTTCTCTATGTGCCTTGATACGCACCCGTTGAATATTCCCCTTGCCGGGGCGGCTGCGCTCATGATCCCGGGGATCAACATCGTCCTGTGCCGTCGCGATCCGATCGAATCGGCACTCGCCTGCTATTGCAGCGAGATGCCGGGCAACCACCCCTACGCTGGTGATCTGCTGAACGCGGCGGGGTATGTGGCGGATTCGAACCGAATGATGGACCACTGGGCATCATCGCTCGGGGATGAGCATGTCGGCGCCAATATCATCGAGGTCCAGTATGACGATCTGATCAAGGAACCCGCGAAGACCGCCGCACGCGTTGCACGCGATCTGGGGCTTGATGCTCGCGCGACTTCCGTGAAGGACATCCCACGATTCGAGCAGGGACCCGCGACGCACGCGGATGACTTCAAAAACTACACGCGTCAAATCCGCGACCTGCTTGAGCCCGCGAACGCTTGAACCATGCCGAGTGATGTGGGGCGTTAGCGACAGCCGCAGCTGGGTTTGCCGCATCCACCATCGCCACAGGGTTCCGCGATCGGTGCAGGGCCGAGCAGCTTCTCGATCTTCGCGTTGAGGAACCATGCGTGGTGCTCAAGGTGATAGCAGTTGTAGTTCGCGATCTCCCGTGCGGTCATTGGACCATTGATCGGGTGTATACCTTGGCGTTGCCAATGCGCGTCATCGAGCTGCATCAGCAGGGCGCACAACCAGTTCCGGGTCGTGTGGATCATCGCAAGATCACCGCCCATGGGTGGTAACAGAGTCGAACCTTCGGTGCAGCCGTAGATTCCACCATCGATGAACGCGTGCTCATCCCAGAGCGCCAGTTCGGGGTTGTCTTCCGCAATAATCTTGCGGATACGCTGGGCCAACACGATTTCTGTGTCTGCAAGATGCCCGACGAGCACGCGGATAGGCCACACCCCGACGCCTGCATCCTCAAGCCACGCCTGTGAGACCTGATCCTGCGAGAGTTCTACGACGCGCGGGTCGAAGTGCTCAAGCCCGAGTCGCATCCTGGCACACAGTGACGCAGCATCCAGATCCTTGATCTCGCGCATCTGGGGGCGTGGCGCATCGAATGCGCTGGGGAGGCTCTCTGCCGAGGTCGTTGTCGTGTCGGTTGTGCTCATACGAAACTATAGCGCTTCGCTTGCTTACCTGTTCGGAAGGAACCATCGCAGCTTGAAGTTGAGGTCCTCGAAAACCACATCAATCCCGATCCAGTGCAGCCCCTCGTGGGTTGTGCTCGGGAGTCGGAGACGAAAGATGTTCTGTCCGATCGATCGATAGTCCACGCCGGGTGTGTACTCGCCCATGGGCATGAAATAGAACAAACGCCCCACATCGCGTTGCCGACGCACCAGTTCATCGAAAGCCATGCCCGGATCGAGCCCGCGATCGATGAACTCCCGCTTTGTTTTCTCGCTGAGCAGCTGATCCAGAAACAGCTCACGCTCGCCATTCGCGATAGTTGTCGTCAGATGGATCATGAGTTGCCGAACGGACTTTGAGTACAGCGTGACCTCCCCATCCTCATCCTCCACGCGGATACCCTGCTCGGGTGTACGCAGGAAGTCGGGGAGCATATTCGCTCTTCGCTTCGCAGGGATGCTTGATTCCGCGCCCTCGAGACCGGTCAGCAGTCCAGACTGGGACACGACGCGTTCATACCTGCAGGCGCTCAACGAGATGAGCACGCTCACGCAAACAGCTGTCAGCACCAATCGGTTCATGGGGTATCCGATACGCTCGGATCTGAGATCGGTTCGACTCTGGACTCGATGCTCAGCCCGGGCTCCGCGTCGAGATCGGATATTCTGGGCGTATAGACGGGCTGGTCGTTGCCCCGCGTCCACATCGCGTGCTCGAAGCATCGGGTTCGATCCTCGCCGCCTGATGTATCGTTGAGCGTGTGCGTTCCGATCGAGCAATCCCTCGCGAGCGCTGCCCGCGTGATCAACGCCCCGGCGGTGAGCATGTTCTGCACTTCCCATCCGTCGGGTGTTTCGAAGACCTTGTCAAGGGTGTATCTCGCCCAGAAATCAAGCATGTCGCACGCATCGTCGAGGCGTCTGCGGGTTCGCTCAACCCCGGCATTGATCCACATGCACGATCGTAGTGAAGAGCGAACATCATCCAGATCGAGCTCGGCGTGGTTCGATTCCTCGATCGTCGAGATTATCGAGTGGGGGGTGATCGGGCCCGCGTCCGCACGAGAGGCGGCTTGCTCGCCGGCGATGGCACCCATCACGAGCCCCTCGAGAAGCGAGTTCGATGCCAAGCGATTCGCGCCGTGCAGACCGGTGCAGGTCACCTCACCGACCGCGAGCAGGTTTGGGATGCTCGTGCGAGTCTGCAGATCCGTCCGTACGCCCCCGATCGTGTAGTGGGCCGCGGGGTGGACCGGGATCAGGTCTTTCTCCGGATCGAGTCCGAACGAGCTGAGGGTGGAATGAATCCCTGGGAATCGGGTTCTGAAGTTCTGGATGTGGCGGCAGTCGAGCCAGACATGCTTACCGCCCTGATGGGCGATCTGACGCACGATCGACCGAGCGACAACATCACGTGGTGCGAGTTCGGCAAGCTCATGGATGGCGGGCATGAACCTGTTCCCCGCATGATCGAGCAAGTGTGCCCCCTCGCCGCGAACCGCCTCGGAGATCAGCGCCCGCGCCGCCCCCGGGATGTAGAGGGTCGTGGGGTGGAACTGGACAAACTCCATGTCCGCGAGCTGGGCGCCGGCCCGATACGCCATCGCGATCCCGTCGGCGGTCGCGACGCGCGGGTTGCTCGTCTCACGGAAGACCTGCCCGGCGCCGCCCATCGCGAGGATCGTCGTGCGCGCCCAGATCACCTGCAGCCCATACTTGGGATGCCAGGTGATCGCGCCCAGAACCGGGGAGCCGGGGGTATGGTTGAGCGTCAGCAGATCGATCACAAAGCATTGATCGAATAATCGGATATTGTCGTGTGATCGCGTGTGATCGGTCAGGGTGCGTTGGAGTTCGTGACCGGTCGCGTCCCCGCCCGCGTGGAAAATGCGTGAGGCGCTGTGACCTCCCTCGCGCCCGCGTCGCAGGTGCCCCTGCTCATCACGATCGAAGCGCATGCCCCAGTCCATAATCTCATTGATACGCGATGGTCCCTGCTCGCAGACCAGGTGTACTGCCTGCTCGTCGCACAACCCCGCACCCGCTGTAAGCGTGTCTCGGATATGCGATCTGATATCGTCTTGCTCCTGAGCACCCGCGGGGAGAACAGCCGCAACCCCGCCCTGAGCCCAGGCGGTGTTCGTCAGGTTCAGCTCATCCTTCGCGCAGACAATGACCTGACCATTCCGTGCTGCTCCGATCGCGCTTCGAAGCCCAGCCACGCCGGAACCGAGCACGAGGGTGTCACAGAAGATCTGTGGCAGCAGCCCCGTTCGGAAGGGGATGAGATACCGTCGTGATTCGAATATGGTGTTCAAGCGGGACTCCATCGCTGGGTGGGTATTCTACGCGGGAAAACGGGTTGTGGGCGTCTACGATACTTGGTCCTGCAGAAGTGGTGTATTGCCGAGAACATGATCAGGGAGAGACGAAAAAATGCCCAAGAACCCCGTCCAGGCCGCCGCGTTCCTCAAGAGAGGCGTGCAGGCGATGAAAGCCGAGCAATACGGGATCGCCAAAGGGCAGTTTGAGAAGGCACTCAAGCTCGATAAGGACAACCCTGAGATTCTGTGCCGACTGTCACAGCTATCGATCGTCATCTGGAAATCGGAGGAGGCGGTCGAATATGCGAAGCGGGCGCTCAAACGCCGAGCGAATCACCCAGATACCCTGCTCCTGCTCTCTCAGGCGTACATGCAGCTCGGCAACACCCAAGGCATGCACGACGCGCTCGATCGGGCGATCACCCACGATCCGAGTCACGACCCGAGTTTGCACGCGAAAGCCATCGCATACATCAACTCCGGAGAGACCGATCTCGCGAAAGAGGTGCTCGCGCGGGCAGAGGTCTTCGGCGAGACACCGACACTCATTCATATGGCACGCGGCAAGGTCGCGCGGGCCAGCAAAGACTATGCCGAGGCAATCGGGCACTACGAGCAGGTGCTGGAACAGGAACGCGCGATGGATCGCCAGAAGCGTTCCGCACGCTATGAGCTCGGCCATTGCTACGACGCGATGGGTGAGTACGACAAGGCGTTCGAGTACTTCCGAGTTGCGAACGGCGGACATCTTCCGGGAAAAGCGCTCCACGCCCCGAGCCTGATCGAGCAATGGTCCAGTGAGGTTCTCGACTCAATCCCCGAATCCGGTATCGAATCTCGGCGACCCGTGTTCATCATGGGCATGCCCCGCTCCGGGACGACCCTCACAGAGCAGATCCTGGCCGCGCACCCCGAGGTGTCGACGGTGGGGGAGGCGCCGTTGCTCGGACATCAATACACGCGGAAAGGCGCGAGCAACCTCAAGGGCGACGACATCAAGTCATACGCTCAGGAATACATAGACATGCTCGATATGCGGGCAGGAACAGAACCCACCCGTGTGGTCGACAAGCATATGGGCATGGAGCGCACGCTCGGTTTGATCTCCAAGATGTTCCCCAACGCGCGTGTGATTCATTGCCTGCGCGATCCGATCGATTCGTGCCTGAGCTCATATTTTCAGAACTTCGGGACCAATGTCGTGTACTCGCGTGATCTTCGCATGCTCGGTGAGCAGTATGTTGCGCACCGGCAGGTTATGGATTATTGGTATGAAACACTCGGTATTGAGATCATGCAGAGCAAGTACGAAGAACTCGTTGCGGACTTCGAACCCCGGGCGAGACAGATCGTGGAGCACACGGGCCTGGATTTTCACGAGGATTGCCTGAGCTTCCACGAGTCCAAGAAGCATGTCAGCACCGCCAGCAGCGTCCAGGTCAGGTCACCCATATATCAGAGCAGCACACAGCGATGGCGAAACTATGAGAAGCACATCGGCGAGTTGATTGAGGCGTTGGGCGACTATGCCGATACATCGGGGGTGAGCACCGCGTCACCCAAGGGAGCATGAGCGTATGAGTCAGTTCGGACCCACGATCACCACCGCGTACCAGCGGAGTGTCAATAACTGCAGGAACCTGATCGAGTCGGGCGAGTACGACACCGCGATCGGCATGCTCAAGGAACTCCGTGAGCAGCAGCCGAAGGATGTCTCTGTCCTGCGGATGCTCGGGCATGCGTTGATGATGCTCGACTTTCGCGATGAGTCGATGCGGCACCTGACCTTTGCGAGCAAAATCGAACCGAACAATGTGGATCTACTCGTTGATCTCTGCTCCGCGCACCGGCGATTGGACCAGGTCGGCAAAGCACACCAGGCAATCGATAAGGCGCTCAAAATCAACCCGGGGTATTCCCGCGCCGTTATGGCGAAGGCGAGAATTCTCCAATCGCACGGCAAGTCCGAAGAGGCTTATGAGCTCGTGCATTCCGCGCTGCAGAACACCAAGCAGGCGGATGTAGTTGCCGTATTCGGTCAGCTCTGCCGCGAGCTCAAACGACAGAGCGAGGCGATCGATATCCTGCGTGAGACACTCGACGAGTCGAGACTTTCCCGAGCCAACCGCCAAGACCTACTCTTTTCGCTCGGACATCTGCTCGATTCGGTTGGGGAGTACGATGAAGCATTCGAGTGCTTCTCCAAAGGGAACGCGATGAGCGCGGAGTATCCTCAGTTCGAGTACGAGAGGTGGCTCGACAACTGGAGCAAGGAAGATTTCGATGGGATCCCGTCGAGCGATCATGATGGGTCGCGTTGTGTGTTCATCGTGGGGATGCCTCGGTCGGGCACAACACTGACGGAGCAGATCATCGCTTCGCACCCAAGAGCGAATGGGATCGGCGAGTGCGACATGATCGATAAGCACACCCGGAACCGCAAAACCGAGGTCTTCGATAAGGACTTCGTCAACAGAGCGGGGGGCGAGTATCTGGAGATGCTTGCACGCTTGTTCCCGGACAAGAAGAAGCACAAACGCATCTGCGACAAGATGCCGGAGAACTACTACTTCCTTGGCTTCATCGAGAAGGCACTCCCCGGCGCTCGAGTCATCCACACGAAGCGAAACCCGATCGATACCTGTCTTTCAATCTACTTCCAGCGTTTCGGGCCTCGCATCGTGTACGCCACAGATCTCGATCACTGCGCGGATCAGTACCTGTCCTATCTCAAAGCGATCGAACATCTCAAAGAAAACCTCGGCATTGAAATGCTCGATGTGCAATACGAGCAAACGACCAGCGAGCCGGAATCATCGATCCGTCGCATGCTCGATTATGTCGGCCTCCCCTTCGACGAGGCATGCATGAACTTCCACAAGAGCAAGAAAGCCGTCCACACGGCCAGTGTGAGCCAGATCCGTCAGCCGCTCTATAAGTCGTCAACAGATCGGTGGCGGAAATACGAGAAGCACATCGCGCCGCTGATTGATAAGCTTGGGCACCTGATCGAATCCTGAGTTTATGAAAAAACACCCGCGACTCCGCGGGTGTTTGAACAGATCGATTTCGAGCTCGGGTTACTCTTCGTTCTGCGGCTCGGATGGCTCATCAGCATCATCCGCGCCCGGACCAATCATGATGGTCTCGACGGGTTCGTCGCCCTCAACCTCAGTGTCCACCTCTTCGGGATAGCCGAGTTTAACGCGGACTTCCTCCGTCAGGTCGGTCGCACTTGGAGGCGTCATGAGCGGGCGAGCGAGGATCTCCTGTGTGATCCCTGTGATCGTGTCCGTCTGGAGCAGCTCGCCATCGGAACGCGTCGCGAAGACGAAGGAGTAGCCGCTCTCTGCCGCGATCTCATTCGCTGCGGCGTAGATCTCTTCATACGCACGAGCGATCTGCTGCGCGATCAGGCCCTGATATTCAGCGCTGGCCTGCTGACTCTGATACTGCGCCTGACTCTGCAGCTGCTGGTACTGCTGATACGCGTTCTGGGCGTTTGGATCTTCGGCCGTCATCGTGCTGAGCTGTGTCTGCAGCGCAGCGATCTGCTGCTGTATTTGCTCGAGCGACGCGTTCATCGAAGTTTCGAACTCTGTACGCTCGGTCTTCATGGCGTCTGTGCTCAGCCCGCGGTCAATCAGGGCGAAGACATCGATCGAGGCAATCGATCCGCTCTCGATCCCAGAAGATCGGGTTGCTTGAGCACTGTTCCCGAATCCGACGATTCCGATGCTTGCGCCGATCGCAAGGGCTCCAATGAAAGCCGCGGCGGTATTGCGATTCATAAGTCTGTTCTCCGTGTCTCCCACGCCGATCGGGCGGGGCTTGGGTCATTGCGTATACTTCAGTCTCTGCTTAACAATACGGGCGAGATCAGCGTTCGTGTTCATTTCATTCTGAAAACCCCGATCCCAGCCCAGGAACCCCGCATGCGCGATCAACGCCTCGATAAACTCGCTGATGTTCTTGTCCGTTACTCCACCAAGGTCAAGAAGGGCGATCTGGTCTCAATCGGTGCGGATCCGGTCGCGATGCCCCTCGTCGAGGCGGTCTACGAGGCGGTGCTCAAGGCAGGCGGGCACCCGTTCTGGACGCTCAAGAGCTCCACCCTTGCGGACATCCTCTATGAGCACGCGAGCGACGAGCAGCTCGATTACCTCAACCCAGTCGAGAAGTTCTCAAACGAGACGATCGATGTCTCGATCGGGCTGTGGGTGGACAACAACACCAAGGCCTTCTCGCGCGTGGACCCCGCAAAGCTCGCGCGTCGTCGTCTCGCAACCGCACCCAACATGAAGACGGTGCTCAATCGTGCCGCCGAGGGCAAGATGCGCTGGACGGGGACGATGTACCCAACCAACGGCGCGGCCCAGGACGCGGAGATGTCACT
>DDGE01000039.1:183526-192663 GCA_002337545.1 Phycisphaerales bacterium UBA1910 | reverse complement strand
CCCGCGGGCACCGACCACGACGGAACGGATTTGCGCGTCAACATCGATTCGAGCAAGTCCATCTGGGTTAACTGCTCCGGCGGCGAGAACTTCCCCGACGGCGAGGTCTTCTGCGGCCCGCAGGGCGCGGACGGGCATGTCAACTACACATTCCCCGGCGTCTACAACGGACGCGAAGTGGACGGCATCCGCCTGCAGTTCAAGGACGGGCGCGTTGTTGATGCGAGCGCGAAGAAGAACGAGGAGTTCCTCATCGCGATGCTCGATCAGGACGAGGGTGCCCGGGGCATGGGCGAGATCGCGATCGGCACGAACTACGCGATCAAGGAGTTCTCCAAGAACACCCTCTTCGACGAGAAGATCGGAGGCACCTTCCACGCCGCGTGCGGAATGGGATACCCCGAATCCGGGTCCTTCAACGAGTCCGCGCTGCACTGGGATATGGTGTGCGATCTGCGCGACGGCGGCGAGATCAGCGCCGACGGCGAAGTCTTCCACAAGGACGGCAAGTTCCTGCGTGATGGTTGGCCGGCGGCTGCGGAATGATCAGAGCCTCCTATCGCGTACAACCCGACGCGCCGCAACTGAGTCGACATTAACCCCGCATTCAGGGCAAACGGTGGGGCGGGGGAGTCGTTCGACATCGTACCCACAGAACGAGCAGTGCCCGCTCCCGGTCACGGCCCGGTCGCAGTCTTCAAGGATCGCGTCCCAGATCGATTCGATGGATTCTCGTGCAATACGCTCCTGAATCGCGTTCCCATCCATGAGCACCACGAGGAAACGATCGGGTTTGGCACCGGGTATGTCGGAGAAGGGGTCTTTGGAGGGGTTGTCGATCGCGTCGGCACGCACGCCTCGGATGCTTAGCCCGTAGAGGATCTGGGCGACATCGCTGCGAGTGGAAGCGCTGGTGATGATGCGCTCTGGACTGATCTGCGTACCCCGATTCGTCACGCGTGAGGATAGCCCGAAACCGGGTGTCTATCCTCACCCCATGGGCGACGAACTCACCCACATCCCGGTCCTCCCCGAGGAGGTCATCGAACTGCTCGATCCCCACCCGGGGCAGGTCTATGTCGATTGCACCGCGGGCCTAGGGGGGCATGCTTGCATGATCGCCGAGCGCCTGGGCCCGGACGGGACCATCATCCTCAACGACATGGATCAGGGGAACCTCGATCGCGCCAAGGTCAGTGTTGCCAATGCTTTGTGTCCGGATGCCCCCGGCTCGGCCAAGGTCCACGCGATCCGGGGGAACTTCGCGGAACTGCCCCGCGCGATCAATAACTTGGGGCTCAAAGCGGACATGGTCATCGCGGATCTGGGGTTCGCGAGCACCCAAGTCGATGATCCCCAGCGGGGGTTGAGCTTCCGGTTCTCCGGCCCGCTCGATATGCGTCTGGACCCCTCCATGCCGATCACGGCGGAGGAGTTAGTGAACACCCTTCCCGAAAAGGACTTGGCGCAGATCATCTTCAGATTCGGCGAAGACAAATCCGCGCGAAGGATCGCATCAAAACTTGTTGCTGCTCGGGAGGTTGAACCGATTACAACGACTGATCGGCTTGCCGAGATCGTGCGTTCGGCGATCCCCGGCCCGCGCGGCAGCATCCATCCGGCGACGAAGACCTTCCAGGCCCTTCGCATCGCGGTCAACGACGAACTGGGCAGCCTCGACGCGCTGCTCCGATCGATCGGGATCGCGCTCAAGAAGAGCCACGCGGGGAACCCGAGCTGGATCGCTACTGGCGCTCGTGTGGGGATCATCGCGTTCCACTCGCTCGAGGATCGTCCGGTGAAACGGGCGATCAGCGAATGGACGAGCAACGATTGGTGCGAGTCGATCACACGCAAACCGATCGAGGCGGGAGACGCCGAGATCGCGAGCAACCCGCGGGCGCGTTCGGCAAAGCTCCGTGGGATCCGGGCGGGGAAGTGACCCGCGCGGGACAACCGATCGGTGTGCGAGAGCACGCTCATCGACTTCATGATTTCTGAACGCGTCGTGCCAGGGATTCGGCACTACGCTCAACGATGGCATCACTCGGCAAGGAAGCGGCTGTGACCAAAGAAAGCAAGCTCGCGCTCATCATCGGTTTCGTCCTCGTGCTCGTCGTTGGCGTGCTCGTCAGCGATCATTTCTCGCAGGCGAACAAAATGTCGCTCCAGAACCTCGCCCAGGGCGAGCAGGAGACCCGCACCCCGATCGCGACGCTCGGCCCGCGTGAGTCTCAGGGCATCAACAACGCTTTCAGAGATATCGCCGAGCAGGTTCGCTCGAATGAATACGCCTCCGGTGCGCAGACACAACCGAGTCATGCGCCGGTCGAGATCGACAATACCAACCCCGGTTCGACCTCAATCCTCGATGACGCGATCAAGTACGCACAGGAAACCGTGAAGAAAGCGGAGTACCCCGTCGCCGGCGACTGGAAGCCGAAACAGCCGGTCCAGCAAGAGCCCATCCGGGAGATCCCCGAACCGACATATCATCTGTACACCGTTGAATCCGGCGATACGCTGATTGGCATCGCTCGTCGCTATCTCGGCGATGGTGACCGATATCGAGATATCGAATCACTCAACGCGGATAAGCTCGGCCCGGATCTGGTGCTCAAGGTTGGCATGAAGCTCCGGCTCCCCGGTGACGCCCCAATCATCACGCTGCAAGAGCGTGGGAAGTCATCGACCGTGAAACGCTCGGGTGATCGGGTCTACACCGTAAAACCCGGCGATACGCTCGGTGAAATCGCATACAAGCTCCTCGGTACCTCCAAGCGTGCCAACGAGATCGTCGAGCTCAATGAGATCGAGAGCGCCGACACCATTTTCGTTGGGATGACGCTCAAAATCCCTGCGAAGTAAATCCACTCGGAACGATGTTCCGAGTCGCTCACTCATCAACCGATCGGGTTCCGCCGTGTTTGTGAAGTTCGTTGCACTCATTCTGGTCTTTGGCGCAACGGGTATCGGGGTGCTTTCCGTGCGTCAGTCCAGATTGCAGGCCGTGCACGAAATGGCAGAATCCCGCCAACGCTCGCTCCGTTATAACGAGCAGGCGGGAGAGATCCGTTCATTGATCGTCCGTTCATGCACCCCCCAACGCGTGCATCAGCTCATCGAACCGCATGGCGAGTTCGTGCCGGCATCCACTACCCCCGCGCAGGTCGAGCTGGTACAACGCGTCGTCGAACGCGAGTTCACGCCGGATCCGAGCGTCGATTCAGTGGCTTCGATCGTCGAGACCCCGCAGGATGGCAGGCTCGTGTTTACGCTGGACGATGGGACCCGCGTGGTCTTTGTGGAAGAATAAGCGCACAAGTGCGCCCCGTTGCTTCATGAGGAAAGGACCGGAATGTCGAGTGATCGCGATGCGCTGATGGTTGCTCCTGCTCCTGGGATCTCTGCGGATGCCCGCGCCGTACTCGTCGCGTGGCTCGTTCGCATCGGGGTCATCGTTGCGCTCGTTGTGGTCGTCGCGCGTGTGCTTCAGCTCCAGATCGCTCCCAGCGCAGACCTTCGCGAGTTTGTACAATCCCGCACGAGCACAAGCACGCTCGGCGCGACCCGAGGCGACCTGCTCGATCGGCGAGGTCGCACACTCGCGACGACCCGAATGGGGTATAGCGTGATTGTCGATCCCGAGGGGTTACGCCTCGCGATGCAGCGGGATCCGAACCTGCTCGATAAGACGATCGTGGCACTCTCTGGAGTCTTGACGACGAGCCCGAATGAGTTTGCACCCGACATCATCCAGAAGCTCGTTCGCAACGAACAGATCTCAACACGCGGCCAAAGCGATCAGGGGGCAACAATCCCCTCTCGATATTTGCGCATCGGGGAAGTGCTCAATCAGGAACAGGCCCAGAAGCTCCGCGAACTCAAGACAGACGGCCTGCTCCCCGCGATCACGATCGAGCACGAGCCTATCCGCGAACAATCGAGTGCTGAACTGCTCGGGCCGATTGTGGGAAAGGTCGCCTTCGCGGGTGAGGCAACAGAACGCTCAGGGGTGCTGGGAGCGGAGAAGCTGTTCGATGCCATGCTTAAAGGGGAGGATGGGTCTCTGACCTATGTCCGCGATGCGAGCGGGCGCCCACTCTGGATCGAACGCGGCGCGTGGGTCGACGCGGACAAAGGGCAGGATGTCCGATTGAGCATCGACATCGAGATCCAGCGCATCGTGCGAGAGCACCTGCTCTGGGGCATGGAGCAGGCAGACGCCGCTGGTGGAAGAGCGATCGTGATCAACCCGCACACAGGTGAGATCCTCGCGATGACGGATCACCTCCGCGACATCCCCAACCTCGCTGAAGTACCGTGGTGGGATGAGGCATCGGGCGAGCCCCAGCCGGTCATGCCACCGGTCGACGAGCAGCCTCGCTATCGCGTATTCAGAAAGGAACTGCTCACGCAGGCCGAGCCCGCCCTGCGTCACAATCGTGTGCTCGAGGATGTGTACGAGCCAGGATCGACTTTCAAGCCCTTCGCGTGGACACTCGCAAAGTCGCTCGGGCACCTGCCCGATGACGAGATCCTCCAGATCAAAGGGAGAGGCATCTACACCGAATACGGGCGATACCTTGAAGATGTGTACTCATACGACGATTTGGACAACTGGGATGCCGTGCTCCGCTATTCATCCAATGTCGGGATGTACATGGCGACCCAACGGATGAGTCACGAGCAGCTGCACGGCATGGTGCGTGCCCTCGGCTTCGGGTCCACAACCGGGATCGAACTCGGGGGAGAGGCGTCGGGGATTGTGACGCCCATGAGCCGTTGGGGCGAATACACCCAGACATCTGTTGGGATGGGATACGAGGTCAGCGTCACCCCCATTCAGATGGCCCGGGCATTCAGTGTCTTCGCGCGACGGGGAGATCTCGCAGGCACGCTCCCCGAGATCCGGCTGGGTGCCGTGGGCGATCAGCAGAAGCGTGGAATGCAGGATTCTCACGCGGTTGTCGAGCGTGTCTTTCGCCCAGAAGCGGCACGCCGGGCCATTAAACCGATGACGACGGTCGCAGAACGCATGGATCAGAACATGCATCGTCAGTACCCGGATCTTCCGGAACCCCGATACACCATGTTTGGCAAATCGGGTACATCGCTCATCGCGATGGTTCCTCCAGAATCCGGACTGCGAACGCCCAAGACCAAACTCGCGTACTTCGAGAAGCAGCACCACTCGAGTTTCATCGCCGCAGCGCCCGCAACAGATCCCCAGATCGTGGTTCTGGTTGTTCTGGACGATATCGGACCTGAGCGTGTGAAAAACCGGAAGCACTACGGTTCATGGGTCGCTGGCCCCGTGGTAAGACGGATCGTGGAAGACACCCTCCCGTACCTGAATGTGGCTTCTGACACCGATCATGACCCAACCATGCGTTAGTGGTCGCGGTCTGGCCTTTCGTGGATTTCTGTCCTTGCAATGGGCTGTTTTTGCGATTTGAGACTGAAAATTCCGTTGTTTCAGCAATGACTTTCGTGTATGCTTTCCAAACGGAACAGAACCGTTTTCATACCTCGGCGTTGTTGTAGATGCCGACCCCGAAAATGGACATCTTTGGAGAAGAGATATGATGAAGAGCACACTGAGTGTCGCGCTGGTTGCGTTGCTCGCTGGGACAGCATCGGCTGATGTTTACAACGACAACTCGGGCAACCACCTCGACGGTGGAGATGTCCACGACTTCTTCTACAGCCAGGGGTTCACACACCTCGACATCACCATGGTTGAAGTCACCAACGACTCAAGCTTCCTGTACTTCGATATCCATGTCGACGCAGACATTGATGCGACGAACTGGGGCAAGTACATTATCGGTTTGGACACCGGCCGCAACGCGGGCGACAACTCCACCGATCCGGGGTCATGGAACCGCAATGTCGACTGGGGCCGAGGGATCACCGATTTCGTCGGCTCATGGGCTGACGATGGCGGATCCGGCGCAGGCGGCGAACTCCGTTCATGGGACGGCGCTGCATGGAATCTCACCGATGCGACATACGCCGCGGGTACCGACATCAACGCAGACGACTCGGGCCATGCCTCCGGGATCCAGCGGATCGGACTTTCGCTCGCGGCACTCGGTCTGAGCATCGGCGACACGATCGAGTTTGATGTGTTTTCCTCCGGTGGCGGTGCTGATCCAGGTATTGATCACCTGAGCCGCTCGGATTTTGCGACTGATGATTGGGGAAATACATCGACCGCAGGCGAGTTCCTGAGCTACACCATCGTCCCGGCACCGGGCTCCATGGCGCTCATCGGGCTTGGTGGACTTGCAGCAGTGCGTCGTCGCCGCTGATCCATATTTCAAGAAGCTCCATCTCCAAGCCCACCCGGGTACGCCGGGTGGGTTTTTTCGTGTCTGGCAGGACACCGGAACGGGTGGTTTTCGTGCGATTTTCTTGCCTTAAAAGCGTCTAGAGAAGGTTGATCGGGAAAGAAATTTCTAGTACGATGCGTCGTCTGCATTCCCTCGTTCGTGGGAGAGCTCGGGGATGCAAAGAGAGAGGATCAAGAATGAACTACATATCTTTGAGCGCGGTTGCCGTCTCGTTGCTTGCGGGGTCGGCACTCGCGGATACCTACAACGACGCTATTGGCGATCTCGCCTCGCCGAGCTTTGATGGCTTGGCACATCTGGATATCACTTCTGTCGAGGTGACGAATGATGCGAACTATGTCTACTTCAGTATCAATACCGCCGGAGATATGGACGCGGTAAACTGGGGCAAGTACATCGTCGGGATCGACACTGGCAGCAACGCCGGTGATAACTCGACGGATCCCGGGTCATGGAACCGCAATGTTGATTGGGGCCGAGGGATCACCGACTTCATCGGCTCCTGGGCTGACGACGGCGGCTCGGGCGCTGGCGCAGAACTTCGTTCGTTCGACGGCAGCGGTTGGGGCCTGACCGACGCGACATATCTCGGCGGTGGCGATGTTCTCGCGGATGACTCAGAACACTCAAGCGGAACCCAGATCCTTGCGGTTTCGCTGGCGGCACTTGGGCTGAGCAATGGCGACACGATCGAGTTCGATGTCTTCTCCTCCGGCGGTGGAGCAGACCCGGGCGTTGATCACCTGAGCCGAGGCGATGCAGCAACCCCAGATTGGGGTACCACATCAATCGCGGGCATGTTCAACAGCTACACCATCAACATCGTCCCGCTTCCCAGCGCTGCGTTCGCAGGGATGCTCGGGCTCGCGGGTGTGATGGGCGTTCGCGTCTTGAAGCGTCGCGCCTGATTCAGGGCATATCTCAGCAAGACCAGCACCCGGCGATCGTCGGGTGTTTTTCATTGGATGGGTGATTCCCCCGCGACGATCGCGTTGCGTCCGCCGACACCGACGATCTGACGGATAAAACGCTGATACTCGGTGTCCAGTTGCGAGAGGGTTGTCCCCTCGGGCATGTACGCAAGGAGGGTCTGCGCCCCAACCCGGCGCGTGTTGAACTGGCGCAGGTCTTGCCCTTGGAGTCGTTGGGTGAAGGTGCCCGCGGCGCAATCCTGCAACAGCGTCTCGAACCCAGATCGGTAGATCCCGCCCTCACCCTCACGGAGGAAGTGGATGAGCGCCCATGCCTGGGCGTAGTAGACGAGTGCGGCGGGTTGTGTAGAGCCCGAGTTGGTCCCGCGTGCAATCAGGTCTTGCGGGCGGAGGGTCACGAGTGAATGGATAGGCATCAACGACCCGGACGACGATGCTCGGCGGAGCTGATCGAAACGCTCGATGTTCGCCCACGGATGGAAGCGGGGGTGATCGGGGAACTGCGGGTCCCATTTAAACCCTTCCATCACGCACGCGACCCCCTCGTCGAGCCACACGGGCATCGGTGACTCGAAGGTCGAGTGCGCGTACTGGTGCCACCCTTCGTGGGCGCAGATCACGAACGAGTCGCGTGGTCCGAGATCAAAGAACACCCCGATGTGGTTGTACGCGTACCCGCCTCGTTCGATCGAGAGATAGACAGGGGCACGATCGCCCATGAGTGCGTCGGTCATGGACGCCCATTGCGATCGCGTCTGGAAGAAATAGGTCTCGATCGGTTTCTTGGGGCGCGGGAGGCGCACGAGATCGGATTGGTAGTGGAGGATCGAGAGCTCCACGAACGGCGGGAGTCGTTCGAGGATTTTGCGATCGGTGCTCGTGGTGCGGATGATCGAGTTGGGTGTGCGATACTCGCGTCCGGGTGCGGCTCGGAATGTCCACGGCTGCATGTCCGCGACGAATCGCCCGACATCGGATGTCGGCGGCGGAGTCGAGGAGTCACGATCGCGCACGGGGGCGCTGATGCACCCGATCAGAGGCAAGAGTGTCGCAGTAATCGCGATCGCGCGGATCACCCGATTTTGTCCAGCGCCGCCTTGGTCGCGGCCTGGTCCTTCTCGAGCTGGGCGAGCTGATCGCGGGTCTGCTGAACAAGATGCGCGGGAGCCTTGTCGACATACCCCGGGTTGGAGAGTCGCCCCTTGATCCCGCCGATGCTCTTCTCGATCGTCGCGAGTTCCTTCTCGAGTCGCTCGCGTTCCGCACCCGCGTCGAGCGCATCGGCGAGGTTGGAGAGGCGGTACTCGTCGCCTTCGAATGTGAACGACGCGGACTGACCCTCGGGGTCGTCTGCGGTCACGGTATCTACACCCGCGAGGGTCTCGACAAGCGGCGACCAACGCATGATGTCGTCGGCGAGCGGGCCGTTGACATGGAGGGTGATCAGACGCTTGGGCTTAACCTGATTGGTCGCACGCACCTCGCGGATCGCGGTAACGAGCGAGCGGACGCGTTCGTACGCCTCCTCGGCGACTTCGTCACGCAGCTCGTCGTTGGGCGTTGGCCAACCGGACTGGCAGAGCGTCGAGGTGTTCGGGGTGACCTCGAAGGCGAACCCCTCGATCTCCCGCATGGGCAGCGACTCGAAGCGTTCGAAGAGCGTCTCCGTGATGAACGGCATCACGGGGTGCATGAGGCGCAGGATCGCGTCGATCACATTGCGAAGCACGGCCGCCTGCGTGGGCGAGTCGGCGATGGTCGGCTTGATCGATTCGAGGTACCAATCGCAGAAGTCGCGCCAGAACAGGTCGTAGATCGCGTCGGCGTAGTCCTTGAACATGTAGTT
>DDGE01000039.1:162538-183223 GCA_002337545.1 Phycisphaerales bacterium UBA1910 | reverse complement strand
TCGAACTTGGGCGAGGTGTTCTTGCCGGTCGATTCGTCGAGCTCGACGGGCATGCGGACATCCTGCGTCTGCGTCGTCATCTGACACAGCGTGAAGCGCATCGCGTCAGACCCGTGCGAGTGGATGATGTCGAGCGGGTCGACGCCGTTGCCCAAAGACTTGGACATCTTGCGTCCCTCACCGTCCTGGATCATCGCGTGGATGAAGACATCCTTGAAGGGGGCAGGGCCAACGAGCCCCGACCGTGAGGGAGGGGTTTCTTGTTCTCCCGGGTTGTCTGAGGACCGCTCCCTCACGGTCGCGGCTCGTTGCTCATCGAGCCCGAGGAAGTACCGGTTGAACATGGTCATGCGCGAGACCCACAGCGTGATGATCTCACGCGCGGTGGTCAGCACTGAAGTCGGATTGAACGCGGCAAGGAGTGACTCGAAGTCTGCAATCCCGGACGAGTCCTTGGCAGCGGTTGCGTCCGGCCAACCCATCGTGCTCAGCGGCCAAAGGGCGGAGGAGAACCAGGTGTCGAGGACATCGGGGTCTTGGGTAAAGCCTGCAGCTTCGAAGTTCTTGATATCTGGATTCTCATTGTCACGAAAACATGCGTACACCGATAGCGTGCCGTCTTCATGCATCTCGCGATGGATCGCGGGCTCTTCAAGTGAATCTTGGAATGGGTCATAGCCCACTTCAAGAACAAGCTTCGCTTGCTCAAGCTGAGCAGGCGTGATGCGTTCGAGTTTCCACACTGGAATCCGATGCCCCCACCAGAGCTGGCGGGAGATGCACCAGTCGCGCAGGTTGTCGTGCCAGGTCTCATAGGTCTTGGCGTAGCGCGACGGGTAGAAGGTCATCGTGCCGTCGGTGGTGGTCTTCAACGAGCCGCGACCGTGAGGGAGCGGTCCCTCGAAACACGAACCGAGATCATTGCCCTGCTCATGCAGTACATAGTGCTTCGCTGCGTTGAACGAATCTTCCGTATTCAAATATCTGGTGCTTCCATGTCGTGTCCATGTCCGCTCCCTGACGGTCGCGGCTCGTTGAGTGTCCTCGTTATTCTTGAGGTGACGCGTCGCATACGACTTGAAGTCGTTCATCACACGCTCGGGCGTTTGATTGGCACTGACGACGATGTGGACATGGTTGGTTCGCACATGGCATGCATGAAGCGACCAGCCCCGGTGAATACAGACCTCCTGAATCGAGTCAAGAACGATCCGGCGCTCAACTTCATCAAGGGTGACCTTGGCGTGCTTTAACTCGGATTCTTCAAACGCTTCGCGTGGATTGTTCTCAGGTAAATAGGGTGTGCCCGGGAGGTTGTGGTCGCGATCAGCAGAACCACGCTCGTCACCATGCAGCCATGTTCCATAGGTAGTGAAAGTGATGAAGTAGTTTGTGAGGGGACCGCTCCCTGACGGTCGCGGCTCGTTAGGAGCGGACTCGGGCCATGCCTGCAAACTTGCCTCGGTGCGCTGCTCAAGCACCAATGCCCGCTGGGCATTCCCGCGGAGCTTGTCGTCGGTCACCTTGCAGTACCACTGATCGCTCAGGTACGGCTCAACCGGCACATGGGAGCGGTACGAATGCCCGACTGAGTGGCGGTGGGGGACCATCTTCTCGAGCAGCGATCCCTCGGAGCCCTCCGCGACGGAGCGGGCGTTGAACTCTTTGATCACGAGCTTGCGTGCGTCCTCGCGGGACTTGCCAATAAAGATGTGCCCGTCCTCGCCGCGCTCTTCGCGGTCCCAGCCGTGCTGGTCGGAGATCGAGGCGTCGGGGGCCATGATGTTGATCATCTCAAGGTCGTGTCGCTGACCGATCATGTAGTCGTTTGGATCGTGCGCGGGCGTGACCTTGAGGAACCCGGTGGACATCTCCGCCTTCGCGTCGCCCTCCTCGCCGCCGTATTTGACGGGGAGGACGACATAGTCGTCCTCGATGATGGGAATGATCCGCCCGACGATGGGCAGCATGACATGCATCCCCCGCACCGCGCCGGCGCGAGGGTCCTTCGGGTTCACGGCCACGCCCGTGTCGCCCATGTAGGTCTCGGGTCGGGTCGTCGCGACGGTGATCCACGCTTGCTCGTCGTCGGGGTGGTTCTCCGCGTCGGGGTATCCGCGCGCTGCGAGCTCGCCCCAAGTGACGGGGATGGTGGGGTCGCCCTCGATTTCTTTGACCAGCGGGTAGCGGAGGTAGTAGAAGTGCCCGTCAACCTCCTCCATCTCGACCTCGTCGTCCGCGAGCGCGGTTTGCGTGACCGGGTCCCAGTTGACCAGGCGCTTGCCGCGATGGATCAACCCGTCCTTGAAAAGCTGGAAGAACGCCTCCCGTACCGCCCGGGCGCAGATGTCGTCCATCGTGAAGCGCTGGCGTTCCCAATCACACGAGCACCCCATCGTCTGCAGCTGGTGGGTGATGCGGGCTTCGAACTCGTCCTTGAACTCTTGGACGAGCTTGATGAACTCCTCGCGTCCGTTCCCGCCCGCGAGTTCTTTCTTCTTGTACTCAGCGATCCCGTCCTTGCCCTGCTCCTTGAGGCGTTTGTCGACCATGGTCTGGGTCGCGATCCCCGCGTGATCGGTGCCGGGCATCCAGAGGGTCTCGTACCCCTTCATGCGGTGGGCGCGGACAAGGATGTCCTGGAGGGAGTTGTTGAGCGCGTGCCCGAGATGGAGGGCGGCGGTGACATTGGGAGGGGGGATGAGGACGGAATAGGCGGGGGCCTCGCCGTCAAGGACGCGCTGGGGATCGGCGCTGAAAGCGCTCGCATCGACCCATTTCTGCCAGATGCGTGATTCGTGGTCGGCCGGGTTGTAGGCCTTGCTCATGGGGGGCATGGTCGCGTCCGTGGTCATCGTGGTTCGTTCCCTGCGTGATCCCGCGTAAACGGGGAGAAATGCATAACTTCCTTGGTTTCTGAGTGTACGCGTGGACGATATCGTGTGCATATGCGATACCCCTCAAAGACCCAGAAAGCATGCATTCGATACCGATCCCGTGCCGGGAGTGCCCGCCTGACCGGCGTGATCCTCGGCATCCTGGCGCTTGTGGGGCTTGGTGTTGCCGGATACGCGGTATGGTCGATCCTGCAGGCGCCAATCCCCGTCACGCCCGCCGGGAATCCGGAAGACCCGGAAACAGGGATCGCGGAAATGGAGTCGATCGAAGAGATCCTTGGTGCGGTGCAGGTGTATGTTCGGAATGAGGATTACGACTCGGCGCAACAGGTCCTGCAATCTGCCGTCGCGAGTTACCCTGCGGATCAGGAACTCCGGTATGCGTTGGGGGATCTGTACCTGCTGACAAATCAGGCAGCGCCCGCCTACGAGCAGTACCTCGCGGGGATCGAGATCGGCCCAGAATCGTGGAACGCCCACTTCACGGCCGGAACCATCGCCAACACCATCGGGAACCCCGAGATTGCGCTCGGGCATTACAACGCGGCGATGCGTCTGGACCCGAGCAACCCGGAGACTCCGCTCTATCTGGCCGCGATCCAACAGAAGCTCAACAAACTCGATGAAGCAAAGGCGAGCCTGGCGCTCGCGGAGAAAATGAATCCGAGCGACACGCGGATCTACGCCATGCGTGCCGAGATCGCGATGCGTGAGAACAAGGCCACGATCGCTCTGGACCAGATCCGCAAGGCACGGGAGATCGAGCCCAACGATCTGGGGCTGATCCTCATCGAGGCGCGGGCTCTGAAACGCCTCCGGATGACTGAGGACGCGATCGAGCTACTCATGGCACTCCCCATGGATCAGGCGATGAGTCCGGATGCGGTGATTTTACTCGCTGAATGCCTGGGGTCGGTGGGGCGGTTCGACGATGCGGCATCGCGCGTCATGGACGCGGCTGATCGCCAGCCGGAGAACGGGGCGTTGCGGTTCGAAGCGGCGTTGTGGTTGCAGCGGGCTGGGCGAGCAGACGAGGCGGTCATGTGGGCTGAGCAGGCGGCGAAGCTTGGCGAATCTCGCGCGAAGGAATGGCTCGAATCCCTACCCTGAGACGGGTGGGTCTTCGTCCGTGATCTCAGTTATCGAGGTATCGAAGCGTTTGCCGGATTCTTCCCATGCGTCTGCGATCGGTTTGCCAGGTTGCTTCCTGGAAGAGGAATCAACCCGGCGGCGTGCCCGCCGGCGGGTCACGATGAACGCGAGGGCGGTGATCGCGATGATGCAGAGCAGGATAAAGACCATCATCAGCGCGGACCACTGGCGGTAGAGCTCGCGGCTCCGCTCATCCGTGGACTCCTGCACCAGCAGGGACAGCGTGCTGAGGATCGTGGGAAACATCACTCTAGTGTACGGCAAGCGGGCGGTATGGATGCTAAAGTTCAGACTGATTCGAACGGCAGAATGCCAGGAGCACCCATGCATCTTGAAGCGCATCACAATGTGATCAGCGACTTAGAGGCGCGGATTGTAACGATCCGTGACTCTCTTTGACTATGAAAACAAAAGACAACGACTGAGCGAGCTCGAAGACCAGATGGGTCAGGCGGACTTCTGGGACGATCAGAAGAAGGCCAATGAGATCGTCGCCGAGCTCAAGCTTATCAAAGCCCAGACTGACCCGATCTACAAAGTCTCCGAAGACTTCGAGAACGCAAAACTCGCGTACGAGATGTCGAAAGAGGAGGGCGACAGCGATCTCCTCACAGAGGCGGACCAGACGCTCTACGAGCTGATCGGGAAGATGGAGAAGATCGAGACGCAATCGCTCCTAGGCGGCAAGCACGATCACCGCGACTGCTTCCTGACCATCTCATCCGGTGACGGCGGTACCGAAGCCAACGATTGGTGCGAGATGCTCTTCCGCATGTATCTGTATTACTGCGAGAAGCAGGGCTGGAAGCTTGACGAAGTCGAAAAATCCCACGGCAGCGAGGTCGGGCTCGATTCGGTCACTCTGCATGTTCAGGGGGCCTTTGCCTTTGGTATGCTCAGCTGCGAGCGGGGCACGCACCGGCTCGCCCGGGTTTCGCCCTTCAATGCGCAGGGGAAACGCCAGACCAGCTTCGCGACGGTGGATATCACGCCGGAGTTTGAGGATGTGGATGTCGAGATCCCGGATCGGGATCTGGACATCGTGGTCTTTGCACGATCGAGCGGCCCGGGCGGTCAGAATGTGAACAAGGTCGCGACCGCGGTCCGTGTGACACACAAGCCGACGGGTATCCAGGTCGTGTCGAGCACGCACAAGGAAATGCCTCAGAACCGCAAGCAGGCACTCTCGATCCTCCAAGCCAAGCTCGAGCAGATGGCGGAAGAAGAACGCGAGCGGGAGATCACCGAGGCATCGGGCGGCAAGATCGAGCACCGCGGCTGGGGTGCCCAGATCCGCAGCTATGTGCTTTACGATAATCGCGTGAAGGATCATCGCACGAATGTTGAAGCAAACCCGAGCAATGTCCTCGATCGCGGCGAGCTCGACCCGTTCATCGATGCGGAGCTGAAGCGTCGACGCTCGAACAAGGAGTAACGCGTGAACACCCCGATGGGATTCATCGGAGCCATGTTCGAGCCCTGCGAGTCCAAGGGGCAGGCGCTGTTGACCTCGCTCTGCATGCTGATTGTTGCGGGCGGCGCGATCGCGATCGGGTACGCGATGTTCCAATACGGCGAGGGGTTCCGGGGCACGCTGCTTGAGAAGTATGAGGGCGGGACGGATTACGGGCACCGCAACGAGTCGGGCATGTATCAGTACATGATCTTCGGGTACGCAACCGCGGCGATCCTCGGACTCTTCGCGTTGCTCATGATCGTGAGCGCCATCATCGCGCCACTGCGGACCCTCTTTCCAAAAAAGCTCCGCAAGCGAGAAGAAGTCCTGCGATGAGCCACGCGTTGAAAGAGGTCATCCAGCAAGCCCGCGCGGATGGGGATTACCGGTGTGCCCACTGCGACTATGCGATGCGCGATGTACCACTCAGCGATGATCTCGCGATCACCTGCCCCGAGTGCGGCTACGACATGGTGTTCGAGGTCAAGGTACGCCTGAAACCGCGTGACCCGAACTTCGATCGGGCCGTTCGCGGACGGCTGTATCGGGTAGAAGTGGTTCTGATGATCGTCGTCGTCGGGCTCGTCGTCACCGCAATCGGCATCGGGATCATCATCATGGCCATCATTGGGCCTTGACCGCTCACTGATGCACTACTTGGTCGCGTGTTCGGCGTTCGCGAGATGGATCAGGTAGACGCGAATTTGTTCGAGCACGGAACGCTGATCCGAAGCGGCTTGAGCGACATTGCTTTCCACATGCGTTCCGGGGGCGTATTCCTCAATGATCGCCTGGATGCTTTGCTCTTTGTCACTTTGAAGTGCCCGCATGCCCCAGCGAGAGAACGAGCGGTTGGTGATCGGGCTCGATGACACGGTTGTGATATCCCGATGTCGTTGGTCTCGGAGGATCGCCGCGTAGACATCCTCTACGGCTTTCCGAGGTCCTTCCAAAATTTGTAGGAATCGACGCGGAGAAAACCACAAGCACCCAGTGATATTGAGGCGGCGGTTTTTGATCCCTGATGGGAGCACGATCCCATCTACAACTTCGTGGTCGGAGATGCCTTCGGCGCGTGTACTGACATAGATGACTTCGTGGAGATTCGTAGATTGAGTATGCAACTGGGTTCCTTAATCGGCGTTTGGCCGCTGTTCGAATTGTAACACCAATCAGTATGTCTGGGATAAGTAATCCTGATTTCGACAAACTTGATCGAGAATAAAACTCCTTTCATCCGGACAAGAAGAACCTCTTTAGGCATGTTTTGCAGACTGAAACGCGCCGCTCAGTAGACATCAACATCGCTGCGAGCAAGCAGATTCAGATCGTGCCTTGAGTGTTGTTGACAGCGCCCGAAATCGCGAACGAAGCTTGAAATGCAGGGGTTTTCTGAAGAGTGCGCGATACATCGGCAGATGATTTTTTCAACCGATTTGCTGACGGCAACTCGCTTTCAAATTGTAATGAATATCAGCTCCGTCAGACCCCGCCGGGGTCTTGCGCAGAACGGAACCCTCGCGACTGGTGCCCCATATCCAGGGGATCAGTCTTTCTTCTCCGAGTCTTTGAACATTCGGAGAGGTCGCGGACCCGGGCACATACCCACGGCACATCCACCGTCACAGTTCGCATCCTGGTCATCGTCATCGTGCAAGTCGTTACGCGGCGTCTCGCCCGTGTTGAGCAGGGCACCCACAGCGATAGCTCCGAAGCAGAGCATCGGGACATAGGGCGGCAAACGCAGCCCGTAGTGAGGCAATACGATGTAGAAACCAACACCCAGCAGCACGATCAGAATAAACGCAACGAGCAGTCGACGGGCAAGCCGTTGCGATTCCTTGTTCTTGATATCTTCATCCCGAACTCTCTCACGCGCCTCATGAAGAAGCGTGCCCGGATCGTCTGCACTCTCTGGACCGATGAAGAACTGAGGCGGGTTGTCCGTGTCGCGGCGCGACATAGTGAGATCCCCGGGTTAGACCAAGAGCGACGCGGGCGACTCGAGCAGTTTCTTGACCGTGTTAAGGTACGCAGCGGCCATCGCGCCATCGATGATGCGATGATCCGACGAGATCGTCATGGACATCTCATGCCCGATTACAAGCTCGGGGGTCCCATCCTCGTCGTACTCGACGAACGGCTTCTCGATCGAGCGGCCTACAGCGAGGATCGCGGCATTCGGCGGGTTTACGATCGCGGTGAAGTGATCGACGCCGAACATGCCCAGGTTCGAGATCGTGAAGGTCGAACCCGAGAGCTCTTGCGGGCTTAGTCCCTTGTCGCGGGCCTTCTTGGCGAGCCGCTTGGTCTCAGCGGAGATCTGACGCAGCCCGATCTGATCGGCGTTGTTGATCGTCGCGACAACGAGCCCGCCGCCCTTCTCTTCCGGGAGCGCGACAGCGACGCCGACATTGACATGCCCGTGCAGATCGATCGAGGGGCCCTGCGGGTTCCAGGACGAGTTGATGAACGGGTGCTCGTGCATCGCGATCGCGCAGGCACGGACAAGGAAATCATTCACGGACAGCTTCACGCCCTGCGTGCTCAGCTGCTCGTTGAGTTCCTCGCGGAGTGCAAGCAACGCGTCCATGCGTGCGCTGACGGTCACCTGGTAGTGGGGGATCGTCGTCTTGGATTCGACGAGGCGCTTGGCGATGGTCGAACGCATGTTGTTGAGCGTCACATTGCGTGACTCAAGCGTCGCACCAACTGGCGGCATCATCGGTGCCGGAGCAGACGCGGCACTCGAGGCCGCTGTGCTGGGGGCGGCTGGTGCCGCGGACGCAGCGCCGTTGTTGAGCGCAGCTTCGACATCCTTCTTGACGATCCGTCCGGAAGGGCCCGAGCCCGAGAGAGAGCCCAGATCGATGTTGTGCTCTTCCGCGATCTTGCGAGCGAGCGGCGAAGCGAACACGCGATCCGTCGATTCCGAGCTCGTCTGAGGCGGTTCCGCAACCGCGGTCGAACCACCATCGCTATTCGGTGCGGGTGTGTCCGAACCCGACTCGGATGCAGCGGTAGACTCGGACTTGGATGTTCCGGATGAGGAGCTCAGCGACTTCGCGGCTTCTTCAGCATCTTCGCCCTCTTCCGCGAGGATCACGATCGTCTCGCCGACATTGATCGTCTGCCCTTCTTCGATCGCGAGCGCCGCGACGGTGCCCTCGTCGAATGCTTCGAGCTCCATCGTGGCCTTGTCGGTCTCGATGTCCGCGATGACATCGCCGGGCGACACGGAGTCACCCGTGTTGACATGCCATTTGACAACCGTGCCTTGCTCCATGGTGTCGGACAGGCGGGGCATGGTGATGTTGATGGGCATCGTTGCGTCTCCGGTTCGTATCGTTGTGGTGGCTCAAGCAGCCGCCGGGTCAATCGTTGTGTATCAGATCCATTTTATCAGGCGCAGCACGCCGAGTGTGATCCCCATGAGCGTCAGCATCCCGATCGTGGTGATCCAGAACCCGAAATGGGTCTCCGCGAGGGGCACGCCCCCGACATTCATGCCAAGCATCCCGGTGAGCACGCTCAGGGGCAGGCATACGCCCGCGAGAACGGTGAGGGTGTAAACCCGTTGATTCAGTTGATCAGAGCGTTGCGAGATGATCTCGTCCCGGGTCACGGATGCGCGCGAGTCGATCGCGGCGAGCTCTTCGACGATCCGCCCGAGTTGGTCCTTGATCAGGTTCGCTTCCGCCTTGAGCGCCTTGGAACTGGTGAGCTGGGGCGCGTTGCTCAAGGTGACAGACGCGTCATACATCGGCGAGAGGTACCGGTGCAGACTCACGGCCCGCAGGCGCAGGGGTGAGAGATCGGAGATATCCGGGGTGGGGGTGCTCTCGTCGATGACGGTATCCTGGATCTCATCGAGCTGATCGCCGAGTTCTTGGACAACGGGCGCGATGAACTGCATCATCTGCGCGAAAAGCTGGACCAGCACCTCCGCGGGAGATTGCGGCGATTCTCCGGTCCCGAACTTCTGGGCGATGCTCTCCGCGGAACGCATCCGTCGTTTCACCACGGTCACGATGCCCGTCTGATCCACCCATACCCGGATGGACTTGACATCCTCGGGGACGCTCGCGGGATCAAGGTTGACACCGCGTCCGATGAAGAGCAGCCCCTGATCGCTCTGTGTGCAGCGCGGGCGTGCGTGGTCCGCGATCATCGCTTTGGCTTCACCGATGGGGATGCCCGACTTATGAAGGACCCACTCCCTCGCTTCGCTGTTCGTCTGCGCCAGGTGCCGCCAAGACCACCCGCTCATATCGGACGGGGTGTACGGTTCCGCGAGATCGCGCCCCTCGCTGTCGATCGCGAAGAGCACGCCGTTGGAAGCGAGCTGGGGGTCGCTGATCAGCTGCATACTGTTGTTACGCGTTCACCATCGACTTGACGGCGTCGTAAATACGGTCGGGGTTGGGCAGGTAGTTGTATTCCAGACCCTTCGCGTACGGCGTCGGGACATCCTCGGTGTTCAGGCGCTGCGGCGGGGCGTCGAGCCAATCGAAGCAACGCTCGCAGATCTGGGTCACCACTTCTGATGCGATGGACGCGAAAGGCCAGGACTGATCGACGACGAGGATCTGGTTGGTCTTCTTGACGCTGGCAATGATCGAGTCGATGTCCAGCGGGCGGATCGTCCGCATATCAAGAACCTCGACATCGATGCCTTCCTCGGCCAGCTTCTCCGCGGCTTCGAGGCAGAAGTTCACCGGGCGGCCAAAGCTCACGAGGGTGATCGCGTCGCCCTCGCGTGCGACACGGGCACGCCCGAAGGGGATGTAGTACTCCTCCTCGGGGACATGGGCCTTGTCGCCGAGCATGCGCTCGGACTCGAGGAAGAAGACGGGATCCGGGTCGAGGATCGCGGTCTTCAGCAGACCCTTCGCGTCGTATGGGTTGGATGGAATCGCCATCTTGAGACCCGGGACATTGGCGTAGAGCGCTTCGACACACCACGAGTGCGTGGACGCGAGCTGCCCGCCCGCGCCGTCGTTGCCGCGGAAGACGATCGGGCACCCGAACTGCCCACCGGACATGTAGAGCATCTTGGGGGCGTTGTTGAGGATCGGGTCCGCAGCGACAAAGCTGAACGACCAAGACATGAACTCCACGATCGGGCGGAGCCCCATCATCGCCGCGGAGATCGACATGCCCGCGAACCCGTTCTCGGAGATCGGGGTGTCGATGATGCGCTCGGGTCCGAACTCATCGAGCATGCCCTGCGAGACTTTGTACGCCCCGTTGTACTCCGCGACCTCTTCGCCGAGGAGGAACACACGCTTGTCGCGGCGCATCTCTTCGGACATCGCTTCACGCAGCGCCTCGCGGAACTGGACGACGCGGTCGCCCTCACGCGACGGGAGCTCGTGCTCCGCGACGAAGTCGGGCAACTCAGGGTTGTCCACGGCGGGGTGGATGTCAGTCTCAATCATGGGCAGTGTGGTCATGGTGTGTTCTCGTTCGGCGTGTCAGCGAAGAGTTCGTCTTGAATCACAGTCGGTGGTTCACCCATCTGCGGGCGTGTTCGTTTCGTGGTCTCGCCCGAGCGGAGCACGAGCAGGATGATGACTCGTACCAGAATCGTCAGAGCGAAGGCAAGGCTCAGCAGGATGAGCGGGCCGAGGGTGTTCATCGATTCACATCAACGGATTCTTCGTCCCATGGCTGTAGGTCGCCGTGGGGGAGAGGTTCTTCTCGGGGTTGGCGTAGACATCCGTGAACAGCTCATCGTCTTCAGGAACCGGTGCGGATTCCGCAGCGTCGATCGCGGCGCGGACCTCGTCGCGGAGTGCCTTCTGCGTGGACTTCCAATCGTCCTCGCTCAGGTACCCCATCTCCATCAGATCGGAGACGAGCTTCGCGATCGAGTCCCTGTCCTTGTACTGATCGACCTCGTCCTTCGTGCGGTACTTCTGCGGGTCGGACATCGAGTGCCCCTGGTACCGGTAGGTCTTGAGGTCGATGAACGCGGGGCGTGATTCCTCGCGGCACTGATCGACGATGGGTTTGAACTCGTTGTAGATGTTCATGATGTCAAGACCGTCAATCTTGACACCGATCATCCCGTACCCCTTGGCGCGATCGATCAGGTTCTCGTGGTTCGCGGTATGGCGATCGATCGCGGTGCCCATCGAGTACGAGTTGTTCTCGAGGATGTAAATGACCGGCAGACCCCAGAGCGATGCAATGTTCTGGGCCTCGTGGAACGCGCCCTGGTCGAGTGCGCCGTCGCCCATGTAACAGAGGGTGACCTTCTTCTTCGCTTCGCCGCCTTCGAGGGTCTTGCCGAGCACTTCATGCTCGTATTTAGTCGCGAACGCGAACCCGGCACCCATGGGGGTCTGGGCGGAGACGATCCCGTGCCCGCCGAAGAGCCAGTTGGGACGATCGAACATGTGCATCGATCCGCCCTTGCCCTTGGCGCACCCGGTGATCTTGCCGAACATCTCGGCCATGCACGCCTCGGGGGTCATGCCTCTTGCGAGCGCGTGCCCGTGATCGCGGTATGCGGTGATGACGGGGTCATCGGAGTTGACACACCCGATGGTGCCGACGGCGACGGCTTCCTGTCCGGTGTAGATGTGACAGAACCCACCGATCTTGGCCTGCTGGTAGGCCTGCATGGTGCGATTCTCGAACTCACGGATGAGCTGCATATCGCGGAGCCATTTGAGGAGGACTTCCTTGGGAAGATCTCGTGCGTTCTTCGCGGTCGGGGCGAGCCCGGCGGTCTGAGAATCTGCTTTCGCGGTGGTCATGGACTGCTCGCTTTGGACAGTGGCCTGCGTCATGTGCGGGTTCCTGATGATGTCATATACACATGGTTGAATGTTGATGGGCGATGCGGAGTGCGCCGACAACGATGCCAGTCGGGAATGGACCCGGGGCTGGCAGAAGTTCATTATAGGGTCGCAAGCGAGGTGTATATGTTGAGGAGCGGGAAGTTTCGGGGCTGATTTCAGGGTCGGGAACCCAAGTTGTCGCCCATTTTACCACCGAAGTTCCTCGCCCCGATAGTCCAGGAATCGCCCGTTATCCTCATGGCTGAGATTCTCAATGGTCTCCACGATCGACCCCGTGGACTCATCGGGCTTGAGCGGTGCCGCTGACCCACCCATATCCGTCTGGACCCAGCCGGGATGGATGACGACGCTCGTAATGCCCTTCTGCTTCAGTTGATGCGCCACAACGCTGTTGCCCATATTCAACGCGGCTTTGGAAACCCGATAGCCGAGGTAGCCCATCTCACCCTTGCTCGCATCATGAATAGATCCCAGATTGCTCGTGATAGACACATTGAGCTTCCGTTCGGACTTGGCGAGATGATCAATGAAGGCACGCGTGGTGAGCAGTGGCCCGAAGGTGTTCACGCGAATAGCCCGTTCCAGCGATGAGAGGTCGAGATCGTTGATGTCATCGCACTCGTGCGGAAAAATGCCCGCGTTATTCACCAGGATGTCGATCGGGTGTCCTTTGAGTCGCTCTGCGAGCCCCGCGATGGACTCAGGCGAGTCTGTTTCGAGCTGCTCGATTCGCGTGGCAACCTCACGCAGTTCATTGGCATCATCGGGGTTTCGTGCTGTGCCGATGACCTCGTACCCGCGTGCTGCCGCGTGGCGAGCCATGCCGAGACCGAGTCCGCGATTCGCACCGGTAATAAGGATCGTGGTCATAAAGATACTCCTGTGGCTTTGATGAATGGGCGGCGATGTCTGATTCGTCCATGGGTATGCGGCGGACGCACGCGGCTACAGTACCACATGGCGACCAAAACCCATCCGAAGGGCAAGGACAACCCGCGCGGGCTCAAGGATATTCCATTCGCATTGCCCGAGGCGACACCCGCCCAGAAGCGGCGTGCGAAGCGTCTCGCGGATGCGCTCCAAGAGCACTACCCCGATGCGTATTGCGAGCTGACGCACTCGAACCCGCACGAACTCCTGATCGCGACGATACTTTCCGCACAATCCACGGACGCCGGTGTCAACAAGGCAACCCCCGAGCTTTTCAAGGCGTTCAAGACCCCGCAGGCGTACGCGAGCGCGTCGCCTGAGCAAATCGAGCCGTATATCAAAACGATCGGACTCTATCGGAGCAAAGCGAAGTCGATCCATGAGGCGATGACCCGCGTCGTCGAGCAGTACGACGGTGAGGTCCCCAGCACCATGGAGGACCTGCTCACGCTCCGAGGAGTGGCGCGGAAAACAGCGAATGTGGTGCTCGGAAACGCTTTCGATATCAACATGGGATTCGTAGTCGATACCCATGTCCAACGCCTCGCGTGGCGGTTCGGCATCACGGACGATCCCAACACGAACACAGCGATCATCGAGAAGAAGCTCATGAGCATCTTCCCCAGATCGCTCTGGTCACGACTCGGGCACCAGTTCGTATTCCACGGGCGATATGCCTGCACCGCGCGCCCCAACTGCAAACACGATCACCCCATCTGCATCAAGTTCGGGGTCAACTGCGACAAGGCACTCCCCCCCAAGTCGGCCAAGCGGAAGCGCAAATGAAAAAACACGCCCTTCCGGGCGTGCTTGTGTGATCGGAGATGGAAAGGGCGATCAATCGCCCATCGCGGCTTTGTGGGATCGATCGTGCACACGCGCCTTGAGAAGCACGAGTGCCGTTTCGACCTGAAGATCCGTTCCCTCGGTCAGGAGCGTGTTGGGATCAGGCCGCTCGGCGTCAACGATAATGTTCCCGTTCTCATCGAGCGGAAGCACATCCGCCTCGCGACGAAGAAGCAGCGCGTCCTGTTGTTGCGAGGGAAGCATATCGATCTCGACATCGGGATCGATGCCCCAGACCGTCGCGCCCGGCACCTTATGGATCATGCGCGGCGCGTCGATGTGGTAGTAGTTCGTCGTGACCTTCATCGCTGCTCTCGCACCGGGGAGAAGGTAGACATTCTGCACCGAGCCCTTGCCGAACGAGCGATTCCCGAGGACCAGCGCATCGACCATGCCCTTCTTCGCCCCCGCCTGGATCGCACCGGAAAGAATCTCAGACGCACTCGCGCTGCCCTCGTTCACCAGAACGATCACGGGGAAATCGTTGAGTGACTTGCGATCAGAGACGCGAACCGCTTCGTTGAGCGAATCCGTAATCCCCGAACCGTCCACTGTCTTGACGATCATCCCCTCGGGCACAAACCGTGACGCGAGCTTGACCGCCTGATCGAGCAGGCCGCCGGGGTTATACCGCAGATCAAGGATCAGCGCGTTGAGCCCCTCGGACTTCATCTGTGATACCGCATCATCAAACTCGCCCGTCGAGTCCTCCGTAAAACCGGTAAGGCGGAGGTAGCCGATCTGGTCGTCCTTATCGATGAAGTAATCCCACTCGTCATCACCAGGGCCGGTCTTGGACCAGCCCTTGACGCTCGGAAGGTCGATCTTCTGACGCACGATCGTGAAATCGATCTCGTCGGGCTCGCCGTCGTCACCCATGCGTTCAACCGTCACAGTGACACGCGTGTTCGCAGGGCCTGTGATGAGCTCAACGGCCTGGTCGAGCCCGAGCCCAACCGCCGTGCGCCCATCGATCTTCTTGATGATGTCGTCCGAGCGGAAACCAGCACGCTGCGCAGGAGTGCCCTCAAGTGGAGTGACGATCTTAATGTTCTGGAGCTCATCGAGCTGGATCTGCACGCCAATACCGATGAACTCGCCCTGTGTCGAGCGACGGAACCGTGCAAGCTCGTCAGGCCAGATGATCGCGGTGTAGTCATCGAGTGCGCTCATGGCTCCGTTGCCAAACTCGTGAAGGAGCGCTTCCTCCATGATCTTGGCATTCTTCGTGCCCTCAACGAGCACCGCATCGAGCGCCCGACGAAGGTCATACCCGCTCGCGGGGGAGTTCTTGCTCGCGAGGCGGAGTTTCTCATTCTCGATCGTCCGAACCAGTGCATCACGGTTGTGATCCTTGCTCAAACCTTCGAAGACATCCGCGAGGTCGGTGGTGGTCGCCATCGTTTTCACAGCGTCAAGACCTGAGATGATCAGGTCTTTCATCGTGACCCCGTCCGGGTGACGACGGGTTTGGCGACCGACATGCTGATCAGCCGCACGCTGGATCGCCGTGCGAACAGTGATCGAGTTGATCCCCTGAAGTTTTTCGTGGAAGTCATCACCAAACGCGTTGTACGGCGGAAGCGGATCCAGATCCTCATCCAGACGACGCTGATTGCGGATCTCCCAGAGCCGCTCAGGCGCGTACAGGCGGATCATCGCCAATCGGCGGGAGAGCCGTTCTACATCACCCTTGAACTCGCCGCTCGTATCGAAAAGGGTGTTGAGGCGATAGTAGAGCTCAGACGCGACCATCCAGTCATTGTCCGATTCGGCGTATGCCGCATTCTCTTTCGCGAGCTTCACCGTCCGGTTCACAAGATCGTTGGCGAAGAGGGTGTCATCATCGTCGTACAGGATCTGCAACTCAATCACTGATCGCATCGCGTCGGAGAGCTCGATGCCCGAGCCGGTCTGATCAAACGCGTCGAGCTTCTCGCCCAGATTCGTGAGTGCTTCGTCGATCTGATCCGCCCGAGTCGTCTCGCGTTTCTCGATATTCGTGTTCAGCCGTTCAATCGTGAACGCCAGCGACGCGTCGACCGAGTCCCAGCGAGTCGCATCCAGGAGCGCCTTGAGCGTCGCGGAATCACCCTGAGTCGCGGCTTCCCAGATCGTCCCCGGGCTCACGGCCGTGGTCTGCGCGACCAGCGTCGTGTCGGGTGCATGCGTCGGCGTCTGAGTAAAGACATCACTCGCGCCGACCGCGCTCCCGGCAAGAAGGCCCAGGGTCGCCCCAAATGAGGCGATGACGCCGAGCGTGGTATTCCGGGCGGCGCGTCGTGTGAACTGATCGAGCATGTGCACTCCGAAGTGGTTGTCGTGAGGGTTTCTCCCCACAGGATAAACGAACTGAATGGTCCTGGCTGAGGGTATCGGCTGAAGTTGCGCTTCAAAGGGAACTCCAACCCGACTCCGATCATTCCAATCGGTATCGGGCGTCGCACAGCATCCAGCCCGCACAGGACCCGTCTCTGGTTCTACGCCCCAGCCGATAAAAAGTTGCCGCAGAAATCGACGGAACTTGGATAGATATCGGTTCTTAACCGGCTGGGGCAACGATATGTACCCGCTTACCACGCACCCGAGATGCTCGCCCTCACCCTCCCGTCCGCGTGCTCAACCAAGAGTCCCGGAGTATGCTGTTGGGATGCCCAACGCGATCATGAAAACCACTCCAGAAACCAAGCACGGCTCCGGCTGGGCAATCTTTGATCAATCCGAGGCATACCGCTACACGCTCGGACGCAAATGGGGTGACGGGAACAGGCGGGTCTGCTTCTGCCTTCTCAATCCTTCCACCGCAGACGCCTCGGTCCTCGATCCGACCCTCACACGCTGTTACGGCTACGCAAAGCGGTGGGGGTTCGACGCCATGGATGTGACCAATGTCTTCGCGTTGCGTTCGACAGACCCAAAGGGGCTCCGTGATGTGGAAGACCCGATCGGCCCCCAGAACGACGAGCACATACTGAAACTCGCACAGGAAGCCGACCTCGTCGTCGTCGGGTGGGGGACACACGCACGGCTCAACCATCGGCACTCGCGCGTGATGGAACTGCTCTCAGATGTGTGCGAGATGACCTGTCTGGGCATCACGAAAGACGGGTATCCAAAGCACCCGCTCTATCTCCGCAAAGATCTGGAACCAGTCCGCTTCGACGCTGCGATGGTCTAGATTGTCCCCGCATTCCGCCAGGCTTCGATGCCCATGCGCGAGGCGCTGATCGGATCGTCCAAGCCACGCAGATCGAGCGTGACCCACTCCTGCCCGGACACGATCATCGCACCGGTGTACCCCGTCAGGTCAAGCTTTGAGCCCGATCCGCCCACAATGCAACGCCCCATCGCGTTTGTATCGCACAGGCGGGCGCTCACCAGCTCTGTGCCCGCGCGGGTGATCGCCTTCGCGGGGGATTGCCCGTCCGTGAGGTAGAAGACGGGGTCAACACCGACACCGATGCCCGAGAATGATTCTGCCTCATCTCGCATGATCGCGTGATCCGCGAGGGTGCTGCCATGGTGCGACGCGATAGACGCGAGGGTCGATCGAACCGTATCCGGAAGATCATCAGGCAACACAACGGACACCACCGCCCGCGATCGGCCCCCGACAAGTGGCACGAGCTCATGGACCATCTCGAGTGCCTGCACAGTCGCATCGAACGCGCGTTCGCTGTTGGCCGGATCAACGAACTGTGATGGGGGGATCCAGAGATCAAGACCCGAGAGTTCGAGTTCCAGCCGACGAAGGATCGATGCGATGTCTCGGCGTGCTGAGCGTGTCAGCTCGCGTGGGCGAATGCCAGGTGCGGTGGCATCGAGAGCGATTCCACGCACCCCAAGCGACGCAACCGCTTCAATGGCATGCCGCGCGTTGAAAACGCCGGGCATGGCAAAGCCCGCGGCGGAGATCGAGATCTCGGGGAGGCCGATCATGGGTTCGATCATACGCGTTGAGGGGCACCACAGGGCGGATTCAGTTCCCGTTGGTCTCGGAGAAGATCGGTGCGATATCGGGATCGCCGCCGGCTTCGGCGTCCTGAACCCGATAGCGGAGTGCGCGGAGTTCTTCGCTGAGCACATCGATCGCACGCTGGTTCCGGGTTTCGCTCGGCTGTGCATTGAGCAGCCGTAATCGCGAGCGGAGCATATTCTCGCCACCGACCCAGGCCTCAATCGCCTGTGCCCTGTTCCCGGCCCGCCAGAACGCATCACCCAGGTGGAGCAGGATGGTCGCGTTAGAGCGTTCGCTATCCAAACGGTTTGCTCGTGCCAGCAGCGAGATCGCACCACGGCGCATGACCTGACCGCTCATCTCATCGACCTCATCCTCAAAGATGCCCTGCTTGTAACGCAGCCACCCAAGAGAGTCGATCACATTCGGCTGATCCGGAAGCGTCTCGGCGGCGATTTCAAGCATCGCGGACGCATCGTCGATCTGTTCGCCGCGTTCGAGCAGAAGATAGCCGAGGTCGTTGTTGCTCCATCCATGGTCCTCGTCGAACGAGATCGCCAGCCGCATGAAGGTTTCAGAATGCGCATCGCGTTCGAACGCTGCGGCCATTGCACCCGCGGTGTACGCGAGATCTGCACGCTGCTCGTCCGGGTTCAGGTCTTCCTGAGGCCGCTCCGGAGTACCGAGACGATTCGTCGTGAGCTCGATGACCTGCTGCATGACGCCGGCACGGTCGAGTTCGTCGAGCACACCAAGAAGATCGGAGCTCTCACCCACAGCACCGAGGAGTCGGAACGCTTCAATGATCAGGTCATTGCGGATCTCACCGCCGTTGATCGCCATGCGCGTAACGAGAGAGATCGCCTCGTGCCCACGATCCTCGCCCAGCAAGACCTGGATGGGGAGGGCCTCGAGTTGCTGCTTCTGGGCATTGTCGTCAAACCTGGAAGCATAACTGCTGACGAGCTCGATGAGCTGATCGAGATCAAGCTCCGTCTTCGGCTTGCGGGAGTGCAGCAGCACCTTGGTGCGAGCCATGAAGAAATCGAGTTCGCCCGTACGGTCTTCAATCAGGTTGACGACCCGCAGCATCGGGGCGTCAATGCCGGGTGTTTCGGCGCGTTCCGCAAGTGCGTACACGATGCGGGACAGCAGCTGCACCTGAGCCGGGAAGAGCTCGACATCGTCAGGTATCGCGTGGAACAAGTTCTCTGTCGCCGGAGCGATATCGTCTGGGTCTCCGAACTGTGCGATCAGCAGCACATATTCGAGTGCCGAATCGATCCCACCCTGAGTGCTGATCCGATCCGCCGTGTACGACATCGCCTCGTCAGCGCTCCCTGTTTCGCGAAGAAGCTGCTCGTGGACGCGTGCAACTTCCATCGATTTGGTTTGGGCTCTGAGTTCCGCAAGGAGTTCGAGCGCCAGATCTGGCTCGTCACGCTCGTAATGGATCTGGGCAAGGGCGAGGCCCGCTCGGATCGCACCGGGGTATTCCCGCAGCCGAACGCTCAGCCAGCCCTCTCCCCCCGCGAGCGCATCCTGCGTTCCCTGGGATTCTTGTGTCTTCCAGATGCTCAGAAGCAGATCATCGCCGACGATGTCACCGGGGCGTTGCTCATTGAGCTGGATCAGGAGCGATTCCGCCTCACTCAGAAGCCCGTTGCGTGCAAGCTCCGCCGCACGGAGTTGCAGGAAAAACGAGCTCCGTGGAGCCGCCTGCCCAACACGCCGGATCACCTCTCGGAGTGCTTCTTCGTCGGCAAACACGCCGCCAACGCCGTGCAAGCGTACGAGTCTCTCCGCGATACGAGTATCCGATGGCGCGATCGTGAGCCCACGATTCAGCGAATCACGAGCAAGCTCGTGATTCCCCATAACACTCGCGACTCTGGCGAGCAGGAGCAGGTCATCAGTGGTCGCATCTTCCGAGTCCGCCAGCGTGGTCGCATAACCGAGCGCCCGCTGAGGCTCCTGCAAACTGATGGCGGCTGCAGCGCCCTGGCGCAGCGCGTTCATGTCCCCCGCATCAGCACGAACGAAGAGCTCTTCGCTCACGGCACGGGCCTGAGCCCACTGCCCGGAGGTCGCGTAGACGGAAGCCACAACACTGAGCAGCTCATCGGGCAACCGCGATCCATCACGCTCCCAGGTGTACTCAGGCATCAGCTCAGGGCGTCCCATACGCTGGAGCAACGCGGTGGTGAGAAAAGCCGAATCAGCGGATTCAGTCATGAGCGTATCAAGCACAAGGCGAGGCTCATAGGGAAGCTGCAGCAACGCGTCCGCGACTTCGAGAACACACGACGGGTTGCGTTCCACGAGATTGGTAGCAGACTCCACACACCGCGATGCATCTTCAAACTTGAGCAGGGCGTGTGTGATCGCATCACTGTCGCGGGCGTCCGCACCAGCGCGTGCCAGTCGATCGAGCGCGTCCGAAGCGGAGAGGCCCCGAATCTCAAGCCGCATCAATGAGCGGCGAGTCTGGGTGCGGGATTCCGGCTGCTGGGTCCGCACGGACCCGATCGCATCGTTGAGAACACCCCGCAGAGACGGCAGCGACGCGAGGACCTCAACCCACTCGCCCTCCTGCGGGCTCAGGTCGTGCACATGCTCGAGCACATGATCGAT
>DDGE01000039.1:114279-162437 GCA_002337545.1 Phycisphaerales bacterium UBA1910 | reverse complement strand
CTGGAAGTGAGGCCACCGATGCTCCCATTGCTCAGTTCCGCGGCCTGCGCGTACGCATCCGCCGCCCGCGCGTGCGAGCCGATACGAGCCCACGCATCCCCGACCACCACCCAGAGGGCGGGGCGTCGCCCCTGGATCTGAATCAGCTGCTGGCGCCAGCGGGTATCGCGGAGCTCCGGAGAGAAATCGAGCAAGGCCGACTCAAGCGATTCTGCACCGGCTCGAAGATACCCCAGGCGGATCTGGGCATTGCCAAGCATGATGCCCGCGAGGGTCCGCGCGATTTGATCTTCGCTGCGAGGTTGTTCCAACGCAAGAGTGCACAACGCCATGACGCGTTCATTGTCGTTGCGGGCGTACGCGCTGCTCGCGAGCGCAACGAGGGTCGATGCCGACCGATCTCCGAGCTCAACCGCACGGGTGTAGGCCTGATCAGCACTGAAAGCATCGCCGATATCGGTGTAGCTGTCGCCGAGTGTTTTCTGAAGTTTCGCAGAACCCGGATCGATCTCGATCGCCCGTTCGAGCCCCTCGATCGCCTGTTCATGCTGCCCCATCTGGCGGAGGGTCCGCACCCGCGTATAGATCTTGAGTGCGTGGTTCTGAAGCTGATTCGAAACCTGCTCCGGCTCGATCGCTGGGCCCACGATCGCTGGAATCTGCTCGAGCTCAATCTCGTCGGGACGCAGCAACGCACGCCGGTATGCCTCGGTGCCCGGTGTGAGCGCGTCGGTCGTGTCCTGGAGTAAACGCCGGATCAGCCCATCATCGACTCGCGGCAGCGGATTGAGGGTTTCAAGCTCGGCACGCGCCTCAAGCACCCGAATCGGATCCTCGATGTCCTCTGTTGCCTCGATCTGTTGATTCGTGCGGGCTTGCGGAGAGGCACACGATAGGAGTGTCCCAGAACTCACCACCAGCAGCATCGCTAGACCCATGCTCGCGTGCGAGATCGGGACCAGACTGCGATGCTTCATGATGAGGCGCCTTTCGTGGCCGGGGTGCTCTTCGTGCTCTTTCTGGACTTCGTGACGGTTCGTGATTCCTGCCCCCAATGTTCCAGAAGGCGGTAAGTCTCAAGCGAATCATTCGCACGCACGGCCCGCTCAAGAACCGAGGCCTGCTGCTCAAGTGTCTGCGATGAGTCGAGAACAGACTCGCCCACAAGCTTTTTCGAGAGCCGCTCATCCAGCGGGATCGCGTGCAGCCCCAACTCGAGCAGTAGAACACGCGCGATCGCGTACTGCGGGAGCCCATCAATACCAGACAGGTACGCAAGCACATCACGCTTGTTCATCTCCCGAAGATGTGCAAGCTCAAGCATGTTCTCACGCTCATACACCGTGTTGAGAATAGAAAGCAGCCGCAGGGCACGCTCCGAACTCCGCGGCATACGCGTCCCCATAATCGACATCAGCTCATCACCGGTGCAGACACGCAGCTCGTTAAGATCAACAAGGTCGGACCGGATCCGCTCGAACGCTTTGGCCGCGTGAGAGAAGGACGATTCCCAGATCAACATGGAAACAACGATCTCGTTCGTAATCGAGTCCGCGATCAGCCGCTCATCGGGGAACAAATCCGTCGCGCGAACCCCGCCCTGCTCGCCAAACTTCTTGCCGAGCTTCTTCAGGAATGCCCCGAGCTTGTCGGCCGGATCAGCACTCATCAGTTGCTCCCCTCCGAAGTTGCCGGGCCATCTTCGGAATCAACATCCTCTGTCTTCGAGCCTTGGCGTTCGCGCCGATCCTTCTCAAGAAGTGCCATGACTTCCATCTGCGCCTTGTGCCCATCGTCATAGACAAACTTCAGCGTGGGCATCTCCTTGATATGAATACGATCCATGACTTCCTTGCGGAGCTTCCGGGTCGCGCTCGTCAAACCATGCATCGTGATCTTCGCGTGTTCCTCGGGCATCACAGAGATAAACGCCTTCGCGTTCTTCAGGTCATCCGTGAGCTCAACCTTGGTCACGGTGATCATCCCCTTGATCCGTGGATCGGCGAGCCCACGCGCAAGCCGATTCTGCAGTTCACGCTGAATGTTCGATGCGATCTGGAGACTTCTTCTTCTCACGCGCTCTCCCGTTCAATATGAGCTTCTCCACGACGGATCATTTCCGTCTGAAGATCCTCAAGCCCGCTGTCGTCCGCTTGCCCCGCTTCATGATCAAAGCTCGCACCCCACCCATGAAGCAACTCCCTGCTCGTATGGGTCAGTTCGCACTCAGGCATCGCACGGATCCGTTCGAGAATGCGATCAAGCGTGACACCGATAGCGCCGCCCGAAACACCGACAATCGCGACGCCCAATGTCGCCCGGTTGAGGATCTCGTGACCCTCAACCTCCGAGACGGAAACCATGTGATGGCGGTGCAGGGTGTCGCGGAGGGACTTCACGACCCGCCGCTTATCCTTCAGCGACTGCGACCAATCGATCGCGATCTCGACCTGCATCACTCCAACGATCATGGTTTGCCTCGTGCTCAATCGAGCGTGCGTGCGACCTCGATGTTCTTGAAGCATTCGATGACATCGCCTTCCTTGATGTCGTCGTACCCGATCACCTTCATGCCGCATTCCATGCCCGAGCGAACTTCCTTGACATCGTCCTTGAAACGCTTGAGCTGCTCGAGCTTGCGGTTGTCCTCGATGATGACATCGTTCCGGGTGATACGAACGAACGCGTCGCGTTCGACCGTACCGTCCGTGACATAGCAACCCGCGATCGCACCGACCTTGGAAACCTTGAACACCTGGCGGACTTCCGCGTGCCCGAGGACCTCCTGGCGGATATCGGGGGAAAGCATACCCTCGACGGCCTTCCGCATGTCCTCAACGATGTGATAGATCACCTGATAGTTGCGAATCTCGACGCCCTTCGTCTCAGCGAGTGAGCGACCCTTCGCGTTCGCGATGACATTGAACCCGATGATGATCGCCTTGGATGCCTCGGCGAGAAGAATGTCGGACTCCGTAATACCACCCACGGCGGAGTGAATCACACGGACCTTCACCTCTTCGTTGCCGACCTTCTCGATCTCGCTCCGAAGAACATCGACAGAGCCCTGCACATCCGCCTTGAGCACCACCAGGATCTCCTGGAGATCAAGCTCGGCGATCTGCGAGAACATATTGTCGAGTGTCAGCTTCGGCTGAGACAACTGAGTCTCGCGTTCGCGTTCGCGACGCTGATCAGCGGCCTTCTCAGCTTCCTTGAGAGATCCAACACAGTAGAAGTTGTCACCCGCGTCAGGAAGATCATTGATACCCGAAATCTGGACAGGCAATGGCGGGAGCACGCTCTTGTGCTTCTTCCCACGATCGTCCGTGATATCACGCACACGCCCGAAAGCACGACCCATGACGATGAAGTCACCGACACTGAGCTTGCCTTCCTGAACGAGAATGTTCGCGACATTCCCTCGCCCGGGTTCCGGGCGTGCCTCGATCACCGTACCCTGCGCCTGACCGGCAAAGTCGCTCTTCAGCTCAAGCACTTCGGCCTGAAGATCCAGAATCTCAAGAAGGTCCTGGATCCCTTCGCCCTTCAGCGCACTGGTACGGACGATTTCGGTATCCCCGCCCCAGTCTGTCGGGTTGAGCCCTTCCTCAGCGAGCTGACCCAGGATGCGCTGGATGTTCGCGTCGGTTGCTTCCTGCTTATCAATCTTGTTCAGCGCCACAATAATCGGCACACCCGCCGCCTTCGCGTGCGAGATCGATTCCTTCGTCTGCGGCATCACACCGTCGTCGGCCGCGACAACCAGCACAACGATGTCCGTGACATTCGCGCCGCGTGAACGCATCGCGGTAAACGCCTCGTGACCCGGAGTGTCGATAAAGGTGACAAACTTCTCAGTTTCTCCCATCGCCACAGGAACGCGGAACGCGCTTGTCGCCTGCGTGATACCGCCGGCTTCCCCGTCAGCAACATTCGCGTTGCGGATGCGGTCAAGCAGCGATGTCTTCCCGTGGTCCACATGACCCAGAATCGTAACGATCGGACCACGCGGACGCTCGTCCTCGCGATCGCGTGTCGCGAACTGCTCAACAACCTGCTCTTCAGCGGTCTTCGCCGCGGTGACCTCGAGCTCGATGTCCCAGTCGATCATGATCTCCTGGGCCTTCTCCGAATCAATCGCGGAGTTAATCGTCGCCATGACGCCCTGCATAAAGAGCTTCTTGACGATGTCCGCACCCTTCACACCAGTAGCGGCGGAAAGATCCTTGATCGAGAATGGAGCGACGATTTCAACCTTGCCGCCAATCTTCGCCGGTGTCTGCGAAGCGTTCGCCGATGAGCGCATCTGCTGCTGGCGTTGCTTGAGATAGCCGCCGGAGCGTTGGAGCCGTGCTTCGCGTTCTGCGAGGTCCGCAGCGGTCCACCCGCGTCCTTCACCCGAATCGGGACCACGACGATCGCCGCCGCGCCTGCGGGTGTTCCCGCCCGCGCCACCGCCGCCGCGTGGTGGACGACCCTCGAAGGGCATTCCACCACCAACGCCGGCACCGCCACCGCCATATCCGCCGCCGCCACCGGGGCCACGGGGAGGACGACGCCTCGGTGCTTCCACACGCTCGGGCGCTTCAACACGCACAACCTTCGGACCGGAGAGCTTGATCTGCTCTTTCTTTTCAAGCTGCGGGCCTGCCGGCGCGATCGTCTTCGGACGCGAGGGCACATTCATCTTGGGCGGTTCGGACGGACCCTTGATATCTGGTGCGGGCGGACGCACGACTTCCGTATCCGAAGCCGCATCAGCATCAGCACCGTCATCCTTAGCTGCAGGGGCACTCGCCGCGGGTTTCGCTGGCTTCGCCGGTTCTGCAGGTGGGGGAGGAGCAGACGACAAACCCGCGGGCACGCGAACCGGTGCCGGGGCATTTGGCTTGGCTTCTTCCGCGTCAGAATCCTTTGATTCCGCTTCGGGTTCAGGCTCTGGTGCAGGTGGGGGAGCCGCAGGCGCCGCCTTGACCGCCTTCGCCTTCGGTGGCTCAGCGACAGCCGTCGTCGTCGAGGAGTCATCGTCCGTGTCGTCGTCATCTTCAGACGCCTTCGCGGCTTTTTTCGATGCCTTCTTCGCACGCACCTTGCTCATGTCGACCTTCTCGGCCTGTTCAACAGCGGTGTGCGGGTTCTCCTCACCCTCAGACTCATTGGCGAACCACTCGCGGATCGTCTGCTCCAGACCGATAGAGACACTGGACATGTGATTCTTGATCACATCCTTGGGGATCCCCTCAGCGTGGCATTTCTCCACGATGGCCTTGGACTTGATGCCCAGTTCCTTTGCAATCTCAAAGATTCGTTTGTTCGCCAAATGGTGCTCCGCGTTTGTTTGCGTTCTGTCTACTTACTTGTGTCTGTGTTCTCTAACTAATCCGTGGAAAGCGGCGGTGAGCGTTATGCATCGCCACTCAGAATGTCCGCGGCTCGATTCTCAGAATCAGCGTCCGGCTTCACCGAGGTGTCGTCATCGGAATCCGAAACATCTTCTCCAGCGGCGGCAGCACCAAGGATCGCGGCAGCGGCCACATCCGGTGAGGCATCGTCGCCATCCACGGCACCAGAGAGAATCGCGGCCGCGGCCTGTTCCTCTTGTGCCTTGCGGGCCTCGGCTTCGGCCTTCTCCCGCTCCTGCTCTTCCGCAACTTCCTTCGCACGAGCCGCACACAGCTCCACAGCGAACTCTGCAGATTCCTCGCTCAGTTCGAGCTCGGTCATCAGCATTTCCGTCCCGATCTCTTCGATATCGAAGACCGAGATCATGCCCAATGCAGCAAGACGATCGACCATTTCCTCGTTGACGCCCTCGACCTTCGTCAGGGTTTCCACGAGGGTTTCCAGGCCCTTCGTGAACTCTTCGGGAGTCAGGATGTCAACATCCCAGCCAGTCAGGCGAGCCGCCAAACGGACATTCTGCCCGCGCTTGCCGATCGCGAGAGACAACTGATCATCCCGTACAACGACGGTCGCACGCCCAAGCTCGAAGCACAGCGAGATCTCGTTGACCTCTGCAGGCTTGAGCGCGTTAGCGATGAGGATCTGTGAAGACTCGTTCCAGCGGACAATGTCGATCTTCTCGCCATTGAGTTCTTCAACAATCGTCTTGATCCGGGAGCCGCGAATACCGACACACGCGCCAACAGCATCAATCTTGGAATCGATCGACGCGACGGCCATCTTCGTGCGGTACCCCGCCTCGCGTGCCATCGCTTTGATCTCGATCGTGCGTTCCAGAACTTCAGGCACCTCGACCTCAAAGAGGCGGCGAATGAAGTCGGGGTGAGCACGCGAAAGATAGATTTTGACCTGCGAGCCCATGTCCTTCACATCAAGAATCATGGCACGAACGCGATCACCAGGGTTGAACTGCTCGCCGGGGATCTGCTCGCTGCGGAGCATCACCGTCTCCGCTCGGTCAACCTGAACGACCAAGGCGCCCCGGTCGTAACGCTGTGCCGTACCGGTCACAAGCGTGCCAACCCGGCTCGAAAACTCGTCCATAAGCGACTGGCGTTCATCGTCACGGAAGCGCTGGATCATGACCTGCTTAAAGGTCTGGGCAGCGATTCGCCCGAAATCCTCAGGGGACATGTCGAGCGGCTCTTCGTAACGGTAGAGCTGGATATCACCCGTCATCGGGTCAACACGACACTGGAACTCCTCCGCATCGAGCGTGCCGAAGAACTTACGGCAGGCAGACACCATCGCAGTCTCGAGATCCGAGATGAGAAGTGATTTGTCGATGTTGCGCTCGATCGCGATCGATTCGAGGATGCGCATCATTTCTTGAGTGTTCATGCTGTACTCCAGTGTGCTCTGTCTGCCCGTCCGGGCTCAAGTTGATGAGATGGTGAGATGTCCGATTGTCAGGGCGTCCTGCCCGATATGGGGAAACCGCCTCGTGCGGGCCCCGTTTTTCCGGTTGCGTCAATCGCGTTCAAAACGCAAACGACCGCGTGCTGTGAAAGCCGCGGTCTGCAGTCGCCATGACGCAGGGAGGGTCCCTTCGCCGACAGGATGGATCACGCGTTTATCGCATAACCCATACCTTCCCCTCAGGGGCGGTCTCGATCCAGATCGAAACGCGCTCAGCCGTCATGGTGTGAAACCGTCTGCATACCGATGGCTCCTTTGCGTTGGGCAACTCACCCAACAGTCCAAATAAGTATAGAACAGAGCGGTGCACAGAATCAACACGCAGTCGGTGTCACTTCTTCTTGGGCAGTTTGACATGCCGGCGTTGGCCTGGGTCGATCGAACGCACAATCTGGATCGCCCGATTCCCTTTATGCTGGCCAATTCCGGCCTGGAACTTGGCTTCTTTACCAACCATCACCGTCGCGGGAGTGTCTGAGGGCGTCGAGGTCACGATCATGTCGCCCGGCTTCATCTCATTGAGATCACGGAGCGTAATCGTCGTTTCCGCGAGAACAGCAGCAACCTCAACACCCGTCTGATCAATATTTCTGGTGATCCGTTCCTGAGTCGACTGCGTTTGTTCAGTCCGATTGACAGCGAACCAGCTCTGAGAACTCAACTCCTCCATCACCGGCTCGATCACATTATAAGGAATGCACAGGTTCATCGTCCCCGCACGCGAGGCCATGCGCACTTCCAGACCGATGACCATCACGACCTCATTGGGCGGAACGATCTGGACCAGTTGCGGGTTCGATTCAGTCGCAGTGATCTCGAACTGAAGCGGGCGAACACTCTCCCATGCCTCGGAAAGCGCGTCAAGCCCTCGACCCATCACCGTCGAGATCAACCGCTGCTCGATCGCTGTCATCGGACGCTGTGGGATAAACAGGTCCTGATTCGTCCCGCCTAGCAATCGGTCGATGATCGGGTAGATGATCAGCGGCGACACCTCAAGGCACATCTGGCCTTCCAGCGTGTCCGGCTGGATCAGGTTGTAGCTCGTTGGATTGGGCAGCCCCGCGACGAACTCCCCATAGGTCATCTGCTCACATGCCGCGACACGGACCTCGACGATCGTGCGAAGAAACCCAGAGAGGGATGCCCCAAAGTTCCTCGCAAACGCCTCATGGAGCGTCTCAAGCGCGAGCATCTGGTCCTTGGACACACGCTCAGGACGCTTGAAGTCATACTGACGGATCTCGACCTGCTCATTATCAGTATGGTTATGCGAGAAGAGCCGCTTCTCAGGTCGAGTGGGCGTATCTTCCGCTTCGGTCGCACTCGCCGCCAAGAGGGCATCGATGTCGTTCTGGTCGAGCATGCTCATTGGCGTCGATACCTCATCCATGCCCACGCGGGCAAAGCGACAACCCCCACAGGGCGGGGATACACTCACTCACTATCGGTCCGGGATGGCGATTCTCTTCATCTTCTGCCCCCGTAATCACGCGGTTTCTGGGCCGAGGGAACAAAACACAACGGAACAGGGTTCCTGCTCGACGACGGCGGTCCCCGATGTACCACGACCCAGAGAAATACACATGCTCAGAACCCTCTCCCTGTTGTTGATGATGTTCCTCCTGCCGGTCTCAGCGGTTGGTGCCCAGCCATCCTACGGAGATCCGTTTGGGTCCCAGCCGAGCGTCGCAACAATCCCCGCCGACGATGAAGACGCCTCCCCGCCAGTTAGCATCTCCGCTCAGCTGAGCACGGATTCCGCAGCCCCAGGCAGCGACTTCGTCGTCGCCATCACCCTCGATCACGCCGAGCACTGGCACACAAACCTCAACGATCCCATCGTCCCCGATGAAATGGGAAGCTTCCGCCCGGTTCCAACCCAGCTCGCCCTCCCCGAAGCCGAGGGCCTCGAGTTCGGCCCAGTCCAATGGCCAGAGCCCATAAGCGTGCCCGTCGACTTCCTCTTCACCGGCACACCCGTGATGTATCAGGTCTACGCCGAGCAGGCAGTGCTCTATGTGCCCGTCAGCGTGTCCGCAGAAGCACCCGCAGGCCAGATTTCATTCGATCTCGGCCTCACATACCAGGCCTGCGACGACAAGACATGCCTCCCGCCAGAAACAGAAATAATGACCCTGTCGATCACAATCGACCCCAACGCAACGGTTGATCCTGCCGCGTGGCCCGATGTATTCGATGCATACGACCCCGATTCCATCGCAGCAGTCGACACAAACGATGCGTCGCAAGAAGAATCCGAAGTCCCATCCCGTCAGTTCCTCGGCTTCATCACCCTCCCCGCGCCCGACTCCGCGGCGGGCATCGCCGTTCTCGCATTCTTCGCAGCAGTAGGGGGCTTCGTCCTCAACCTCACCCCGTGCGTGCTCCCCGTCATCCCCATCAAGGTCATGACCATCACCCAGCACGCCGGTGAAAAAAGGTCCAAAGCATTAATGCTCTCACTATGGATGGCCGCCGGTGTCATCGCGTTCTGGATCGCCATCGGCATCCCCATGGCATTCATCGCACGCAAGCTCGACCCATCAATGATCTTCGGATTCTGGTGGCTCACCGCACTCATCGGCATCATCATCCTCGTCATGGGCATCGGCATCATGGGGCTCTTCCAAATCAAGCTCCCACAGCAGGTCTACGCAGTCAATCCCAAAGCAGACTCACCCTGGGGCTCACTCGTCTTCGGCGTCATGACCGCAATCCTCGGCCTGCCATGCTTCGGCTTTGTCGCAGGAGCCCTCCTCGCCGGCGCGGCAACAATGCCACCCATGCTCGTCATGACCGTCTTCGCATTCATGGGGATCGGCATGGCCTTCCCATATGTGGTCCTCGCCGTCTTCCCAGCACTCCTCAAATCCGTACCAAGGACCGGCCCCGCAAGCGAACTCGTCAAACAGGTCATGGGCCTGCTCATGATCGCAGCAGCCGCATACTTCCTCGGAACCTCAGTAATCTCATACGGCTCAGGAAACGGATGGAACTTTGTATGGTGGGGTAAAACAGTCCACTGGTGGGCAATCGGAATCGTCGGCATCGCCACAGGTCTCTGGCTCGCAATACAAACAATCCGCATCACCAAAAGCATCGGAAAACGAGCCGCATTCGGCATCATCGGGCTGTTCTTCGCATTCTCAGGTTCATATGTCGCATACGGCCAGACAATGCACCAGTACCACAACTTCTGGCAGCCATACTCGCGCGACTTCCTCCAGGCATCCCTCGACAACGGCCAGATCGTCGTACTCGACTTCACCGCAGAATGGTGCCTCAACTGCAAGGCCCTCGAAGCAACCGTGCTCGCAAAGGAACCCGTAAAACCCGAGCTCCTCAGCGCCGATGTCGTCCCAATGGTCGCGGATCTAACAAGTCTCAGCGCCCCCGGCTGGTCATTCCTCAACGACGAACTCGGCCAGACAGGCATCCCATTCCTGGCAATCTTCACCCCAGGGCAGGATCAGCCAGTATGGGTCAGCAACGCCTACACCTCCAACCAGGTCCTCGAAGGCATCGATCTCGCCCGCAGCAAACGCCAATAACACCAAGCACACCGCCGGACCCGTTCCAACGCCCGATTATCTCCCCAAATCCTCGCTCTCAGCACCCATTTGCAGGTTGATTGCCCAAAGAGTTTGACGCACGCCCAAATCGGGAATATCTTTACCCCCGCGAGGCCCCCCAAAGCCCCGCAGACAACCAAATACGCGGGTGTAGCTCAGTGGTAGAGCGTCACGTTGCCAACGTGAATGTCGTCGGTTCGAATCCGATCACCCGCTTTCAGAAGAAGCCTCTAAGTTCCTTGCTCAAGGGTGCTTAGGGGCTTCTTCCGTTTTTGCACTACTCTGCTCTCGGTCGATGAATCGTCCTATGTAGTGCTGATTCGGCCCGAATTGTAGTGCAACTATTGCTCGCGTTGGCCTGATGATTCAGTGCGAAGGCGTGCGGTCGCTACTGCTCAAGCAACTCTGTCGGGCGTTCCATCGGGAGCAAAGCCATGCACACTCTCCATCTCGACTTGCACCTGAAGTTCGTCCCGCCCATGAGTGAGCATGGGCCTGGAATTGTGCTGACACGGAGCATTGAGCTGCCGTTCGTGCCTGAGTCATCCATTCGGCTGTACGGCACTTCAATTGACCAGTGTCCCGACCCTCTGGGGTTTTCTTTGGACGATTTGACCTGGGACATCGATCGCGAAGTGTTCCTCGCTAGTACAAGCCTCATCTCACATGATGAGCCGCTCGCATTCATCCTTGACACAATCCGGGAGTGGATTGGACTTGGCTGGAGCATCGGAAGCTACCACGACACCTACGGCGAGCCTGACGAAGACAATTCCGAGCCGGAAGCGGTACGTGTAGATGACGGTGCGTACGAGCACCTAGAACAACTTCACACGATGCCAAAGACTCGGCGGAGTCGGGAGTTCAATCAGTTCTTCAAGGCACTCATTCGAGTGATGGCCGAGACGTACGACAATCGTGACATTGCCTATGCCATGGACAAGCTCGGGCGACTGGTTGCGGAGGAAGAGGCTGGGCCGGATGAGTCGAAGATTTCGCTGAGGTGGCGGGATGCTCGGAACGAATTTCTGCAAATGAGCCAAGATCAACAGTTTGCGTGGGTGGAATCATTGAGCCAGTACCCCAGCATAGAGCGTGCTGTGCTTAAGCAGACCGGTCCGAAAGCCCCAGGCCGCGCAGAATCCATTAGCAACGAGTAGAATCACGCACAAACAATCGTCATTAGGCGATGGAGGCTGTGCTGTGGACCCACCGAAGGTCATGACCATTGACGAGCTTGCGGCATACCTACAGGTCGCGAAATCGACGCTGTACAAACTCGCCCAGGAGGGCAAGGTGCCAGGCCAGAAGGTCGGAAAGCACTGGCGGTTTCACAAAGAAGTGATCGACCAGTGGCTAGGCGAGAACCGCGACAAGGAACGCGAGAACGACTGAACCTGTGCGGTTCGGAAGCGAGGAACTGAACATGCTTGGACTGACACTTCGCGATGAGTTTAAAGGGCGGCGACTGAAAGGAACCGCTATTGAGCTCACGAACCGGAACAACACCGGTGCGACTCAAGTCGCGGCCAGCGAGTTTCTCGCCATCACATATCCGACAACGGATGTGCTCAAGCTCTTGGAAGCCTCCGGGCCGTCACAGGGTCGACCGATCGTATTGAAGGGAGAACGAGGGCAAGGTAAGTCTCACTTGATGGCGGTGCTTTACCACGTACTTACCAGTAGGACGGATGCCGCAAGTTGGCTGAAGAACTGGTCGCAGATCCTCTCCAATCCAAAGATTGACGGGCTGGAGTTGCGAGACGGCATGCATGTGATCAGCGAGAGCATGCACCAGCAGCACTACAAATACCTCTGGGATGTGCTGTTCGACAATCACCCGAACGGTGATTACTGCCGTGGCAAGTGGGAAGCTCTCGGTGACAAGAAAACCGATGTGCCAAGCGACACCATCATCATGGAAATGGTCGAGCACACGCCAACGGTGCTCGTGCTTGACGAGTTTCAGACCTGGTTTGATGGATTGACCAACACGAAGCAGTACCCTTGGAGGAACTGGGCGTTCAACTTCATCCAGATTCTGTCAGAGATTGCCAAAGAACACCCGGACCGCTTGCTGCTCGTCACGTCAGTTCGAAACGGATCGACCGATGCGTTTCAACAGATTCAGCGTGTGAATCCAATCATCATCGACTTCAAGGGGCCGTCTGCGAAGCAGGATAGATCTCGACTTCTCTTGCACCGGTTGTTTTCGAATCGACTTCAAGTGTCATCGGAACAAGTTGAGGCTCTCATCGGCGACCACATTTCGGAGTACTTTCGGCTCAAAAACGTCGCTCCCGCAGAGCAAGACCGTCTCAGGAACGAGTTCGTTGAGAACTGGCCATTTGCGTCTCACCTGATGCAGTTGCTCGAAGACCAGGTTCTCATCGCGACAAGTGCGCAGGGGACACGCGACATGATTCGCGTTCTGGCGGATCTCTTCAAGCAGAGTGGAGAAGACGCTGCAATCATTACGGCTGCTGATTTTCGACTCGACGATGATTCGAGTGGAATCGCTGCCCTTCTCGACTCTGTTGCGAATCAGCATCACCACAAGCTGCGAGAGAAGGCTTTGCGGAATCTGGAGGCAGTCAAGGACGCAGTTCCCGATGCTGCTCGTCGATTGCCGCGACTCGAAGGAGTCATTGGAGCTCTGTGGCTTCGTTCACTTGCCGAGATTAATCAAGCTGGCGCTGACCAGGCGACGCTGCATGTCGATGTAACGCGGGGCCGTCCTGTCGATGACAATGCCTTTCAGGTTGAGCTGACGACCATCGTCGAGAACAGCTTCAACATTCATGAGGATGGCAACAGGTACCTCTTCCGTGAAGAGGAGAATCCGCAGGCCAAACTGATTGCGAGTGCACGGAACGACCGGCTCTTCCAAGATGGACAGGATGTCGCTCATCTGGCGAAGGAGGCGCGCTACGTCCTCGGTGGCTCGCCGGACACAGCTACGAAGTACCGGGTCATTGTGCTTCCGCAGGCATGGAATAGAGATCCATGGGAATCAGTGGACGAGCCTGATCAGCCTGGGCAGTGGGACGAGCGAATTCCTTTACTGGTGCTGCCCGAGTCGCCGTCGAAGCCAGATGCGGCTCTTGGACGATGGCTTTGTGACAACCTTCAACGGAACCGAAATGTTGTTCGGTTCATTCTTCCTCAAGACGGCAGCACCAATCTGTTCGCTGATCGCGACTTGGCGGTGTTGGCACGGTGCGTCTACCTCGCGGAGCAATGGAAGGGCCAGAATCCGGAGTATGGCAGGCTCCAGACGAAGTACCAGAAGGAACTCCGCGAGATTCTCAAAGCTCGGTTTGACCGGTTTGCAATCATCGCGAACTGGAACTTCCAGCAACCAGACAACTGCAAGTTCCACATGGAATCCCATCGTGTTCAGGGCACAGACATTCCTGAAGCGATTGACCGGCTCATCAACGAGAATCTCTTCATCCCTGAGGACTTCGAGGAGTTCATTGTCACTGCGGCTGGGAACAACGAATCGATCGGCAAGCTCTTGAAAGAACTCCGCGAGCCGCGTCCCGGTGGTGTCGACTGCATTCCCTGGCTCGGTGAGACACTCGCCAAGGAGCGGATCATTCGCCTCTGTGCGAAGGGGCTCATCGCAATCAACCTGCGTGGGATGGAGTACCTCCAGCAGAACGATGGCGAGGACGAAGACGCCGCGTGGCGTCGCATGCGAGGAAAGCTCGGCACCGGCAAGCACCTCGATGAGACGCATGTGCTGTTGCCTCAGAATGTGCCGGGGTCGGCTGGTGTGGCAGGAGGAACCGGGACCGGTGGAGGCACCGAACCGTCAGGACCAACGCCCCCCGGTGGAGATCAGCCCGGTGGAGGGGCTACCGGACCCGGCAACGGTGAGACCGGTGGTGGTTCAACCGGACCGACTGGTAGCGGCGGAATCTTCGGTGGCGGTACTGCAACGCGAGTCGCGGTGAACATTCCGGCGACCTCCGCACTCAACTTGCTCGGTCGCATTGAGTCTCAGGGCATCAAAGCTGGCACCCAGCTTCACGACCTTCGGTTGAAGGTTGGCAAGCTCACCGGCGCACAGCTTCAGGAGATGCTCAGGAAGCTACCCGACGGCATGACCTATGAGCTTGGTCTTGAGAAGGAGCAGAGCGAATGACCGTCGACTGTTCCTTCCTCAACACACTGCAACGGAGCAGTCCAAAAGATGCTTGGGCTGCAATCTTCGACCACGCATGGGAGGTGTGTACTGCACCATTTGGTAGTGGCACACCCGAGTCCGAAGTGTGGAAACGGGACCGCGAGTTGTCGGACATTGACCTGTTCCTAGCAACCGCTGGCTGGGACCTTTGGAGTCACTTCGAGAGTGAAGTCGACCGAACATCAGATGTGCTTGCTAATTGGTGGAACGACAGTCACTCCGGGCGTGCAGTCTTGATTCTCGATGCACTATCTCTCCGAGAGGTTCCGTGGCTCATCGCCGGTGCCGAAGAACGAGGCTTGAACGTCGTGCAGGCTCGTCCGACTGGTGCGGAGCTCCCCGCAGACACTACCCCTTTCGCGAAGGCTATGGGATTCGGTCAGCGGTCCTCGCTCAGCTCGAACAACGCTGGCTCATCACACCGGTTGCCTGGAGCTCGTACGGAGACCACGGACATCCCTTGGGAGGACTGTGCCGCATTCGTCGGTGCCGAACCTGATTGGGCTTTCTGGCATCACTGGCCGGACAAAGACGTTCACGACTTCGCCGATGCCGGAGAAGGTCTTCGCCCGCTCGTGGCCAAAGCATCGGAACACCTCCAAAGCGATGCATTCTGGAAGCTCGTTGAGAGACTCGCCGAGGGGCGACGCCTAGTCATCACGTCAGACCACGGCTATGCCGCGAGCGAAATGTTCCCGGATGCGGCGACGGACCACGCCGATTACCTCAAGAAGACGTTCAAGAGCGGACGATGCGTCGCATCGGACGAGGCACACGGCCATTGGGTTCCGCCTATCGACCTACAGCTCCACACACAGCACGGCTCCCACCTCTTCGTCAATGGACGAAGGAAGTGGAAGAGTGCTGGCGGCTACCCGACGCTCACGCACGGAGGGCTGAGCGTGTTGGAGGTTGCCGTCCCCTTCATTGAACTGAGCAGGAAAGGTGGGGCCTGAGCATGGCAAAGGAACAGCCATGGAAAGACGAAGGCCTCACCAAGGCTGAGTGGATCGAGCGAGAAGTCGCGGCTGCGGTCAATGCAGGCAAGGCATGGGACCTGGAGACTGTTGACTTCTCTGACCCGAATCGTCCGCTGACTTGCCTCGAAGTTGACTTCCCAATCATTCCCATCAATCGGATTGCTGCGATCGAAGGCAATGCGATGAAGCCCGTTTATCAGCTTGCCAAATGGTGGGCGTGGCGACGAAGCAGTGTTTTTAGGGCGATGCTGTTGGCGGCGGCCACCAGAGCTCCAGACGACTCTTCTGAAGCCGCGAAGCAGGTCTGGAGTCGTTACTACGGCAACCACCAGTCGTCAGGCACCCTCCAACAACTCCGCGTGGCCGACATATTCATGGGTGGCGGCACAACTGTGGTTGAAGGCTCTCGGCTCGGGTTGCAGATGTATGGCAATGACCTAAACCCTGTGTCATGGCTCGTTGTCAAGAACAGGCTTGCCGAGGTCGATCCGCAGGAAGTTGACCAGTTGCTTTCGCATCTGGAATCAGACGTTCGGCCGCAGGTCGCTCCGTTCTTCTCTTGCTCCTGTCCTCGTGGTCATTCGGGGCGTTGGCTTGACGTGCGAACAGGCGACGTCAAGCCCGACGATTTCGTGCCGACTTCAGTACCTCCACGCGACCGCTCCAACTACCGGTACGAAGGACCAGAAGTCATCTATGCGTTTTGGTCGAAGCACGGCGAGTGTACTACCAGTAGTTGCAGGCATCGCACGCCTGTGCTGTCGTCACCACTCCTCGCAAGCAAGACCCTGTCGGTGCGAGCGTGGAGCTATCAGTGTTCAGCTTGCGACCATCAGTTTGAAATCGAGGAAAGAGATGCTCGCATGGCTCCGGGCATCCCATTGCTTTGCCCGACTGATGCTGACTCGTTTGCGGTGGCCCAGCTCAATCAGGCAGGCAAGCCGGGTTCGGTCACGTGTCCTAGCTGCGGTAACGAGTGCAAACTGGGAGTGCTTCCGAAGCCAGTCTCCAAGAAGGTCTCCTTGTCACTCCTTGTCCACCCCTCTTGGCTTGCCGGTGAGCCAAGAGTTGGGGACGGTGGCATTCCATTTGGAGGGAGTGTCGATGAACCTGTGGCCGCGACGCTGCTGTGGAACAACACACGAGCAACCCACGCCCAGTTAGTAGAGGTGAGAGGGCCCCTACCAGACATGCTTGACATTCCGGACTGGCCAGAGCCAGTGCCCACAAATGCAGCCACGAAACCGAAGGACGGGCAGTTTTCTTGTTCGGCTTGCGGCAAAGCGAATGACTACCTCGACAGTGTCAAAACTGCGGGCCACAATGGGCCCGTTGCTGTAGTTGCTCAGCAATGCTACTGCCCAGAATGCGATGCTTTGGGCGAGCCCTATGGAGGCAAGTTCTACCAGCCGGTCGATAACGCGGATCAAGTGAACGCCGCATTCCGCGAATGGGATGAGCGATCACAAGGTGACTTGAAGGGGTGCTACCCCGACACGACGATCCCGTATGGAGAACGTACTCACGTAAAGGATCCTCTGCCGAAGCACGGGTTCACGAGGTGGCGACACCTGTTCAACCCGAGACAGTTGCTCGTTCACTCTCTCTTCGCCAAGTCACTCGATTCACTGCGGGGGGAGCTCTCAACAGATGCCGTTCTCTACGGAACAAGTGCATTGCAGCAGTACGTCCGATACCAGAACATGCTGGCGTTCTGGCACCGGTCGAAAGATCACTTCGCTCCGGCACTTTCGAATCCAAACTACAACCCGAAAGATATGAGCGTAGAAGTCGGCGTGTTCGTCCCGACTGGTTACGGCCCATGGCGTTCAGTCATTGGGGCCCTCAAGGATGCAGCAGAGTGGAAACTTAATCCATGGGAGCTGGTTGCGGCGGATCAGCTTGGAAGCGGCTCGTCCGCGTTGCGAGGAGCTATCACAACGAAGTCAGTGAAGGTGTTTCCACAGGATCCGATGGCACCGTCTTCGAGGATTTCGTGCTGCTCATCAACCGAGCTGCCTTATGACGACGCGTCGATGGACTTGGTCGTAACCGACCCGCCGTTCGGCGACCTCCTCCAGTACTCCGAACTGGCCGATTTCCTCTATGCATGGAGCGCCTGCCTCGCAGTGACGCGCGAGGCAGGAGTATTTGGCAAGGACGATACGCCCAAGGCACTGGAGTGCGTGTCCAATGGCGTGAGACACAACGAGCCATCGCAGCATTACAAGCGTCTACTGACTGCCTGCTATGCAGAAGCTCATCGTGTCCTCAAAGCGGGCGGTCTACTCGCCTTCACGTTTCACCACAGTGAAGATGAGCCTTGGGTCGATGTGCTTGAGGCTCTCTTTGATGCGGGATTTGCCCTCGTATCGACGTTTCCAATCCGAAGCGATGAGACAAAGGGTGACAACGCTCAGTTCGGATCACAGAAGATCGAGTACGACATTATTCATGTGTGCAGGAAGCGAGACGAAATGCCTTCCCGAATCTCGTGGGCGAAGCTCCGTCGGCATGTCATCGCCGACGTTCGAGAGATTCGGGAGTTGCTTGAGCATCACCAAGAAGAGGGCCTCCCGGAGGCTGACCTGCAGGTGATTCGCAGGGGCAAAGCCCTCGAATACTTCTCGCGTCACTACGGCCAAGTCTACAAGAATCCCGACACCCCAATGTCTGTCCTTGAGGCTCTCCTCGGAATCAACCAATTGCTCGACGAAGAGGCAGGCGGAGTCAAAGAACCGCCGCCGCATAATGCCGAACCATTCACACGAATGATGCTCCGACTGTTCGATGGGGTAGGCGAGCTCCCGCGAGACCAAATGCAGAAGTTCCTGCGAGGAACGGGCAGTGCTCCTTCGGACTTCGTTGGGCGAGGATGGGTCACGGAGAAGAAGAAGGTCTTCTACCTGGTGCCGCCGCTCGACATCGCACGTGATTGGGTTGGTAAACAGCGTCGAGGGATGACCAGCGATTACGACCAGGCGATGTACCTGATTGGTGCGTGCTTCGAGAACAGCGGGATCGTCGCCAACGACACGCTGAATAACGCCAACTTCCGACCGCATCCGGCTCTCGGAGCGATCCTGACCTGGTTCAAGACGCACGGCGCAGACTCGCCGACTCGAAATGCGGCGATTACCGCATCCCAGCTCTACAAGGCGTGGGAAGCGAAGAACCAGCCGAAGGCCAAGGAACTAACGCTCTTCGACATGCTCGGGGAGGATGACTGATGGTCAAGACGAGGTTCAATCACGGTTGGTCACGACGTGGCTTCTGCATGCTCTGGGATCCCGACACGCTCTCTGAGCTTGTGGACCCACACAAGGTCATCTCTATCCGAGAGCTCTTTGCAATGTCCGAAGCGTGGCCGGACGAGCTTCCGGCTGCAAACGGTGATGCGGTCGTCGCTGCTGGAGTCGAAGGCATGCTGGACATCCTGAACGGGCCCGATGCCGAACAATGGCTCCTCACCGATCTCCGCAGAGTAATCATGTCGTTCCAGGAGTTCTACGACAGTTCTGCTTGCCTCGTGCTGTGGATGCCGTCTGGCCGGAACCGCATCTCGATGCGAGGTGCAAGCGAGCAGTACTTCTACAAGCACACTCATTCACCAACCAAGGAGCTTCACATCGGAAGACTGCTCTGGTCCGGAGCGGAGAGCGAAATCGAGCGGATCATGAACTCGCAAGACAAAGGTGTGGACTACGACGGCAAGCATTGGGCGGGCCTGTACCACCCGAGGATCAGTTGATGCCAGAGACCACGTTCAAACTCGGTGACCGCGTAGCACACGCCGACTTTGGCGAGGGTGTGGTCGCGTCCGTTGGCTCAGATGGATATCTCGCGGTCTTCTTCGCATCGGGCGAGCGGCGTGTGAACGCCGCTGCGATTGCCCCTGCCCGGAGTCGGGCGGAACGCATCCTTGAAGGTGTTGAGGGCGGCGAGGACCGTTTGAGGCGTGCCTGGCTGCACGTTGAGGCGCACGCACTTCCATTGATGGACAACGCGGCGGCATTGACAGCCGCACGCATTGACCTCCTGCCGCACCAGGTCGTTCTCACGCATCGGATTGCGACTGCTACACCACGACGCTACTTGATCGCGGACGAAGTCGGCCTCGGAAAAACCATCGAAACGGCACTTGTGCTTCGAGAGCTCGCAAGTCGAGGTGAGCTCAACCGTGCGTTGATGATTGTTCCAGCAGGATTAGTGAACAACTGGCATCGAGAACTCAACGAAGTCTTCAACCTGGACTTCGAGGTGTTCGGCAGTTCGGGGGACGTGACTGACCGCCGCTCTAACGCATTCGCCAAGCACGACCGACTCATCGCGAGCGTGGATACGCTCAAGCGAAGAGCTCGTGTGAAGAGGTTGCGTGAGGCTCCAAAGTGGGACCTCGTTGTCTTCGACGAAGCCCATCACCTCTCTGCATACAAGAGCGGTGGCAAAGTTCGGAAGACAGAGAACTACAAGCTCGCCGAAGCGATGCGTGACCATGCCCGCGATCTTCTGCTCTTGTCAGCGACCCCGCACCAAGGGGACCATTATCGCTTCTGGATGTTGATCCAGCTTCTCAATCCCACTCTGTTTGCTGATGCGGAAGAGATGGTTGAGGAGCGGCACCGCCTCAATAGTGTCGTGTTCCGACGAACGAAAGCCGACGCTTGCACGCCCGACGGCTCGCCGTTGTTTGCCCGCCGATGGGTGCACACAGAGTCATTTACGATGTCTGATGCGGAGCGAGAGTTCTACGCCAAGCTCCGCGAGTACCTCCAGGATGGATTCGACCTCGCGAAGCAGCAAGGGAATCAAGGTCGCGCCCTCGGCTTCGTGATGACGATCTTCCAGAAGATCGCTGCTTCCAGCTTCGCGGCGGTGCGAAGCACACTTCGTCGGCGTCAGCTCATGTTGACGATTCACGAAGCAATCCTGAAGGACCAGGCTCTAGACATTGATGGCCACACTCAGCTCTTGAACGAAGCCCGCTCGCTCATACATCGTGAGACTGGTCTTCCTGATGATCCTGCTGGGCGCGGTGAAGTCGACCGAATACTCGCCGACCTGAAGCTCCGACTCATCCGCAAGCTCGATGAGGAGCAGCTCGCTCTTGCCGCGTCGTCCGAAAGCGAGGAGGCCACCACAGCCGAGGGTGAAGACCTCGCCGCAGTCTGTGTTGCCCTATCGCTTCCAGAGGAACGCCAAACCATTGCGGAGCTGCTCGCAGCATTTCCGCATGGCCGCGAGACCAAGATCGACAAGCTACTCAGGGGGCTTGGTGCGTTGTGGGAGCAGAACCCAGACGAGAAAGTCGTCATCTTCGCGACGTATCTTGCCACCGTGGATCTTCTCTCCAAGGAAATTGAGAGTGCCTACCCGGGTCAAGGCGTTGTCGTGCTTCGTGGTGGCGACCACGGGTCAAAGCTGGCGGCGGAAAAGAAATTCCGTCGGACGGATGGCCCACGCGTCATGGTTTGCACCGCAGCCGGTCGGGAGGGTATCAACCTCCAATTCTCTCGTGTCCTCTTCAACTTCGACCTCCCCTGGAATCCAATGGATTTAGAGCAGCGGATTGGTCGTATTCATCGCTACGGCCAACAGGACACCGCTCAGATCTACAACCTCGTCATGTCCGACACGATTGAGGGGCGGATCTTCCTGCTACTGAATGACAAGCTCACAGAAATTGCCAAGACACTCGGCAAGGTCGATCAGCATGGAGAGGTCACTGAAGACCTTAAGGCTCAGATTCTGGGCCAACTTTCTGATCGATTGAGCTACGACCAGCTCTATCGTGATGCACTGTCGGACCCGGAACTCAAACGTACTCAACAAGAGCTCGAAGCCGCTATGTCGAATGCGTCAGAGGCTCGGCAGGTTGTCTTTGAACTCTTCCAAGACCTAGACGGCTTTAGTCTCGATGATTACGAGCCACTCTCAGACATTGATAGCAGCAAGGCCAGGCTGCGAGCATTTGTCGAATCGTCTGTCAAACAGGATGGTGGGCAACTGGTAGATCTCGACGACGACCTCTTTGAGATACGGAGTATGCCGGAGTATGAAGGCCGTGCTTACACGTTGAACCGAGATCTTGCACAACAAGACGATAGTGTTGAACTACTTGGTGTTGATCACCCTCAGTTGGTTTCAATACTGCGACGATGGAGGGGTTTGCAGCCTGAAGATGTTGGTGCTGTTGCTCAAATGAAAGGCGAGCATGAAGCCACTCTCCTGACATTGTGGTTCGTGCAGTCGCTTGGACGCGCAGAAGATTTGTCCAGCCATCTCGTTCCGATCGCAGTCGATTCCAATGGTAATCGTGTACCAACTGTGGAGAAAAAGTACGCCGATGTTTTTCATGCTTCATCCACGAATCGGGTGATGACTGAGAGCAACAGGGCCCGGCTGCTGGAAGAGGTCATCGAACCCCTTCTCGAACGAGAACTCAATCACAGGGGAATCGCGAAGGTGTCAGGTGGTCATACATCCGAGCTAATAGCTTGGGTCGAGATTAGCCGCACGAACTGATAGTGGTATCACACGACAGATAATGCCTGAAGGAGCTGAGTCTATGTCCGGTCCGAGCGAATGTGCGAGCTATAGAGGAAGAGTTTCTTTCGTCGTGTGGTTTGGATTCGCTCTTATGGGGGCCTTTGCACTGGCGTGGTGGGGCTTCGCCATCGGTGCATTCTCGCAAGGCGACTCTGGAGTTGGAGCAGGGCTCGCGATTCTTGCGATTGCGACCACCGCGGTGGTCGCCTGGTACTTCTACTTTGTTTGGAAGATCAGGCATGAGCCGGTTGTAGAGCTCTTGGGCAATGGCTTCACCGTGGGTAGTGATTCGGAAGTGACACCATGGGATCAGCTGGAGGCAGTCGGTATCAAGTGGGTAGGAAGAGGCAAGATCTGCTTGAAGGGCTGGTTTCGCTACCGAGACGGTGATGACATTAAAACGGTGAAGCTTGGCTCCATAATGCACAGCCGCCGATCAATGGAAGAACTGAGCATGCTCTTGTTGACGCTGGCAGAGCCCATCGTGACAAGCCAAGCGAACGAGGACGATGGCGGCGAGATCGAAGGACTGCGGTATGGACGTTCGGGGTTTGAGTGTGAAGGGCATGGTCTTGTGGCGCTTGAGGATGTCAATGGTGGACTCCGATGCATTGAGTTCGTTGATCGAATCAACTCGGTGGATGTCCTCGTTCGGAAGAAATCTAGTGTGGTGCAAACGCTAAACAGCGAAAGTGCGACACACATCGGAGCAATCACGCCTGATCACCGAATCAAGCTGCGGTTAGACTCAGGCGAGGCGTTCCCTCACCTTCGACGCATTGAGAAGCTCCTTGATGCTCCTATTGCCAGACTTTATCGACTGCCTAGGGGCTGACTAAACGGTCATGTTCAGGCATAGTGTGAGCGTGAGACACTGTTTGTCTCATGGTCGTTGGTCATCGTGGAACGATGCCGACACCGCTTCACGAGACACTCTGCCCAGGGAGTCGGCCTCACCAGCCGATGAAAGGGAGCGGTTTCGTCACCGCGATAGAGTGTCCAGGTAGAGCCGGATGCATCGAGAGGTGCTTGTCCGGCTCGACGGGGGCTCATGAGTCAAACCAACCCAGCGTTGCCAATCCTCATGTTCTACCCGATGGCGAACTCCGCCGATCCAGGGCGACGATGACAGACCTCTCGATAGTGAGAGGCCGTCGCAGTGGAAGCGGGTGAGAATCCCGTCCAGGGGGCAAGGGGCTGCGGTACAACCGCCCCGTGCAACCTGGCTCGCGTCGGGAGCCGTGAGCCTGGAAACAGGCCACGCCGGAGGGTCTACCCCCTTCGGGCATCCGGTGATGAACAAGCCGGAGCGTGAATAGCTCAACGATGAGAGGCCCGAAACACCGCCCCTGCGAAGGGATTCGGTAGGGCTTGCGAGTTAGGCCAACTAGGAGACGATGCCGAGATTGTGGTGTGGGTCTCGATGGAGACCGCATCACGGCGAACACCCGCCACCGGACGTAACCGGATGCTTCTTGCTTCGGTCCGGTGAAAACCTCTTCTCGAAGAGGCGAACCCACTGCTCGGAGACGAGCGGTGCGGCGGTGGTGGTCCGGCGGGTAACTCCCGTCTAGCCACGTGACCTAGTGGATGACAGCTGCGACTAAATCGGGAAGGGCTCACGGTGCCGCTGGTGACGACAGCGGGGTTCGAGTAGGTAACTCGACCTGAGATCCGTGAGCCTGGGAGTGTGCTCCAAGTAGAAGACTGCGTGAGCAGTGCGGTGTGTTGGCAAGGCAGTCAGCACCCGTTTGTGGTCTTCCGGGTGGTGCCGGAAGACGGAGGCAACGACGAAAGGAGCGACCTGGATTGTCCTCGTGACAGTCGGTGTGACCCTCTTGGGCAATGGGGCCCAAGAGGGTGTCGTAAGCAGACGGCATAGTGGCGACAAGCGGCAACTCGTAACGGAGGAGCTGCCTGTGGCAACGAGCTGACGATGAGCTGGATGGTGACATCCCGCACATCGAAGGTTGATGGATGCTGCAAAGCCCAAGTATTGGGCAAAGGCAATAGGAAGCAAGCGACGCACTTGGCGTCGGTGCTTCAACGTGATGCGGCGATATCGCAACCGAATCACGGTGTCTAATGCAGAGAAGGTTCGTCTGTGAAGGAATCGCAATGGGCTTTGGAGATTGTGCCCTTGAACAATCTCACCATTTCAAGGAGGTCTGTGAGCTATCGATGGGAGACCGCTTCGCCCGACGGATTCGTGCGACAGGTCGTTCAGCACGTCAGCAGCGGGCATCATTTCTACTTCACTGATCGGGTGAAGGAGCATGTCGATCTTGAGGCGCTCGACGACAAGCTCATCGACACCTACCGATGTGACGTGAAGCCTTGGACACGAAGCCGGAGGAAAGCGTCGGGCATGGCGAGCACGCACTACGTGCGTCACGGTCGCTTCTTCATCCTGCTTGCGACCGCCGGTCAGGGTTCGTTCTTCGAGTCTCTCGGCGAGAGCAGAGACAGGCACGGCCGGGTCGTGCGGCCAGCGGTATTCAGGGATATGCGTCGGATAAGTCTGGTTTACAACGCCTACTCCATCCGTCATACGTTCTGCCGCAACAGTCGGGTCATCGGTGGAGTCAGGGTGAGCCGTCCGGGCTGGCACACGCTGGTCAGACTCAACAAGCAGGTGAACGCCGGACTCCGTGCACACATGCTGGAGCTGGCCACGCGTTGGCCGAAACAGAGACTCGAAGCCGAGTTCTGGTCGCTGGGCTTCTACCCGTTTCGTCCGGTCATCGACCAGCTCCTGGCGACCGTCCGTGAGGTGAATCGGAAGCGACAGTCACAAGGCATGGCACCCCTCGATCACAGGAAGTGTGTTCGCCGTCGTCGTCCGGCTGAGAGGGTATTTGTCACAAGGGATGTGTCATCACCGGTGTGAATTGGAATCGCATTTCGGTGAGCACCTGTTCAGTGACCGTAAGTGGATGCAGCTAGAACGAGAGTCCGGAGAGGATCTTCGCAGCGGTGTCTTGAATCGCGTGCAGGCTTGAAGCCAGTGTCTTGGTGTCCCCGCGGTAGAGCTGGATGTAATCGCTCGATGCTCTGCCCATCTCCAAACCGATCGCGGAGCCGACAATGAAAGCGACGGCCTCCGCCTCGGTTTCTCGAATGGTCTTGTCGGTCTTCTTGCGGCGCTCTTCATCACGATGGAGCATCTCGTGTGCAAGCTCGTGGACGAGGACCGTGAACTTGGGGGCGTCTGGGAGGCTCTCGACGATCTCGACCGACTTGCCACGGCTGACGCCGTCCGCACCGCCGAGCGATTCGACATACGTCAGAGTCACGCCGTGCTTCTTGTAGAGCTTCTCCAGGCGTGAGAGATACTTGCCCGGGTCCCCGGCGTGCCGTTCCGGTTCGGGGAGCGGGTCGCCATCGGTCTGGCTGACATCGAACACGTAGACAGGCTTTGTGTTCACCACGCGGCGAATGGGGACTTCCTTCTTTGAGCCGTCGGCTTGGGTCTCCTCGTGCCTGCCGACAACCTTGGTGACCGGAGCCAGGACCACGATTCCCTGCTCGCCCTTGCGCACAAACCTGTTGAACTTGTTCCACGCCCGAAACCCGGCAACTCGTGTGGCGTCGGGACGCTGGAGCAGTATGAGCATCATGTTGTTGAAGCTGTACTGATGGAAGCGGCCCGCCGCTTCGAGATAGGCCAAGAGCGACTCACTCCGCCCGGCCTTGAGGTCTTGTGCGAGAAGCTCGTACGCCTCTTCGGTGACCTGCTTGATGAGCTGTTCTTTCTCTTCGCGGTCGGCTGCCCGGTAGGCAGACTTGTCAAAGTCCGGGAGGGGAAGTCGGGCAATCGAGCAGTGGGACGCAAGCGAGGGGAATTGTTCACTTGCGAGGGGAGCGAGTGATGGATGCTCGTTGCCCGGCTCCTCCCGGGATTGTTCCATTTCAATCATGCAGCTGTTATGGAGTGCATTGCTCCGCGTGTTGCATAGAAACAGGATGGCGCATCCTTGCGAAGAAATCACGCGTGATTACGGGCATGCGTGAGTTGCCTCAACCGTCTTCGCGAGGCTCAATGTGATTCGTACGCGATGTATCGCGGACTTCGGTCCTCGTGGCATCCCGTCGTTGATTCAATCCCAGCACCTGCTCGATGGCTTCGATGATGAGCCGCTCACCGTCCGCGAGTCCATCGACCGGGCGTTCGGGTGGCTCGATCATCCACCGCTCCATCAACGCTCGCAGGATGGCTCGAAGCACGGTGCTCCGGTTCACCTGCATCCCAGTGATACGGCGGAACCTGGGGACCAGCTCATCATCAAGCAACCTGTCCAGCTCGCGTGTGAGTGCGAACTCACGGCGGACCGACTCGTGCGGGTCTTCGGCTCGCTGCATCGCGAGCAGCGTGTGGGCTTCGGGCTTTTCTGCGATTCGTTGGGCGAGTTTCAGGTCGGGCTTGACCGCACTGGTCGGGCCAGGCTTTGTTGGAGGTTTGGGCATCTGGACACCTAGTTGAGCAGCTTCGAGAGAAGGGACTTGGGCTTTGGTGGTTGGTGGCCAGAGAGCTCAGGCAGTGGTTCGACAGACGGGAGGATCTCAATCTCACGCACGACCCGGAAGCCGATCGGGTCCAGTCGTCCTTCCAAGAACGCTCGCCGATGACGGATTCGGTATTCGACCTCGGCGGCGAGCTTCTGGTACTGCCGTCTGACGTGGTGGTGTTGCTGGTCAGGGCGCTGGAACAGCGTCTGGCCGAGTGCGGACGACTCGGGGAGGACTGCGGCTTGTGAGATCGATGTGTCCATCGCTCGCCCAGGGATGGCGTCGGCCACCAGTCGCTCGACCCGTTCGCGGCATTTCTTCACGCGGCGGTCGACGCAGCACAACAGGATGCCGAGCACTTCGAGCTTGTGATTGCGGTACTGGCGGACATCGTTGATATCGCGGAAGGCCTCACCAATCCCCTCGACCGAGAGCTGGTGTGGGAACGCGGAGAGGAGAATCCACTCGGACTCGGAGTACGCAGCGATGGTCGGCATCGATCGAGCCGCGGGCGGCGTGTCCAGGATGATGTAGTCGTAGCTCTTTCGGGCCTCACGCAGCGGTAGTTCGAGCAGTCTGGTCGCATCGAGATACTTGGAGACGTGGGATTCGAGGTCGGCGAGTTCTGTTCGTGACGCGATCAGCTCGACGCCGTCTGGCATGCCCGCTCGGATCGCCAGCGAGTCGATGGTGTCTTCTCCGGTGAGCAGTTCCAGCGAGCCCGCGAACTTGCTCGGGTCTACTCCGAGGTGCCTTGTTGCCCCGGCGTGCGGGTCGAGGTCGATCAGCAGCACCAAGCGTCCCCGCTCGCCGAGAGCGGCGGCGAGGTGGCATGCGTTGGTGGACTTTCCAACGCCACCCTTCTGGTTCCCGATGACGATGGTGTGCGCGAGTGGTGTGTGCTCGATCATGCTTGTCTCCTGGTCGTGATGCCTGATCGAGTACCACGGCTTTGGAGTTCAAGGCAAGGGGTATTCCGTTACCCCAGGCAATCGACATCCCGTCACCCCGGGAGACCGTGACAATCTGGTCTTGCCAATTCGTCCCCGTGATCGTTCAATCGATCTCGGGAAACGCAGCATCTCAACAGCACGGCGGAGCGTGCGGTCAACACACTCCGTCGTGGTCAATGCTGTATGCAACGAGAAACGGGGAATTGCCGGGCGAGGGTACTTCCAGCACAGCTGGGAGGGTCCAGGAGATTGGCTCTCGCCCGGTGACACCAAGCTAGCGCAATCGTAATGGCGTCGTCAAGACGTTTGCGTTCGCACTCTCGTTGCTCACACAACAAACGGGGGTCGAACAATGCGAGCACGAAACACCACAACCAAGAAGTGGCGTCCGCCATCATGGATGGAAGAGGGCAAAGTTGAGGGTGGGTTCGCCCTTGTGCCGACCGCCTCGCTGATGGCCTGCTGGCGGGGCTACAAGTCGGGGAAGCTCAAGCTCCGCGATGTGCGTGCATGGGTCGGTATTGTCGAGATGGTCGAGCGTCGCACAGCAAGCGATTCACAGCGTGTTCCGTACTACGACCTGAAGGAACTCTCCCGGCTGACCGGAGTCCGGGGATGCCGGGGAGCCGTTCGTCGTCTCAGTGACATTGGCGTGGTCGAGTGGTCGAGAGAACGCGTCCGGGTCACCGGGACATCGGAGTCCGGGACCACCCGGCGGAAGTGGGTCCCGGTGCCTCGGCGGATACTCCGCTGGCTCGCGAGAAACGGTACAGCGGCGGAGATCGCCACCGCGTTCGGTCATGCCATCCGCTGCCTGTACTACGACTCGAAGCGGAAGCGATGCAGGTCGGGCGGTCATTGCACCGCACAATGGGTGGCGGAACACTTCGGTGTCGGCGAACGCAGCGTGAAGCGAGCAAGGTCGGCGTGGTGCAGCAGAAACTGGCTGCGGATGGTGGAGGATGGCAAGTCTGGCCATCGCACTGGGGCTCGGTTCATCATCGAGCTCGCCTGGAAGTCGCCGCACAGAATGGCACCCCAAACATCGTCGAATCGAGCGGATTTGGCACCCCCAAGAGACCAACAAGACCCTCCTTCGGAGATCAAACAACCAGACCGGGATTCTGGTTCCCAAAGGCCGGTCTGCCTCTCACACATCGTGCCGGAGGACCTCGGCGACCCGGCGAGGCTGGCGGAGATCCACCGGCAGGCGGGTCAACAAGGGCTTGTCGCCAAGAGTCAGGCCGGAGCCCTGCTTGTGTTCTCGGCGGCGGCGAGGGCAAAGCGCTGTGCCGAGCGAAACCCGTGCGGCATGTTCGCGACCATCATCCGCAAGCAGCTCTGGAAGCACATCAGCAGCATCGACGAAGACACCGCACGATGCCTGTTCAAGAGTCGACCGATCGAGAGCACGCACGGACAAGAGGCTCAACAGACGAGCACAAGGACGCCGCTGAGTCGCGAACAAGTCCGTGCCTTGGTGCGGGCCGCGATGGCGTGATCAGGTCAACGGCGACGCTCTGTCTTGTCTTGGGTCTTGTTCGTCGGTCATATCTCGACAGCCTCGGTCGCATCAGACATGGCATCTGAATCGGTGTCGTCAGAGTGCTCTCGAATCCATTCCCGTGCCTGGATGAGCATCTTGCTGAGTGGTTCGAGATTCCACGGCCGGAGGCTTGTCGTGTAGCCGTAGCTCTCTGTCTCTTTGTTGAAGTAAGACCGGGAAGCGGTGATCTCGTAGTACGAGCCACGCCGCCCTTCTCGTTTCCAGATCGAAACGCCGAGCGAGCCTTCTCTGAGGGTGTGGTCTGGTTTGTCTGTCATAGCATCTCCGTTTGAGGTTCTACGACCGTTATGGGGTGGTGAGCGTTGGTTGTGACTTCGTCGAGTCAGCTCTGTGTATGGCTGCCGTCGCGGCGTTCATCCGTCGGGGTTCACCCCGTGCTGGCCCCGGCGGATGAATGACGCGGCGGGCCATGCTGCCGGAGCGGTCGGATTCCAGAGGGGTTCAGGATGCGTTGACATGAATGAACGCACGAAGCCTTCCGAATCCGCATTCACCGATGCCCATGTCGGCAGGATTATTGAGCAATCCAACCAAGCGAGAGACGGTGTTCTGCTCTGTGCAAGACAGCGTTCGACTAGCACCGCGTTCTATGCCATGCTCCGGTCAAACAGTGTGATGCACGGAGAATCCGCAGGAGCAAGCCATGACGACCAAGATGAACGGAGTGAGCAAGGAGTTTCAGAGACGACAACTACAGAAACGAGCCGCAAACGCGGACGGACATTTGGCGACCCTCCGGCCCCCGCGACTCTCGCCGTCATACGGCTGGGAGGCCTTCGGACAGCTCGTGGTGCAGTGGCGTGTCGAACGCGGCCTGTCATCGCACGAGCTTGCCGACGATGCGGGCATGAGCATCGAAGTTATCCGAACGATTGAATCAGGCGCGGGGATGCCCTCCGCCCGGTACCTGCTCACACTTGGGGAATTGATGGAGCTCTCGGTCGAGAAACTCCTCCGGCTCGTCGGCCTTGTCAGAACAACCAACGACGAGGGGCTCTTGCAGGCGGCTCTCCAGTTCCTGGTCAGCACATCGCAGGCATCGCCCGAGAGCACGCCCGCTCGCGTCGCGACCGAACGATTCCGCCAACACCTCAGAATCGACCGCTAGCGACGCAGACATTCGCCGGACGAGAAGTCGAACAGGCGGCGTCCCAGTCGGTACCGTCCCATTCAACAGCAGCCAGCACGAATACAAATCAGCAATCACAGATAGACGAGAGCGGTGCCTGATTCAATGGTGGCCGGGTGGTCCAAGTCGTTACCTATTAAGCATCCTTTGACTCGTACGTTGCCACGTTTGCGGTCAGAACCTTCTGGTCATCCTCGTGACGCTTCCCGCCTTGCCTGCTCTTCGACCTCGATCGCATCGAAAGTCCTTCGGAGCAGGTTGGCGGCACGGAGCAGGTCATCACGGCCAAGGCCATGCGTCTCCTGCCAGTCTTCGTTCTGGTCTTGGTAGATGCGGACCATCTGCGTGGTAAAGAAAGTACCACCGCTGTTGGTCTCGTTCTCCCAAACCGTCGTCTTGAGCATGCCCGAGCGGAACTCGGCCCAGGGTCGATTGGACCCCTCACCATTCCGCTGGGTACGGTCGCGTGAGCGACCCTGAGTGCTACCGTTTCTTTTGGCCATAGCGCACCATCCTTTCTGGCGTGCCTGGACCACCCGGCTGCAATGGTTATGGCCGGGGAGACGGTTGGTGTGACATTGCTGCAATCGAGGAGTGACTCAGCGAGGGCCAAGAAGCACCAGACTCAGAGTCCGTGCTTCCTGAGCAGTCGTGGTTTCACGCCCTGAGTAGAAAGAACGATTCGAGCATCCCCAAGAGCGATTCGCTTCATCTCGTCCAACGGCCCATTCCAGCCCCGCATGCAGCACTGACCCCAGTAGTACAGGTCTTTGATGTAGGTGATGAAGGCCTCGCGGACCGGGGCCGACCACTGGTTGTGGCCGAAATATTCGATCGGTGGCATCGGCATCGAGTGGTTCGCCCTGTTCCACTTGTACTCAATCGCGGGGACGCCTCCTTTGATCGGCATGTACTTGGCGTACCACGGGAAGTAGCAGTAGATCCCGCTTCCCGACATCGTGAAGCTGTTGATCGGTGCGTTGATGGAGTAGAACCCCTCAGTCGTGCGTTCTTGGGTTCGGGTGTTGGTGAAGATGACGTGCTGATACGTCACTCCGACTTTGTATATCTCGGCTCCGAATACTGGGCCCAGGTGGTCTAGTTGTGACCAGACACGCCCATCAGGCTCCTGCCAGGTCAGCTGATAGCAGTCGCCGAGATCCACGACCTGCTGAAGATACTCGTCAGTACTCGTGGACAGGGTGTAGACATGCTTGCCAACGACGATGGGCGGAACGTGTCCGTTCACTCTCCCGAACTTATCCGTGCCCTGAAAGGTATGCGAAGCTTGTTGTGCCGCACGGTCAGGTGGCGGAGCATCCACAACACCCGAGGTGTCCGGGCGATGGATCTTGAGGTTCGGAACAGCTTTCGCATCCTCCTGATGCACGGGCGGCAGCTCAATAGCGTGCCGGGCAACTCGGTGAGTGCCGTCTTCGTTCAACTCAAATGCGAAGTGCGTGAAGCCTGCCACAGATTTCAGACGCTCGACATCACCAGCGTTGATCTCGACATTCTCGGCATCGGCCATCGCGAGGAGCTGTTCGTAATCGGCTTTGCCCTCGGGTTGACTGAAGACCGCGATGGCCGACATCACCTGGTCGGGCAGTTCGCCGTTGTATTCGCCCTCGAACCTCGTTCTCGCATCGTGGATCTTCTTCATGTACGCCCACGCCGGGAGACTGCGGTCGATGTCGAGGAGTTCGTAGTAGTCTTGGTACATGGTCGTGAGCCTTGCTGCTAGAAGAATCGTTCCGAGATTTTAAACGGCTTGAACTCCTCGTTCGAATCTTCGTCATCGTCCTTTTTCTTGGGGTCGAGCTTCAGGTGCTCATAATCCGCTTGGGCAAAGCGGCGGAGGGTGTAGTGTTCCTCGGGCCTCGGAAGATAATCCGCAACTGGTGTTGCCAGTGGCGGGGGCATCGAAGCGGTGATCTCTTCGCCTCCAATGGGCTTCCTGTGATGGAATCCCTCAGGGGCGTGGTAGTAAGCGTCGATAGAGCCGCCCGTATTTGAGGCAGACGGGAGCTCCAAGAACTTCTTCGCCTCCAATCGTGGCACGGTTTCCTCATGCGTGGTCTTCGTGCCTCTGTTGGATTGATCGATTGGGTGAGTGTGACTCTCCTTGATGAGCGTCTTCGTTGAGAAAAGGCGTTCAGCCCAGCGTGCGTCCTCTTCGCTGCCTAACTGCATGATGCACTTGTTTCCGCAGTTGTTGATGACCTCTCTGTCCTCGTGCTCAGGAAACGCAGACTGCAATGTGCTCAACCCTTGCGCAGCGAGCACGCAACGGATGCCTTTGCTCCGGCCCAATGTCAGCATTGTTCCGAAGTTGGGAAACTTGCCCGCGTTCTTGAGCTCATCGAGGTAAAACCAAGACAGGTCTTTCTCTTCGACGCCGGGTCGGTCCATCACGCTGTCGATAGCATTCCGAACAAGAAGATTGTTCACGCGCTGCATTGGGTCGCGGTACTTGAAGTGGTTGCCAATCAGGAAGATCCCGGCACCGTTCGCCCACTCCTTGAAAGTAAACGAATACCGGGCATGGTCCCATGTCGCTGCTATGAGTCGGTAAGGAGCAAGATTGGCGCGAAGGGTTGCCCTGATATTGCCCGAGAGCCTCTGGTCCCCCTTGAAAAAATCGTTCAGGGCACCACGCCCCATGTCTGTGCGCTGAAGCATCTGCTTCAGTAAGTTCTGATTGTCTGCAATCAGAACAAGGTCGCGGAGGTCCCATCCCTTGCGGGTCTGGGGGTCTGCGTTAAGGCCATTGACGAGGCCTGCAAGAATATCACGAGCCGAGGCTTGCCAGAACTCTTGCCCCGGGTGGTCATGAATGACTATGTCTGCGAAGCCTTGAGCATCCGCTTCGCTGGTTATATCGGCGGCCAAGTCCCAGCAAGCCGATCGCTCGTCGAATGGGTTGGTGACGATCACATGGTCGTTTGTGTTGAAGCCCATCCGGGCAAGGAACGGCAAGAGGTCGGTCTTGGGGTCGTAGATCAGGCCGCGAAACGCCATGGAAAACTGTGCACTCTCGCTTGGCAAGATGGAGTACATGTGTAGCTTGATCGCTGTGGTCTTCCCCGAGCCGGTAGCGCCTAAGAAGAGATAGTGCGGGGGAAGCATGGATAGAGACTCGCGCATCCAACGGCTGTTGAATGCGTTGAGGTAGTTGACCTTCAGGTCTCGGAAGTCGCACAATGGGTGTGCTGCGGCGACAGAGGTGGAAAGCACAGGATGTCGAGGGGGCTGACGGGGCATCAGCCATCGCCCCCCGGTGGCAGTCGCTTCACTGGATGGTGAGGCAGCTCAGGGTCGGGCGGGTAGATCGCTCCACTCTTCTTGCGTGATCTCTCATCATCACCGGGCGCTGGCACTATGCGGTCAGGAATGTCGGCCTCGGGTTCAGGTTTGTCTCTCGGAGCAAAGCCCAGGATTCGTGGCTCCGGCTTGCTGTTCTCCTTCTTCTGCTCGTGCATGCTGACGAGAATGCGAGCGAGTATCGACCCGACAACGATGACCCCAAGGGCGATGAGGATGAACGTTTCACCGTCTAGGCTGGCGAGCACCACCACACTCATCGCGTCTGCTCCAATCCGAAGTCGTCGTCCAACTCCTGCTGTGCGAGCAGCCGCCTGCGTGCCTCCTCTTGTGCACGCTCATAAGCATTCTGGTGCTGAACCGCCAGCTGATGCGAGCGTTCGTGCTCCATCACTCGCGTCAGTTCTGCAAGGTCCTCGCCCAGGTCGTGTCCCGGGCAATACACACGCGTTGAATTCCGTGCACGGGAGGCCTGGACATAGGCCATCTCTCGCTGCGCATCCTGAGGCGTGGTGTAGACGTAGGAGCTGTCCACCGTCACCCCTTGTGCCTTGTGCGTGGTCATCGCGTACCCGAGTGTCATCGCGTTGTACTGGTTGAGATTGATCCGCACCTCCTGGTCGTGGTCCATTTGGACAACGACTTCGCCCTTATTGAAGGTGGTCATCGACGGGCGGATGACCTTGGTGACCGTTCCCAGCTCGCCGTTGAAGACATCGTATTTGCGGCTGTTCTCCAGGAACATCACGCGGTCGCCGCGATACGCGGTACCGCCACCACCGAGCTGGACGCCTCGTCCGCCGAGCTCGCCGTTCTCTCGCCGTTTCTCCTGCACCAGTTTGTTCAGGTCGTCGGCCTGTTCATTGGTCGCCGCAAGGATCAGCCGCTCAGAGAGCTTGGCATCATCCTGGTCCCATTGCTCGACGAGGCGACGCTTTGTTTCCTTCGGGCCGCCCAAACCAACGTGCAAGAAGTTGTGCGCTGCCAGCAACGAGAGCCCGGTTTGGATGTCGCCTGCGGCGAACTCTCGGACAGCTTGGCGCATCCAGCCGTCCCGCTGCCTCACGATGTCCTGAAGCTCCACGTGTCCAATGTGCTCCTGGAGTGCTGCGAATGGCGAGACGGATTGAATGGCGGGGAGTTGCCTCTCGTCGCCGACGAGAACGACCTTTGACCCGGCCTTGTCGGCGTGCTTGAGCAACTCAGTCATGTCCTGGAGCCCAACCATCGAGCTCTCATCAATAACGAGCACGGTCTTTGCATCGAGTTTCAGTCGGTCCATCTGTTCGGGACGGTACTTGCGGTGCTTGCCCCAGCGAAACGCCCGGTAGAACTCGTTGCCGATGTGGCCTGCTTTTTCGCCCAACGTGGGAGCGAGCTGCATCTGACGCTTGCGGATCGTTTCGGTCTGGATTCCCGCACCGTGCTCAAGACCACGCGAGGCCTTCCCGGACAGTGCCATGCCGACGACACGGAAGCCTTCTTGGGTCCACGCGTCATTCGCGGCTTTGAGCAGCGAGGTTTTGCCGGTCCCGGCCATACCGGTCAGCAGTTTGATGTTGCCACGCGAGGTGGTGAGGTGCTCGAAGGCATCCCAGCGATTGCCTAACCCTGCCTGCTCACCATGACGCCCCCAAACCTGTGCCGCGAGGTCGTCTTTGACGGTGAGACCCGGCTTCTCCGCCAGCTTCTCCGCGATGTGGAGCAGGCCGTGTTCGTTGTTCAGTTCGTTCTTCGTGGTGTACAGGTCGTGCTCTTTGCTGCGTTGATTCCTCTTGCCCTTGGCGATTCTGAGGGTCTGGTCGGAATCAAGCACGCCCGAGACCGCACGGATAACATCATCTGGTCCTGTGACACCGTCCTGGGTCAGGTCGGCAATGGCTTTGACCATGTCCTGTCTGCGGAACGCGCCCTCTTCCTTGGCGAGTCGTTCTGCTTCCTGCTCCGCCTCCTGCTCTACCCCTCGAAACTGACTCGACATGCCTCTGAATCGTTCGAAATCTGAGACCATCGAGTCCCGGCTGTATCCAAAAGCACTGAGCTCTTCTCGCCAATGTTCATCGAGCTCGGGCCGGGCGACATGCCCCTTGACCTCGCGAGTCTGAACATTCGCGATGGCCGCCGCCTTCGCGGTGGAGTGACCATGTTCGCGAAGTTCGTCCTCTATCTGCTTGCGACGTTTGGAGTGGTGGTCGCATACCTTCTGGTCGATTCCGAGCACGCGGAAGAAACCATGCTCTCGGTCGGCTTCGATGCCCGCGTTCAGGGTCTGTGAGAGGCCGTGCGATAGAGCGACGCGGTAGAGCGCACCCGCGGCCATCTTGTGCTCGTACAGCTCGTTGTTCCAGATTGTCCGGGTCTGCCCATCGTCAGCGATTCCGACATTGGGCGTCAGAACATGTGTGTGGAGGTTCATGTCCTGAGCACGGCTGGTCGTGTGGAGGAACATCGCGAAGACGAGCTTGCAGCGAACAAACTCGCTGCCGCCCTGGCCGGTACGGGTCCAACCCGCCTCCTGCTGGAGGTAGTCCAATGCGAACTGGACCGCCCGCTCCTGAACCTGTTCTATTGCCTTGCGTGTTTCCTCGTCCGCATGGGCCCAGAGCACGGATACAGATTTAGGGGCGGAGAAGGTGAGGTCGAGTCCCGCCTGGCGTTTTCTCTCCCCTTTGGTCTTCCCCGCATTTTTGACCAGGGCTGTGCCATCAGGGCCAAAGCCCTGGAAGAGGTCGTGGAGCTCTTTCTTGCCGACTTGTCCTGTGGACGGGTCGCCGAGGCCGAGGGTTTGGGCGGCGTCGCCGTACCAGTGCCCCGGCGGCTCGCCCCCTTCGAGGTAATAGTCCTCACGGGCGAGTCCCGTCCAATAGTGGGTCTGCCCGGCAGCCACGACTCCGATGGACATCATGGCCTACCCCTCCTGTGTCATCGCCTTCTGGTAGCAGGCCTCAAAGATCTTCGCCGCCTCGGCACCGTTGGGCATGTTCTCAATGACCGTGAAGAGCGAGAAGAACACAGCCCGCCTGTGCTGGTCGAAGCTCTGGCGGAATCGGACGAGTTCAGAAGTCAGCTCGGACATTTCCTCATGGACCTGGTCTAGGCTCTTGCCTTCGAGGTGACTTGCGATGATCAAGTACCCATGTTCACTATTCCGCCGCCCAGCTCGCCGAGCGTCCGCTTCAAATGCCTCCTTGAGTTCCATGGTTGGGAACACGATGGAGACGTTCTTGTTGGGAGACTTGCTGGTATCGCTCGCCATCGACACTACTCCGTACGGGTATATGCAATCTTAGCGGATTCCAGCCGTGCAGCCGTGATTGAGAAGGCTGCGATATAGGTCTATATCGTGCCGTATACTGCTAAGTCGTTGCTATAGAGTGATTTGCGCGGCAATGATATAGCACCTTGGTGCATCAGGTGTGCCGAGGAAACGAAGCCTCGAAGGCGTAGTGCAGCGAGGTCTTCATCCAGTTTCATCTCATGGCTTTCTCGTTGTTGCATATCACAGCTCCCGAGTCAATCCCCCAATCTCGCTCGCTCTCGGATGTCCGCGATAGGCGTCGTGATTAGGCTGTTGTTCAGGATGCCGTGGAGGGTCGTCAGAAGGCCCAATCCCCCTCTGAGTTCATCGTCTGTCAGCTCATGCCGACGGACCAGCTGCTCCTCGCCGTCCCGCCTGACCTCAACTATCCAGCTGACATCTCCGTTGACGAATCGCTCCAGGAGTTGGACCTCGTACTGTTCGCTGACGAACTTGCCAGCCTCCCGGAGGAAGACTTCCTCATTCCGCTGTCGCATCCATCCCGGCCACCTCATGCTCGGTTCTCCAGGGAATCTTCCCCATTCAAAACCCGAGCCGGATGACCGTTCGTCGGTGAACCCTCAGCCTGACCCCCGTTCGCTCGTGACGCCTCCCGACGCCGTCGCTCTTCGGCTTCAATCTGCTCGAAGGCTCTGGTCAGCAGGTTCGCTGCCCGGAGCAACTCGTCTCGACCCAGGCTGTGGCTCTCCTTCCACCGCTTCTCTGCGTCCTGATACAGACGCACCAGAGAGGTGGAAAAGAAGGGCCGATTCTGGTCGCCCTGGTTCTCCCAGATGACGGCCTTCAAGGCCCCGGACTTCAACTCGGCCCATGGCCGGTTCGTAGTGGGGGCGGTAGCCCCCGTTTCGTGTTGTGTGCTCATCGTTTCCTCGTTTGAAATGGGACGACCTGGGCACTCGCTCATGCCGCCCCGTGTTTAGTCAGCGAGCCAGGTCGGCCAGGTCCGGATGCACCAGCCCCGACACCGGCTTGGTCTCGCGTTCAACTCGTCGTTGCTCCCACGCCACCACGTCGCTGAGGCGGGCGTAGCGGATGCGACCGCGTTGCTCGAATGGGAGCTCGCCGGTCAGCATCGCGTCGATGACCGTCTCGCGTCGCATGCGTTGGAGTTTGCGAATCTGCTCCACACTGAGCCACCTCGGTAGAGCTGCCTCTGTTCCCGTGGTGGTATTCAGTGTGGAGTCGCTGCTCGTGCGGTCTGTCGGTGACAGTCGGCACGACCGCTGCTGTCTCACGACTTGTTACTGCTCTTCAGACAGCGAGATAGTGAGCGAGAGTCCCCCGCCTTGGCTCAGGTCGGCAAGACAGGACAAGTCGACTTCATCCATGAGCTCGGTCCCGGGTCTTCGAACGAAGACCTTGAAGTTGAGCGGCTCGGGGCCAAGCCTCCCGTTGGCCTCGTGAAGACACGCTCTCAAGGCTGCGAGCACTTCTCGCAGTCGACCGTCACCCTCTTTGAAGCCGGGAGCGACATAGACAACTTCGTCCCATGCCTTCGAGGTGAATGACACGAACACCCCGCACCCGGCTTCGATGGCCGCGTGAGTGGCGTCGATGAGTATCTCGTCATTACGGATTAGTTCGTGTATGTGTGTGTTGGTTTCGTTCATGTGTGTGTCCATTTGTAAAACGCCCAACGCCCGGCCACCTGGTGGCTCTTGGCGCTGGACAGTTGAGTGCCAGAGAACAAACTGATTCAGCGATGCCCTTCGCCCTGCCAGTCAGCACTCGCAGGTGCATCGGGTGTGCTTCAAGCAAGTTGCCTCAAGAGACGTAAAGGAACTGGTCCTCATCGTTGAAATCAGTTGTGGTCGTCGCTCTAGAAAAAAGAGCCGGCTGAAAGGCCGGCTCCTGGACACACAGTCAATGCGATTAATGCATTTACACATCGTGTACTTCAGCACAATTGACATGGCGATGTCAACTCATGGGGCAGGATTCGTGCAGAGTCACAAGATCTTGTGGTGTGAAGTCCGCTCACGGCCGCCAAGAACCGGTAGAATCGATCTATGGCAGTCTCTGCAAGAACGCGAACGGTCGTATGGGCAAAGGCAGGAGGGCATTGCTCCCTTCCTGAATGTCGCCAGAGACTGATTGTGCAGCCTGAAGGAGGCGATGCGTCGATACTCGGTGAGCTTGCACACATTGTCGCTCAGCAGCCTGACGGCCCGCGAGGTGGTCTGCCGCCGCCTGGCGGTGAGATTGACGGCGAGGGCAACTTGGTGCTGCTCTGCCCGACGCACCACACTCAAGTTGACAAAGAAGCCGGTCGCTTCACGATTGAACGACTTGTGCAAGTCAAGACAGACCACGAGCGTTGGGTTACAGAAACGCTTTCGCCTCGCGAACGGCTGATCGGTGGTGGTGACACAGAACCGACTATCGCCGAGGAGGTTTACAGCACTCTGCTACCAGTTGTTGGGTATCCCCGGTTTGTGTATGCGGCAGCTTGCAGCGTGAGCGAGTCTGAAGTGCGGGAGCAGCTTGTCCCGCCATCATCCCGTGAAGTCATGCTTCCATACATCGTCCGAAGCAGGCAATTATTCAGCTTTGTGAATCTCCGAGAACGTCATGGACCATTTTACAAGGTCATCGACGCGGGGACTGTTGAGAAGCACGAGTCTACCGAGTGGTGGTCCAACGACGATCTTCGGCGTTGGTATGTAGCTCTGCTGAATCGTTCGCTTAACAAACTGACCGGTCGTCGAGGTTTGCGTCTGGACAAGGAGCACCACCGGTATTACTTCGAGCCACAGGGCGATGGTGAGGCTCGCGAGATTCGATACAGAACTCTCACTGGCAAGCGGCAAACACGCAAGGTGGCTTGGCAGCCCGTGCTAAGGCACTCAGGAGAGAAGCGAAAGTACTGGGAGCATTTAGCTGTTGGTATCAGGTTCACGAAACTCTCAGATACTGCATGGGTGTTGTCGATTCGACCAGAGCGGCGATTCACTCGCGATGGGTTCGAGCCCATCACTCCCAAAGGCACTGGGCGGCGAGCGACGAGCCGGAAGTCACGCATGTACAACGAGCAAGTACTCCGCGAAGTCAATTTCTGGCGAGATTTCCTTTCGGACGGTCGACCACGGCTTGTCTTCAACTTCGGCGAACAGAGTCTCATGGTCCAGTCCGAGCTACTGAGCGGCTCGATCGAATGGCCCGGTGTTCCCGATGATGCTCGCCCGTTTACCTACACCAAGTACGAGGAGGATCTGTTCACTCAAGTCGAACTGGACCAACTGGAAGAAGAGGAACAGGACGACTAATGGCACGGAACAGGAACAAACTACAACGCTCGGTTCGCTCGGACCCTGTCGAGTTAGCTGCGAAGTACCTCGGTGAGCCATCACTCCGATTCTGCGGAGGTCGTGAACATGTCAGTCAGGTTCACGGCATCGCGAGTTTTGGTCCACACTCACTCGATGCTGGTCGGCATCCGAACCACGTTCGAGTTGGACTGATTGGATCGGGCAAGAGTATCGCATCAGCTCGAAGTTGGCTCCGCTCATGTGCGGATGGTGTCAAGGGCGAAGATGATCTGCCAGACTTTCCTGGTTACAGAGCAGACCGCGGTTTCTTCTCAGAGTTGGTGTTCGACGATGACCTTGTCGAAACTCTCACCACACACGAGATCGCAGACGCCACGTCTCCGCGTTTGCGGAAGGATCGCTTTGAGAATGTTGTAAAGCTAATTGGCGATAAGACACGGTTGTTGTCTCAGCGTGATTCGCCTCCGACATACCTCGTGCTCGCGATTCCAGACGACTTGTTGGGCGACTTCAGGGCCATCGACTTCGTAGACCCCGAACTCGGTGCTGTTCATCGCGATCTTCGTCGGGCGCTGAAAGCGGAATTGATGCGTTACCGCATTCCGACCCAAATACTCCTGCAGCGGGTCGCGGAGGCACTCCCCGGAGCTAAGGACGTAGATCACAAATCCCGGTGTGCATGGAATTTCTTCACCGGAATGTACTTCAAGGCTGGCGGAGTACCGTGGAGTCCGTGCAACCTAGAGCCTGGGACGTGCTTTGTAGGCGTCAGCTTTTACCGGCCGTTGGGTAGCGGCTCGAATCGTATCCGAACGAGCGTGGCCCAGGCTTTCGATGAACATGGCGACGGAATCGTGCTACGCGGCCAAGACTTCGCCTGGGACGAGGACAAGTTTGGAAAGTCGCCGCACCTTGACCGAGACTCCGCCTCTGCCCTCATCAATATGGTGCTCGATCGCTATACCGCAGAGATGAAGCAGGCTCCTAAGCGAGTTGTGATTCACAAGACCTCACGGTTTTGGAATGACGAGCGAGAGGGATTTCAGGAAGCCCTTCGAAGCGTCAGGCACATTGACCTGCTTGCTGTGACGCCGACGAGCGACATACGCCTTCTGCGTGCAGGCCAGTATCCGCCGCTCCGTTCAACTCGGTTCCGCCTCGGCGACATCAGCTACCTGTACACAACCGGGTTCCTGTCACCGCTCAAAGTGTACCCACACGGTCACGTTCCATCACCACTCCAGATCGCAGACCATGTTGGCGATACGGACCTGGACCAACTTCTTTGGGAGTTGCTCGTGCTGAGCAAGATGAACTGGAACTCTGCAGGGTTTGCTGGGCTTATGCCCATCACCATCCGATTCTCGCGTCTTGTGGGCGACATCATGCGAGAGATACCTCAGGAAAGAGAGCCCGAGCCGCAGTTTAGGTACTACATCTAAACCGGAGTGGACCAGAGAGGGAGTTGCCTATGGATAATCCGCCCCATGACAACGAGCAAGAGTTGCCCCTCTCGCGGCATACCTTCGATCTGCACTGGCTTCGTGAACGTCCTCATGAAGCTAACCACGACGATATCACTCGCTCTCTCTTGGATGACAGTCCGGAATGTCGTGAGCTTGTTCGCCCACATCTTGCTCAGGCCATCCTCGACCATCACATTCATGATCGACGTATCGCCGCTCTTGTTCGGCGGCTGGGGTACGACCAAGCTGCTGCGTTCTTCGCCGCCCATTTGCCAAAGGAGAACAACACTCGAAAGGGTAATTTTGGTGAGGTCGTAGCGTCAGAGCACTTGATCCAGCGTTATGGCTATGACATGCCTGTGTTCAAGCTTCGATTCCGCGACAGTCATGAATTGGCAATGCGTGGCGAAGACATCATTGCGTTCGAGATGGACAACGGCTCTGTAGCACGAGTAATCATCGGCGAGGCAAAATGTATTGTCCGGTATCAAAAATCGACCGTTCGCAGTGCTCACAAGCGTCTGGCGGATGCTGTGCGCCCTAGGCCTATGAGCCTCTCAATGCTTTCGGAGATTCTCTATAACGAAGGCCGTGATGAGTTGGCCGCCGAGATAGACCGCGTATCACTCGAATTCGCACAGCGGGACTTCCCTCGGCAGAACTGGATCATCCTCATCAACCAAGACCAGCCGGATGATCCGTTCGCTTTCCTCGAAGAAGAGGATGTTGACCTTGTAGCTGAGCTGCACTGCATTGGTGTGTCGCTTGGCGACCTTACTGGCCTCGTGAATCACGTGTTTGACAATCCTGTCCCGGCTCAGGGAGACGACGATGCCGCGTGACATCGAGGCTTGGGCAATGAACTGGCGTGGAATGCTTGCGGATGGAGCTCAAGAGAATCTGCACGCACAAGCACACGCCAGGCAGATTCTCCACGACCTTGAAACGCCGGTGGATGAATGGCCACGCTTCCGGACAGATCTTGACACCCGGCTCGTACACGCTGCTCACGCGATGCTTGTTGCAGGACTCGACTTCCACGATGCTAATGAGCACAAGGACATCGCCACATCGCTCCTCTCGCGAGGTGCCGAGTCACTCGAATATGCGGTAGCAACACTACCGACGCTTCTGAGTGTGCCCGACGAATCACTGAAGGCAGCCGTTGCGTATCACATCGCAGGACACCATGCACGTGCATACGTTCTTTCGGACTCTCTGACTGCTCAGGAGTGGAGCGACGCACTTCCTGTGGGCCTTCTGTCACTACTAAGACGCGACTTTCTTTCACTAGCGCAGCAACCTCTAGGCCGAGAGCTTTCAGAATCCAAGGCAGATGGACCGCTCGCTGAGGCGTTGCTTGAAGGTGCGTTGTCTAACGACGACGCTCTGACAGAGATAGGACACCAAAGCCTACTGCACGCCATTAACCTCTATGTAGAGTTCGTCAAACGCGGGCGTCTAGACCTTCTCGATGAGGCCCAAACGCTCTGTCGCACCGTATCACAACTCGGTCGAGAGTCGAGACATACCGACCTCTGGTGGTGGGGACGTGCTACCGAACATTTGCTCCGCGAGCTTGGCGACTCAAGCTTGTGGCACTGCATCGGCGACTTGGGGCCTGATACGCCCTATGGACGCCCGGTCGCTCGGTACATTACAGGAGCACTCAACCACACGCCCTGTACGGTATCGCTCTGGCCTTCGCAACGGAAAGCATTAGAGCTAGTCAAGGCCGAGGGGGCTCCCAGCTTTTGCGTTCGCATGCCGACGAGTGCGGGAAAGACCAAGATCGCGGAGCTTGCAATCGTGAGAGCCATACTTGATGCGGGATTCGATAACAACGCCAAATGCTTATATATCGCACCGTTTAGATCGTTGGCTGTTGAGATCGAAGCGTCATTGAGTGCCGGTCTGAAGCCTCTTGGGATTCGCGTTTCAGAAGTCTATGGGGGATTCGACCTCACAGCACACGACGAGCGCTTGATTGCAGATACGCAGGTGCTAGTGGCCACGCCCGAGAAGCTCGACGCGACCCTTCGCCTCGCTCCGGAGCTGCTCGACGATGTCAAACTAGTTGTAATCGATGAGGGGCATATTGCGGGTGATTTGTCTGAGAGAGGCATTAGGGCTGAGGTCTTGTTCACTCGACTGCTTCGCAAGCTTGGACGTGACAGCTGCCGCCACCTCTTCGTGTCAGCGGTCCTACCAAATCCATCAGACTTCTCTACTTGGATAGCTGGGACCCCAGGCAATCTCGTCGAGTCAGATTGGCGACCTGCACGCCTTGCACTTGGAGAGTTCCAATGGAACGATACCCGCGTTCGTATTGATATTGACCACGACGTGTCTGGAGCTCTCGAAGAAGCGGTGTTCGTTAGTAGATTCATCGAGAAGCGAGAGGTGAGAGGAATGCAAGGCGTTGGTCAGCGCCGAAGGCCGTTCCCCAGCGACGGTGGAGAAGCATTTGCCGCGACAGCTATCCGGTTCGCGATTCTCGGCACGACTCTCGCTTTCGTGCCCCAATCGCGCCATGTGGAATCTACTGCCGATCGAATCTACAAGTCCCTGCGATACATGCGGGCTTTGGCAGAGCACGACGGCCGCACTTTTGACTTTCCAACTCCTGATCCGGACTCCGAAAAGTTGGCATCCTGCCTGAAGGTTGTACAAGCCGAACTCGGCACCGATTCTGTCATCGAGTTATTGATTAGGTCTGGCATTGCCGTCCACCACGGAAGTCTCCCCGGCAGGGTACGCGTCGCCGTTGAGCGACTCATCCGGGATGGAGAAGTAAGGCTGATCGTTGCGACGACTACTCTTGGGCAAGGTGTCAACCTCCCAATCCGAACTGTACTCGTCAAGGGTCTACAACAGGGTCAGAATTCCAAGGTGGACCCTATGACGATCTGGAATATTGCAGGGCGTGCTGGTCGTGCTATGCGAGAGAACGAGGGTTTTGTGCTCTTCTTCAATGACACAACGCGAGACCGTCGAGTCGTTCAGAGACAAAGACGTTATGTGCAGCGAGTCATCGAGAGAACTGCTATCGCCGACGTGATCGGTATGCTCCACAGGATACTCAAGCACACCCGCAACTTGTGGCAACAGCATGCTACGCAGACTACTTTTGAAGACCTTTGCATGCGGCTCGCCGAGGACGATTTCGATTGGCTTCCAGAGGGCGAGCGTTCGGACGTGCAGGCCATCTATGAGTTGGTGGATCAGCACCTGCTTGCACTCGCTCACGAGGCTAGTGTTGAGCCAGGCTCCCTTGATGCGCTTCAGGAGATTCTTCGTGACTCACTGTTGTTTGCACAGTTGGACGCACACCCGATCGAGGACCTCACTGAGAACGACGCAGTCGCTCTGTTAGATGCCCGCGTCGCAAGTGTGTACCGCCGCATTCCGAAAGGAGCCGATCGAACACGGTTCTACCGGATGGGATTGAGCCTGTCGGACTGTGAGTTTGTTACGAGCCTAAGTGATGACATTCGCGGCCTCATGGACCGCATTGCTGAATGGGACGACCTCGAAGAGTCTGACCGGTTGGACCTATTGATCGAGTTTGCAGAACTGGCCCTGCAAACCTCTGCGGTTTCCGAAATCACTCCAGAGCTACCAGAGAACGTCACAGACATAATCCGAGCTTGGCTGAAGGGCAAACGCGGCTTAGACATCGTCAATGATGGGCTGGCTGACGCACTCGGCGGCGACCCTGGAAAGACCGGCAGGTTCCTTGAGGACCTGTGTGTCTACGGTCTTGCGTGGGTACTCACAGCGTTTGTCGCATATGCTCGGGAGACATTTGACGCCGACGAGAATCAGCTCCCACCAGAATTTGAGTTGATCCCGGCAATGTTCAAGAACGGCGTATCAGAGCCTCTGGCGGCAGTATTCACGCCATACCTTGAGGGTGCCAGGAATGTCGCAATGCATGCAGCCCAAGCGTGCCCACACACAATTGAGACCCTCGATCGTTGCATCGCGTGGCTTCAATCATCACCGCCCGAGGCCCTGCTGGAAGTGGGATTGGATGCTGACGATGTTTCCGTAATTGTGGGCTGTCAGCGAAAGCTCCCCGACCTCATGGAACTGCTTCAACGCGATGAATCCGTGAGCCTGAGCGTATCACTGGAACCTCACACCGTCGTTGGCCTAGAGCGTGGTGTTCCGCTGATACTTACTCCGGAAAACCCCGGCGAGTCTGGTGAGTTCGACCTACATACGCTCCGCGGCGAAACGCTCGGAACTTGGGAGCTCCAAGAGGCACTGCCTTTGTGGACAGCAAGAACTCAATGTGTGACCACGACGGTCACTGCTGTCCGCTCGACCGCTGATTCTACCGAGATAGATCTCACTGTCGAACGAATCGCCTGACTGACGTTTCGCTGAATCTCTCAAGAGTTACCTAGCACATAGTTGGTGTCGGACCCATTCGATAAGCTTTCGATGCTCTGGACTGACTGGCTTCATATAGCGGTCTGCCATCTGCGAGCTCGCCGAGTGACCGAGCCATTGTTTCATGGCAATGATCGAGCATCCTTTGCGAGAGCCATACTCCGTAGCTCCCAGGTGACGCAGAGTGTAGAACCCACCCAGTGTGTCTTTTGATTCACCGATGCTTTCACGGAGCCTTTGCCACCATTGGAGCACGCCGTCCGACCGCGTATGGACGACCGGCTTCCCGTTCTTGGTGACAAACATGAGCTCGTCCTCTGGCCGTGGTGATTCAGCGAGGTACTCCCGGATTGCCTTCCACACTCCTGGAGGTGTTTCGCCGAATCGCTCGATGCCGGTTTTGCCTCGTCGAAGGTCATAGCCCTTCTTGTCAATTTGATCGACACGAACTGTGGAGATGTCGGTTTGGCCAAAGCCAAGACCGATGCCCATCCAAATCATGGCCCTGCCACGTTTGTCCGCTTCGGCGATTAAGGCCTTGAGCTGCTTGAGAGTGGGGAGCTCTCGTTGCTCAGCAGCTCGTCCCGGTGTCCTGTCGAGCGAATCCCAGTTCCACCCCAGTACCTGTTGCCCGTACTCGGGCCTGCCTGAACGGTCGATGAGGCGTTTGATGGCTTGGATTCTGCCGTTGACCGATGCGGCGGAGAATCCCTTGGCAACGAGTTCGCGGTTGTATTCCTCGACATCCGCCATCTCAAGATCGCAGACTCGGAGCCGGGCAGCGGCTCCTCCGCCATGCCGTTCATTCATGTAGGCGAGGAAGTCCTTGATCTCCTTCTTTCGGTTCAGTATGGCACGCGGAGCGATGGTGCCTGAAGCCCGTGCTTCCCCCGGTTTGCGTACGCGTGTTTCGTCGTACTTGAAGAGCCCAGAAGCGACATGGATCAGCGACCCCGGCTCGGCTTTCACTTCGGAGCGCACGGCTTGTCGTTCTTCTCGCTTCTGGCGAGCCTCGACCTTCGCGGTATGACCTGGTCGGATGCGAGCTGCGGCCTCGGGGTCGTTCTGAAGCCACGCAGCGAGCCAGGCTTCGTAGGCCTCGTTGGCCTCACCCTTGGTGACCATCCCGAATCGGTGCTTCTTCGGAGTGCCAGTCTTCGGATCGCGATAGCTCACGTGCCAACCGATGCCACGGTTTTCCGTGAACCGGAGCTGCGGGATGCGTCGTTTCCGTTTGGTTTCGGACACGCCGTGGAGCCTCTACACTGCCGCTGGAAAGGGCCTCTACGGCAGACGCCCGCTACATATTTGTAGTGCATTCACGGGGGCTTGTGTAGTGCAAAATGGTCTATGAGACGCTAAAAACCGCAATCGCAGACCTTGCCAACGTGAATGTCGTGAGTTCGAATCTCATCACCCGCTTTCGAAGAAGCCCCCAAGTGCCTGTCCAAACGGCGTTTGAGGGCTTCTGCCGTTTTGATACCAAATCACACACGATCAACGAATCACCCCACAAGGCGACGACTCGGCCAAGAGCCCGCACACCTCCCAAAGGGAAGCAATGCAAGCACACACAGTCACGCTCAACACACCCACCGACACACGCATCGAAGTCGAGCGTCACTTCCATGCCCCCCTATCAAAGCTCTGGCGGGCAGTAACAGAGCCAGCACTCGTCAAGCAGTGGCTCCTCGGCCCACCCGGCTGGACCATGCCGGTCTGCAAGTCCGACTTCCAAATCGGAGGCTCATACGAGTACCGCTGGCGCAGCCATGACAACGCACAGGAGTTCGGCTTCATCGGCGAGTTCCAACAGATCGAAACGCACGCCCGAATCGTCCACACCGAGACAACCCCACCCGCGGCCCCATCCGCAAGCCCGCCCCCCCAATCACTGGTCACGATCACATTCACCGAGAAAGACACCGCCACCACGCTCCGCACAGCGATCGACTATCCCTCCAAACAAGCCCGAGACGCGGCCCTCCAAGCCGGCATGGCCGCAGGCATGCAGATGAGCTATCTCAAACTCGACCA
>DDGE01000039.1:94314-114021 GCA_002337545.1 Phycisphaerales bacterium UBA1910 | reverse complement strand
CAGAGCGGAACGCAGACACCCCTGCCCGCCCCCCAAGCAAACAAGCCCGCACCCACCGCCTCACCCCGCCCGCATCCACCGAGCGAGCAGCGATTGCATTGTTTGTCCACAGCCCGCCCGTCCGAGCCGTGGAACCCAGACAATCGAGAAGCTCCGAGCCCCGGTACCCACCCAACCAGCGGCACCAAAGCCCACCCCGAACAACCAATCGCAAGCCACCAAAGCCCCCAATCCAAAAGAGGGGCCGGCGGGGAACCCTCCCCGCAACAGGGGAAAGAATGTCACAAAGCCATTTCCTCGATAGGTATGTCAGGATCGCCATTCGGGCGAAACATTAATCATGCGATTGTGTGAGAATGAGCAAGGGCAAGGTCTGATAAAGTGATATTTGGGCCTGTAAATCAGAGTTGAAGATGTGGTTGTTTGACAGCTTCATGAAAATCTGCACAATGCTACGGTTTCATTAAGTCAGAGCATCTGGCCAGCTAGCTCATCGATTGGATGTACGGGGACATCGTTGAACATCAGCTATTTTATCAACTTGTATCCAGCAGTTACCCATACGTTCATTCGTCGCGAAATCAATGGGTTGGAGTCGCTCGGCCATGAAGTTCAGAGACTCAGCTGCCGCAGCGACACCGGTCTGATTGATGAAGACGATCTCGATGAGCGCCAGGTGACCACAGTTTTTAGAGAAACGGGCAAGCTTGATTTTATGAGCTCGATATTCAAGTATGTGTGCCTTCATCCAGCCAGGGTGTTCTTGGCATCATGCTTTGCGGCGGGATACTGCATAAAAAGAGGAGTCGCTCCACATCGAATGGCTGCGTATATCACGCAAGCCGTGCTGGTCTGTATCAACTGCAGGAAACATCACGCACACCACCTGAGAGTACATCTGGGTGGCAACGCGGCTGTGATCGCTCGATTAGCACATCGCATGGGAGGGCCGCCCTTCTCGATCGCTTACCACGGCCCAGACGAGTTCGATGCCGCATGCAGATGGGACATACCCGGGGCAGTGCATGAGTCGAGCTTTGTGACCGCAATCTCATCTGACTGCAAGGCAAAGCTGTGCCGCTGGGCATCGCCGTCCGATTGGGATCGAATACATGTTCTGCGATGCTCCATCAGCGAGAAGTTCATGCAGATTGCCCCGTTCCCTTCAGGCAATCAACACCGTATATGCGTTCTATCCAGATTAGAAGCTGCAAAGGGACTCCCGCTGCTGCTCAATGCCCTGTCGAAACTCTCGTCCATATCAGAACTGCCTCATGTTGATATCGTTGGCGAAGGCTCAATGAGGAATCAGTTGGCTTCGATGATCGCAGATCTTAATCTAGATGGCCATGTGCATCTCTGTGGGGCGCTGAGCGGAATAGATGTAAAACGAAGGATCAGCTCGGCCTCAGCGGTACTACTCCCGAGTTTTCGTGAAGGTTTACCAGTTTCACTCATGGAAGCAATGGCACTGGGCCGCCCGGTGATCGCGAGCTGGTGTGATGGCATACCCGAACTCGTGCGGTCAGGTGTTGACGGCTGGACCTTTGCTCCTGGGGATGCAGATGGTCTGGCGAATGCGCTTGAACAGTACCTTCAGGCGACCGAAGAAGAGTTAATCGAAATGGGAGAGGCGGGTCATCAGCAGGCTTGTAAGCTGCACAGCCCAAAGGTCCTTGCAGAACAACTCAGCAAAATATTGGTATCTGGACGCGCTTCATCACGCGCGGGCTCTCGATACGAACACCCAGCTGATCCATCGTCAGCAGGTGAGGTGTGTCCATGTGTCTCAGGGGATTGAATCTTGATTAGTACTTCATATCAACTCAGTAAGTCAAGCCCAGCAAATCTTCGGTCATCGTCGCCCTCCGGCGATGCGTACCGTGTAGCCATGGTTGATCTGAACAACTTCGCGACTTTCCCGACGCTGGCGATCGGGATACTGGTAGCGTCGCTCAGAGAAGCGGGATTTATTGTCGATGTACTCTCGCCTCTGGACCATGATGTCCCGGCAGCAGAACGCGAACGCCAAGAATGGTACGGAGATCATCTGCATCGTCGGATGCGCCTTTCCAACAGCCGCGTTGTCCGAGTTGCCCGCGAATCAAGCAGGACACTTCGCCGCCGCTGGTCGGAGAAGCCACACAAAAGGGTGATGCAAGAGGTTGGGCGGATGCTGGATACGAATCCAGACGCGATGCTCTTGTCTGCATACTTACAGCACTATGACACAGTCAAAGCGATCGCCTCGCTCGCGGCTGCCAAGCGCGTGCCTTTACTCATCGGTGGTCCAATGTTCAATCAGCCTGCAGTTGCAAGGGCTTGGGCAGGCATCGCCGGTGTGAGAGCGGTCATCGGTGGAGAGTCCGATCTTACACTCCCTGAAATAGTGAAAGCCGCGATAGAGGGCGGGGATTTATTGCAGTTTGATGGTGTCTTCTTGCCGAACGGCGTCAGCAGTAGCCCCGCACTACCACTGCGTGAACTTGATCGTTCTCCTATTCCTGACTACTCGGACTTCCCTTGGCATCGATACCGATTGCCGCTTATTCCAATTATGACGAGCCGTGGTTGTCAGTGGGGGCGTTGTGCTTTCTGCAGTGATGTCGTGAGCACGAACGGGCGTACATTTCGCACCCGCACTGTGGACTCGGTCATGAGCGAAATCAGAGAACTCGCTCAGCGTCATCAGAGTTCAAACTTCCTCTTTTTAGATTTAAAACTGAACTCAAGCCCCCACATGTGGCGAGCCATCATCGAGAGAATACAGAACGAAGCCCCCGGGGCACAGTGGGTTGGCACCGTACATGTCGATAAGAGAAAAGACAATGGCCTCAGCCAGGCGGATCTGATGGCTGCCGCCAATGCAGGTATGCGTCGCATCAGCTTTGGCCTTGAATCTGGAAGCCAGAGAGTGCTTGATGCTATGGATAAGGGAAGCACAGTAGAAGCAAACTCGGAGTTTATTCGTCATGCTCATCGCGCAGGAATCAGTGTCAGATGCACGATGTTTCGAGGGTTCCCAGGTGAGAATGCAAGTGATCTAATTCGAACTGCGAGCTTTCTTGAAGAGCATGCGGAGTACATTGATCGTATTCGATTTAATGAACTCGCCATACTTGAGGGCACTCCGCTCCATCGGGAAGCGACTGGAGCCAAGAGTCAGTATGCACAAATCCGAATCGTAAAGAGCGATGAAAAGAATGCAATCGTAAGATACAAAAACTCCGCAACCATGAGCAGGTCATACCGGAAGGCAATGAGGCGTGTTTTGGCTGCAGTATACAGAATCAATCGCAGGCCGGTTCGTGTCGAAGCTCGGGCTTTCGATGGCGTGATGTAAATTTCGTGAGCCTATTGCAAGCCAACTGAGTCACAAGCGCATCTCCCCCTTTGTGCGCAAAATCCGTTCACTACCAATCAAAACCCAAAAACATCCTTGCCCACACCCCAAACCACCGCGTACATTCACCCCATGATGTCACGCACGCAGCTCACGCCAGACCTCTTCTTCGACCTCATCGATCGGCGCCTCACCGCCATCGATATATGCACACGCCACCAACTCTCCTTCGACCAACTCGAAGCCGTCGTCCAATCGCCCGCATTCCAAGACGCGGCCGCAAGACTCAAGTCCGTCGAGCAGACACGATGCACCGCCACCGACACCCTCCGACGCACGGCCGCACTCCGCACCCTCGAAGACATCGCCGCCCAACAACCATCCTGCCCAACCCACACCGAGACCATCCGCCTCGCCGCGGCACAGATCCTCCGCGTCACCAACGCCGACCCCATCGCAGACCAACAAACACCCCATCAGCCAGACCTCCATCAAGACCCAGAGCCAGAACTTCAGCCCGATCTTCACCCAGTCCCGCAGGCCGATCCTCAATCAGACTCCGCCGCGACGCACCACCCCGCGCCGAACCCGCCCGCGCCGAACCCGAACACCGCAAACCACGCACCCCCTCCCGAGCCAACGCCCACAAGCGACTGGCCAGACGACCCCGACCCCGGGTCCAACCAAGCCGCCACGCCGCAGACAGAAACACGCAATCCCAATCCCGAGCCAACACCAAAGCCAACACCAACGACAACCGCTCGCGACCTCATCAACCGCGCAGGCGCATCAACACCATTCAAACCAGCATCGAACCCAGCTTCGAGCACATCCAACATCGATGCAAGCCCAGCCCCGTCCGCATCAAAGACAAATAAGCGCGCACCCCCGCCCCAACACGCGGCCTAGCCGCCCATCACCCATCACCGAATAGAGAAAGCCCACCGATCCACCGATCCCCGGAGCTTGCTCACATACATGATCGAATCGACTCGCCGAACGCCCCGCGCGGCCCAATGTGTTGTACATGCTCGCCAGGTTGTTCAGTCCGGCTCATCGCGACACACATGGATTTCCAACTCGGCTTGAACCTCGTTCGCAAGCGACCGCCCGATCATGCAATCCTCGACTCTGGTAATTCTGCGCCCAAGCTCAGCAAGCAGCGACGAAGTGCCGACAAATCGCAGGTCCTTCTCCTCAACCTGAGCAGGACGCCCATGCAGCAACAGATTCGCATCGATGTTGTATGCGCTCGATGACTTGCGGATAAAGCTTGCGCTAATGCGGCTCGCGTCGCGGAGATACCTCCGAACCGTTTCCGCATGATGACCCGTAACAGAAGCAATCTCCCGATAGCTCTTGTCCTCAAGATAGCGCGTCAGCTGATGCGCAATAAACTCATTATCCTGTTCAATCGTTGATTGGGCTGGCATCCTCAAGGTCTCCAATAATGTAATCCACAGTGCGCATGAGTTCATTTCTCATCTGATTTGAAAGCTCGTATTCCGCATTCGGGTCGAGCAGAATATGCTGGACTTCATGGCAATCGCCAAGCCCATCTGCAACCTGCGAATCGGTCAAACTCGAGCGCAACGCCGACGACTGATACACCGAAACCAAACCCGCCGCATCATCCTCAAGCGTCCCATTCCGCATCGTTGAACCCGCCGCCTGAACATCAAACAGATCCAGAATATGATTGATCAGCACCTTCAATATCAGAGTTTCGCCTGCTTTCACCGTTCCCACAGACGCCATACCCTGAACAGATTGACCATGACAAGGTGTGGCATTCATCATCAAGGTGAGCAAGAAAACACCGCGTAGTCCCAGCGAGGAGGTTGCTCGAAGTATGGATGTTCGGTTATAGTTTTGATTCGACTGCATCAGTAGCCCCTGCATGCGGGTGATTCCGCATATGCAGGTGGCCGTCGAATCCAACAGTGGGACAACAAACCGGTGAGAATGCACAGAATTGGAAAAGCAACAGAGTCAACCGCGATTTGGTAGCGATGCGAGCGATGAGCACGAAACGCATGTGCTACGGAATCGTGCCGCAGATCTGCTCTTTTCCCAAAGAGACAAGGTCAACAGACGCATCCACTCAAGAATGCTGTCTCAGGCAAGAAAGATCACCGACACCGAAGAGGTCCTCTCAACGGCGCTGCGTCGTATTGACTCGCTCATACTCTCTGGCAAAGCGCGAGCAGAGACCGATGCGCAGCTGTTCGCACTCGTGCATCAGGTCATCGAACGAACCATTCTCGAGAAAGCCCGCAATGCCAAGCGCCTCAAGAAGCGTGAACAGGTTGTTGCAGCACTCGCAACCAACCCCGAGCTCAAGGCCACGATACCAACTCCGGAGCTGTGCATCCGTATAGGACAGTTCGCACAGGACCCGATTGATCGTGAAATCGCGATGCTCAGAGCGCGGGGGTTGAAGCTGCATGAGATCGCAGCATCGATCAGTATGTCTGACTCGGTCGTAAGGAAACGATGGACCAGGCTCAAGTCAAGAGCACGAGGCCTGCTCAGCGAGGGAAAACCCGATGATCATCGTCAATAGATTCTTGCAGATCGCTGAGCGATTCGGGAATACAAAGATTGAACTCGAAAAGGTCTTCCAGGACGCGCAGACGCATGAGGTCGATCATGTTCTGAAAGCGCTGTATGTCATCGCGGACAAACGCATGGATATGGGCGACCCGGTTCAGCTTGAAGAGATTGCCAAGTCGATCCCCGAGCTCATTGAAGACGAGAGCGTTCTTGAGGCGGCCGTCGAGATCAGTATCGATGGGTTGATCGCAACTGGGCGTGAGAGCCAAAGGCGTGCCGAAGATCTCGAAGAGCAACTCCGTCTGCTCGCACGCACTGAGATCATGCGTCAGGGTGACGACTCGGCACCTCAGGATCCCGGTCGAGCGCAATCCGATCTGCAGTGGGGGGCACAACTCCCCAGAGAGTTTGGTCCCAAGGATCTTGATGGGCGACCCCGGTATGAGCTCCGGCGGGTGCTCGGTGCCGGAAACCAGGGGGTGATGTATGAAGCGATCGATCGGTTGTTTTCAGATGAGTTCGAGCCTGTTTATGTTGCGGTAAAAATCTTCCACGAAGTGGATGAGGCCGAACGATTCAGCACCGAGGGCGTTGCTGCCAGGAAGGTGCGCCATCCGAATGTCGCAGCGGTCGTCGATCATGGGAAATCGGAATCGGGTGAAGTCTTTGTTGCCTACGAGCTCATCCGCGGGACACCCCTCGATGATTGGGTCAAGCGACATCCGGGCCTCAGCAACCAAGAGCAGATCCGCCTGGTGATCGAGATTGCCAAGGGTGTTCAGGCCGCGCATGCGGCGGGGATTGTGCACCGCGACATCAAGCCTGGGAACATCATTATTGATGATTCGGGCAAGCCGGTTATTACTGACTTTGGTATCGCGAGCACGAAGCATCAGCTCCCATCACTCTCGGGGCGGTATGGGACGCGTGGCTCGTTGGCATTCATGGCTCCCGAGCAGTTCAGGGGTGAGATGCAGGATGCCCCGCTCGTTGATGTGTACGCGATCGGGGGGCTCCTGTATTGGATGGTCACGACGAGCTATCCAAACGGGGATCGTGTGGGAGAAGCGATCGGGTGGCTCGACGAGCGAGAGGCCGGAGGGCCGTCGCGGAATGCCCTGAGCATTCATCACCCGACCGTTCGCGCGATCTTGCTCAAGGCGTTGGCGCTTGATCCGAGTGAGAGATATCAGAGCGCGGAAGCGCTGGCGCATGACCTTGTCTGCATGATCCAGCACAGGCCGGTGGCGGGCGTGGAAGAGGGGCGATGGACCAGGGCATCGCTTTTTCTCAGGCGCAATCGGTACGCCGTTGCGGTCTACATCTTCTTTGTGATTGCGGTTTCGATGCTCTTCGCGCTCATCTTGCGCCAGCGGTTTGATCGGCAGCTTGCACGCGAATCGATCGCCCATGTGCAGGAGGTGGAGCGGCTCAATCACCAGATTGAGATGGAGGTTCTGAAATCTGATCAGTTGACCGAGCGCATGTTGATGGCCAGAGAGATGGTTGGTTCTTGGGTGAAGACGCTCGATGCCGAAGCGACAGAGACCGCGGTGCTTTTCAATCTGCTGTTTCTCCATTCCCAATCGCTCAATGGGCCGCTCGTTGAGGATCCTGCGTTTTTATCCGATCTGTTGGAGCGTCGTGTGGATGTGGCGATCGAGTACGCAGAGGGCATCGATCCGGACCAGTCGTCACCAATCGAGCGTGCGCTGTGGTTTGAAATGATCGCCGGTTGGTTGGAGCACACCCAGCCCGAACGCGCCGGCCTCTATAAGCAACGGGCGGCTGCGCTGGTGGAGCGGTATGCGCCGCATGATGAGATCTGGCTTCAGAGTCTTCAGTCATCAGCGTCGGCGCACGCGACTGAGTAGTGCCTCCAGTTTCACTTGCTCAGAATCGGCTGGGTCTTCAGTCGTTCTGTTCAGTCCGTGTTGATCGCTGTTGGCGGGATGCGCGGAGACACCGATGGGGTTCGGTATCCTCTGGTTGGGTTTGAAGTTGCGTGGCGTTTCCTGGTGCGGCTGCTTGGGTGGGAAGCCGCGATTCCTCACATTCTGCGGGCATCCGTGCCTGCCGAGCTGGATCCGTGTATCGGTCTGCTCGGCGTGTTCTGTCACGATGTGGGCCTGTTGCGTGGCGATGGGCTCGGGTAGTGGTGTGCAGGGGGGGATGATAAAAATTTATGCACTAGTGTGCAAATTTATGCATTGATGTGTATAATCAGTCATGACACGGCTCCAGCGACAATCCCGAATCAAAGATTTGCTCTCGCAGACGCAGGCGGTGACTCAGGAAGAAATCGCCCATGAGCTCGAAAAAACGGGCATTAAGGTGACTCAGGCGACGATCTCGCGAGATTTGGCCTCTATTGGTGCTGTGCGGGGTGCTCATGGTTATGCATTGCCGGGTGCTGGTGGCTTCGGTGGGGCGGGCGACTTGAGTTCGCTGCTAGGCGTGGTTCGTGATCATGTCATCCGGGTGGTCCCGGCCGCGAGCATCGTGGTGATGCATACGGCTCCGGGGCACGCGAACTTTGTCGCTTCTGAAGTCGATGCTGCTCGTCCCTCTGGGATGGTGGGGTGTCTCGCTGGTGATGACACGATCTTTATCGCGACTCCTTCGGACCAGTCGGCGAAGGAGCTTGCCGCGGTGCTCGGGAAGGGCTTGGAGGTGGACTGATGTCTATGACTGAACTGAAAACGGCGTCGAAGCCCAAGCACTTTCTTTCGACCCAGGATTGGGAGTGGGAAGAGCTCTCTGCCTTGATCGATCACTCGATGGCGCTGAAGGCGCACCCGATCCAGCCGCTGTTGACTGGGAAGTCGATCGCGTTGGTTTTCTTCAACCCCTCGTTGCGGACGCGGGCGTCGTTCGATATTGGTGCGAATCAGCTCGGGGGGCACGCCGTGGTTCTTGAGCCGGGTGGCGGGTCGTGGGAGATGGCGTTCGGTGATGGTGCGGTGATGGATGGTCGCGCCGAGGAGCACGCGAAGGAGGCGGCGCGGGTCCTCTCTCGCTATTGCGATATCATCGCCGTTCGTGCGTTCCCCAAGTTTGAAGACTGGTCGATCGATCGGCAGGATCTGGTGCTCAGTGCGTTTGCAAAGTATGCGAGCGTTCCTGTGATCAATATGGAAACGATCACGCACCCGTGCCAGGAGTTGGCCCATCTGATGGCGTTGCGTGAGCACTTTGGCACGAGTGATCTGCGCGGTAAGAAGTATGTCCTGACCTGGACTTATCACCCCAAGGCATTGAATACGGCGGTTGCGAACTCTGCCGCGATGATCGCGACGCGTGCGGGGATGGATGTGACCCTGCTGTGTCCGAATGAGCAGTATCTGCTCGACGATCGCTACATGGGTTTCGCATCGCAGAATGCGCAGGAATGCGGTGGCGCCTTCAGCGTCTCGCACGATATCGAGTCTTCGTATGCCGATGCGGATGTCGTGTACGCGAAGAGCTGGGGGGCGATCCCGTACTTTGGGCGCTGGGATGAAGAGAAGCCGATCCGAGATGCGCACAAGCACTTTATCGTCGATGAGCAGAAGATGGCGTTGACGAATGGGGCCGCGTTCAGCCATTGTCTGCCGGCCAGGCGGAATGTGAAGGCGACCGATGCGGTGATGGATTCCCCGAACTCGTTGATCATCGAGGAGGCGGAAAATCGGCTGCATGTCCAGAAAGCACTCATGGCCGCGATTGCGGGCAACCACTGATACTTCCACACACACGCACGAGCGTGCAGAGAACCCACATGACACAGAAACCACTGATTGTGCTCGCCTTCTCGGGCGGGCTGGATACTTCGTTCTGCGTGCCGTACCTCATCGAGCGGGGTTACGCCGTGCAGACTGTTTTCGTGAATACCGGGGGCATGGGTGAGGCGGAGGCATCCCGGATCGAATCCCGGGCGATCGAGCTGGGAGCGGTGGGGCATGACACGATCGATGCGAGTGCCGCGTTGTGGGACTCGTTCGTCATCCCGTTTCTCCAAGGCGGTGCGCGCTATCAGGATCGGTATCCGCTGCTCTGTTCGGATCGGTATGTGATCGTGCAGGCGATGGTTGAGAAGGCGCATGAGCTTGGCGCTGTGGCGGTCGCGCACGGGTGCACCGCGATGGGGAACGATCAGTTCCGCTTTGATCAGTCGGTTCGTTGTTTGACGGACCTGCCGATCATCGCGCCGATCCGCGATATTCAATCGGTGACCGATACGCCGCGTGCGTACGAGATCGCTGATCTGGAGCAACGCGGGTTTCGTGTTGACGCGAGCGCGAAGCAGTACACCATCAATGAGAATGTGCTGGGCGTCACTGTGTCCGGCTCTGAGATTGATGAGCTTGGTGCGCCGAACGATGCGAGCCGGCACCTGTGCAAGCCACGCGACGCTTGGCCCGGTGAGCCGCTTTCGGTGTCGCTCGGCTTCGAGCAGGGCGTACCAGTTGCGATAAACGGTGAGAAGATCGTCGATGGGGCATCCTCGCTTGCGGTGCTGAATGAATCGTTTGGTGCGTATGGGGTTGGGCGTGGTATCTACACGGGCGATACCATCGTCGGACTCAAGGGTCGCATCGTGTACGAGTGCCCTGGGATTGAGGTGCTGATGCTCGCGCACAAGGCGCTTGAGGAGCTGACGCTGACAAAGCATCAGAACGAGTTCAAGGCGTTCGCGGCGACGAAGTGGACTGAACTCGTGTTCGGCGGGCAGTTCTTTGAGCCGCTTCGTTCGAACCTTGAGGGCTTTATTGCCTCGACGCAGGTGCTTGTGTCGGGCACGGTTCGTGTGGAAACGCACGGCGGCTCGGCGCTCGCGGTCTCGGTTGTAACAGATCATGCGTTGATGGATGATTCCAATGTTTATGCCCAGAAGGCGGGCTGGGACGCGAAGGACGCGGAGGGGTTCATTCGTATCGCCGGGAACTCTGCGGCGATCGGTGCGTCGAAGCTGGCGTCGAGCCGAGGTTCGGGCTCGGAACTCTCCTGCAAACCACAGGTTGAGGTGCACGCATGAGCAAGCCCGAAGCGATCCAGATCGAGACGATCCTGGCCCATCTGCGAGCGCTGGTCTCGGCGGATTCGTCGGATCCTGAGCGCAGGATGACCGCGAATCATCCTGCGATGCTGTTTGCGATGGGCGTTCTTGCTGACGCAGGCTGCGATGTGGAGATTACCGATCTTGGCGGGGGGTGTGTGAATCTCTTCGCGACACGCGGCGAGACTCGCACGCTGTTCAACTGTCATCTCGATACCGTGAAGCCGAACCCGATGTGGACACGCGATCCCTTCTCGCTCGATGTCGAGCAAGGGCGGGCGTATGGGCTTGGTGCGTGCGATATCAAGGGGGCTGCGGCGTGTATGCTCGCGGTGGCGCAGTCGACCGATGCGCCTCTCGCGATCCTTTTCAGTTCGGATGAAGAGGGTGGCAAGGGTGTTTGTGTGGAGTCGTTTCTCGGCGCGCAGGCGGGCCGCTTCGCTCGTGTCGTTGTTGCGGAGCCGACCAACGCGAAAGCGGTCTTCCAGCATCGTGGGTTTGCGTCCTTTGAGATCGAGTTTTCGGGGACGGCGGGGCACACTTCCGGTGCGGATGCTTCGAATGAGAGCGCGATTCATAAATCGATCAAATGGGGCTCCGAGGCGCTTGAGCTCGCCCGGCCGAGCGGTGTGCTCGATGGATCTCGGTTTAACATCGGGGTGATCGAGGGTGGCACCGCCTCGAATGTCATTGCCGCCAGCGCGAAGGTCCGTTTCGGGTTCCGCCCGGAGCCAAGCCCGGAGGCGAACGAGCTCGCGCAGCGGGGCATTGATGCGCTTCGCGCATTGCTCCCGCATGGTGGGGGTGATGAATGGTCTGAGCGATTCGTCGGGCCGGCCTTGATCCGTGATGATTCGATGATTGAGGTTGTCGGATCGTGGGGTATCGAGTCAGGACCCGATGTCGATTTCTGGACCGAGGCGGCCCTGTTCTCGGCGGCGGGGCTCCCCGCGATCGTGCTTGGACCGGGCGATATTGCGCAGGCGCACGCATCGGATGAGTTTGTGGCGCTCGATCAGCTTGAGAAGTGTGCTGGAGCGTATATGCGGATCGTTGCGTGTGCGATGCAGACGCCGATGATGACGGGAGGCACGCATGCTCCGTGAGATTGTGATGAATCTGCTGCACAACCTCGGCGGTCGAGCGGAGGTCGATCGGTACCTTCGTGAGTTCACAGGTTCCGGGCGGTATGCCGTGATCAAGGTCGGCGGCGGGTTGATTGAGGATGACCTGGAGGAGCTCGCCTCCGCGATCGTGTTTATGCACCATGTCGGTCTGACTCCGGTCGTGGTGCACGGTGCTGGGCCGCAGTTGACGAAGGCTCTGGAACAGTCTGAGATCGAGTCCCGCTTTGTTGATGGGCTGCGCGTCACGACTCCCGAGGTGCTCGGGGCCGCTCAGCGTGTGTTCCAAAGCGTGGGGGCGGAGCTCTCCGACGCCATCGACGCACGCGGTGTCCGGGCGCGTCCTTTGAGTTTGGGGGTTTTCACGGCGGATCAGACCGCGAACGCCGCGCTCGGTCATGTCGGTGAGGTTGTCCGAATCGATGCTGGTTCGATCCGTCGGGCGTGCGAGCTCGGGCAGGTTCCTGTTGTTGCACCGATCGGGACGAGTGCGCATGGGCAGCTGCTGAACATCAACGCTGATACCGCGACTCGTGCGTTGGCGATCGAACTGGACGCGACGAAAATCATTTATCTCACGCCTACGGGTGGGATCCTGAATCAGGATGGGCGGGTTATCCCTGCGGTCAACTGCACCGAGGATCTTGAACCGATGCTGGAGTCGGGTTTGATCAACGGGGGGATGGCCCGCAAGCTTATCGAGATCCGCGATCTGCTCGATGCGCTCGACGAGCACGCATCGGTCTCGATCACCTCGCCCGCCAAGATCGCTCGGGAGCTGTTCACCCATCGGGGGAGCGGCACGCTGGTGCGTCGCGGACGCCCGATCAAGATTCAGGTGGGAGTTGATGGGCTCGATACTGATCGCATTGTGGAACTGCTTGAGCAGAGCTTTGGTCGGATCCTTGATCCGGGTTATATCGAGTCGCTCGCCGAGGCCACGATCTATCTCGCCGGTGATTACGCTGCGATCGCGATACTCAAGGAGCATCGCTCCGGGTGGTATCTCGACAAGCTCGGGTTGAGTGAGCGGGCCCAAGGCATTGGGCTTGGCGCATCGCTGTGGAACCGTGTCCGCCGCGATCACCCATCGCTTTATTGGCGTAGCCGATCTACCAATGAGGCGAACAAGTGGTATCTCTCTCGCGCGGATGGGATGCAGCGTGCGGGCGAGTGGGTCGTTTTCTGGTACGGGATCGATTCGCGTGAACAGATCGAATCATGCATTCGGGACGCTCTGTCGCTGGGGCATTCATTCGGGGAACAGACTCGCAGTGCGCTTGCGGTGCCTGAGCACACATCAAAGGAGGAGCCCGCCCATGCAGGTTGAGGCCAAATCATCGAATGTGCAGACGAAGTCTGTCGGTCTCGTCGGTGCCCGCGGGTATGTCGGGGTCGAGTTGCTTGAGATTATTGAATCGCACCCAATGCTCGATCTGGCGTACGCTTCTTCTCGATCGTTCGATGGGGATCCGATCACGAAGCACGCGAAGGCATCGTTTCATGGGAAGCGGTTTGAGGAGATTTCGCCGTCGGAGATCGTGACGCGTGAAGCGGATATTGTGATTCTTGCGTTGCCTGATGGGGCCGCGACACCTTTTCTTACGGCGATGCAGGTTGCTCGGAAGATGCCCGAGCTGGTGCTGGATCTGAGCTCGGATCATCGATTCGATGATGCCTGGACTTATGGGTTGACGGAGTTTCATCGCGACGCGATCCGGCAGGCGACTCGCATCAGCAACCCCGGTTGTTATGCGACCGCGGCCCAGCTGGCGCTCGGGCCGATCGTGGATCGGCTCTCGGGGACGCCGCATTGTTTCGGTGTGTCGGGGTACTCGGGCGCGGGAACCAAGCGGACATCCCGCAACGATCATCGTGCGCTGAAGAACGGGGTGCTCCCTTACAAGCTTGTCAATCACACGCATGAGCGTGAGATCTCGCGTCATCTGGGTGCCTCTGTTCGATTCTCGCCGCATGTCGCACCGTACTTCCGTGGGATTTCGTTGACCGTGCAGGCAACGCTTCGATCACCGATGGCTGTTGATGAGATCGTTGAGCTGTATCAGGGGCGTTATGGCGGGTGCGAACTGGTTGAGGTCCTCGGGGAGGAGATGCCACGGGTTCAGGATATTGTCGCACGCGATGGTGCGGCGATCGGTGGGTTCTCGATCAACCCGGATCGCCCGAATGAGTTCGCGATGGTTTGCACGATAGACAATCTCCGCAAGGGGGCCGCTTCGCAGGCGATCCAGAACATAAACCTCGCGATGGGGTACAACGAGCTGGTGGGTCTCTCCACGGGCAATGAGGAGGATGGAGTATGAGCTCGCCGAGCATCGAATCGAAACCGAACCCGATCTGGGCGAAACCGGGCGTGCGCATCGAGCATGATGCGATGAGTTTCATGTCGCGTGACGATGTGCTGCTTGACCGGGAGCTGTTCCTCTTTGACATCCAGGCGACGCGAGCGCATGTTCATGGGCTCAACAGGATCGGTCTTTTGCCGGACGGGGATGCTCGGGCGATCTGCGATGCGTTGCACGATCTCGCTGAGCGATTCAGTTGCGGCGATTTCGTGCTCGATGATCGATTCGAGGATGGGCACAGCGCGATCGAATCGTTCCTCTTTGATCAGCTCGGGGAGACCGGTAAGCGCGTGCACCTCGGTCGTTCACGGAATGATCAGGTCGCGGTGGCGTTGCGTCTATATATGAAGCATGCGCTGCGCGAAGCTCGTACGATGACCGCTGATGTGGCGATCGCATCGTTGAAAACCGCACGATCGCACGAATCGACGCCGATGCCCGGTTACACCCATCTGCAGCGAGCGATGCCCTCAACCGTTGGGTTGTGGATGGGCTCATTCGCGGAGGGATTCGTGGAGTGCGCGGAGTTGTGTGGTCTCGTGTGCTCCTGGATTGACCGCTGCCCGTTGGGAACCGCCGCGGGTTATGGTGTGAATATCGCACTCGATCGCGCGGGTGTAGCGGAAGAACTGGGTTTTTCTGGTATCCAGATTAACCCGATGGCGACGCAGGCCGCGCGGGGTCGGATCGAGCATCAGATCGTTGCCACGCTCTGGCAGATCATGCAGGAAGTCCGCCGGCTCGCGTGGGATCTGTCTCTCTTTTCCTCGCAGGAGTTTGGGTTCGTGACGCTCGGCGACGGGTTCATCACCGGGTCGTCGATTATGCCTAACAAGAAGAACCCGGACATGGCCGAGCTGCTTCGTGCGTCCACCGCCGTGCTTGGCGGGGCGCTCGCGGAGATTCAGCAGGTCATGAGTCTCCCGAGCGGGTACCAGCGTGATTTGCAGCTCACGAAAGGGGCGTTGATCCGATCCGTCAGGGTCACGCTTGAGGCGCTCTCGCATCTTCCGAAGATGATCGAGACGATGTCTCTGGACACCGATCGGATGCGGGAAGCGGTTGAGCCCGCGATGCTTGCGACGGATTATGCCGTGGATCTTGCGAAATCTGGTGTTCCGTTTCGTGACGCGTATGTGCAGGCCGCCGAGTCGATCGAGAACTTGACGCTCGATGATGATGCGATCGCGGCGAGCGTTCGGGCGCGATGCTCGCCCGGTGCGTGCGGCGATCTCATGCTCAACGCGATCGAGCAGCGGATTCACTCAGTCAGCATCGCAACGCCTTCACGATCCGCATGACGGACCCGAGATAACTCGATCCGAACAGGTTGAGGTGATTGAGCATGTGATACAACTGGTAAACGAGGACTCGCTCGTCGAGGTTGTCGTGGTCCGGTTGCAGGCGTGTGTATTCCTCGTGGAACGAGTGGGGTGGTGATCCGAAAGCGTTGAGCATCGCGATGTCCGCCCACCCATCACCGATATACACGGCTGGGTCGATGATTGCGATCTGGGTTTGGTCGTGGATGACGGTCGGAAGAACATTGCCCGACCAGAGGTCGCCATGGATCAGCGAAGGGTGTGGCCGGTGCGGGATATACCGGTCGAGGTGATCGATTACGGCGCGCACACGCGCAGCCTCTGTGGTGGAGAGTCGGCCATTATCACTCGCGCATCTGAGTTGATATCCGAGGCGATACTCTGCATTGAACTCGACCCAATCTTCACACCGGGTGTTGGGTTGCGGGGTTGCGCCGATGTAGTTATCGCTGTCCCATCCGTAGAGATGACCGTGATCGTCTGTGTGATGCCGCGCAAGTGCTTCGCCGAATCGTGCCCAGTCCTCATCACTGGCAGATCGTGCAGGCTCAAGATACGCCATGATTAGAACGGCATGGCCGTCGACGCGCACGATCGGGTGTGCGTGTGGGAGATAGAGGTGCCCCGGTTTGCGGAGTGCGAGCAGCCCGTCCGATTCTGCGACCAGTCGATCTGCATCATTCTCGCTGGTGATCTTCGCGACCCATCGCTGTCCACAAGCGGAGCTCACCCGAGATACGGACTGATGCGCGTCTGCGGAGAGCGGGTGGATCGAATCGAGAGTCGTCTGAATCCCTGATTCGATCATTGCATGCGTGATGATTGAATCAGTGCGCATTGTGCTGATGGTTTGCGATCTGCTCTTCCCATGCGAGGTACCCGCCGCGGAGATTGATGACCTTGTGTCCGGCGCGTTGGAGCAATGCGCACGAACGCGCCGATCGAATCCCGCTGCGGCAATGCACCAGCAGCGGGTCGGGCGTCGGGAGATCGTCCATGCGTGCCGCGAGGCGGGTGTGGGAGATGTTGGTTGCGCCGTCGATGTGGCCCTCGGCGTACTCGGTTGCACGCCGTACATCGAGCACGCGGGCCTTGTTTCCGTCTATCAGGGTGGCTGCTTCTTGGGCATCGATTTCTTCGATGGTGTCCAGCGCTATCTCGGCGTTTGATTTGATGGCGTCGCTCGGGCACCACCCCTTGATCCGATCGAGCCCGATGCGGATGAGGTCACGGACGACTTCGTCGATGTCATGCTCGTTGATGAGGAGGTAGATGTCGTCCGTGTCTTTCACCATCGATCCCACATCTGTCGGGAACGAGTTGCGGATCGGGAACGATAGCGAGCCCGGTATATGCCCCGCGCGGAATGAGTCCCAGTCGCGTATATCAAGGATCGCGGCCTCATTTGCATTGAGCTCGCTGATCGTCTTGATATCGACACGCGGCGGGTTGGGGATGCCGCCGAGCACGGACGGCCCTGCTTTGTTGTCGCGTTTCATATTCGCGAAGTACAGCGGGGGTTCCGGCTGGCCGCTGAGGATGAAATCGATGAATCCCTGCTCATTTGTCGCAGCACCGATCGCTGGGTTGAACCTGCGTTCGTATCCGATTGTGCTCATGGGCACAGCGCCCAGTGCCTTTCCGCAGGCGCTTCCCGCGCCGTGTGCAGGCCAGACCTGCACAAAGTCGGGGATCGAATCGAGCTTCGAGACGGTGTTGTACAGCCGGCGTGCTGAGGGTTCCATCGCCCCTTTCTGCCCCGCCGCGGATTCGAGCAGATCCGGGCGGCCGAGATCACCCACGAACACAAAGTCACCCGTGAGCATCCCGATCGGTTCGGTTGCGTCCGCTCCGTGGTCCGTGACGAGAAAACAGATGTGCTCTGGCGTGTGCCCCGGAGTATGCAGGACATTGAACTCGATGTTTCCGATGTTGAACGAGTCACCATCTTTGAGGAGTTTGTGGGCGTAACTCCCGCCGCGGGTTTTCTGATCGAGCCATTGGTATTTCCAATCGGCGTCCCCCTCATCGGAGACATAGACCTTGGCGTCGACACGCTCCGCGATTTCGCGAGCCCCGGAGACAAAGTCTGCGTGGATGTGCGTCTCCGCTGCTGCGACGATGCGGAGATCGTTGTTCGCTGCGAGTTCAATATACCGATCAACATCGCGCTCGGGGTCGATGATGATGGCTTCGCCTGTCGCTTGGCAGCCGATGAGGTAGGCGGCCTGGGCGAGTTTTTCGTCGTAGATCATCCGCATGAACATGATTCTGTTTTCCTTGTCTGATGGCGTGATTGATTCTATCTCGCTCGAACGCCAGCGCCATGAGATCGGGGTTGCTGTGTGACGCGAATCGCATTTCGTCTCCTGCGACTCTCCAAGTTGTGTTACAATCATTTTCAACCTGCTCGAAAGGGGGATCACATGATCCGTGGAGCGTTGAATATCAAGAAACTTCTCGCCGCGATGGGTCGGCTGGACGCATCTGACCTGCATATCAAAGTCGGCATACCCCCGACCTATCGCATCGGTGGCGAGCTCCGACCGATCGAAGCGGACCCGGTATCCGAAGACGAAGCGGATCATCTTCTCGACCCGATCCTTACCGAGGTGCAGAAGCGCAAGTACGACGAGACGGGCGATCTCGACTTCGCTTGGCACATTGAGGACCCCGAAGGGGGGCCCGGTGATCGGTTCCGAATCAACTTGCTCCGATCGGGCAATCACACCCACGCCGCGATCCGGCGTGTGAAGGCGGAGATCCCGAGTTACGCGGATCTGCATCTCCCGAAGGTGTATTCCGACATCGTTCATCGTGAACGCGACGGCTTGGTGCTCGTGGTTGGTGTCACGGGCTCGGGCAAGTCCTCGACCCTCGCCGCGATGATTGACGAGATCAACTCATCGCGAGCGGTCAATATCATTACGATTGAGGACCCCGTCGAGTACAGGTTTGTTCCCAAGCAATCGATCATCTCCCAGCGAGAGATCGGGATCGATGTCACGGATTTTCACGAGGCCCTTCGTCATGTGGTTCGACAGGACCCCGATGTGATTTTCATCGGTGAGATGCGCGATCAGGAAACCGTCCTGTCTGCGATCCAAGCCGCGGAAACCGGGCATCTGGTGTTTGCGACACTGCACACATCGGACACGATGGGGGCTTTCGGTCGGATGCTTGAGTTTTTTCCGCAGGAGGAGCGGACCTTCGTACGCAACTCGCTGGCGGGGACGCTGAAAGCCATCTGTGCTCAGCGGCTCGTCCCGGCAAACGAGGAACAGCTGAACTCGAAGGTTGTACCCGCCGTCGAGGTCCTGCTTTCATCGCCGACTGTCCGTGAGCTCATACGGGATGAGCGTGATTCGGATCTGCCTTCGGTCATTGCGACATCACGCGAGGATGGGATGTGCCTGTTCACACATTACTTCGCGGATCTTGTGAACAAAGAGTGGATCACGATGGCGACCGCGAAAGAGTTTGCGCCCAACAAGGACATGCTGACCTCGATCCTGAAGGGTGTCGAGGTGAAGGCGGCGAATCTTGTGGGCAGGATCAAGGGCTGATTCGGCATGATTCGACAATCGATCTTTGTTCTTCTGTTTGTAGCCACAGGTTTTGCGCAAGCCCAGACGCACTCTGCATTGTGGGGTGTTTCGGGCGAGTTGTATGATCCGTATGGGCGTCTTCCAGACTTTTCCTATGCGGGGTACCGATTTGGCGATGCACCGATCCCGGAAGTGGCACCATCCGCGAGCGTGACGGACTTTGGGGCGGATGGCAGGGATGAGCTCGATGACACCGAGGCGTTCCGAGCAGCGATTGAAGCAACGGAATCCGGGGCGATCCTGATCCCTGCGGGGCGGTTTATCATCAGTGATATTCTTTGGATCGAGAAACCCGGCATTGTGCTCCGAGGTGATGGTTCGGATCGGACCGTGCTGCATATCACCAAAGC
>DDGE01000039.1:81101-94172 GCA_002337545.1 Phycisphaerales bacterium UBA1910 | reverse complement strand
GGGTTTGTCTGGGTTAAAGGCGGATACAAATCGACTGCGCGTCTCGCGATCTCCGAGCCGGCGCGTCGCGGGGATCGGGTCGTGCGTGTCGAGCATCCGGAGGGGCTGAAGCCTGGAGGATGGGTGCTGATCGAGCAGCGTGACGACGAGCATGGCACCCTGATGCAGCATCTGTATGGCGGCGATCCTGGTGATACACGAAAGCTCACCCGAACACTTGAAACGAGATTCCTGGCGCGTGTGGAATCGGTCGAGGGGAATGTCGTGACGCTCAATCGCCCGCTGCGGTGGGATGTTCGCGGGGAATGGTCGCCGACGATCCGTGTGTTTTCGCCGCGGGTGCACGATGTCGGGGTGGAGTCGCTGGCGATCGAGTTCGACGCGGTGCCCTACGGCGGACACTTCAGTGAGCTGGGGCGGAACGCGATCGCGTTCAATGGGACAAGTGATTGCTGGATCCGCGATGTTCGGACGGTCAACTGTGACAGCTCGATCTTCTTCACCGGGATGCATGGGACGATCGATGGGCTGGTGGTGGAGTCGGATCGCAAGCTGCATGGGAATACACGCGGGCACCACGGCGTGACGCTCGGGCTCGATAATCTGTTGACGAACTTTGAGTTCAGGACGCACTACATCCACGACATCACGATGACCCGTCTGAGCGCGGGGAATGTCATCAAGAACGGTTCCGGTCTCAATCTTTCGCTCGACCATCACAAGCGTGCGAATCATGCGAATCTGTACTGCAATCTCGACGCCGGGGATGGTGGCGACCTGTGGCGTTGCGGTGGTGGAGCGTCGCTGGGCAAGAACGCCGGGGCGTGGACGACCTTCTGGGGTATCGACACGCGTCGGGCTGTCAGTTGGCCTCGCGCGTCCTTTGGTCCGGACATGATGAACCTAGTGGGGCTGCACACTAGCGAGGACGAGTCGATCAGCGAAGCGGGCAAGTGGTTTGAGGTTATCGAGCCGCAGCTGCTCGAGCCACGCGATCTGCACGCGGCACAGCTCGAGCGGCGCAAGGCACGGTTGGTGGACTGATCAGCCTGCCTGCGCGTGCTCTTCCGGATCGATACCGAGCTGTTTCATCTTTTTATACAGCGTGGTGCGATTGATTCCGAGGATTTCCGCGGTCTTCTGACGGTTCCATTCGTTGGCTTCGAGCGCCTTGAGGATGAACGCGCGTTCTGGGTGCATCATCGCGTCCGACAGGGTCATCGGAACCCAGTCTTCATCGGGGGCAGTTTCTTGCAGCATCAGCACCGGGTCCGATCCGTCGCATACCTGCGTCGGCAGATCCTCTATCCCGATCGTTTGATTCCGCGAGAGAACCGCTGCCCGTTCGATAATGTTTCCCAGCTCGCGTACATTGCCCGGGTAGGCGTACCGTCGGAGTGCATCGATCGCCTCGTTGCTGAAGCCCGTGAACTGTCGGCCGAGCTCGTGTGCTTGCGCGTCGAGAAAGTGCTGCGCGAGAATGGGGATGTCGCTCACCCGGTCGCGCAGAGGGGGCATCTCGATCTTGACGACATTGATTCGGTAGTAGAGGTCTTGTCGGAACTCGCCCTTCGCGACGAGTGATTCCAGGTCCTGATTGCTCGCGAGGATGACGCGGACATCGACCTCGATTGTTTCGTTGGAGCCGACGGGTTCAAACTTTCGTTCTTGGAGGACACGGAGGAGCTTGAGCTGCATCGCAGGTGAAGCGCTGTTGATCTCGTCGAGGAACAGTGTTCCGCCGTCCGCCGCGAGGAACTTGCCTACTTTGTCCGCGTGCGCGCCCGTGAAAGCGCCTTTGACATGTCCGAAGAGTTCGGATTCGAGCAGTGTCTCGGGGATCGAGCCGCACGCGAGTTCGACATACGGCTCCGCGCTCCGATTGGATTCCTGGTGGATCGCTTTCGCGATCATGCTCTTGCCCACGCCCGACTCGCCGGACATCAGCACGGTTGTGCGTGAGCTGGCGACGGCGTGCACCGTCTCGTAGATCTTCTGCATCCGATGATCCGAACCGACCATATTGCCCAGACCGAAGCTGTGCTCCAGGCGCGACTTCATCGTTGAGTTTTCCCGCTTGAGCTCGTGCTGGCGGATCGCTCGTTCGAGCGAGATACGCAGTTCCTCGTCCACGATGGGTTTGGTGAGAAAATCCACGGCGCCGCTGCGTAGTGCCTGCACGGCGGATTCGACGGTGCCGTACCCAGTGAGCATGATCACGGACAGCTGGTTGTGTGACTTGACGAGCTCGCGGAGGAGCTCAAGCCCGCCGATTTCTGGGAGGTTGATATCACACATCGCGACCTGGTACGCCTTGCCGCTGGTTGCGGCGCGATCGAGTTCGCTCAGCGCTTCGCTCGGCGAGTATACAGAGACCGCCGCGTGTCCCTCGCTCCTGAAGAACTCCGCGATCGAGTCTGCGACGATTGGGTCATCGTCGATAATGAGGATGTGTGCTTTCTGGCCCATGCTCACCCTATTTCCTCGTTCTGGTTGCCCTCGTCCAGATTTGGGATGCACACGCGCAGGATCGCGCCTGGGCGTGTTGTGCTTTCGCGATCGTCGCGCTGGGTCAGGGTGATGATGCCCTCGAGCTGTTCAACGATCTGGTGGGCCATCGAGAGCCCATAGCCGGAGTGGTCGTCCTTTGTCGACACGCCGTGCTTGAACGCCTGATTGTTGCGGACCTTGCGATCGAGCCCGATGCCATCGTCGAGGATTTCAAGAATCGTTTCTTCGCGTTTGGTATCGACGCGTGCCACGATCTCGATATCGCCGCCCGGGTCGAGCGAGTCGACGCTTGTGGCGGACGCGATGGATTGGACGGCATTGAAAAGAGCGTTGAGCACCACCGTGTAGAGCGGGCCCGCTGGCAGACGCCCGGCCCGCGGGGCGATGCGGACTTTGATTCGTGCGCCTGATGCGCTTGCGATGGGGCGCACGACATCGACCGCGTGATCGATCGCCATCGCCATGTTGATCGCTTCGGAGATGCCGAGTAGTGGTGAGCCGATCGGCACACTCTTGGAACGCATGGCCGAGTTGACCATTGAACTCATCCGCTCGAGCGTTGAGAGCACCGTCCCGATCTGCTCGCGTGCCTTTGTGAGATCGTCTGGAGCAGATTCCTGCGCGTTCTCCGGCATCGCCGCCGCGGCGAGTGACAGCCAGCGCATCGAACCGTCGAGCATGTTGCTCAGATCGTGGGCGAGTACCGTGAGCTGGTCCGCTGTTTCCGGGGACGATGAAGGATCACGGACATCGTGCACGCCCGGTGGTCGTACCGTCCTTTTTTCTGGGACGGGGCTTGGGCTCGAATCGTCGCCCTGCGGGTTGTTGTTCGGATTGTCTGGGTTGGTGCTCATCACACCGGATTTCGACCCAGCTCCCCTCGATGTTCGCTTCGATGTCGCAAAACCACAACACCCGCCGTTCGGGCGGGTGTTGTGTCTATTCAACACGGCATAACCGTTCGCTTCTGTGTGTTATCAGACCCCGAGCGCCGCAGCGTCGCGGTCGGAGAGCATGCCGCCGTCGGAGCGTTCCTTGACCGTTCCGTCTCGCTTCCATGAGCGTTCGCAGCGTGGTTCGTCGCGCAGGTCCATGACCTCGATTTCGCCATCGCCCTTGAGGGTGAAACGGGAGACGCCGCAGTAATCCGCGAGGTCGACGAGGTCGAACTTGGCGAGCACGCCGTCCGTGTCGGGCACGACGATCCCCGCATCGAGCGGGTTGTCGATGCCTTTCTCCGAGCGGGCCGATTCAAGGACACGCATCACATCGCTGAGCATCTCTCGGGCTTTGTCCCATTCGGGCGATGCATCGACATCGACCGGATTCGGGAATCCCGTGAGGTGCACGCAGGTGTCGAGGTCCTTCGGATCGACGCCGTGCAGGTTGCGGTAGGCTTCGTCGGCGGTGTGGCACATGATCGGTGCGAGGAGCTTTGTGATCCCGTCGCACATAACGAACATCGCCTGCTGGGCACGCGTTCGACGCTCTGAGTCCACCGCGTCACAGTACAGCCGATCCTTCACGGCCGTCAGGTATTCACCCGAGAGTGTGTTGTTGCAGAAGTTGTAGAGAAGCTTGTGCACTTCGTGGAACGCGTACCGTTCGTATGCGCTCACAACCTTGGCGCGGGTCTTCTCGAACTCCGCGAGCACGAACGCCTCAAGCGAGGTGGGTGGGAACGCGATCGAATCGTTCGGTGTGTAGCCGTTGAGGTTGCTCAGCAGGAACCGCAATCGGTTGCGGATGGTTCTGTAGCTCTCGCCCGCGAGCTTGAAGAACTCCTCGTCGACCTTCACATCGTTCTCATAAGCGAGTGAACAGACCCACCAGCGGAGGACATCGGCGCCGTAGCGATCGAACAGGTCCTTGAGCGCGGCGCCCTTGGACTTGGAGAGCTTCTTGCCGTCCTTGTCGACCATGAAGCCGTGGGTGAGCAGCGTGCGGAACGCGGGCTCGCCCATGACGCCAAGCGACGGGAGCAGCGAGAGCTGGAACCAGCCGCGGTGCTGGTCGGAGCCCTCGAGGTAGAGGTCGATCGGGTAGTCCTGGCCATCGGAACGGTCGCGCATGACCGCGTTCCACGACGAGCCCGACTCGAACCAGACATCGAGAATGTCCTGGCCCTTTTTGAGCTGATCGAAGGTGACGGTGCCGTTCTTGAGTTCCGCGGGCGCGTCCGGGTCGGCGCTCGCGTCGTATTCAGCGAGCAGGTCGCCCGGGGCCATGGTGAACCACGCGTCGGAGCCCTTGGAGCGGATCAGGTCGGCGACGGCCTGTGCCGAGGATCGCGTCATGAAGGCGCTGCCATCGGGCATGGTGAACGCCGGTATAGGCAGGCCCCACGCACGCTGCCGCGAGATGCACCAGTCCGGGCGCGAGTCGAGCATGCCGCGCATGCGGTTGCGTCCCCACGCGGGAACAAAGTTGACGCTGCCACCTTCGCCCGTCGCGGCCAGCGCCATCTCGCGCAGGCCCTTGCCGTCGCGCTCGGTGGGCTTGTTGACATCGACAAACCATTGCTCGGTGCAGCGGAAGATGACGGGCGTCTTGGAGCGCCAGTCGTGGGGGTAGGAGTGCATGAATCGGTGGGCGTAGAACATGTGCCCGGACTCGGTAAGCTTCTTGGCGATCAGCTCGTTGGCGTCCCAGATCGACATGCCGGCGAGCCACTCGGGGACGGAGGAGTCGTAGACGCCGTCGCCGAGGACCGGGCAGTAGACCGGGAGGCCGACGCGTAGGCCGGTCTGGTAGTCGTCGGCACCGTGGCCCGGCGCGGTGTGAACCAGCCCCGAGCCGTCCTCGAGGGTGACATAGTCCGCGTCAACGACGGTGTAGCACTTGCTCGTGTCGGCGTCCGGCTCATTGACGGGGGTGGGGGCCTTGTCGCGGAACGGGTGCTTGTAGCCCAGCCCGACGAGCTTATCGCCGGTGGTGGTTGCGACCGTTTCGACCTCCTCGGCCTTGGCTGCTTTGCAGACCTTCTCGACGAGTTCGACGGCCATCACGGTGTAGTTGCCGTCCACGCGCACCAGCGCGTACTCGAACTTCTCGTGGACCGCGATCGCGAGGTTTGCGGGCAGTGTCCACGGGGTGGTGGTCCAGATCATAAAGCTGGGCGTCGCGCCTGGGCGGTCGTCTTCGCTGAGCCCGAAGGCGTCGTAGACCGCGTCGGCGTTCGCTGCTTCGAAGTCCACATACACCGAGAGGTCTTCGCGATCCTGGTACTCGAGCTCCGCGTCGGCCAGCGCGGTCTCGTTGGCGACAGACCAGTGAACGGGTTTCAGCGCTTTGTATACGAGTCCCTGCTCACACAGGCCCGCGAGCACATCGAGGACCGCGCCCTCGTAGCGGGGGACCATGGTGAGGTACGGGTTCTCGTAGTCGGCGACGGTGAGCAGACGCTGCATCTGCCCGGTCTGGAGCTTGACCTGCTTGCTCGCGTAGCTCTTGCATTCCTTGCGGACGGCCATGCGGCGGGTGTCGTCGTCGAGCCCGTCGAGCTTGTCGGCTTTGCCGGACTCGACGAGGTCGGTCATCACCTTGTGCTCGATGGGGAGCCCGTGGCAGTCCCAGCCCGGGACGAAGCCGGTGTTGTAGCCGTTCATGAACTTGCTGCGGACGACGAAGTCCTTGAGGCACTTGTTCATGAGGTGCCCGAGGTGGATTGAGCCATTGGCGTAGGGCGGGCCGTCGTGGAAGACGAACTTTTTGTCAAAGCCCTGGGCCTTGTCGCGCATGGCGTGGTAGAGCCCGGCCTTGTCGCCCAGCTTGTCCCAGCGTTTGAGCGATGCCGGCTCGTTTTGGATGAGGTTGGCCTTCATCGGGAACCCGGTTTTGGGGAGGTTCACGGTCTTTTTGTAGTTCGGCTTGTCGGTCTGGGTGTCGGACATATCGGTCGGCTCCTGCACGCGACGGGTCGGCAATGATCGCCGCGTGATGCATCGTATTCATTCATTGAGGTGGTTGTGCGCGTCGTCCGGGTGCGAGGGCATGATCTGCCCGCACGAGCCCCGCAAGGGTCGGCGTGGGTGGTTCGATCACCCATCGGCCCCTCAGCGGGGCCACATAATTCGGCGGCTCTGGATCTCCTCCAGGCGCGTGCCGGTCTGCCGAGATGGACGATTCGTGTGCATCGCACAAAGCATAGCCCGATCATCGTCTATCTCCCGCTCCGAATCGATCCGGGCATGAAAAAACCCGGGACAAGCCCGGGCATTTGCGGAGAATCATGTGTGCTGGTCAGACATGCTCGAAGAGCGATTGGGTTCTCAGGACGAGCCCCTCGCGGGCGATGAAGTGGTAGGCCTGCACATGGACCTCTTTGGCGAGGCGCTGGTATGCGAGGATGCTCATGCATGGGCCGATCTCGTCGTCCCAGCGGTGCACCATGGCCTGCTCTTCGCGAGCGAAGTCGTCGAGCTCTTCGAATGTGGACAAGTAGAGGTTTGCGCTGAGCTGTTCGGTCTGAACGCTCGTCATGAAGTTGAGTTTGGAGCGTGGGAATCGGTATTCGTACTCGCGTTCTCCCGCGCAGAGGAGCGCCTCGACGACGCCTGTATCGGGGAGTTCGCGATTGCTCTCAGACACAATTTCACAAGCGCATGCCCCAGAGATCTCGAAGCGGCACATGTGCCGCCCCTCCATGAGCCATGATTCGAACTGGTACGGCCCGAAAGTGACGCTGCGATGATCAAGGATCGAAAACAGTTCAGGATGCAGCGGTCGGGAGTACAAGACGGATTGATACGATTGCAAACAAGTTGCGTTGGTGTGTGCGGTTCTTATTTGGGTCATGGATTCCTTCCCATGCCAGGGTGGAGAGATTCAAACAAGGATCGAACAAAGAGACCCGACTGATGAAAACTGGTGTGGATGTCCAGAAATCAACGAAAGATGGAGTTTATGGGACGAAACCAGTTTTCCCAAGCCCTAAATGTGAAGACTTTGATTTTTGGTTATTTTCACCCCAACGCCCACAACATATCAGATTTCTACACGATCCATCCACAAGAAGTTGCGTTTGCAGATATGATGGGGACACATTCGAATCGATACCAAACATATATCGAACATGAAGCCGCGAGCACGCCATCAAAAACCAGGGGCACCCTTGGATCAAGCCGCCCGTTTGGGTGTGCGTGATCGCATTGTCGCTTTGGGGCATGGGCTTCGATCCGCGGGTGGCGAGCATCGCGAAGCTCAAGCGATCATGCTCATCGAGCTGGCGGCGCTTGGAAGTGGTGATGCGAATGAAAACCCATCTCGCGAGCAGGCGGCTGGGCCCATCGAACTGCTGACTCGGATTCCGACAAAGTGGCGTCAGCGGCATGCGGACGACGCGTTGCTCGCGTTGGCTCGTGCTTGGCCTGTGCTCCCGCATGAATCCAGACGCTTAGCGCTCGCGTTGGGGCGAGACCGTTGGCTGCATGCCGCACGATCGCTTGCTGAAGAGAACGACGCGGATGCAAGAATCGCGGTGCTCTCGCTGGGCATGGATACGGCGGATCCGGGGTTGGGCAAGATCGTCTGTCGGCTGCTACGCGACGAGGAGCAGCGTGTCCGACAACTGGCCGATGAGGTTGTTCTGCGCATGGGCCTTCGCCCGCTCCGCGCTATCCCCTCGGAAGTCCTCGGCGAGCATTACGCTCGTATCGCGAACACGCCGGTGATTGCGTTCCCCGCTGATCCGGATGTGCTTGAGCTTGAGCGTTCGGTCTTATTGCGTGCGGTTGCCGATGCGGCGTGGGGCTTCGCCGCGCATCGTTGTCGTTCCCCATTGATCGTGACCTTGTTGCTCATGGATCACCCGTGGGCAAATCGGATGGAACGAGAGATCAGCACGCGCATGCGTCGTTTGCTGAGTCAGCGCAATCATCCGAGTCACGCACCGCTTCGCTCGGTGCTGAAACGAACAGATTGTCCGCTCCTGCGTGAGCGGGCTCTGCGCTGGTTGTCGATCGATGCGATATCCAGTGCCGCGCTCGATCGTCTGCGGGTAGCGGAATCTGGCGTCGAGCACCGTCTGGTGCTCGAACGCTCGGCGCTGGCTTTGCGTCCGAAGCGGGGCGTGAAACTCGGGACGGTTTCCAGCCCGCGACTGCGGACCACATCGGCGGGGATGCTCCCAGAGCCCGCGCGATGGAACGAGTACAGCGAGCGGGCGCGGGTCGGGATCATCACCCTCGATGCGCTGCTCGGGGATGATGATGTCACTCGACGCGGCCGCATCGAGCCGGCCCTCGCGGATGCGTCGGTACTCGTTCGTCTTCGCGCAAGCTCGCTCTGCCCGGCGATTGATCTTGCGGATTACATCTTCGATCATGATCCGAGTGTTGCACGCCATGCTGCATTCCGCTGGTCCACCTTGGGCATCGAGGCGCCTCGGGTTGATTCGCCCGCGTGTGTTTCGCGTATCAAGCTGTGTGATCTGAGCACACGCTCGCCCCACGCTCAAGTGCGTGGGTTTGCGATCGACGAGCGAGCCCGTTTGAGTGTGACCGATCCGCACCATCCCGCATCGCGATTGAGAGCCAGACGCGCTTACGAAAGCGACCCGAGCGGCACGATCCGTATCTTGCGTGATCGGCTCGCGATCCCGGCTTCGTGCGTGGACACGATCACGATGATTCGCATGCTCGGGATCGAGAAGCGGTTCGAGCTCGATTTGATCGGGCTGCTCCAGAACGAGCATACTGACCATCGTGCCCGGGCGAGCGCCGTCGCCGCGTTGTCGAGAGTGGATACGAACGCTGCTCGGTATGTGCTGAGCGAATCGGTGCAATCGGGGGATGATCGCACTCGTGCCAACGCGATCGAGCTCGCACCTATGCCGGCCGATTCATTGATCGAGTTCCGCGATGATCCGCATCACCGTGTTCGTGCCAATGCGATCCGGCGTGTGATCGATACCTGCGTTGAAACAGATCAGAAACTGGCGCATGACGCGAGTGGTTCGTTGATCGAGCTGTTGGGTGATCCGCGTCCCATGCACCGCCTCGCCGGCGCGTGGGTGGCGCAGCGTGTGGTGACGAACGGATCGCGCGATCGTCTTGGGGCGCGATGGAGCCCGATCATCGCACAGCTGGAAGAACTGGCAGCGACCGATGAGAATCCTGTACTCCGTGAGCGTGCGACGCGTTGTATCCATCGCCTGAGCGAGGAGATCCGCGCGGCTTCAACGCGTTCGCAGACCGGAGCGAGTGATGTCGCCTGACGCACCGACGACCCTGCACATTCCCGGGCAGGAGCCCGATGTGCCGGCGGGGGCGTTCGTGCTGGGTGGTGCGTGGTTGCTCGTGGTCTTCCCGCTCGTTTGCGGGCTGGTCTGGTTTGTGGTTCTGGCGAATCGGCGTCGTCGAGTTCGCCCTGAAGAGCACGCTTTCTTTGCGCTCTGCAAGCGGATGCGTCTGCGGCGTGGTCAGGTTGCCGCGGTGCGACGATATGCCGAGCGCGTCGCTCGTTGTGAACCGATCGAAGTGCTGATGAATGAACAGATGCTGGCGCAGGCGATCAGCGAGATCGATTAAGCGCCGCTGAGTTCGATTTTGATCCCGGAGCAGGTCACGCCCAATCGCTCGGCGAGTTCATTGAGCAACGCGTCCGGGACAGAGTTGATCAGTCTTTTGGAGAGGTCCGGGGGGACATCCATGATGCGTCCGTCATCGAGCACGATGTGCACATGCTCATCCATGTCCGCATCGTATCGGCATGCGCCGCCGCTTGTGTTCGCGGGGATCCGGTTGGCGAGCCCGCAATCCACGAGGGTGTCGAGCGTGTTGTAGACCGTGGCCTGGGAGACCTCTGGATCGACGCGATGGACTTCTTCGAGTAGTTGCTCGGCCGTCGGGTGATGGTGGCTGGCGCAGAGGGCGCGGTACACCGCTTCACGCTGTCGCGTGAGGCGCAAGCCATGGTGTGTAAAAATCTTGCGGAGTTCTTCCGCGTCGATCTCATGGTTGTGATGGTGCGATTCGTCGCTCACAGCAGTATTATGCCCAGAAAACGGCCAGATATCGAGAATCGTTCTAAAAAAAGCTGCGGGTTCAGCGTTCCTGATCGATCGGCTTGGGGGCTGCGATATACATCTTTTTGTGCTCGATCCCTGCTTCAAGGAACACTTCATCGTCAACGGACCAACCCAGACGCTCATAGAACGGCATCGCGTTGAGTTGGGCGTGGCAGTAGAGCTGCTCGAGCGCGAGCTCGCCAAACCCGCGTGCTTCCATCGCGATCATCAGTCTGCGTCCGATACCCTCGCCTTGTCGCTGTGGGTCTACGCAGACCTGCTGCACCTTGCCGATGCGCTGCCCGTCTTCGTTTTCAGAGATGTAGAGGGTCGCGGTGCCCACGACCTTGGTCCCGGTGGGGTGGTCGACAATGGCGACATAATGCTCGGATTTCTCCTCGCGACCGGGCGCCATATCGAGGTAGTCATCGAATGTGAACCCGATCGGTTCGAGCAGGATGCTCGTGCGGAGTGTTTTCTCCTGCTCGTATAACGGGTCGTCTATCGAGATGTGCGTGATCTTGACCAAGCTTGGTTCCCCTGCGTCGTGTTGCACAGAATTTAGCAGACGCCAACCTCGTTGTCATGCTCCCGTTCCCAGAATCAGACTCGATCGTGTCGAAATCCGATCAATCGTCCAGCCAGGCCGGGGAGGCGCATTCGATCAAACGCGGTTCGGGGAGGCGATCCACATTTGTCTCGAATCTGGACCAGAGGATCGCGTTCCAGTCGTCGTGGTCGCGGAGGGGCTCGCAGATATCGTCCCAGCAGACAGATGAGTTGTCGCCGCAGGGACCGATCCCGATTCGGCAGTTCAGGTTCGCCGCGTAAGCGTCGGTTCGGATCTCGCCGTCGTCGTCCCAGTCGATGGGGGTGTTGCCGTCGATCCCGAGGGACTCGATGACGCGGGTCTCGTCGAGGGGGATGGAGACACCCAGCGAGTAATCCGGGAGCCCGTCGCCGATCGCGTCGAGGGTGATATCGACCCCGTCGAACTGGTATCGGTAGTTCATGACGGAGTTGTAGTTGGGTTTCCAGTTGAGCGATTCGTCGCCGCCGTGCTCGAGGTTGAGGTTGTGCCCCAGCTCGTGCATGATGGTGTTGGTCATGATCTGCGGCGTCCCGTAGTCCGCGAGGGTGACCATGAAGTCATCGCCGGGCAGTTCCGCGACACCCGACGATCGGTTCTCCGGGTCGTTGTAAGCGAACCCGAAGATCGCGTAGTGGAAGTATCCGTTGCGGTTGTCTTCGAAGTGCTCGTCCTTGAGGATGTTGAACTCGAAGTCGAAGAAGATGAAGAGCGGGGCACCGGGGAGCTGATTCCCGTTGGTGAAGGCGCCGCCCTGTCCGTGATCAAAGAACACATCGATCCCGGGTGGCGCGTCGTAGGGGTTGGGGACGGGTGCGTGTTTGAAGGCGTCGACGATGGGTGCGATGACCTCGTCGGTGGGGCGGTAGCTGGTTTCGAAGCCGTCGAAGTTCCCAGCGAACCAGTCGCACTCGACGAAGATGGTGCGCCGGAGCGGGTTGGCACCCATCGCGGGCAGGTCGAGGTTATCGATGGTGCCCAGGAGCTCGTCGCCGTCGGGGATGCCGTCGTTGTCCGTGTCGGGGTTGAGGGGGTCGGTCCCCGCGTGCATCAGGTCGATGAATCGTCCGTCGTTGGTTTCCGCAAAGTCGGGGATGCGGTCGTTGTCGGAGTCGGTGAGGTCCGGGCACCCGTCGAGGTAGGACTGGATGTAGTTGGAGATGTCGAAGAAGTCGAAGTCGCCGTCGCTGTTGAAATCGGCGGCGGGGTCCTCGTCGAGATACGCATCGATGAACGCGGAGATGTCGAAGAAGTTGAGTCGATCGTCGTTGTTGAAGTCGGGCGGGCAGAACGGGGACGCGAGCGCATGCGATGCACCCATGAACAACAACGCCGCGATGACGACGCGTTTCCGATACGCTCGGACTCTCCTCATGACGGATACTCTATCGGGATCGCGAGGTCGGACGCAAGGGAATCCCACAGAAACCGGGGGTTAGTTGCCCTCGATGGTCAGCGGGGTGTGTCCCATGCGTTGGGCGGCCATCTTTTCCCATCCGGACCCGAGTTCGCCTTCTGGATCGGGTGGGACGATGTCGACCTTCTTCTCGCCGAGTTTCACTTCGCCCGCGCGGACGCGATCCTGGAAGGCCTTGCACTCGTCGAGGAGTCGATCGAGGATCTCGTCCTCGCCGACGGTTGCGACCTTCTCGCCCTGGACATAGATGATGCCCTTGCGATCGCCCGCGAAGACGGCGACATCGGCGCCCTCGGCTTCGCCCGGGCCGTTGACGACGCATCCCATGACGGCGACCTTCATCGGGACCTCGATGGCTTCGGAGAGCTTGTCGTTGACATCCTGCACGAGCGAGAACAGGTCAACCTGGATGCGGCCGCAGGTGGGGCAGGCGATGAGCTCGGCGCCCTTGCGTTCACGGAGTCCGAGGGAGTAGAGCAGTTCGAGCCCGTCCTCGACCTCGTAGATGGGGTCGTTGGCGTAGGAGATGCGGATGGTGTCGCCGAT
>DDGE01000039.1:78401-81028 GCA_002337545.1 Phycisphaerales bacterium UBA1910 | reverse complement strand
TCCTCGAGCTTGGCGATCATGATCGAGAGCAGGTACCCGTGCTTCTGATCGGAGAAGACGGCGCCGAGCTCCTTGGCGCGGGCCTGCTTGTCCTTGCGCTCGATGATGGAGCCCTCGTTGACGCCCACGCGGATGGGGATCTTGCGATCCTTACACGCGTCGATGACGGCTTCGACCTGGTCGCGGTCGTTGATGTTCCCGGGGTTGAGCCGGATCTTGTGCACGCCCGCCTCGACGGCTTCCAGAGCCCGCTTGAAGTGGAAGTGCACATCGGCGACGATGGGGACATTGGTCTGGGCGAGGATCTCGGGGAGCGCCTCGGTGTCCTTGCGCTCGGGGACGGCGACGCGGACAATGTCGGCCCCGGCAGCGGTGAGCTTGTGGATCTCGGCGACGCACTTCTCGATGTCGTGGGTGTACCCAGCCGTCATGGTCTGGACACTCACGGGTGCGGTGGTGGTGGGGGAGGCGAGCCCCTTGGCGAGCGGGTGATCGGGCGCGATCCCGCCGCCGATCTGGACGATCCCGGTGCGCTGGTCGCCGACGAAGATAGGACGGGTTGGGTTTCTGGGCTGCATCGGGAGATTCTAGGTCCTTGAGTCGAAACGAGCCGCGACCGTGAGGGAGCGGGTATACAGGAATTCGAGGGAGAACCACTCCCTTACGGTCGTGGCTCGTTTGGGTTCGGTGGTCGCACGCGGTTGGCGTACTTGAGGCGACGGAGTCCAAGGTAGGCGAAGGTCTCGAAGAAGAGGAAGCCGGGGAAGCTCAGCACGAAGAAGAGGATGGAGAGATTGGAGTAGTAATCAGCGAGTTCATAGCCGCTGATAGACTCGCCGGAGCTCCATGGTATGGAGAACATCTCCTCACTCGGGAACATGGATTGTCCGACACAGTACAGGCTCAAAGCCATAAACACGCCGCACACGATCCACCCCACGCACCCGTGGCTGACGATGTTGTATGCGATGGGCTCGGTGACGCGGAACCCGCGTGATTTGCTGATGACCCGAAGCCCTGCGAGTTCGACCTCGCTGAGAATGAGAAACCCAGCAACCGCAAAGAGCGCACCCACACCACTGGTGATGAACATCGCGAAGAAGTCGACGAGAGAGTAGGGGTTGACGAGTTCAAGCACCGTTATGAACAGGTACATGCACCCGCTGCCGAAGAAGAGCGTGCGACTCCCAATGCCGTTCGCAGGTCTCTCGGTGAGCTGCATCACATCCAGCGTCCGCACCGGATGACGCACCGTCATCCACCATGTCTTCAGTAATGATTTGAAGCCCGGCGACTGCTGCCACGGCGTGCCGACGCGTCGCTCGGGGAGGGACTCGGCGATGGGCTTGCCGCACTCGGGGCAGTGGCCTTGGGTGTCGAGCCCCTCGATGATGTACCCGCACTTCTCGCAGAGGAGGGTGTATTCATCTGTCCAGGGGCGGTCGGGCATGGCTGATCGTACGGCTCAACATCAATGAAGGAACATCCCCTCCGCTGGGTGGGAGGAGGGGATGTTCCTTCATTGAGCGTGACGACAGAAGACGATTGAGGATCTGGGCCGATTTGGTCGATAAAGGGTCCGATGTCGCTGCGTATCTCGCCATCCAATCGCCCGCAAGAGCCCGTGAACGAGTCGACCGGGGCCCGCCCGTGGCTGGGGGTGCGCTTTGTGTGTTCGGGGCAGTACCAGCGGGTCTATCGCGATGTCAACGGCGAGCGCTACCTCGCCCGCTGCACCAAATGCGGCAAGACGATCACCTTCAAGGTCGGGCACGGCGGGAGCGATCAGCGGTTCTTTGATGTGTCGTGCTGATCACGCCTTGGGCGTCCTTGTCCCTGTTCGCGTACAATCTGCCCATGGCCGGTGTGTTGTCCATCCTCCCAGACCCCCCAGACGCTCCCGCGCCCATCGGCGTGATCGCCGGGGGTGGGGATCTACCTCTCTTTGTCGCTCAGGGGCTCAAGCGGATGGGGTACGAGGTCCATGGGATCGGTCTGCGGGCACAGTATGAGGACGAGTTTCCCGATCTGTGCGACTCGTTCTGCGATGTGGGATTGCTCCGTATGCGGTCCTGGGGCAGGCGTTTACGCAGACGGGGCGTGCATCATGCCATCATGGTGGGTAAAGTGGATAAGGCCAAGCTCATGCATCAGCGATGGAAGCTGGTGCGGAATATCCCCGATATCACCACGGCCGTCGCGTGGTACAAGCACCTGAGGCACGACCGCCGATCGCACGCCGTATTGCGGGTGATCGCCGACGAGCTCGACTCCAGCGGCGTCTCCCTCATCGACTCGACTTTCCCGATTATGGACCAACTCTCCGAACCAGGCGTGATGACCTCGACCAAGCCCAGCGCGAACCAGCGCGCGGACATCGAGTTCGTGTGGCCGCTCCTCACCGAGCTGCTCCGACTCGACATCGGGCAATCGCTCACCGTCCGTGATCGCGATGTGATCTCCGTCGAAGCGGTCGAAGGCACGGACAAGATGATCACCCGCACGGGCGAGCTGTGCCGACGCGGGGGGTGGACCTTGGTGAAGGGCGCCCGCGCCCAGCACGATCGTCGATCTGATGTGCCGACGGTTGGGATCCAGACCCTCGAGAACATGCACAAGCACGGCGG
>DDGE01000039.1:74726-78215 GCA_002337545.1 Phycisphaerales bacterium UBA1910 | reverse complement strand
GGGATCTCGATCGTGGGGGTCCCTGTGTCGCACGCGCCGGTGCCCCCGAGCGATGCGCCCGCGATGACGCCGGCCCACTTCGAGCGTGCGTTCACGCCCAATCAGCACCCCACGGACGCGCCCGAACCCGCATCGCGATCCAACGATGACTGACCCGATCGACAACACCCCAACCGACGCGACCCCGGAACCCGTGTTCGTCTCACGAGGCGGGCTCAAGCTCCACAAGGCGCTCGTGGAGCTGCCCTTCGATCCGACAGGCATGGTGTGCGCCGACTTCGGGTGCTCAACGGGTGGCTTCACCGATTGCCTGCTCCAAAACGGCGCGAAGCGGGTGCATTCCATCGACACCGCCTACGGCGAGTTCGCCTGGAAGCTCCGCACGGACGATCGGGTTGTTGTGCATGAGCGATCGAACGCGCTGCACCTGGACCCGCCGCAGCAGGTCATCGACGAGGGCGGGATCGACCTCGGTGTGATTGATCTGGGTTGGACGAAACAAGACCGGGCGCTGCACGCAGCGTCCAAGTGGCTCAAGCCTGGCGGGCACATCATCTCGCTGGTGAAGCCGCATTATGAGGCCGACAAGGACGACCTGGGCGAGGGCGGCGTGCTGGACCCGGAGCGGGCGGAAGAGATCGCCGAGCGGGTGCGTGATTCATTGCCCGAGCTGGGCTACACGGTGCACGGCTGGGTGAAGAGCCCGGTTCTGGGCGGGGCCGTGGGCAAGAAGCGGAAGAAGAAGGGCAAGGGCAACCCGGAGTGGCTGGTGCTCGTGACGAGTGCGTGGTCTATATTTTGTGATGCCAAAACTATTTGACAATCTTGATCTTGCAAGAAAAGAGCTTGACCATCCAAGATGCGCCATTTCCGAAGCACTAGAAGACCAATGGCAGAAGTATGAGCAATATGCTGATAATAACTATCGTGCTGACTTAAACAAATGTGTGACAGATTTAGCGGAGTGTGCCGAGGATGATGTTCACACGCAAGCGAAGTGTCTGGACAAGTTTATGCAACGATTCTGGGAGCTACACATTGCCATGTCCCTCCTGGATATTCCTGTGACACTTCTTAAACGTGATGAGAGAGACAAAGCGGGACCTGATAGTATCTTTAAATCTGGCGACACCCTCTGCTATGTTGAGGCCATCGTGCCAAATGCAGGCGAAGGAGCCGACAGAGTGCCTGATCTAGAGTTTGGTGGCGTCCACTCGGTCCCAGATCTTGAGATTCAATTGCGTTACACATCTGCACTTTATACGAAGTTGCTCCAGAGGAATAAGCGGGCTAAGGCAGGGGTTATTGATGAATCATGCCCATACTTTGTGGCGATCAATGGCAGTCGTATACCGAGCGCGAAGCTGGATTATGATCCTCCACGAATTGCTAGATGCCTATTCGGAATTGGGCCGCCAGCAGTGGGCATTAATACCCAAACGATGGAATGGGGGGAGTGGTTTCTAAAATCTCGAGAAACCCTACCACGCAAGTTGGCCGACGACATACCTGCCAATGCATTTCTGGACAAAGAATTCAACAAAATATCAGGCGTTCTGTTCTCCACAGCAGACCCCTGGAATTTTTATGGATCTTTTTCGAACCAAATTATCCTGGTCGAAAATCCAAACGCAGACATTCCTGCTCCCATCGAGCTAACTGAGCATTTTGGGCGCTGGACTTATAGTGATTGTCAAATCGTTTGGCACGAACCCAGTAGATGATATGTATTGACAGAAGTACCGGGTGGAACACAAGCATGCTTCCTTCGGTCACCTACCACCCCCTCGGCCTCATCCTCAACCCGATCATCTACGCCCTCCCGATCTGGCTGCTCGTGATGGGTATCCGCTGGGCCTTCATCACTCGTCGATGCCGCAGACGCGAACGACTCGGGCTGTGCGTCGGGTGCGCGTATGAGCTGGGCGAACTCAGTGTGTGTCCTGAGTGTGGATGCGAAGGAGCATGAAGGAACATCCCCTACCCCCACCCGGGGAAGGGGATGTTCCTTCATTGAGCCATCAGGTGGACGGGTGCCCTGCTTTGACCCGAAGGGCAAAGCAGGAACGGAAGATGTCAGAAGAGAAGTCTTGTCCCTCCCCGCGCCCCGCGGGGAGGTGGGCCGCCAAAGGCGGGGCGGAGGGGTCTTCTCTTCAAAAAAAATGATTGCAGGCGAGACATCCCCTGCAGTGGCATCATCCAACCAACCGTCCGGCCTCTTTCCCATTTGCCTGGTTGGTTGACGACCATGCCAACGAATGCCCAACTCCCACACAGAAAGGAAGGAACATCCCCTTCCCCGGGTGGGGGTAGGGGATGTTCCTTCCTTTAAAGACCTTGTTCGTTGTTCAAAGAAGGAACACACCTTCCTCTGGGTGGGGGAAGGGGATGTTCCTTCAATCACCGACCTACCATCACCCATGTTCATCGATCGAGCACGCATTATGGTCTTCGCAGGTAAGGGTGGCGACGGGAAGGTCGCCTTCCGACGCGCCAAGGGTCTGCCCAAGGGGGGACCCAACGGCGGCGACGGCGGACGCGGCGGCGATGTCATCCTCCGCGTGGACGAGGGGCTCAACACGCTCGTCGATTTCCGTGGGATCTACGAGTGGAAAGCCCAACCCGGAGAGGGTGGCGGGAAAAAGCAATGCACCGGGGCCGATGGCGACGATCTCGTCATCCGTGTCCCCGCGGGTACCGTCGTCTACAACGAAGAGACCGGCGAGGAACTCGCGGATCTGGGCGAGGGTGATTCCATCATCATCGCACGAGGCGGCAAGGGCGGGTTCGGCAACGAGCACTTCAAGTCCGCCGTCAACCAGACCCCACGCAAAGCAACCCCCGGCGAGGAGGGCGAGGTCTTCGCCCTCAAGCTCGAACTCAAGGTCATCGCAGAGGTCGGGCTCGTCGGGCTCCCCAACGCGGGCAAGAGCACCTTCCTCAAGTCCGTCACCCGCGCCGATCCCAAGATCGCCGACTACCCCTTCACGACCCTCTCGCCTCAGCTGGGCATCGCGACAGTCGATCAATCGCGCCGCCTGGTCATCGCCGACATCCCCGGCCTCATCGAGGGCGCATCGGGCGGCGCCGGGCTCGGGCACGACTTCCTGCGTCACATCGAACGCACCAAGGTCATCATCCATATGCTCGATGTCGAACCCGACAACCGATTGAGCGCTGCGGAGAACTACCGCACGATCCGCGCCGAGCTGCGTGGGTACTCGTCGGAACTCGCGGAGAAACCCGAACTCATCGCGCTCAACAAGCTCGACCTGATGACGGAAGAGGATCAGCAGGAAGCCATCAACGAGCTCCGCACCACGCTCCAGCTCGACGCGTCCACCGAGATCTACCCGATCTCCGGCGCCACCGGGTTCGGGTGCCCCGCGCTGCTCGAAGCCGCGTACAAACTCCTCCATCGCGATCGCGTTGAGTCGGGTTGGTGAGTTCTCGCACAATCGAAGTTCTCTTGTGCCTCCCCCGTCCTGA
>DDGE01000039.1:72520-74530 GCA_002337545.1 Phycisphaerales bacterium UBA1910 | reverse complement strand
CTTAGATCCGTTGCCTTCTACAAGCAGCCGCATCGATGTACATTCGTCTACGATCTGTTCATGCACGATGCCAAAACATTCCGTGCGTTGATACGCCCGACACCCGAAGCCAAGCGTCGTGCCAAAGAGCTTCGGGCGCAGCTCTCTGAACCTGAGCGGATGCTGGTCTGGGCGATCCGCTCAGATCAGCGCACGGGCCTGCGATTCCGTGTGCAAGAACCGATCGGGCCTTACATTGCGGATTTCTACTGTCATCGCGCTCGACTGGTTATTGAGATTGACGGAAAGCACCATCAGAATGAGCAACATGAGCACGACACACATCGAGACGATTGGATGCAACGCGTAGGCATCGTGACAACACGCATTCCTGCACAGGAGGTATTTAGCAACCTGCAAGGCGTGTACAACACGATGCTCGCCCAAGCAACCCGACGGATTGCAAGTCTTGAGAACAAGTCTCCTTAACGCAGCCATGCGTTTGTTGTACGATCCGTCCAGTTTGCTCATGGTGATACGGGCTTGAGGCAACTGAAGTCCGTTGTGCCCCCTGACTTCATGGGTGATCTCCAAGACCCCCTCCGCCCCTTCGGGGCACCTCCCCCGCCAGGTGCGGGGGAGGCACAAGAGGTGCGGGAGCCATGCCAACCAACGCACGCACCGCTCATCCCGCATACACTCAACCCATGTCCGCCCCATACGACATCATCAAGACGCAGGATGTGTGCGCCCAAACGGGTCGCGCCATCGAGATCGGCGAGGAACACATCGCCGCCCTGATCGAAACCCCCGAGGAAGAAGCGCTCGTCCGCGTCGCCTATTCACTCGAAGCGTGGGGTAAGGGGCCCAATCTGCCGCCAGATGCGGCCCTTTTCGGGTTCTGGAAGCGAACGCTCCCCGACAAGGACGAAGCCCCCAAGCAGCTCGTTTCCCCAGATGAGATGCTCGACCTGTTCGAACAACTCGCGGACGCCACCGAGCACCGCCAGCTCGCGTTCCGGTATCTGCTCGCGTTGATCCTGATGCGCAAGAAGGTCCTGCTCTACGAACGCAGCACCCCGCCGCAGGGAGACACGCCGGGCGTGCTGATCCTGCGTCAACGCGTCAAGGGCGGCGGCGGCCCGCTTTTCGAAGTCACCGACCCCGGGCTCGACGACGAGACCATCGCCCAGGCCACCGAAGAGATCGGGCAGGTCATGAACCTTGATGAGGTCAGCGCATGAACCGGTTCGTCTTGTGTCTTCTCTCCATGATGGTCATGCTCGGCTGCTCAAGCACCAGCAAGGTCGATGTCGACAAGCTTCCCGCCCCGCCGAGCACCCAGGAACTCGTCGAGGCGCACAACGCCCGCATCGCGACCCTCGAAACCCTGTGGGCACGCGTCAGTGTCCGCGCCAAGGGCACATACGAGGACGGCACCGGGTACGAAGAGCAGGGCGAGGGGCACCTGCAGATCGTCCGCCCCGATCGCGTCTCGCTCTCGATCGGCAAACTCGGCGAGACCTACTTCGTGTTCGGCGCATCCGAATCGCAATACTGGTCGTTCAATCTCGCGGACGCGGATCGCAAGGTCATGCTCATTGGCTCGATGGATCAGGTGACACGAGGCAAGGCCGCCGCTCTCGGGCTGCCGGTGCACCCCTCCGAACTCATCCCGCTCTCAGGGCTCGCATCGATCGATCTGTCGCAGGCAGGCGGCACCCGATGGCGTGAGGACGCCAAGGCGTACGGATTCTCCACCCCGGCGCGATGGGGATCGACCATGACCTGGTTCGACCCACGCACCAAGCATGTTGTGCAGACGCAGGCCTACGACGAGTACAACGAGCTCATCGCCAGCGCGGAGATGTCCCGCTATAAGGATGCCCAAGTGCCCGGCGAGCTCCCCGTCCAGGTGCCCGGAAAAATCGAGATCACCACCCCCAACGACAGCGGGTTCGTCCGTATCGAAACCTCCGAACCCCAGGCCCGCACCATCCGCGCGATGGTCTTTGAGCCCGAACGCCTCCA
>DDGE01000039.1:33425-72287 GCA_002337545.1 Phycisphaerales bacterium UBA1910 | reverse complement strand
TCGTGGTGCTCGCTTCGATCACGCGTGCGGACGATCGCATCCTGATCACATCGAATATCGACGAGTTGCCCACGCGTGCGTGGGCGGTCTATCGCAACTCATCGGACGAGAACCTTCTGGTCTACTTCGCTCCGCGCGAGGACACCGCCGCCCTCGACGGCGGGACGCTTGGGCAGATCCAGGCGGTTCGCACGCTCGGGCACCGTCTCCCGATCGCGATCAGCGCCCACGCGGACCGGGTCTATCTCGCGTACCCACCCGTCGTGACAAACCGGCAACGCCTCCTGCGGGTGTACTCAGTCCGCGCCGTTCCGAGCCCCGTCGGCGGGCTCTGGGTCCTGGACCCCGCGGGACAGATGCAGGTAGAGCAGCCCATCATCACCGACGCGAACCTGATCGGGCTCCAGTCCACACGCGACACCATCTGGGCGTTGCTCAAAGAGAACGGCACGCTCGAACTGCGACGCATGACCCCCGCCGGGTGGGATCGTGTCCCTGTCTCAGATGAGATCGATCCGCGTCGAGTTCAGCTCAGCGCCATCGGAGCCGACCCCGTACTCATCGACCGCAGCGGGCTGCGCTTCAAAGCGTACCGCCTCGATACGGCGGCCGGTGAATGGAGCGACATCCCGCATGAACTGGAGATCGGGAACGATACCGAAATCCACGCGGCTCCCAACGCGCTGCGGATCATTGATCGAGCGGAATCGGGCAAGGCGCGGCTCCGATACTGGTCTGAGGATGGCGTCTTCCAGGTCGCACAGAACCTTGACCTTCCCCAGGATCTGAGCAACGCGTTCATGGGCAGTCAGGACGCCCTGATCGGGATCAGACTCGTCGATACTGCGGGTGACGACGACGAAGTGGAAACAACGGTTGAGTTGGTCGAGCTCGATGCCAAAGAAAACTCAGTCCTCTACGCCGGTGCTCCAGCCGTCACAGCCCCCGTATCTGCCGAGGAGTTCCGCTTTCTCATTGTGATGATGGTGCTGATCATGTCGGGCGTGCTCGTCGTCGTCATCCTCCCTGATCGGGCCGACGCGATGCAACTGCCCGAGGGGGTAGTCATCGCCGATCCGGGGCGTCGCCTGCTGGCCACGCTCATCGATGTATTCCTGGTCACCACGATCGTTGGGGCCCTCGTCGGCGTTTCCGCCTTGGAAATCGTGACGCTCGCGGTCATCGTCCAGCCCAACAACGCTTGGTCGGTTTTCCCGATGACCATCATCGCAGGCATTTGCTATGCAACCTTTGCCGAGTTTGTCGTGGGCGCCACACCCGGCAAGCTGCTCATGGGCGTGCGTCTGGTCGCCGCAGAGCCCGGCATACCCCACAAGCCTCGTTTCTGGTCAGTTCTCACCCGCAACATCATCAAATGGGTGCTTCCGCCCGTTGCGGCACTGGCGCTGATCGATCCGGAGACGCTCCATCGGGGCGACCGGACCTCCAGATCGCTCGTGGTCATGCCCCGCCGAGATGAAGAGCCGGAAACCCGCTGAAGACCCGTCCCCCGAATGTCCGATAGGAGTTATCAGCCGAGTATTCGGTTTCGGTGCGCGTGCGCCGATCGAATCCTGACCCTGGATATCCCTGATGAGCGATGATCTGGACAGCTTGAACGAAACGGGATTTCCCGAGGATCCCGCCGTCGAGGTGGAAGAAGACATGCCATCAACCGACCTCGATGAGGACCCGGTTGAAGCAGTCCGCACCGGCTGGCGTGACGCGTGGCAGGTGCCCGTGCTGCTTATCGCGGGCGGGCTGATGCTCCTCGGCGTGGCGTACGGCATCTCCACCAAGCCGGATCCAGAGTTGCTCCCACGCATTCAGATCGCGAACAGGATGATCGAAAACGAGCAGTATCAGGAGGCGATCAATCTGCTCAATACCGAGGTGTATCCCTGGGTTGCCAATGCGGACACCCCAGTAGACACCAAGGCCTCGTACCACATCGCCAAAGCCCGCTCGATCTACTACGGTCAGCGCAAGCTCAAGATTCACGACGAACGCAACGACATCGCGATCATACGCGAATACGAAGAAGCCCAGCGCATGGGTGGTGTGCTCGAAGCACGCGACCTCGCTGCCCTCGCGAACACACATATCGCCCGCGACCAGTTCACCATCGCACTCCAGCACGCACGCGACATTCCTGAGTCCAAGCGATACCTCCGCGACGCCGTATATCAGCGTGCCATCGAGTCGATGCTCGATCGCTCCAACCCCATGACCGAAGAGGCGATGGGGCTGATCGCCGAGTTCCTGCTGGACCCCAGTCTCCCGACCGAGCATCGCATCTGGGCCATGGAAACCCAAGGGCGTGTACAACTCGAACAGGGCTATGCCGATCTGGTGATCACACGGATGCTCCGCGAGCTCCCGCGTCTCAACCATGCCCAGCCCTTCGATCGTTCCCGACTGAGACTCATCCTCGCCCAGGCCTATGTCGCTCAGGGCGCGGTTGTTCAGGCAGACGAGCAGGTGCAGATCGCGCGAGACCTCGCGGCCGCCGGCGATCCGCACTACCCCCAGATCCTGCTGATGAAAGCGATCGTCGAGGATGAACAGGGCAATACGAGCGAAGCACGAAACCTCTACGATGAAATCGTCCAGAACCACGCCACCTCGGACGCACTCCCGTTGGCGTTGCTCGGCCTGGGAGAAACCGAAGCCGCTCTGAAGGAGCCGGTGCTCTCGCTCGAGGCCTACCAACGCCTCGTCACAGACTACGACTCGTATCAGATCGAGTCCTACCCCTCACGGAAGCAGGTGCTCGAGTCACTGCTCTCCCGATCCGATGAGTCGCTCGCGTCGGGATATCCGTTCGACGCGATCGAATACGCCCGTTTGGGCGAAACGCTCTACGAAGATCAGCGGATCCCCGGCGAGGTGTATCTGGCACTCGCGGTCGCCCATGAGGGGGCCGCGGAGTCGCTGCTCGGGCGCCCAATCGAGGATGTGAAAACCCTGCTCGGGCTGGACCCATCCGCCCGTGCCGAGGTCCAGCGTCATCTGATCATCGCCGCGACCAACTTCAGTCTCCACGCTGAGCGTCATGTCGTGACGAACCTCCCCATGTTCGCCAGCTCGCTCTGGCGTTCCGCGGACCTTTTCGATCGTGCCGGCGATCAGCCCGAAGCGATCAACGCGTTTCAGACCTATGCCAAATCGATGCCCTCGGACCCGCGTTATGCAGAGGCGTTATTCCGTCAGGCAGAGGCATTGAGGGCGATGGGGGACTTCTCCGCCGCTGCTGATGTCTACAAGGGGCTGATCGAGGCCAAGGAAGAGAATGCGAACGCCGATATCGGCGCCCTCGCGGACGCGAGCCATGTCCCGCTTGCCCAAGCGTATCTCTATGACGAAGACCCGGAGAACGACGCACAGGCAGAATCGCTACTCGTGAACGCGATCGATGGTTCTATGGGGACGAACGACACCCAGCTCTTCCGCGATGCCCTCCTCGAGCTCGCGGGGCTCTACGACCGCACGGATCGCCCCGAAAGAGCGATCGAACGCTATGACGAGTTCCGCAACCGATTCCCCGATGATCCGGAGACCGCTTCCGTCGTGTTCCGGTTGGCGGATGCGCACCGCCGGTTGGGCGATCTGATCGAGGACTCGCTGAACCAGCCCATGCCCGCCGCGGAGCGAAACCGGCGGACCGTCGAAATGAACGATCACCGGCGGGACGCGATCAAACGCTATGACGACGCGATCGCCTTGCTGGGTGCCCGTCACGCCTCGGCGATGGGGATCTTTGAGTCCATCGCACTCCGCAACGCGCACTTCTATCTGGGCGATTGCGCCTTCGATCTCGGCGATTACGAGCAGGCCATCAACTATTACGACCGAGCCCGCGATCGCTACGGCGACGACCCCGCCTCGCTCGTCGCGATGGTGCAGATCGTCAACGCATACATCCAGATCGGTCAGATCGGTCGCGCCCGCACCGCCAACGAGCGGGCAAAGCGCTTCTACGCGATGATGCCCGACGAGGTTTGGGACGATCCGACACTCCCGATGGACCGCGATGATTGGGAGCGTTGGCTCGAATCGAGCACGGAACTCATCGCCAACGCATCACCCTGAGCGTGTTTTTTGCGCACAGTGTGGAGAAATCCGCGCCAGTGACCGATAACCCACTCAGCACCACGAACGGGAACGGAGTCCCGGGTGTCTGGAAGTGAGGGTCACGGATGACCGCGCCTGAGTCGCACACAGAAAAACAGGACCAGACCGCCATGCTCAAGTCTCGGCTTGAGTCCCTGCTTGATGAGGCGGGCACGCTGGTGGATCAGTTGCAGGCAGTCGGTGCCGAGCAGCGTCACGCCGTCGAATCCGGTCAGGTTCAACAGATCGTAGAAGTTGTCGCAAAGCGTGATCCGATCGTGCAATCCATGATTCGGGTCGGCGAGGAACTCGGTGCATTCATCGAGGATCCAACGACCAAGTCTGCCTTGAGCGAGCAGACCCTGAGCAGTGTGCTCCTCCGTATCGCGGGGTACGAGCACACCATGAAGCGCCTTCGCGAGCAGGACGCGAAGGACCAGGCCTTGATGGAACAGACCCGCGACAAGCTCGCCGCTCAACTCGCGGGGATGGGCTCGGGTAAGTCGGCCCTGCGTGCCTACTCCTCAAAGTCCACGCCTCCAAACCCGATCATGCAGGATAAGAGAGGGTAATCATGAGTGAACGCATGATGCAACTCGTTCCTGAGATGGCTGCCGAGGAAGGCGGGACAGGTTCGCTTTCACCGACGGATCTCGCGGAGCTCATGTCCGCGTTTACAGAGGTCACCAGCAAGCTCGAGCACACCCATGCCCAACTCCGCGGCGAGGTTGCCCGCCTGAACGCAGAACTGCGTGATGCGAACGAGGCGCTCCAGCGTTCGCGTCGTCTGGCCGCTCTGGGTGAGATGGCCGCGGGGATCTCCCACGAGATCCGAAACCCGCTTGGCTCGATCAAGCTCTACGCGAGCATGCTCCACGAGGACCTCGAGTCGCTACCCGATCAAAGGCAGGTTGTTGAAAAGATCGGGCGGGCTGTTCGGGGGCTCGACGAGATTGTTGGTGATGTACTGAGTTTCGCAAGAGAGACCAACGCGAAGTTCGTGGCGTGCGAAACAGCACCGATTATCGCGCAGTCGCTTGAGGCGTGCTGCGCAGAGATCGCAGGGGCCGTCGTGCTTGATGAACCCAGGGGGTCGATCGAGCTCGAATGTGATCCGTGCCTGCTGCAGCAAGCGCTCGTCAATGTGCTCCGCAATGCCGGGGAAGCAAACCGGATCTCAGGCGGCGATCAGATCGTAGTTTCTGTCGAATACTCACGCCTCGAGCGTGAGGACCGGTCAGAGGACGCGATCGCGGTCACGGTCTCGGACAGAGGCGACGGCATCCCCAGTCAGGTCATTGAACGCATGTTCAATCCATTTTTTACAACCCGCGAAGCGGGGACCGGGCTCGGGCTTGCGATCGTGCACCGCATCGTTGATGCGCACCGTGGATCGGTCGAAGTTGGAAATCATGATGCCCACCCCGGCGCGTGGGTGCGGATCACAGTTCCCGTGCGGCAGCCCGTTGTGGTGACGCGGGGCGAGTTGAATCAGTCAAATGATATTCGGGCGGCCGTCCCAAACGCGGGCGCATCCCCAAGTGTGATGAGGTAAGCGGATGACACGGACTGTACTCGTGGTGGACGATAAAGAGATGATGCGTGATTCTGTCGGGTCGATCCTGACCCGCGCGGGGTTCAGCGTTCGGACTGCCAGCGATGCTCGCAGTGCCCTGAGTGAGATCGCATCGCGTCGTCCGGACTGCGTTGTCACCGACCATAACATGCCTGGCATGACCGGGGTGGAGTTGGTCGCTCAGGTCAACGCGCACGACGACGAGCTCCCTGTCATCCTGATGACCGCTTTCGGCTCCATCGAGATCGCGGTGCAGGCGATGAAGAATGGCGCGTACGACTTTATCACCAAGCCATTCGAGGGTGATGAGCTCATTATCGCAGTGAAGCGTGCGATCCAGCACGCCTCTGTTGTTCGCGAGAACGCGATCCTGAAGGCCAGTACCAGCACGGACGGGCAGCGGTCAGGGCTCGATCGGCTCGTCGGCGAGTCCGATGCGATGCGCAAGGTTCGCGAACAGGTCCGTGCCGTTGCGTCCAGCCATGGCACTGTGCTGGTGACGGGTGAGAGTGGGGTAGGTAAAGAGGTCGTGGCGCGTGCAGTGCACGATCTGAGCCCACGCGTGGCCAATCCGTTTCTCGCCGTGAACTGCGCGGCATTGAATGAGAGTCTGCTCGAATCCGAACTCTTCGGGCACGAAAAGGGGGCGTTCACCGGTGCTGACAAGCTCCGCAAGGGGCGGTTCGAGCTCGCGAACGATGGCACACTGCTCCTCGACGAGGTCAGTGAGGTTTCTCCTCAGATTCAGGCGAAGCTCTTGCGTGTGTTGCAGGAGCGTGCGTTTGAGCGTGTCGGCTCGAGCACGACGATCGGCGTGGATGTTCGCATCGTCGCCACGAGCAATCGTGACCTGCCCCATGCGGCATCGATGGGCGAGTTCCGCCAGGACCTCTTTTACCGACTCAATGTCCTCCCCATCACGATACCGCCGCTGCGTGAGCGATCCGGAGATGTTGAGGTGCTCTCACAGCATTTCATCGACCAGATCGCCCAGAGGGATGGACGCCGATCCATGAGCTTCGATGACGACGCACGCCGACTCATGGACGAGTATGGGTGGCCCGGCAATGTGCGTGAGCTGCAGAACATCTGCGAGCGGGCTGTGGTGCTCAGCGATCCCAAATCAAGCACAATTCACGCGTCGCTCGTTGAGCCGTGGTTGATGTCCTCTCGCCCTGCTCTCAAGGCAACCCCCTTGCGAGCCGGGAGCATGAATGGTTCGCCCGTGAGCTCGATGACGGAACCCAAGCCCATCCATCATCAGGCGGCATCACAGAACGGGGTCGCACAGCAAGCCCAGCCATCGATTGCATCGATTCTCCCTGGAGACCGAACCCTCGCAGATATCGAGCGTGAAACGATCGTGGCGACGCTCCAGCGGTTCAACGGGCATCGTCAGAAAACAGCGAAGGCGCTCGGCATTGGGGTCCGGACACTCGGTTTGAAACTCAAGAAGTGGAAAGAAGAGAGTTTGGTGTCGCAGAGTCTGTAAGACCCATTCGGCACGCGGGTTGCGAATACCCATCTGGAGTCCAAGATGATCAGCGATTTATCCACAGCCGGTGCACTGCCTGCCCTTGAGAAGATGTTTCTCTTCTCAGGACAGCGTCAGCGTCTCATCGCGCAGAATATTGCGAACATCGATACCCCCAACTATCAGGGGGTCGACGCGGATCCGGTGGCTTTCCAGCGGGCACTTGGGCAGGCGATTGATAAGCGGAAGGCAAAGAACGGTGGCGCTTCAGGCGAACTCGATCTTTCCAGATCCAGCGAAGTCCGCATGGTGGGGGGGCGGATGCAGATCAACCCACAGACACCGATAGAGGGGGTTCTGTTCCAGGATCGGAATCATCGAGATCTGGAAGTGCTCATGCAGGACATGGTTGAAAACGCCACCATGTTCAGGGTCGCAGGTGACCTGATGCGAAAAAACCAGTCTCTGATCCGAGGCGCGATCGCACAGCGTGTGATCTGATCAAAGGGATAAGCAATGTACGGCTCACTCGACATCTCGACTTCAGGCATGATCGCCCAGCGGACCCGCATGCAGGTCATCGCGGCTAATCTTGCCAACATCAATACTCTGGAAAACACTCAGGGTGAGTATGAGCCGTATCTTCGCCGTGCCGCGATGCTCGAACCCGCCGGACACCCGGATCAGCCGCAGGGCGTTCGGGTTGCGACCATCGATGTCCAGGAGGGGGCCCTGCGTGAGCGCTCGATGCCCGGTCATAAGTTCGCTGATGAGAACGGGATTGTCATGGTCCCGGACATTGATTCGACAACGGAATGGGTCAACGGGCTTCAGGCCTCTCGCGCGTACGAGGCGAATGTGGCTGCGGCCGAAACCATGAAAACGATGGTGGCACAAGCATTGCGACTGCTCGCATGATAAACTGATATAGAGCACACCCCATGAGCGACCCACTCGGACTCATCCAGAACACCGGCGGCACCCACAACTTGCCGAACCCCGCACTGCGGAATACGCAGGGGAAGGGGAGTGGTCCGGACTTCAAAAACATGCTCATGAAGAATCTGAACGAGGTCAACTCGTTGCAGAAGGACGCTTCAGAAGCGGCGCAGGACCTGATCACGGGCAAGCGGAACGACCTCGAAGGCGTTGTTGCAGCGACCGAGAAGGCAGAAACCGCGTTCAAGATGCTCCAGGCGATGCGAAACCAGGTGATGGAAGCCTATGACGAGATCAAGCAGATGCGTGTCTGATACGCGTTGGTGATCTCTGCACAGCGCAAACCCTGCACAACTGAACAGACTTGAAGAAAAAGATGCGTTCGTCCGCACGGGTTATCAAGCCGCGCGCGCGCTTCGGCCGATGTTGCAGATCATCAGCGCGAGATTCGCGCGTGAGGAGTGCAAGGATTGCGCTCCACGAGGCAGGAGGCCGTTGAGGAATGGATCGTTTTCGTCAGGTAATCGCGCAGATCTCTGAGCAGTATGCGAAAATGGGTGCATCGCAGAAGCTCCTACTCGCGTCGCTCGCTGTCATCGCGACGATGACCCTGTTCCTCGTCTCCCAGTATGCCGCCAAGCCGTCGATGGTCGATCTGGTCCCCGCAAGCGGGGAAGTGGATACCGTCGGGATTCTTCAGAACGCAGGGTACAACGCGGAGGTTGTCGACGGCAAAGTCGTTGTCCCACAAGGGCAGCAGCGTGCAGCCGTTTCATACCTCACGCAGACCGGGCAGCTCCCGGGAGATACAACGCTCCTTTTCTCCAATCTGATCGGATCACAGGATTGGAAGGCTTCGAGTGCTCAGCACCGTCAGCAGTATTTTATCGCTCTGCAGAATGAGCTCTCGGGCATCATTACGGATTTCCAAGGTGTCTCCAAGGCGAGTGTGATCCTCGATGTTCCCCAGACAACAGGACTCGGACGAGCCGCTCGTCCTGCAACGGCCTCAGTGACAGTGTTCACCGGTGGGCTCGGTGGGGTTCCTCAGGATATGGTTGACGCGGTTGCGAATCTGGTCTCTGGAGCGGTGTCGGGCCTCGTGCCCAGCCGCGTGAAGGTGATCGATGGCTCGACCGGTCGTGCTCGCACCACAAGCGATGACTCGTCGAACTCTTCGGGGCGTTATCTCGAGTACGCCGCTGAGGTTGAGCAGCACGCACGGGAAAAGATCGAAGAACTGTTCGGGCACATCCCCAATGTGATTGTCTCTGTGACCGCTCATGTGGATATCACGAGTGTGCAGTCGACGGAGAATCTCTATACCCCCAAGGATGAGGGTACGGTCGCGGTTCTCCAAAGCGAAACCAAGAACGATTCATCATCACGGCAGGCGAACCGTGGGGCAGAATCGGGAGTTCGCTCCAATCAGGCCGTTTCGATCAATACCGGGGGCGGGACTGGAACCAGCACCGAGACCGGGTCTGCGGAGACAACATTCGAGACCGCGATCGGGAACCGGACCAAGACCGTGCTGGATCCGCGCGGTATGCCTACGCACTACAGTGCCTCCGTCATCATCCCTCAGGAATACATTGTCAGTATCATCGAGAGCAGCCGCCCCGCGGGGCAGGACGCTGAGCCTGATCCCGTCACGGCGGATGATGCGAAGGCGTTCTTTGAGCAGTCCAAGCCGATGTTCGAAGAACTCGTACGCCCGCACCTGCTCGGTCAGACCGCGGACGGTCAGCGTGCACCGGGCGATCTCTCGCTGCAGATGGCGCCACTGGGCGCGATGTACATCGCAGGGGGCATGAGCTCCAGCGGTGGTGGGGGGATGCTGGGCACCATCACGGGTGGTGGCGGGATGCTCTCAGGCGGGCAGCTGGTCGAGACCATTCTCGTTGGTCTGCTCGCGGCGATCTCGTTGGGCATGATGCTCATGATGGTCAAGCGTTCTGCCAAGCGTATAGAGCTGCCCACGGTTGAACAGCTCGTCGGTGTCCCCCCGGAAATCGAGGGTGGGAATGATCTCATCGGTGAGGCCGGTGAGGGGGAATCGGTCATGACCGGGATCGAGGTCGATGAGAAGCTTGTCCAGGTTCAGCAGCTGCGGGATCAGGTATCCGAACTCGTCAACAAGGATCCGGAGTCCGCGGCGACGCTCATCGATCGTTGGACCGAACAAGTGGATCAGGCCTGACCGAGGGAAGCATACATGGCACGCAGGATGAATGAACCATTCCCAACCGATATCAGCGAGCTCAGCGGCGTTGAAAAAGCAGCGATCCTGTTGCTCGCGATCGGTCCCGATGCCGCCTCGAGCATCCTGAAGCATCTTGCCCAGGAGCGGGTTGAAGAGGTCACGCGATCGTTGGCGAGCCTTGGGCGCGTGCCGGATCAGGTGCAAAACGAGGTGGTCGAGGAGTTCTACAACATCTCCATCGCATCGCAGTACGCCAACGAGGGATCCCTCTCGTACGCGCGGATGGTCCTGCAGAACTCGCTCGATCCAACAGTAGCCGAGCGCATGCTTTCGCAGATCCAGACCCAGGTCCAGAAGACTCCATTCAGTTTTCTTCAGCGTGCAGAGAGTGACAACCTGCTCACATTCATTCAGGAAGAGCATCCCCAGACGATCGCTTTGATTCTTTGTCATCTCTCGCATCACAAGGCGTCGGAGATTCTGGGCGGGCTCGCGATGGACAAGCAGCTTGAGGTCATCAAGCGTATTGCGAACATGGAGCAAACGAATCCTGAGGTCATCCGCGAGGTCGAACGAGGGCTTGAATCGCGTCTGAGCAACATGCTCATGCAGAGCATGGAAAAGGCGGGTGGCGTGCCGACGGTGTCCGAGATCCTCAATCTCACGGATCGCGCGACAGAGAAGACAATCATGGAGGGGCTCGAGTCCGACGACCCAGACCTGGTCGAAGAGATTCGCAGACTCATGTTCGTCTTCGAGGACATCAAGCTCGTGAACGACAAGGGGATTCAGGCGGTACTCAAGGAAGTCGAGAACGACGAGCTTTCGCTTGCTCTCAAGACGGCGAGCGAACAGCTCAAGGAGAAGATCTTCTCGAATATGTCCGAACGAGCCGCTTCGATGGTCAAAGAAGACATGGAGTTTATGGGGCCTGTCCGTGTCTCGGATGTCGAATCGACACAGCAGCGGATTGTGGACATTGTGCGTCGTCTCGAAGAATCCGGCGATCTGATGATCGAGGGACGCGGCGGCGATTCGGAAATGATCGTCTGATCTCATCAGAGGAGTTGCGCGATGGGGATGATCAAACGAGCGGACATCGAGCGGTATACACGCGATGCCTATGTCATGAACCTCACCGACATCGAGCAGCGCGGCAAGCAGCTCATGGATACAGCGAATACGAATGCGGCCAAGGTCGTCAAAGAGGCACAGGACGAACGCGAGCGACTCGTGGGTAACGCCCACGCGGAAGGGTTTGCGCAGGGACAGCAGGAAGGCCACGCGGAGGGCTTTGAGCAAGGACGAAAAGAGGGCATCGAGCAGGCGCGTAAAGAACACGCTCAGGTTCTCGATCAGCTTGTGGGGATGTGGGCGGATCAGTTGGGGGCGTTTGAGCAGGGCAGAGACGAGATGCTCGAAGCGGCTCGGGTACAGGTCATCGAGCTCGCCGCGGCGATCGCTCAGCGTGTCGTGCATCGATCGATCGAGCTCGATCCGAGCGTTGTGATGAGCGAGCTTGAGTCGGTTCTCTCGGCGATCACAGAGCCCACACGACTGGTCATCCGGGTGCATCCTGATGATGCCGGGGGCGTACGAGAAGAGCTTCACGCGCTCGTCGATCGGTTTGCGGCGTGTGAGCATGCGCAGGTTGTGACTGATCCTTCGTTGCCCCGGGGGTCATGCGTCGCGCAAACCCCTTCTGGCGGGACCCTCGACGCGTCGATACACACGCAGCTCGACCGAATCATCGATGCGTTGCTTCCCAAGGGACACGCGCGAGGCGAGATCCTTGAGCTCCCAAGCTCATCAGAGTCTGATGTCCGCACTGATGGTGACCCACAGGAAGACGCGGCGTGAAACTCTTCGCGTCCGAACTCGACACACTCTCTCAACTCGAGACCCGTGCGATTGCTGGGCGCGTTGCCAGTGTGCGGGGGCTGACGCTACTCGCGACAGATCTTCCCGTGCCCATCGGATCGCTCGTGCGGATCGATGCGCCCGTCCAGAACGGTTTTGTCGCGGGCGAAGTGGTGGGGTTCGAGGGGCGGAACACCATCATCATGTTGCTCGCGGATACAACGGGCATTATCCCTGGTGCGGTCGTTCGTCTGGATCAGGTGTTCCAGGCAGCCCCGATCTCACGGCGGATGCTTGGTCGTGTTGTGAACGGGCTGGGCGAGCCCATAGACGAACTCGGCCCGATCAGCGAATGTGCGAACTGCGCCATTAACCCGACTCCAATCGGCCCGATGCGCCGCAAACGCATCGACGAGCCCCTCCGGACGGGTGTCCGGGCGATCGACCTGATGACACCGATGGGTCGTGGTCAACGCATGGGTATCTTTGCGGGGCCCGGCGTTGGTAAATCGACCCTGCTCGGGCAGATCTCGCGGAACACTGATGCGGATGTCAATGTCATCGCGCTCATCGGCGAACGCGGGCGCGAGGTTCTCGATTTCATTCATCACGCACTGGGGCCCGAAGGGCTCGCACGGTCGCTCGTGGTCGTGGCAACGAGCGATGAGTCGCCGCTGCTGCGGGTGCGTGCGGCGAAACTTGCCACGACAGCAGCCGAATATTTTCGTGATCGTGGTCAGGATGTGCTGCTCATGATGGACTCTGTGACCAGATTCGCACACGCCCAGCGTCAAGTGGGTTTAAGCGTCGGTGAGCCACCGGCAACGAAGGGGTATACCCCTTCGGTATTCTCGAATCTGGCCACCTTGCTCGAGCGTGCAGGACGGGTCAATCTGGGAGAGGGCAGAACAGGTTCCGTCACGGGGTTGTACACCATCCTCGTAGAGGGCGATGACATGAGCGAGCCCATCGCGGACGCGGCACGCGGGATTCTCGATGGGCACATCATCCTGAGCCGCAAGATCGCTCATAAGGGGCATTTCCCCGCGATCGATGTGCTCGATTCAGTATCTCGTGTCAGCGGGGATGTCTCGGACAATGCCCAGATCGCGGCGCGTTTGCAGCTTACCAAGCTCATCGCGGAGTATCGCGAGATCGATGACTTGCTCCAGATCGGGGCGTACGCGCCGGGATCGAATCCAGTGGCCGATACGGCGATCGATCTGATCGACCCCATACATGAGTTGCTGCAGCAGAGCACCAATGAAAAGGGTAACTTTGAGCAGTCCAAGTCGCTGATGCTCAAACTCGCACTTCAATCCAATGAGATGATCCAGCAACGCAAGGTCCTCGCTGGCGCTCAGCGTCAGCAGGCACAGCAGCAATAAAACCAGAGCCGTAACACATGCCCAGGTTTATCTTCAAACTCCAGTCAGTTCTCGACCAGCGCGTCCGCGAGGAGCGCGATCAGATGCTGGTCGTGTCGGAGCTGGAACGCGAGCGTTTGGCACTCGAATCGCGTATTCGCGGTTGCCAGCAGATGATGAGCGACGAGCGTCATGAACTCACCCAGACGCTGGGGGTGGGACAACGCGTGGACCTGCAAGCCGTCAAGATGCAGGCCGGCGCATCGCTCAGGCACAACTTTGATGCCCAGCGAGCGGTACTTGATCTTGCGAGCGTCTTCAAGCGTTTGGAGGCCGAGCGTGCCGAACTTGTGCGGGTCTCGGCTCGCCGCAAAGCCGTCGAAATGCTTCGTGACCAGCAACGGGAGGCATTTATGAAAGCTCTGGAGCGCAGAGAAACGCGTGAGCTCGACGAGATGAGCGTGCTGAGGCACGGTCGTGATAAAGGACAAGTCGCATGAAGAGCATGAAACGGGCCATTCTGACAATCTTGATCCTGAACCTGATCGCGATTCTGGCGGGGATCGGTTGGTTGCTGAGTTCCAATCGTGTGAATAAGGATCGGGTGCTTGAGCTGACGCAGCTCTTTGATGAACCGGTTCATGTCGAGCAGGCACGCATCAAGGCCGAGGAGCAGGCCGCAGCAGACGCGGAAGCCGCGAAACCGCGTGAACTCCCCGAGGGGGCACTCAACAGCAGCGAGCGGAATCTTGTTCGTGTCGAGATGACTCAGGTTGATATGGCGCGGCTCGAACGCATGAAACGCGAAGTCGAGGATCTCCAATCGATCCTGCGACAGGAACGCGATGGGCTCAACAGCGATCGCGAGATGTTCGAGCAGGAGAAGACCGAGTTTGCGGCGATGCGTGCTCGACTCATGGCACTTGAAGGCGGCAAACAGTTCAAGAAGGCACTCGCAACCCTGACAACGATGGACGCTCAGGACGCGAAAACCGTGCTTCAGACGATGCTCGAGGACGGCGATAAGCTGGAAGAGGTCGTTTCTTATCTGAGTGCAATGGATGAGCGGGCTCGAACCGCGATCCTCACAGAGTTCCTGAATGAGGGCGAGGATCAGTTGGCAGCAGATTTGCTCGAATCCGTTCGGCTGCGTGGTCTTGAGACCGCGACCGCCGACGGAAACGAACCATGAGCATACTGACGACATCGAACTCCACACAACCTGACCCGCTGGCGATCCAGATAAAGGTGCCGGAACTGCGCACCAGCGCAGCAAGTGCGTCCGGGTTTGCGCAGGTCTTGCAGACCTTCGATCGCGATGAAGATCCGGGCACTATCGAATCCTCCAAGAAAGATGATTCCGTGGTCGCCTCGGAGGAAGAGTCCGTCGAAGCCCGCGCGGAAGCAGGCGAGGACGAGGCAACCGAAGCGGACGAGCCGGAGCAGGCGAGCACCAACGACGCATCGCAGGAGCAGGGGGGGCATTCGGGACAGAGTCAGGGCGCGGTCGATGAGGGCAAGAGTGCCAAATCAACCGACGGTGCGTCCGATGCCGATGTCTCGCATCCGCCATCATCCGAGACAGAGGGACAGGCAGCAAATAAAGATGCGATGACCCAGGCAGCCAAGCAGGAGCCAGGCGGATTCGACGCGCTCAATAACAAGAGTGACCAGGCGAAGCTCAGCATCCGTGGGCTTGTTCGGGCGATCCGTGCCGATGCATCGCAGGATTCCACAACCATCGCAGTGCAGACCCGGCTTGGCAAGGCACCCGCGAACGATCAGGCGGCACAGACCCCTCCATCGCCTCAGCCAGAAGCGAACACGCAGGCTGTCCATACCGAAAAGACTCCACAGTTGAAAGGCAGCGATCCGCGTGATGCGATCTCTGACACGCCGCCCATTTCCGATCGGGGAGAAGTGGAATCCAAACGAACGCCGAGTGTGCCCGGTGCGTATCTGACACCGGCAAAGGATGCGCCTGCAGAGCAGGCACGCGTTGACACGACGCAGGTCCGATCGAGTCGTGCAGATGTGTCGGTGCAGCCAACGACCACCAGATCGACTGAGCCGGTGCGAACGGAAGCGCACCACTCAGTCGCTCGCGCTGAAACACTATCGAGAGTCGAAGGCGCATTGACAACGCGGGCCGTGAGTGGTGTTGAGGCAGCGCAAACGCGTGTGGGGGCAGATCAAAGCAACGCACGATTGGAGCAGTCGCTCAAGCCCATGAAGAGCGAGCAGCAGGCCCTCCAGTCAAAGGTCATCGCACAGGTACAACGGGGACTGGCATCTCTGATGCGTTCCACAAACGGCGAGATGACCCTCCGTCTGACACCACAACGACTGGGCGAACTGAAAATCGAGCTGAAGCGGTCGGGCGAACAACTCTCCGTTCGGTTGACCACCCAGAACGCAGAAGCTCGTGATCTTTTAAGTTCGGGAACCGATGAGCTTACTCAGCTCCTTCGCGCCAAGGGTGTCGATGTAGAGCGAGTTCAGATCGAACACCAGAACGAGCACACGCAGGGGCAGGGCGCGTTCGATCTTGATCAGCATGAGCATCGGGATCAAACTCGCGAGCAGGGAAACGCATCGCACCAGCCGAACCCCATCAGCGGGGAAGCGGTGGACAGCATTTCCGATGAAGATTCCCAGCGTGACGGAATCTGGACAGAACTAGGACTCGACGCGATCGCTTAAGAAAAGGTATACGCCATGAGCAGTATCGACAGTATTGGTTCAAGCTCGAATGTCACGACCTCGACAGACGCTTTCAGTGCGCTTACCAGTGGCGAGTTCCTGCAAATCATCTTCACTGAGCTCCAGAACCAGGACCCGCTTGAACCAAACGATACATCCACGATGCTCGATCAGCTCTCAACACTGCGTGCGATCGAGTCGGACACGCAGATGGTTGATTCGCTCTCATCGCTCGTGAATCAGACAGAGTTCGCGGCAGCATCATCTCTCATTGGTTCGCTCGTCTCTGGCATCACGCTCGACAATCGTCGGGTCGCGGATCTTGTCGTTTCCGTGTCGAACACGCAGGACGGGCCGGTTCTCAACCTCTTCGACGGCTCGCGTATGTTCTTTGGCAATGTCGACGAGGTGGTTGGGCCGATCGATCAGCCGAACCCGGACGACCCGAACATCGATGATGATGACGACAACAACAATGACGACGACGGGAACAACAACGGCGGAGGGAACACCATCACGCCCAATCTCGGCGAGGTTGATACTGATGGTTTGAACCAGGATTCTGTCAATACCGATAACGGGACGACCCCGGTTCAGAAAACCGTTTCGAACGATGTTTGAGTAATCCCCCGTTATGTCACCTGATCAGATCCAACTCCTCAGAGCGCTCGGCAGCGGTATACGGCCGGTCGATCTTGGGGAGGACACCCGCGTCAATGGCGATCGTTTCGGGACCATGCTTCACGAAGCGGTCCAAGGAAGAGCACGGACAGAGCTCGGGGTGACCTTCGCACCAAACGCTTCGGGGATGTTTGATTCCACTCAGCAAGACCGGATCGCCCGCGCGATCGATCTCGCGGCAGCCGCGGGAAGCGAGCACGCGCTTATCCTGCACGAACGGCACTCGCTGCGCGTCGATGTGCGCAATCGTGTCGTGCTGGAAGCGCCCGAGACTGAAGATATGCGCACAGTCACAGGCATCGATACATTTGTAAGTGCTCAAGTTCCCGCTCAAGAAGAGGATGGGTTGATTTCACAGCCCAGTGGACGGGGCGATCGCAGTCCGGCACGCATTGTGCGAAACGCGTCGTTGATGCGGACGCTTGCAGATGCGCAACCGATGCATGATTCGTAATAAACGCTGGTACATCGCATGGGATGTACCGGACAGAGGAAGGATTCTATATGGCTCTCTCCAGTGCGCTCTTCACCGGCCTGACCGGGCTCAACGCTCAATCCGCTCGGCTCGATGTGATCGGTAACAATGTTGCCAATGTCAATACCACCGCGTTCAAGAGCTCGCGCATGATGTTCGAATCGCTCTTCTCTCAGAACCTCGGGTTTGGTACCAGCCCGAGTGAGATCCGCGGTGGTGTCAACCCCAAGCAGATCGGGAACGGCGTCGGCATCGCAGGCATCCAGCGCGACTTCACCCCATCGAGCTTCACAGGCACCGGTGACCTTCGCGATATGGCGATCGATGGCCAAGGGTTCTTCCTTGTGCAGCAGAACGGCTCAACCTTCTATACCCGGGCAGGGACTTTCCGGCAGGATTCCGACGATAACCTGGCGACCGTAACCGGCGAGAAGCTTCTGGGATATGCGGTCGATGACGAGTTTAACATCCTGACCGGGCAGCTCGTTCCGATCAATATCCCCGTCGGCAAGCAGACCATTGCCGAAGCGACACAGAACATCGCGATCGTCGGCAATCTGAACAAGGATGGCGATATCCCGACGCAGGGATCGATCATCGATCTTCTCGCTTCCGCTACCAGCGGTCTGCTCACCACCGGCGGCGGCTTCATCAGCTCGACGACACCCATGACGAGCATCGAAGATCCTGATCAGCCGGGCACAGGCACTGCGGCTTTCTCGGCCGACCAGACCATCCGCCTCCGAGGCACCAACGGTGCTTCACGCGGCGGCACCGACCTACCCGATTCGGAGTTCACGATTACTGCAACCACGACCGTCCAGGATTTCATGGACTTCCTCACGGCCAGCCTTGGAATTCAGACAACGGGCAGCGCGAACCCAGACGGCAACACACCGGGCGTTACGGTCGACAGTGCGACCGGGATCATCACCATCGTGGGGAACACGGGTGAGGTCAACGACCTGACCATCGCGGATGGTGATCTTGAGTTGCTCGATACGGACGGTAGTTCTTTGGGAGCGCCCTTCACGACAGACAAGTCGGCCGCGGCGGACGGCGAGAGCGTCCGGACCACAATCGTTGGGTATGACTCACTCGGCGCAGAAGTCACCGCGAGTGTCACAATGGTTCTCGACTCAACACCGGACGCGGGACCCATCTGGCGATACTACATTGATTCAGAGGATGATGCCGGTGCGGGAATGGCGCTTAGCACCGGGACGCTCCAGTTCGATAACAACGGACAGATCGATCCGGACAGTTCAGAGCTGTCTCTCACGATCGACCGCAGTGATACCGGTGCTGATCCGCTGCTGAGTTGGACGCTGCAGTTTGATTCTGAGAGTGGGAGCACCACATCACTCGCCGCCTCGCCGTCGAGCATGATCGGTCTGACGATCGACGGGTTGCCTCCGGGAACACTCGAGTCTTTCGCTGCCGGCGAAGACGGCGTGATCTTTGGGCGGTTCTCCAACGGGGCCGTCAAAACCATGGGGCAGGTTGTCCTTGCAAACTTCACAAACTCTGCGGGTCTGATCGACGAGGGGGGAAACCTGTTCTCAACCGGGCCCAACTCCGGCCCCGCATCAGTCGCACCTCCCGGAACCCTGGGGATCGGTTCGCTTGTATCCGGCGCACTTGAGGAGTCCAATGTGGATCTCGGGGAAGAGTTCACGAACATGATTCTGACCTCTACGGGCTACTCCGCTTCGTCACGAGTAATCCGCACGGCCGACGAGCTCATGCAGCAGCTCCTCGTCCTGGGACGATAACGCGGTTTCTGAGCTTGATCAGGGAGCTTCGATGATCAGCGTCACACGACTCAACGGGCGGAAGTTTGTGCTCAACTCCGAGCTCATCCGCACGATTGAAGAAAACCCAGACACGATCGTTACGCTCATCAGCGGCGAACACCTTGTCGTGCGCGAAAGCTCCAAAGAGATCATCCAACGGGTGATTGAGTACAACAGGCACCTGAGATCCCTCTCAACACCTGCCTGACCGCTTCTCCAAGGTCTGATAATCGATCTCGATCGCGTAGATTCGTCTGAAGATCAACCATCCCCATCAAGGGTGGGTGCCCACTCGTCGATACCTCCTGTGTGTGACGGCCGCTCGGATGCAAATCCCGTCGCACGGAGGAATCTGGTGGATATCGGTACCGTCATCGGACTTGTGATCGCGTTTCTTTCAGTCGGCTTAGCCGTTGTGCTGGGAGGTGATCCGCTTGCGCTGATCAATATCCCGTCACTCGTTGTTGTGATCGGCGGAGCCGCGGGTGCCGTGATCTGTGCGTTCCCGCTCGCCAAGATCACCAAAGCGCACACCGTGATTCTCAAGTCTGTATTCAACGAAGCCCCCGACATCGAGGGGGTCATCAAAGACCTCGTCAAGTTTGCCGAAATCGCGCGTCGCGAGGGCATCCTCAGCCTCGAGAATCACATCGGGGATATGAAGGAAGAGTTCGTCGTCCGCGGGATCAAGATGGCCGTCGATGGCACCGACCCTGAGCTGATCCGAGTCATCATGGAGACCGAGCTCGAGGGGGTCATGGATCGCCACATGCAGGGCAAGATGATCCTGGATCAGTTCGCCAAGTACGCTCCAGCGTTCGGTATGATCGGGACGCTGCTGGGTCTGATCTTCATGCTCGGCTCTATGTCCGATCCATCCGCGATTGGTCCAAGTATGGCGGTCGCGCTGATCACTACGCTCTACGGTGCAATCGTCGCAAATGTCTTCGCGGGCCCGCTTGGCGACAAGCTCTACCAGTGCGATCAATCAGAAGTGCTCATGAAGACCGTGATTATCGCGGGCGTGATGGCCATCCAATCTGGTGACAACCCTCGCGTGGTTGAGAGCAAGCTGCTCACCTACCTGCCACCATCTGAACGCGATGCGTTTGGGGAAGAGCAGGCGGCCTAATACGCCCTCAGGGCGATCGCGAGGTTTGTGATGGGCAAGAAAAAGAAAGAAGCCCCAAAGGCAGAAATCCCCGAATGGGTACTCACATTCGGTGACATGATGTCGCTGCTTCTTTGCTTCTTCATTCTGCTCGCCGCATTCTCCGAGATCAAAAAGCCACGAGAGTATAAAGAGATCATCGATTCAATCAACGAAGCGATGGGCGCCAGCGGCGGCCTCGGGCTCGCCAAGCTCCTCGAAGAGGTCGATAACTCCATGGTGAGCTATGAGGACAGCCGCGCAAAGCGCGACGGCAATAAGAAAAACACCAACGAGAACACCAATCCCAGCGTACCTGGGCAGGAATCGAAGACCACCGTTGTTCAGGAAGGTGCCCGCCACGCGATCGGTGCGAGTATCGAGTTTGAGCCGGGAAGCTGGGAACTGAGCAAACGATCACAGGACATCATCCGCGATCAGATCGCGCCAAAGATCCGCGGGCTCAGCTACATCTGCCCTGTGGTGGGGCACTCCTGGGGCACCGAAGACAAGAAGAGCGGGTATGGATTCGATGAACTTGCCTACAAGCGGGCCCAAGTCGTAAAAGACTTCTTGGTCCGAGAAGGCGGGGTCGAGCCCGCGATTTTGCGGGTTGAATCGGCGGGAACCTCGGAACCAGTCGAGATCGGCGGCAGTGGAGGCCAAGGCGGCGACTCAAATCGCCGAGTTCAGGTATTCCAAACCGGTCGAACGGTGGATCAGACCCATCCAGATCCAAACTTTACTGGTGCTGGCGGGTAATCGAAGGGAGCCAACGCATGGCCGACGAAGAAAAAAATGTTGAGTCAACCGAATCGGGGGGCAAGAAGGGCGGGGGGCTCAAAACGATCGTGATCGTCGCGGTGATGATGCTGGGCGAGGCCGGTGCACTCTTCTTCCTGATCAACATGATGAATGGCCCCAGCGCTGCAGACGCGTCCCAACTCCAGGGACTCGAGGATTCCGGAGAAGCAGCACCTGTCGAGATCGAGTTGATGAAAGGCCAGTTCCAGAACATGTCCACAGGGCGTGTATGGGAATGGCGTGCGGAAATCTTCCTTCGTGTCCGTCAGAAAAATGTCGCGGAGATTGAGAGCATCATGGAACGCGACAAGGCACTGATTCAAGAGGGGATCTCCAAGATCTTTGGCCGTGCTCAGGACCGGCACCTCCGCGAACCAGGGCGTGAGACCATGACCCGTCAGATCACGACCTATCTCAACGAGATCTTCGGTGTCGATGCAGACGAGTTCCCGCTGATCGATCGCGTGCTCATTCCTGAACTCAAGGGATTCCCCGCAGACGCCTGATCGGCGTCAGAGCCCAGATCCAGTGCCCAGATCGCGCAATCGATGCGCGATCCGGTTTCTTCTGCGCGAGGTGCGCAATTTGTGAATGCCAGGCCGATCTGCGGCCGATAACCGGTCTACCAGCAATCGGAGTGATTGCCCTGCGCACCCAAGGATTGGAATCGCGATGTCTGAAGATCAAGGTACCCCGGCACCCGAAGACCAGTCCCCAGAGGAAACCCCCTCCGAGGCAGAGCAACCCGCGGGCGAGAGTGGCGAATCTCCGGCGGGCGAAGGGCAGCAAGAAGCGGGCGACGAGACTGAAGCCGAAGCACTTGCTGCCGCGATGGATGCCGTCAACCAGGTGCAAGGGGTTGCGGATTCGGTAGCATCGCCCGACTCCGCACCGACGCAAGGCGATGCACGCCCATTTACGTCTCCCGAGCTCGGGGGAGATCTGGGCGCTGGGCTCAAGAATGCCATCGATATGCTCTCGGATGTCCATATGGATGTCCGTATTGAACTTGGGCGAACGAACATGTATGTGGAGGATGTCCTCCGTCTCAACGAGGGTGCGGTCGTGGAACTCGACAAGCTCGCGGGTGATCCCGTCGATGTTTTCGTCAATGACCGGCGCGTCGCAAAGGGCGAGGTGCTCGTGCTCAACGATATGTTCTGCGTACGAATCAATGAGGTCGTCGATATCGCCCAGGCCGATCAGTAAATCAGTTATATGTGACCACGAGCGGGGGACCCGCTCGGCAGCAGCCAGGATGGCGACATGCATATTCACCCGCGCACAGTTGTGCTCAGTCTTCTAGCTTTCTCTGCGTCCAGCGCCCTCGCGCAGCTTGGACCAAGCCCAAGCGAGATCCCCACGCGTCCTGCAGCATCGACTACGCAGGATCAGGTCGTCGATTCCGACAGCGCTCGCGTGCGTCCAGCCATCGATGAACTGCTCATGGCTCGTGCCCGCGAGGGTACCGATCCAGTGTCCAATACGGTCGAGGTTCTTCCGGCATCGGGCACCCTCCGCAATGAACTTCGAGCGAGCGAGCCAACACTTATTGCCGGGGCATCGGCGAGCGCAGAACAGGCCACCGATGAGTCGCTCTCAGGCACATCATCGCTCCCGTCGCTCGGAGATGGGTGGGGGCAGACGATCATCGCGCTTGGTGGGGTTTTGCTGCTGATCTTCGGCGTTGCTCAGGTGTTCAAGCGGCTTGCTCGCTCACAGGGCGGGCTCGCAGGTCAGATCGGTGCCGGCGGCAACGCGCCCTCTGGGATCATCGAAGTCATCGGGCGATACCCTATTACAACAGGGCTCACTCTCGTGGTGCTCAAGTTTGATCGACGCGTTCTGCTCATCGCAAGCAGTTCTGCAACCCGAGGCAAGCACGCCAAGAGCGCGAGCATGCAGACGCTGTGCGAACTCAGCGACCCTGAAGATGTCGCGTCGATTCTCCTGAAGGCCCGAAGCGCAAGCGGTGAATCGATCGCGCATTCCTTCGAGCGGGCACTCCAGGACGCGGATGATTTTACTGATGAGTCGATCTACCGCTACGACGAGCCGGTGCACGCCGCTCCGCGTACCAGAACCTCCCGGGCGACCCCGCCCAAGACCATCACGAGTGATGAGGGGGATCGCGCAGAACTCTGGTCCGGAGGCGCGGACGGGCAGGCAGCGGCAAAGGTCCTCCGTGAACGCCTCGCAGCGATGCGGCCGGGAGCTCGGAGCGCATGAGCCGAGCCACGCTCATCCTGGTCTCGTTTGTGACGCTGCTGCTCGCCGGCAGCGTTGCGAGTGCGCAGGGTCTTGGTCCTGCGGTTCCCTCATTCAGCGACTCTGGAGCGGGTTCCGACTTGGTGGGTGTGCTCGGAGGAGGCGGCGAGGATATCAACCCGCTCACCGTTCTTCGAGACGCGGGGAATCTGATACAAGGGGCCAGCAACACCGGGAACGCGATTCAAGGCGGCAGCAGTGCCCAGAGCGAGGGCGGGATTTCCGTTGCGCTCAACATTATGCTGCTGCTCACGGTCATTGCGCTCGTGCCATCGGTCATGCTGATGACCACAAGCTTTGTGCGCATTATGGTTGTTCTCGCCTTACTCCGGCAGGCGATGGGTACCCAGTCACTGCCTCCGGCGCAGGTCATCACCGGGCTCGCATTGTTCATGACAGCGCTCGTGATGAAGCCCACGGTTGATCGGATCTGGAACGAAGCAGTCGTCCCGTATCAGAACGGCCAGATATCTGATGTCGATGTGCTCTGGGATCGCGCTTCAACCCCGATGCGGGATTTCATGTTCGATCAGATCGAGGCAACAGACAACTGGTCGAGTCTCTTTATGATCCTCAACTACCAAGGCATAGACACAAGCGAGCCCGAGAAGATCAAACGCTCCGATGTCTCCACGATCTCCTTGATCCCTGCATACATGCTGTCCGAGCTCAAGGTGTCATTCCTGATGGGTTTCAGGGTATACCTGCCTTTCCTCGTGATTGACATGGTGATCGCGTCGCTGCTGATCTCCATGAGCATGATGATGCTCCCGCCGGTGTTGATCTCGTTGCCGTTCAAGCTCATGCTGTTTGTCATGGTCGATGGATGGTCGCTTATTGTCGGGTCTCTGCTCGAGAGCTTTGTGAGAGAGGGAGACGCGGTCCGAGCCAGCGCCACAACGGCGATGCTTCTCCCGATCATGCTCATCGTGAGAATCCGCGAACCCGGCGCTAACCCCGCGCTTGAACTCAAAGAACCAAACCCATGGAGATGGCGATGCAGTATGACGAGTCATCGATCGAACTGATCCGGCAAACGCTCATGGTGACACTCAAAATCGCCGTGCCGTTGCTCATGGCCGGGATGCTGATCGGGCTGCTGATCAGCTTGTTCCAGTCGATCACCTCGATTCAGGACCAGACCCTGACCTTCGTGCCCAAAATCGTTGGGGTGATTGCGATCGCGATTCTCCTGCTCCCGTGGATCATCGGATCGATCATCGTGTTCACAGCCGAGATGCTCCAACTCTTCTGATTGACCGGGGGGGCGATGCCCGACTTTACGCCCATCCTGACGCACGCGTTCCCGTTCATGCTGGTCCTGACCAGAATCACGGGCGTGTTCCTCTTTACTCCCTTGCTCACGAGTCAGAGCATCCCGCGCTCATTCAAGACGCTCCTCGCTTTTTCATTCGCGCTTGCGGTGTATCCATTCGTCCCCTCCATGGCGATACCGCTCGATGTAACACTCACCCAACTCGTCCCGCTCATGTTCTCTGAGTTGCTGATCGGGGTCGTCCTCGGGTTGATCATGGGCATACCCATGGTGGCGATCCAGATGGGTGGGTACATGATGGGATATCAGATGGGACTCTCATTGGCAGAGTCTTTCAACCCCGAACTCGACACAAACTCAAGCGTGATCGGGCAACTCCTCTTCTATCTCAGTATCTTTATTTACATCGGGGTCGGTGGATTTGAGATCGTCTTCGTGACCCTTGCGGATTCATTCCACACGATCGGGTCCGGGACCTTTACCATCGCGGATACGCCGCTCAATCTGCTGATTGATGTCATCAACTCCGGTTTCGAACTCGCACTTCGCGTGGCGTCACCGATCCTCGGCGTGATCTCGATGCTCCTTATCGCGATGGGGTTCATTATGAAAACCATGCCGCAGATCAACATCATGAGCATCGGTTTCGCGATCCAGATCATCACAGGGCTCACGACCCTGATGCTGCTAATTGGAATCATCGGGACCGTAGCCGGTGACGAGATCCTCTCTGTTTTGACGCTTGTTCAGGAATGGGTCCAGAGCTTCTCCAGGAGCGCACATGGATGATCTTGGTGAGCGTACTGAGGACCCGACGGCACGCAAGCTCGATCAGGCGCGCCAGCGAGGGCAGGTCCCGAAAAGCCAGGATCTTTCCGGGGCGATCACGCTCCTTGGGGCGTTGCTCATCTTCGTGGTGCTTGGCTCCAGCGTCGCGGCGATGTTTGACCGCATTCTCCGAAAAGCCCTGAGCGGTGAGATCGCGGCGGATATCCGGTCCACCGATAGCATCGCTGCCGCGGTGAAGATTGTCGCGTACGACGCGATTGTGGTGCTTCTCCCGATCATGGTGCTGGCAGCGATCGTTGCGTACATTGCAAACTTTATCCAGGTCGGGTGGTTGATCTCGGCTGAGCCCATCCGGCCAAAGCTGAGCAAACTCTCTCCTCTCGCAGGAATCAAGCGGATCCTCGGAGTCCGTGCGTTGGTGAAAACGGTCGTGAACTCACTCAAACTCACGGCGATGGCCACCGTCTCGACCCTATTCATCGTCGCGAACCTGGATTCGATCGCCGCGATGCCCAAGCTCACGCCCGCAATCGCGCTCATCGAGGTGCTCCGGCTGATCTTCATGCTGGCCATGGTCCTCGTTCTGCTGCTCATTTTCATCGCTCTGATCGATTACATCTATCAGCGTTGGCAGCACACCAAGGACCTGCGGATGACCAAGCAGGAGGTCAAGGACGAACGCAAGACGATGGAGGGCGATCCGCTGATGAAAGGCAAGCATCGTCAGATGGCCCGCGAGATCGTGATGCAGCAGATTGGGAAAGCCGTACCGGATGCGGATGTCATCGTGACGAACCCCACGCACTTTTCCGTTGCGATCAAGTACGACCCGGACACGATGGGGGCGCCGCGGGTGACGGCGAAAGGCGCTGATCTGATCGCATTTCGCATTCGTCAACTCGCTCGCCAAAACGAGGTTCCGATTGTTGAACGCCCACCATTGGCGCGAGCGCTCTACTGGGGGACAGATGTCGGGCAGGAGATCCCCATCGAGCACTATGAAGCGGTGGCGGAACTGCTCGCATATGTCTACAGGATCGATACCCGGGCCCAACAGAAGTTCGAACGACAAACGCGAGACCAATCGCGTGCAAACACACCCGCAGGGGTGTAACCTATCGGTGACAGGATGTCACTCATAAACAGGTGCAGGAGGCACCGAACCGTTGGCTGAAAACCAGTCCAACTCGATCGCGCTCCCCGCATGGGTGCTCAGAATCGCCGATGCGAAAGGGGTCATCGTACCCATCGGGTTCGTGATGCTGCTCGGGGTGCTGCTCGTGCCGCTCCCCCCGGCGATGCTCGATGTCCTCATCTCCATCAATATCTCGCTGGGCGTGATCGTGCTCCTCACCACGCTCTACATGCGTCGCCCACTCGAGTTCTCAGTTTTTCCCTCACTTCTGCTCGCGACAACGCTCTTGCGGCTCGTGCTCAATATCGCATCGACTCGGCTTATTCTGACCGCGGACGCCTCGAGCCCAGAGCAGGCGATGGGCGTCGCGGGCCGAGTGATCAGCGCCTTCGGGAGCTTCGTCGCGGGCGACTCGCTCTTCGTCGGTGTCATCATCTTCTCGATCCTGATGATCGTGCAGTTCATGGTCATCACGAAAGGTGCGGGGCGGATCGCGGAAGTCGCGGCACGCTTCACGCTCGACGCGATGCCCGGCAAGCAGATGGCGATCGACGCAGAACTCGCCAATGGCATGATCTCTGAGGATCAAGCCCGATCTCGACGCGATGAGATCGGGCGCGAAGCAGACTTCTATGGAGCGATGGACGGTGCATCCAAGTTCGTCAAGGGCGACGCAATCGCGGGCATCATTATCACCGCCGTCAATATCCTCGGCGGTTTCGCCGTGGGCACGATCGATCGTGGTTGGCCCGCGGGGCAGACCGCGGAGGTGTTTACCCGCCTCACCATTGGCGATGGGCTCACATCCCAGGTTCCGAGCTTCATCATCTCGATGGCCGCAGCGCTCATCGTGACCAGATCGGGTGATAAGAACAACCTTGGGACCGAGCTCACATCCCAACTCACCGCCCAGCCGATGGGGTTGCTGATCACCTCCGGATTCCTCGGCGTACTCGCATTCACTCCATTGCCCACGCTCCCCTTGCTTGTCACGGGTATTGGGATCGGTGCGATCGGGTACGGGATGATGCGGACGACCAGATCCAAAGCCCAGCAGGCGCTCGAAGAAGAGATCGCACACGCTCCATCCAGCGCTCCGGAACCGCCTCCTATCGAAGACCTGCTCAAAGTTGATGTGCTCGAGCTTGAAGTTGGATACGGGCTTGTCCCGCTGATCGATACAAGCCAGGGCGGGGATCTGCTCGATCGAATCAGTGCGGTTCGACGCCAACTCGCGGTCGAGCTGGGGCTTGTGATGCCGCCGGTGCGTATCCGCGACAACATGCAGCTTTCACCCGGTGAGTACAATGTCAAAATCCGAGGCAATACCGTTGCGAATGGTTCTGTCGAACCTGGAAAACTTCTCGCGATGGATTCCGGGCTTGTATCACAGCAGATCGATGGCATCCCCACGAAGGAACCGGCGTTCGGGCTCGATGCGATGTGGATCGATGGGCAGCAGCGTCAGCGTGCCGAGGCGCTCAACTACACCGTCGTGGACCCGACGAGTGTGCTCGCAACGCACATCACAGAACTCGTGAAGACTTACGCAGATGAACTTCTCACGCGTGAGGAAGTGAATAATCTCCTCGAGGGGCTCAAAGAGAAAGCCGGGAAGCTCGTTGAGGAGACCATCCCCGCGGTCATCAAAACTGGGGAACTCCAGAAGATCCTTCAATCGCTCTTGCGTGAGCGTGTGCCCATACGCGATATGGAATGCGTGCTTGAAACACTCGCGGATTGGGGCACAAAGACGAAGGATCTGGATGTTCTTGTTGAGTATGTCCGCAACGGTCTCCGCAGGACAATCTGCGCGATGTACGCATCAACAGACGAAAATGGTGGGCAGCGACTGCTTTGTGTCACCCTCGATCCGAATCTTGAGGACCAGATCAACGCGTATATTGACCGTGGTGCGCAGGGAACAACCATGAATATGCCAGCTCGGGTCGCACGAGAGATCGCGACTCAGATCAGCACAGGGCTCCAGCAAGTCACGATGGCGGGGGGGATGCCCGTGGTGATCGCATCGCCTCAGGTCCGGCAGGCAGTATGGCAGGTCATCGAGCCGCATGTTCCTGCAGTTGCAGTACTTGGGTACAACGAGATCGTCCCAGGGATCGATGTCGAATCACTCGCACTGATCGAGCCGCTCGGCCAGCAGAATCAATCTCAGCAGGTGGCAACCCCCGTCGCGTCCTGACACGACATCTGCAATGCACACCTTATGCACAACACAAGGTGTGGTGGTATCCCACACAGACAGCGGGTACAGTAATACCATACCCCTTTCGGTGTCCGGATTTGGGTGATTCGGCCCATGCTCTGTCCCATACCAGCGATTGCCAGGACGGCTTATGAAACTCAAAACCTATACCGCGGAAACAATGGCCCAAGCGCTTGCGCAGGTCCGCAAAGAACTCGGCAAAGATGCCATGATCCTGCACACCAGGAGCTATCGCGTCGGGTCGTGGCTCGGTCTCGGCGGCAAGAACATGGTCGAGATCACCGCTTCATCTCCTGCCCAGAACGCCAGGCCTCGACAAACGAGACCCATGCCGCAGGTCGAGACGAAGCCCCGAAGTGTGCCCCAAGAACACGAGGCAGAGATTGTCGTTCGCCGTGGCCGCACCGTGACGCGTCAGCGCATCGCCTCAGAAGCAAACTCAGAAACAGGGGGGACGGCACCAGCTACATCCTCTACCGCAGTTGAGCAGCAAGAGGACGAGCGCGGACTCAATGGTCGTGATGCATTGTTCGGAGCAGACACCCCGCGTCCGCCCAAGCGTCCCGCACCAGAATCAAGGATGCCCAAACCACTCAAACCTCTGCGAGATCGGCCCGAAACACCGGCCGCGCCTACCAAACCGGTTCAAGCACCGGAGCCGCAACAAGAGCAAACAGACGAAAACGCGCAGCTCCGAGCCCAGCTCGAGTCCATGCAGAAGATGATGGGACAGGTGCTCGAGTCGACCCGAAAGACCGCTGTTGCGGTGAACACCGGCACCGGTTCAAATGCGCTCCCAACGGGCGAGATGCCCGCCCCCTTGTTCGCGCTCTACAAAAAGATGATGGACAATGATGTCAGCGCGGAGATGGCGGACCATCTCGTGGGTACTGTCCGCGATCGGCTCGACAAGTCCGAGCTGCACGACCCGATCGTGGTGCGCCAGGCCCTGCTGAGAGAGATTGAGCAGACAATCCGTACTCGATCCGAGTCACTCCTGAACATCGATCACCACGCCACAACCTCGCGTCCACGGATCATCGCTCTGGTCGGACCTACGGGCGTGGGAAAGACGACGACCGTCGCGAAGCTCGCAGCCACATACAAACTCCGTCATCATAAAAAGGTTGGGCTCATCACCTCGGACACCTACCGCATCGCCGCCGTAGACCAACTCAAGACCTACGCCGGGATCATCGGACTCCCGCTCCGGGTGGCGAACACCCCTGAGGAAATGAAGGACGCGATCGATGAGCTCCACCATCGCGACATCATCATTATCGATACCGCCGGGCGTTCGCAGAACAACCTGTCACGGATCGAAGAACTTGCCCAGTTTGCCACCGTTGCGTCGCCCGATGAGACCCATCTGGTGCTCTCCACGACGGTTGGGGAAAATGTCATGAGAAAGACCGCGGAGCGATTCCGTGCTCTGGGCCCTGACAGGTGTATCCTTACCAAGCTCGATGAGGCAGTCACCACCGGCCCGATCGCGGGTCTGTGTGATCGCATCGGTCTCCCGTTGAGCTTTGTGACCGTGGGACAGGAAGTCCCCGACGATCTAGAGCCCGCCCGCGCCGACCGATTGGCACGATGCGTACTCGACGGCCCGGACGCCGTGCTCAGCAGAGACGAGGAAAACGGATGAGCCAGGTTGTGTCGGCACAGGACTCAAATAACCCTACCCACCAGAACACCGGTTCCGAGGATCAAGCCTCGCGCCTGCGTGATCTTGTCAGCTCGCTCGAACAGAGTGATCAACAACAAAGTCAGAACCAGAATCAGATCGATCCAAACGATCGTCGATTCACCCCGCCCGCTCGGCGGATCCCGGTTGTCGCGATCGCATCGGGGAAAGGTGGCGTCGGTAAAACAACGACCTCTGTCAACCTGTCCATCGCGCTCGCCAAGCACAACCGCCGAGCCATTCTTCTCGACGCGGATCTCGGGCTCGCCAACGCGGATGTGCTCTGCGGGCTGATGCCCAAAGCCCGTCTTGAATCAGCGGTGGGGGAGGATTTCTCACTCGAAGATCTCGCGATCGATGCCCCGGGCGGGTTCCGCCTTATCCCGGGTTCCGTTGGCATCGGACGCGTTGGAGAACTGGACGACGCCGAGCGGCGCGTGCTGCTCAACCGCCTCAATGATCTTCACGAATCCAATGATGTCATCATGATCGATACCAGCGCCGGGCTTGGCCCGAGCGTGACCGCGTTCATTGATGCCGCGGACGCGTGCCTGATCGTGGCAACGCCAGAGCCCACGAGCATCGCCGATGCGTACGCACTCATCAAGGTCCTCGTCACTCGTCAGCACGAAGACCCCGACGCGCGTGTCCCGACCCTTGCGTTGATCGTGAACCAAGCGGTGAACGAGAAAGAAGCGAACACAGTTCACGCCCGGATCTCCGGAGTCTGTGATCGCTTCCTCGGGTATGGGCTCCCCATGATTGGCTATGTCCGTAAGGACAAGAAAGTTGTGAAGGCGATCAAGGCGCGTACACCCTACATGATCGAGTCGCCCAAGAGCAGTGCCTCGCGCGACATGGCAGAACTCGCGGCATCCCTCATCGATTGGCTTGGGATCGAAGGCCGAGCCACCGCGGCGCCGAAGCGACGATTCTTCGGCCGTTGATCCACAACGCTCGCTCGCTTATCCCCATTTGCTGCACATCCGCAGACTGGCGCGATATTTGCGACATCGCTCAATGCACTGACATGCGCATGATCTGCGCTGATACCTACTCAGGGTTCAACTGTGTAGGGAATCGAGTCGATGGAAGAGAGCAACGATGCCAGAATCAAAGAGCGATTACGATTTCCTCTCCGAGGAAAACCCGCTTGCGGATCCGCGAGAGTATCTGGCGGATATACCCGCATCCCTCATCTCGGGGGTGCTCGGGCTCGTCGCATTCATGCTTTCATGCATAATCGGCTTGCTTGCACAGAATCCCGGCCATGTCATCCTGATACGAGCCATGATCGCGATGCTCATTTGCACAATCATCGGACGCGTGCTAGGCACGGTCGGCGAAATCTGCATCCACGAGTTCGCCGTGAAATACAAATCGAATCGTCCAAGGCCCCAAAGGCCACAGCAGTTGATCGAACTCGAAGAAAGACAGCGGGAGCATGAGCGCGCTGTTGAACACATGAAAAAAAGCGGATAAAAGTGATCGTTGACGGGCACAACCATATCGTGTAATAGATATACTCGTAACAGTTATGGGCAAGGATCGCCCTGCATAGTTTCAGTACTTCCCGGTCGATTTCAGTTCTTGATATCGGACACAGGTCAGTGTCGCGGCCGGGGGACAGATCACACGCTCAATCGTGTGTGTCAATGGTCAAGGAGCCGACCGATGACAGCCATGAGATCAAAGTTCTCATCGCGCCAAAGCGCGCAACACGCGACATCCAGCAATCTTCCTTCTCGTTTCGATGATATCGAGATGCCCGAAGTCTGGACGATGTACCAATCGAATCCAGACGAGGAGCTTCGCAACTTCATCATCGAACGATTCCTCCACCTCGTGCGTTACAACGCAGAGCGTATCTATCAGCGCCTCCCCGATGAAGTGGATCTTGAGGACCTGATGTCCGCAGGGCTATTCGGTTTGATGGACGCGATCGATGCATACGATCTCGATCGCGGTGTCAAGTTTGAGACCTACTGCGCTCCGCGTATCCGCGGCGCGATTCTCGACGAGCTGCGTTCGATGGACTGGGTTCCGCGTCTTGTACGCCACCGCACATCCAAGGTCGAAGCCGCGAAGCAGCAGATCCAGATGGAGATCGGTCGAAAGGCGACGGATAAAGAAATCGCCAATCGCCTCGAAATCGACAAGAACGAGTTCGTGAAGTACAAGCGGGACTCGTCTGCCGTCGCTGTGACGAGCATCACCCGCAAATGCTACCAGTCCGAGGGCTCTCGCGAACTCCGCGAAATCGATGTCATCAAGGACGAGGCCCAGGAAAGCCCCGTCAAGCTCATCCAGCGTCAGGACCTCAAGGAACTGATGACCAAGGGCCTTACCCGTGCCGAGCGTCTCATCATCGTGCTCTATTACTATGAAGGCATGACGATGAAGGAAATCGGTACCACGCTCGATCTATCCGAATCGCGCGTATCGCAGATGCACTCATCAATCCTCGCACGGCTCAAGGCTCAAATGCAGCACCGTATGCGGGAGCTTGAGCCAATGCGTTCGCACTAATCGAAGTGTCATTTCAGACTCTCTCTCGACCGGCCCTTCGTTAGGCCGGTTTTTCTTTGGGCCCTCACGCTTGAACTCATACCGTCGAACGCATTCACTGGGTGATGCTACTCGACGCGTACATCGCACTCGGCTCGAACCTGGGAGACCGCGCATCCAACATCCGCGGAGCACTCGAGGCGATCGATACGATCGAGGGGACTCATCTCGTCAAGTCCTCCTCGATCATCGAGACGGAACCCGTTGGCCCGGAGGGGCAGGGGCCATATCTCAACGCCGCTGCCCATGTGCGAACAAGACGATCTCCACGCGAGCTGCTTGAAGACCTGCTCTCGATCGAGCAGGATTTCGGACGCGACCGAACGCGTGAGAGACGATGGGGTCCCCGCACGCTCGATCTGGATCTGCTGATCTACGCAGATCAAATCATCAACGAACCCGGCCTATGCGTCCCGCACCCGCGTTTGCACGAACGGGACTTTGTGCTCATCCCGCTCGTCGAGGTTGCGCCTGAGGTGCATGTGCCCGTCCATCAAAAAACGCCCCGAGCGATGCTCGAGGCGTTGGTTGGTTCGTAACCGGTTCGTCGTTGATCAACCCGCTTCCGCTCGCGGATGTGCGTCTTTGTATGCGTCTTCGACACGCGAGGTAGACAGATGTGTGTAAACCTGTGTGGTCGAGAGTGACTGATGCCCGAGCAGCTCTTGGACACTCCGCAGATCTGCGCCGTTGTCGAGCAGATGTGTCGCGAATGAGTGACGGAGCGTGTGTGGGGAAATCGTTGGATCGAGACCAACCGCACGCAGATACTTATCGAGCTTCCGGCGGACACTCCTCGAGGAGAGACGCTTGCCATGCTTGTTGAGGAACAGTGGGAGCACATCATCCGCGCTGTGTCGGTTCGACCAGATAGGTCCAAACTTGGAGTCGTTGCTCATAAGCTCGATATACCGACGGATCGCGTTCAGAGCGTGCGAACCGAGTGGGACGATGCGTTCTTTGCGTCCCTTGCCTCGGACATGCATCGCCTCGTTCTCAAAGTCGAGATCATCATGATTCAGCCCGACGAGTTCGGAGACACGGATGCCTGTTGAGTACAGGGTCTCAAGCATCGCGCGATCCCGACGCCCGAGGACATCGTGCTCGTTGGGTGCCGCGAGGAGACGCTCGATCTGCTCGATCGTGATCGCTTTGGGCAGTCGCTTGGACTGGCGGGGAGTTCGGATCAGGGTCATCGGGTTGGTTTTGGTGTACCCGTGACGGTGACCCCACTTGTAGAAGGAGCGCAGGGTCGCGATCTTCCTCGCCATCGTTGCGGGGGAATAACTCTGCTCACCCAGGAATCCCAGGTAGGCACGAATCAGGTCCGCGTCCGCGTCGCAGATGATGTTGGAAACAGTAGGGCGGTCGATTGTGCCGGCAACATCGCCGCCGGGAGACTTGCGGGAGTTCAGCGCGTGCTGCTCCGCGTCCTGATCGATACGAATGCCTGTGTCATTCACGATGTACTCGATGTACTGACGCAGATCCGCGCCATAGCAACGAGCGGTGTAGGGGGAGAAGTGACGCTCGTCGGTGAGGTAACTCGCGAACTCGTCAGTAATCGGCAGCGTGGTCATGCGTATGCTCCGGCGATCCGCCCGTAGGCGTTGATAAAAGTGGCTGTGTGATCTGTCTGGTTGTGCTATCGGGCTTTCGAGGACCCCTCTGAAGGCGGATCGAGATGATGATGCACAACAATTTCGGACGCGATGCGTTCAGCATCGTCCCATGTCAGGGTCGTGTTGGGGTTGTCCGCAAGGTCCGCCAGTTGCTCAAGCAACTCGCCCGCACCATCGGATGAGCATGCGAATCGCCAGAAATGAGGGGGGCGTTGGAGTGTCACACACACGACATCGTCGTGAGCACGATCGCTCCGATCCGTGTGGGTGGTATTTGGAGAGTGCTGATCCGGGTTCACATCATGCTCCGTTTCCCGGAGCACAGGCCCCGTTCAGTCGTACGCCCCTTCGCTCGCGGGTTGCCGCGCGAGCCGGAGCCATTCCTCGTCGATCAACCGACCAACCGTGTGGTGGGCGGCGAACTGTGTGTACAGATCCATGCTCGCAAGGTAGATGCGCCATTGCATCGCGCTTTGTCGTTCACTGCGACCCTCTGCGTACGCTCGGGCCGCGTACTGCACCTCATGGTTTCGTCCGTCGAGGTGCTCGCTGACAACAGATACGGGCTGGCCCGCAAAGTTGTGCCTGGCGGTGGTTCCAAAGTCGCTGAATGCGCTGGTGAGTGCTCGGGTATCAAGCGAAGCGCTTGTGGTCTGTGCCATCGCACCTGGCTTGGCGTACAGCGCCAGTGCGAGCCCCAGTGTTGGTGGGTCATATGGGTCGTAGGCGGTAATCGAACCAACAAGGACCCCATCCGCACCAAGGTATTCCGCGATCTGGTGCGCATCGCTCGATGTCTCAATCCCGCCCAGGAAACCGAGTGAACGCATCGCGTCGATGGTTCGGTTGAGTGGGAGGCAGCGAACGCCGCGGATCTGTTGAACCGCAGCGACGATCGCGTCCCCGACCTCATTGGGATCCGCGATCGAGGTCCCGGATTCGTTGAGCGGTGGGATCACCGCCCAGAGGACATCACCCTGCGTCGCATCGTATGGTGAGACGATCACGCCGGGAGGAGTCAGGGGATCTCGTTCCTTTGTCATCGAGCACGCGGTATGAACCACGAGCATCGACGCGAGCATCGCGATCGTGATCACCCGGTTGAGCATGGTCTGTGCACTTGTCATGGCGTCCTGCCAAAGTCTGAGACGGGCGTCCGTTCCCGTCCGAGTATCGTCGTGGGGCATCGAGCCCCGGGAAACGCCGGGCGTGATTTTCATCACGCCGAGCGGGTGGGTGGGTTTATTCGTTGCCCTCGGTCGGAACCGTGGCGAATGAGTTTGCGATATCAGGCATGGTGACGCTCGCCGCGCGGATGGCTGGTGATAGTTCCATCGACCAAAGGTGGTCTTGGCCATCCATATTCGACACGAAGAAGATATCGTTGTTGCGCCCCCAAACCGGCATCAGGTCGATCGTGTCACCGTCGGTGAGCTTGATTTTGCCGGTACCTTCGGTTGAGACCATCCAGATCGTGGATGATTCCGGGCGAGCGGTTCCGCCCTGTGACCAGGATTCGGAGTTGGGGACCGCGGCAAAGGTGATGAACTTGCCATCGGGCGACCAGGACGGGTTGATCAGCGCCTGGTTCGGGCCTGCGGCGATCTCGGTTTCGCGACCAGCGGTCCCTGGAACGGGGTTGTAATCGAGGGTCCAGACTGAGAATGCCCGATCGCCACGCTCACGAGAACGCTGGAACAGGATCTGGTCGGCACCCGCGATACCCGTTCCCGAGACTGGGCACCACTCAGGGAAGAGCCCGAAACCAACAAACTGCGGCCCCGCATCGCTCATCACATCTTTCACCCAGATTTCCCAGCGGCCAGACTGCTGACCCAAGCGACAGAACGCCACCTGACGCCCATCGGGTGACCAGGTCGGGTGCAGGTCGTGAGCACTCTCGGAGGTGAGCTGGACAACCTTGCCGCCTTCAAACGGCATGATGAACAGATCCCACGAACCGGTGCGATCTGACGAGAACGCGATGTAGTTTCCATCGGGTGATACTGCGGGCATGACATCCTGTGAGGGGTCATCCGTGAGCCGGGTCACCACAGAACCGGAGTTGGTCTTGACATAGATATCCGCGGTCGGACGGTGCTGGGTGCTCGCGAAGACGAGGTACTGCCCGTCAGGCGTGACGGTTGGGTCAAAGTCCGATCCCGCGTACGAGCTGGTCACTTGGCGAACATTGACAGTGGCGCGGACAGCTTCTGAGTTCGATTCGCTCGGCAACTCAACGCCCATCGCATTGGCGTACACGAAGGCGCTGATGTCGCCAGAGCGGAGTGCCGCGGGTGATTCGGTGGAGTTTGTGAAATACGGCTCACGCTCGACAGGGGTTTCCGCGTCGGCGGTACCCAGTCGCAGGTTCTGCTGCTCAGCGTTTCCGCCAAGGTTGTTGTCCTTGCTGCCCGTGTTCACGGTGTTGCCAGATGCAACCTCGGTGCGTTGTGCCGTGTTCTCCAGCGGTTCCGGTGTCGGGTAGGTCTTGGGTGTGCTGTTCGTGTCCTCCGCGCTCATCGCGTCGATGCTCGCGCTGGAGTTGCTCTTGAGGGAACCTCCGAGCTTGGGCTCTGCCTTCGCATCTTCATTGTGTGCGACGAAATAGCTGCTGGTGCGTGCTTGTTCGTTCTGGATCTGGGACTGCTTGCTCTTGTTCCAGAATCCGGTGCGCTTGGCGCCACACGCGGGCAATGCCGCGAGCGACCCGGCGCACGCGATCATGAGAACAGGACACAGCAACGAGCGGCGGTTCTTGGTGTTCATAGTTTTCCCTGATGTATTTGATGCGTGGCGCATGACGGCACTCCGCTGACGCACGCCGGATCAAATCCGGCGCTGCTCCCCGACCCATACCCGCGGGGTGATCGTCCGTGGTCGGCGGGCTCCGCCCGATCGAACCGTATCTGGGTGTCCGTTGCCCGTTCATCCGTTGGGCGTGGTGGTGGACACCAGGCGTCGTGCGTGCGAGGCTCCGCCCGCGGCCGTGCACGACCCGTTCAACTCCCCTTATCGGACGAGTTGCGATCGGAGCTTGAGACTCGATAACCGCGCCGGGACCAAATTTTTGATCTGAGTCAAAAAGAGAGTCGGGCGGACCCCACCACAGATCCGCCCGACACGGGAGAGAGCGTTCGTTGCACGCCCAGTATGCCTATATAAGGTGTCTACGCCACGCGTCGACGCACCATGATCGCGGGCGCGTCGCCCGGGCGATCCCAGCGGGATTCACGGCCGCGAGGTTTCTGGGTTTCCAGAAGATGATCGAGGTACTTATCCAGCGATTCGCGTTTGAACTGCTTGAGGTATTCCACGGTCGCGGAACGGTTGATGGTGATGATCTGATCGACGACCTGTTCGATAGAGAGCTCCGCACGAGGGGCGGCGTCTCGGTTCAGGTCACGCTTGGTGTTGGAACGGGTCCACGAAAACAGATCAGTCATGGCGAGTCTCCGTACTCACGCAGTTCTTCGAATCACACCCAGGAGCAGCCCTGCTCCCTCATGGGTGCCCGCTCGATATCGGGAGGTTCCTGCGCCAACGCGCAGGGAATAACCATCGCGGACCCAGCGCAGCCGTGAATTTGTCCGTTGAGAGCGCAGGTTTCGCGTGTTCGTGCATGAGGTGTGGATAGGGTTGTGCATGCGCATCCTCATCCGAGAACAACGCTCAGGGCACTCTGTCTACCACCCGATCGAGAACGATGAGATCGTCGCGATCGAAACCGGTGGATCGATTTCAGATCCAGATATTGGTTCGATCGATCTCATCCCCAGCGCTGTCATCCTCAGCGACGACGCGGGGCACGCGAGCGACTCTCCAGACGCTGACGCAAGATCCTGGCTGCAGTCCTGGTCCCAATCCGGGTGGGACGAGTTCGATCGGTCATCCCGCGAGGCACAGGATCTCATGAAGGCCAAGGGCACCCAGCTCGTCATCCGACCGAGCAGCTCGGGCATGCTGTCTGACGCGGTCTGCACGCTCAACTGGTGCACCCGGGGCGGCGGGCAGGACGCGATGGTTCTCCTCGATCCGATGGGGTGGATCGTTCCATCCATGATGCGGGATCTTGAGGATCATCTCGATCGGATCGTGGAGCTCTGTCAGGAGATGGTCACACACAGGCGTGTGTGGGGGATCATG
>DDGE01000039.1:32719-33210 GCA_002337545.1 Phycisphaerales bacterium UBA1910 | reverse complement strand
GGGCACCCTGCTAAGATGGGTGACAACGCACGAACACCGATCCCATCGTGATCGAGGAGCATCATGGGCACAGTCAACCACCCGACATTCAAGCGTGTGAAGAGCCAGTTCCCCAACGCGAAACTCCGCGCGAGCGAGTTCCGCGATCAGCCGACCCTGGTGGTTGAGCCGGACGATCTTCACGCGATCATGAAGTTCCTCAAGCACGACGAGGAAAGCTCGTACGACTTCCTCTCAGATGTGATCGGGATCGATTACCTGGACTACCCCGCCAAGACGGTGGGGCGGTTCGCGGTCGTCTATAACCTGTGCTCGACCGTCCGGAACGATCGGTTCTTCGTTAAGGTGTTCCTTGATCCTTCGCTGCCGACCGATGGGATCGAAGCAGATCCGGCCCTCGCCGTCGATTCCGTGTGTGATCTCTGGCCGGGCGCTGAATGGACCGAACGCGAGGTCTTCGATATGTTCGGGATCCGATTCAACAACCACCC
>DDGE01000039.1:453-32488 GCA_002337545.1 Phycisphaerales bacterium UBA1910 | reverse complement strand
AGTATCCGGCGCCACAAAGACCGGCGTCGTGAAGGTCACATCCAGGTCCTGATGCGGGATGTCGAAACGGACCTCAAAGAAATACGCGATGTACCCTTTCTCCGGGACCTGGATCTCTACACCAGCCCGGTGGTCTCGCGTCGCATTCAGAGGCGTTGCGACCCAAGCGTTCCCGATCGTTGATTGACGGAAATCCCTCCCATCGGGGTTGTGTGCTTTCCAAAGAACAACATGGACGGGGTCTCGGTCGCAACGAATACTCAGGTTCATATGTGCCGGCCGATCATCCGTGAGATTGACGCCTCGTGCGTGCACCCAACTCAGTCTGGGCAGTTCCCGGCCATGCTCGATCGCTTCATAAAACCCCGCGAGGGACTCAAGCGAACCCTGATGTCCATCGGGTTGGGTGTCATCCTTCTGATCGAGATCGTGATCCGTGTTGGGGACAAATCGCAACCGTGTTTCACCGGGGAGTTCGTCGATGTAGTTCTGTGTCGTATCGGGCAAAAAGAACTGATCACCCGCAGAGTTGAGCAGGTACTTGGGCATCGTGTACCGATCCCGATAGAAGTACGGATCGACATTCTGACGCACCACGCGACCTCGGCGCGTGCCGAGTGGTTTGAAGAGTTTGCGATCGGTGTAGTCATGGATCGCGGGGGACCACTCGCCGTATGAGTGCCAGTGATGCTCAACGGACTGGGTGAGTTTGAATGTATCGATTACGATCGGCATCAAACCACGGATGCGATCATCGACAGCCCCCGTCAGCCAGGTCGTCCATCCTCGCTTCGATGCGCCCGTGACGACAAAGTCTTCGATGTTGATCGCATCGGGTTGAGACGCGAGGAAACCTTGCGTCGCGTCCATCGCAGCGATCGCGGATTTCACCATCGCGATCTGTGCGATCCAAGACGCGTCGCGTTCGTCGATCGCACGCACCCATGATTGCGCGAGCAGGTCGTCCTCAACACGCCCCTTGGTTCCTAGAGGATCATCTTCGTCGATGATCGCGAGGGGGTGATTGGGAACATTGGGGAGCAGCACGCACACCGATCGAGTCGCTTTCGCGAGTTCGATCAGGGTTGCGTCGAGCTTCTCAGGCGAGGTGTCCGTGCGACGCCCACCCGCGATGAGAAGCAGCGCGGTGTTCGAGTCCGCATTGTGCGGACGGACGATCTGCAGATCATGTGTCCATTCGGGGTGGGAGACTTCGGTTTCGTCGCGCCAAGTCTGGCTGATCAATCGCAGCGTGTACCCCGTCGCTTCATCCCCCAGTTCGTGCGTGTGCACCAGTGCATACGCAAACGCCGGGTCGCGTACCGCTGTTGAACGATCGAGTTGGGTGCGGCGCGCGGGGTGATTCTCGCCGCGGTGGTTGAGGATGCCGCAGCCCTGAATCATGAGGGTGAAAAGCACAATCGCAAACATGGTCCATTTCATCATCCCTTGATTGTCTCAGAGAGCGGGTGCGTTTGGGGCACATGCTTCGATCTTCTTCTGAGCTTCATAATCAGTGGTGGGAGATGGGGACCTCGATGGGTATGCAGCCCGATTCTGTCGCTTGGACTGCATAGAATCATGTTCAGAAACGGAATCAGTACGGAGCATTGCCAGATGGACCCCGAGACCCGCATAACCCAGTTCCAGCGACTCATCGCAGACGACCCCAACAACGACATGGCCTACTTCTCGCTGGGCAACGCGTTCCTCCAGAACGAACAGTTCGAGGAGGCGGGGGAGACCTTTGCCAAATGCGCCCAGATCAACGAGGCGATGACCAAGGCCTATCAGCTCGCGGGTGACGCGTACATCAAAGCCGGCAAAGTCGATCTCGCGAAGGTCGTCCTGACCAAAGGCTACATCGAGGCCACGACCCGCGGCGATCTGATGCCCAAGAACGCGATCGCGGACCTCCTTCAGTCCATCAACGAACCAATCCCGGAAGTGCAGGACGAACCCAAGAAGGCCCCCGAGCCCGAAGGGGACTTCAAATGTCAGAAGACGGGGCAGATGGGGACGCAGCTCCCGCGTCCGCCATTCCGCAACGAACTGGGCAAATGGATCCAGGACAACATCTCCAAGCAGACCTTCGACGAGTGGATCGGGATGGGCACGAAGATCATCAACGAGCTCCGTCTTGATCTGTCCCGCGACGACCACGACGCGGTGTACGACTACGCGATGCGGGTCTACCTGGGGATTTCAGATGACCTGTTCCGCGAGCTGCTCGGCAAGGAGCCCCCGATGCCTGATGGGCAATACAAGGGTGTGATCGACGACATCATGGGCCGCGGCGGTCATCTCGAGAGCGAGCAGGGGAACCTGCATACCCGCGTGGATGATTGAATCGGCATCGGGTTGCTTTCATCTGGATCCAGATTGTCTCACCGAACATGTTGCTAAATCGATGTTTGGCAATGGTTTTCGTAGATTTTCTCGGGTTTTAGTGTTTGGGCTCTCCGGCGTTCTTGTTACGCTGAGGTGTTGGCATGCAAGACGAGGCATCGGACGAGTGTCTGATTCTCGTCGAATCGTGCCCATAGAGAGAAGAGAGACACCAAATGAAAACCACACTCACATGCGGATTGGCCTTAATTGGACTGTCGGCAGGGATTTCTAGCGCGGACATCATGTCGATCTCGGGCGGGATTGACACGAGCATCGAACAGACGGGCGTCTCATTTGATGCAATGCTGGATTACAACCACACGGGTGGTACAAACGGCACGCTGACGATAGAGATTGCAAATACCACGGCCGAGGCAGCCATAGGTGGGTATCTCACTGGATTTGTGTTCAATATCCTGAGTTCAGACGCTGCCGCGAGTGCGGTATTGATCTCTGGAACAAGCACGAGTTTCCTGAATACCGGGATCGAGAATGCCTCTCCATTTGGGACTTTTGACGCAGGTGCCGCTCTGGGCGCGAACTGGACCGGTGGTGGGAATCCGAGCCTTGGTCTCGGGGTTGGTTACTCAGGCACCTTCGAGTTCTCAGTTTCGGCCTTGGATGCAGATTCGCTCAGTTCGAGCAGTTTCGTCGGGGGCGGAGAGCACTTCGCGGTTCGATTCCGAGGATTGAACGATGGCGGATCTGACAAGTTGCTCGCTCCTGCGCCAGGAACCGGTGCTGTGGCATTGATAGGACTCGGGTTATTCTCGCGTCGCCGTCGCTGATCTCAGAAAAACAGTGTTCCATCAGAAGAACCTCCCCGCTCGGATTGGTCTCCAGCCCGAGCGGGGCTATTATTTATGATCATCAGTGTGGTACTGGTGATACACACGCATCGGCGGCGTAAGTGGTGGTATGACAGGTTTCTATGTGAACCGACCCACGGCTGCGTACGCGACGGAAGGAAGAACGAATCCATGCCATTGCCAGTTGAAGAGAAGCAGCAGATCATCAAAGACTTCGCCCGCAAAGAGGGTGACTCGGGCAGCCCCGAGGTCCAGATCGCGCTGCTGACCGCACGCATCAAGCAGGTTGCGACGCACCTTCGCCAGAACAAGGGTGATGTCCACAACCGACGCGGGCTGGTCATGATGGTTTCCAAAAGAAACCGCCTGCTCCGCTACCTGTCCAAGAAAGACCACGGGGCCTACCTTGAGCTCATCAAGAAGCTCGGCCTGCGTAAGTAAACGAGATACAAATCGCCCCGCGTGTACGAGAGTGCACGCGGGGCTTTGTTGTAACCGGCTCAACCGAGCCGATTGGAAATAGACCCGGACCCATTGAGAGTGGCAGCAGACGACGGACAGTCCAACACACGCGTGCGACTGTTTCTCGTCTTCTGCCTCTCAAATGCGTGAGGATGGGTCCGCATGTTGGCGATGCGTGCGCGGATCAATCGGTGATCCGGGGCGCATCATCTATCGGCAACCTCACAGCCGAGCTCGGCGCAATCATCGCGCCACCATTTGGAAGGCATATCACACATGACCACTACGAGTAAAGCTGTTGTCGTCGAGAAGGAAATCGGCGGCCGCACAATGCGGATCGAGACCGGGCAAATCGCCAAACTCGCATCGGGCTATGTCCTGATGTCGCACGGAGAGACCACCGTTGGTGCCTCGCTCGTCCGCGCTGATCCGCGTCCGGGGCTCGACTTCTTCCCCATGCAGATCGATTACCGCGAGAAGCTGTCCGCGGGCGGCAAGTTCCCCGGCGGGTTCCGCAAGCGTGAGGGCGCTCCCAACGAGAAGGAAGTCCTCACGATGCGCATGATCGATCGCCCGATCCGCCCATTGTTCCCCGACGGGTTCATCGAAGAGATCCAGATCCAGTGTTGGGTCATGAGCCACGACGGCGAGAACGATGCGGATGTCATCGCAGGTTCCGCAGCATCCGCGGTCCTCGCGATCTCGGACGCGCCATTCGAAGGCCCGACCGCGACGGTTCGTGTTGGTCGCATCCACACGGAAGACGGCATCGTCCACATCATCAACCCCACGAACGCGCAGCTCGAGTTCTCGGATATCGATCTGGTCCTCGCGGGGCACAAGGACGGCATCAACATGATCGAGGTCGGTGCCGCTGAGGTGCCGGACGAGGAAGTCCTTGAAGCCGTCAAGTTCGGTTATGAGCACGGCGTGCAGCCCATCCTCGAACTCATCGAAGAGCTCGTCTCCAAGGTCGGCAAAGAGAAGCGTCTCGGTGACCACATGAACCTCGTCCCCGACGATGTCATGGCCGAAGTCACCAAGCTTGTTGAGAAAGACCTCACCGAAGCACGCAAGATCAAGAGCAAGAACGATCGAGGCAACAAGGTCGGCGAGATCAAGAAGGCGATGCTCGAAGAGCACTTCCAAGTCAACGAGTCGGGCACACCCGGCGAGTGGGAAGCAAGCAAGAAACGCCGCGGTCATGCGAGCGAGGCGTTCCGCAAGCTTGAGAAGAAGATCACCCGCCGCCTGATCATCCAGGAAGGCACCCGCGCCGACGGTCGTGGGTTCGATGAGATCCGTCCGCTTGAGATGGAAGTCTCCAAGTTCCCCCGCACCCACGGGTCCGCGATGTTCCAGCGCGGCGAGACCCAGTCGCTCGTGTCCTGTACCCTCGGTACGGGTCGCGACGAGCAGGTCGTCGACGGGCTCATGCCCGAGTACTCCAAGAAGTTCTACCTGCACTACAACTTCCCGCCCTTCTGCGTGGGCGAGGCCGGCCGCATCATGGGCCCGGGTCGTCGTGAAGTTGGCCACGGTGCACTCGCGGAGCGCTCGCTGCTCGGTGTGCTGCCCAGCGCGGAAGACTTCCCCTACACCATCCGCCTCGTCTCGGACATCACCGAGTCGAACGGCTCGTCCTCGATGGCCTCGGTCTGTGGTGGCTGCTTGGCACTGATGGACGCCGGTGTCCCGATCACCAACACCTGTGCCGGTATCTCTGTCGGTCGTTTCACCGATGACAACGACGAGAACGAAGTCTTCGTGACCGACATCATCGGCGAAGAGGACTTCTTCGGTGACATGGACTTTAAGGTCTCCGGTACCCGCGAGGGCATCACGGGTATCCAGCTCGATCTCAAGGCACGCGGCCTGAACTTCGATCAGATCGAGACCATCTTCGTTCAGGCGAACAAGGGTCGCATTGACCTTATCGAAGCGATGGAAGAAGTCATCCCCGCCCCGCGTGAGAAGACCAGCAAGTACGCACCGATGATGATCCAGCTCAACATCGATGTCGAGAAGATTGGTAAGCTCATCGGCCCTGGTGGCAAGACCATCCGTGCACTCCAGGACAAGTACGATGTCAACATCGATGTCGAGGACGACGGCACCGTCATGGTCTCGTCCACGAACCGTGAAAATGTCGAGAACGCAGAAGCCGAGATCGGCGCACTGTGTGAGGATGTCCGCCCCGGCACCATCTACGAGGGCAAGGTCGTCTCGACCAAGGACTTCGGCGCGTTCATCGAGATCGCACCGGGGACCGACGGCATGTGCCACATCTCCGAGCTCGCCGACGGGTATGTCGAGAGTGTCGCGGATGTGGTGAGTGTTGGAGATATCGTCAAGGTCAAGGTCATGCTCGTGGACGATCAGGGACGCATCAAGCTCTCGATCAAGCGTGCCGATCCTGAGTGGGACGAGGGAAAAGCGGAAGCCGAAAAGAGGGCTCGTCGCGAGAAGCGTTCAGAAGATTCTGATGGCGACGGAGATGCCGAAGAATCGAACGACGGCGAACAGAAATCCAAGAAGAAGCGCCGTCGCCGCAAGCCCCGTCGCAAAGACGAGGATAAGCAGGAAACCGCATCAGCGGAATAAAATGCCCATTCAACGGGCGTAAACGCTGATTTGTTCTGATATGAAGACCCGCCCGGTGCTCAGTGCCGGGCGGGTTATTTGACGGGCGCGTCGATTCTGGTATGCTAAGCAGATGCTTCGGCACGGTTTGCGGGGTTTCATTGAACCGCAGCGTGCTTCAGTTGTCTTTCATCCCGAGGGGTTCGCACACTCCCGTTGGGTGAGTAGCTTTGTTGTTGGGGATCGGGACATCCCCGGGGGAACTACGATGTCGGAGAATGAATCAAACCCGATCGCAGAAGGCGGATCATCCAACGCCATACGCGATATCACAGGGACGGTGAAGTGGTTCGATCCTCGCAAGGGGTTTGGATTCATCATTGGGCCTGATGGACAGGATATCTTCGTTCACTTCACGGTCATTGAGGGCGACGGTTTTCGCGTGCTCAAAGACGGTTCAAGTGTGACCTATGATGCGGAACACAATGACAAGGGTTGGCGTGCCACAAAGGTGCACCGCGAACAACCCGAGGGCGAGGAAACTGACGCGCCCGAGGTTGTGGTTCCCCGTCGAACATATTCGCGTACCTCGCGTCGCTGATAGCGATCGCTCGAGCTGCGTACAGTTGAACCGGGTGAGCATGCGCTCTGCCCGGTTTTTCATTCACACCCTGAGAGTGTTGCTTGTCATTTCTTCTCCCCATCCTGATGCTCGTGCTCGGCGCTCTTATGGGCGGGGCGATCGCGTACATTCTCGCCGGGAGACGGGTGCGACTTTCTGTCGCAAGAGAGCAACTCGCCCAACGCCGAGCACAAGCCGCGGAGCATCTCGCCGAGATCGGATCGATGACGGGCGGTCTCGCGCACGAGATCAAAAACCCCCTCTCGACGATCGGTCTGAACGCGCAGCTGCTCAAAGAGGCGATCGAGGACTCTGCGATCGATCCCGCAGAGAAGCAGCGGCTCGTTCGGCGGATCGAGGCGTTGGGGCGCGAGACCGAGCGTCTGCGTGGGATCCTCGAGGATTTTCTTGAGTACGCCGGCGAGTTGCGTCTGAGTCTTGCGAACGCATCGATCAACCAACTCGTCGAGGAACTCACGGACTTCTTTGTACCCACAGCAGAGCGTGCGGGTGTGCGACTTCGTGTTGAACTCCCAGAGCACTCTCCCGAGCTCCGGATCGATGTGTATCACCTGAAGCAGGCGCTGCTCAACCTGATGCTCAACGCGGTCAACGCGATGGAGCAGCAAGGTGAGGGGACGAAGGACCTGATCCTCAGAGTGACGAGCGGCGTGGATGAGCACGAGCACCCGTGCGTGTCCATTCATGTGACGGATACCGGTCCCGGGATCGACGATGAGACCAGATCAAAGATCTTCCGTCCGTACTTCACGACCCGATCGGGCGGGACGGGGCTGGGGTTACCGACGGCACGCCGAATCATCGAGGCGCATCATGGGCACCTCGAGCTTCATTCGGAAGTGGGGAAGGGAACGGACTTCGTGATCGTGCTCCCAGAATCGGACGCTTAACTCAGCCAGATCCGAGCACGCGTCCGACGCGCTGTGCTGCACGCGTGAGTTCGTCGCGGGTGTTGAGGAAGTCGGGGCAGAACCGGATCACCCAACGCCCGGAACGCGGCAGTGGGCGCGCATCGATATTGACCCCCGCGTCTTTGAGACCCGCCATCGCCTGATGCCCATCGTCGTGCTCGACGAGCAGGTAGGCGCCGCGGTGATGGATGAGTCGCGGTGTGATTCCGTTTGCGACGAGTTGGTCCGCGAGGTGCTGCTGTTGATCAAGGGAGTACGCGCGGAGCCGGTGAATACCAATCGCGTTGCTCAGCATGATCCCCGGGAGCGCTTGGTAATATGTGAGGATGGGTGGAGTGGCTTCGAGCCACGCGTCGCCGCCGGGCGCGTATGCGGGATCATCGGATCGTTTGTACGCGAACGGTTCTTCCTTCGCGAACCACCCGGTGTCGATCGAGAAGATTGATCCGCGTTCGGGCACGCCTCCGGAGGGGCTCAGGTGCCGGGGATGGATCGCGAGAAAACACGCGCCCGCGCCGCCTCGGGTGTACTTGTAGTTCCCGCCGATAAGGAAGTCCGCGCCCAGTTCCAGATAGTCGAGATCGAGCACGCCCATCGCGTGATAGGTATCGAGCAGGACCAGACACCCGTTCGCGTGCGCGTGCTTGATCAATCGATCGAGCCCCTCGACCTGCTGCCCGGTCACAAAGCAAACCGCCGAGACCACGACAAGATCCGTTGATTGATCGATCGCATCGATGATGGGTTCAACCCGGAGCAGGTCCGCCTCATCCGGTTCGATCCAGGTCACACTCGCGCGTCCCTTGTGGGCGTAGCTCTTGAGCACAAAGTCAATCGAATCGAACTCACATCGGGTGGAGACTATGTTGGGGGTACTCGATGGGAGCGCGTTGATCACCGCGCGAAGCCCTTGGGCCGCACTCGTCTTTGGGACGACGCCTTTGGGGTCATTCCAGTTGAGCAGCCTGGCAACTTGTTCACGGTACGCATCGCGGGCGTCGAGCCACGGGCCCCAGACGCCGTCGAGATGCTCATACCACCCGTCGAGAGCACCCTGAATGAGATCGGCGACCAAATCGAGCGGCCGCCCGAGCGAGTGGTTCGCGAGATAGATCTCGTTCGTTCGATCATTCCGGGCAAGCACCCGCGAGAAGTGCGGAAGGATGTGCTCGACGAGCGCGGATTCAGTGAGTTCGTCTTGCCCGAGTTTGGCGACGGCATTGTTGATGATCTGCTGGGCGTCTGTGATCTGCATGTGGATGACTCAGAGGTGCGTGCGGACTTCCCAGAGCTCAGGGAAGAATCGATGATCGATCATCTTGCGGAGGAAGGGGACGCCGGATGAGCCGCCGGTGCCGGTTTTGTACCCGATGACGCGTTCGACGACTTTCATATGCCGGAAACGCCAGTGGGAGAAGGTCTCCTCGATGTCGACGAGTTTCTCCGCCATCTCGTAGGCCTGCCAGTACTCTTTGGGGTGCTGGTAGACCTTGACGAACGCCTGGAGAACATCCGGGTGCGATTTGTGGGGGATGGTGATGTCCCGCTCGAGGACCTCCGCAGGGATATCGAACCCGTTGCGTGCTAGGTATCGGATGAACTCGTCGTAGATGCTCGGGGCATTGAGTGCTTGGGTGAGTTGCTCGACATGCTCCGCGTCGTGCGCATGCACGGGGATCATCTTCGCGTCCTTGTTGCCCATGATGAACTCGACAATCCGGTACTGCACACTCTGGAACCCGGACCCGGTGCCCAGCGCATACCGGAACTGGGTGTACTCCGAAGGCGTAAGGGTCGCGAGGACATCCCATTGGCTGAGCAGCTGGGCCTGGATGTGCTTGACGCGGCTCATGATCTTGAAGGCCGGGGCGAGCTTGTCTGCTTGGATGTACCCCAGCGCTTCACGCATCTCATGGATCATGAGCTTGAGCCAGAGCTCGCTCGTCTGATGCTGAATGATGAACAGCATCTCGTCGTGGTGAGGCGGGTCGGAGTGGATTTCCTGGCAATCGAGGAGCTTATCCAAGCGCAGGAATCGCGAATAGGTCATTTTGTCGCCCAGATCCGTGTGGATGGTGGACTCGATATCACGCGGGCAGCTCATGCGTTCGCTCCGGATGCGAGGAAAGGTGTGTTCCAGAGTCTACGCCTCCCCGATCGGGTGTGCAGGGGCGGGTCGTGTGACATACACTTAGGGGGTGCCCGAGTTGGGCATTGTCAATGTCTTGCCACACAGGATCACACGGCCATGAAGATCGCGTTCTCAACCCTTGCCTGCCCGACGATGCCATTGGATCAGGTCGCCTCGCTTGCGTCGAGTTGCGGGTACCTCGGGGTGGACATGCGTTCGTTCCTCGATGAGTCCCATCGTCTCGCGAGCGATCCGATGTCGCACGACCCTGCAGCGGTAGATTCGATCTTCGACAACGCGGGTGTGATCCCACTATGCCTGTCCACGGGCGTGAGTTATCACAAGGCGATCGACCCGCCGGTCATCGGACGCATCTGGGTGAACGAAGAAGCGGGTGTCCCCGAAACCAAGGCATTCGTGGATTGTGCTGATCGGACAGGGACGAAGTTCGTGCGTGTGTACGGGAGTGAACTGCCGGCTGCGGAGCCCCGCACCTGGAGCATGCGCCGTGTCACGGAACGACTCGCGCTCGCGACACAGACCTGCCGGAACACGGATGTGCGTCTGCTGATCGAAAACGCGGGCTCATTCGCCAAGGCGGAAGCGCTGCGTGATCTGATCGATCTGGTGAACCTGCAATGGCTGGGCGCGTCGTACAACATCCAAGCCGCGGTGAATGCGGGTGAATGCCCGATCGAGGGTGTCAGCGCGTTGGGCGATGCGCTCCGCATGGTTCGCATCATGGATGTCGATGATGACGGGAACCCCGTCGAGCTTGGCAAGGGCGTCTACCCCCTCGAGAAGCTCTTCCAGACGCTCCAGGCGATGAACTACGACGGATGGATCGTCTACGAGTACCCCAAGCACTGGTGCCCCGAGCTCCGTGACGATGCGGATTCGGTCCTCAAAGACGCGGCGGATCTGATGTACTCGTGGATCGCACAGCCCGCGGGTGTCTGATCGCCGCTACGATCGGGCGTGGATTCGCATTCTCTATCGCAGCAACTCGGTGAACATCTGATCGAGCGTTCCAAGGCGCTCGGGTTCGCGTGCGCGGGAATCGCATCACTTGATCCCATCGAACATCCGGACGCGTTGTACACTTGGATCGAGGCGGGTATGCACGGCGAGATGGGGTACCTCGCGGAGAACAACGACAAACGAACGAACCCGAGCACGATCCTTGAGGGTGCGAAGTGTGCTCTCGTGGTGGGGGACTTGTACGCGTCGCGTGATGAGAGTGTGGATTCGCCGCTGAAACCTGGGCTAGGACGGATCGCTCGGTACGCGCGTGGGAAAGACTATCACAAGCTCATCAAGAAGCGGCTGGTGAAGCTTTTGCTCGAACTGCAAGAGGAGTACCCCGACGCGGCGTTCAAGGCTTTCGTCGATACGGCGCCCCTACCCGAGCGGGAACTCGCAAAGCGCGCGGGGATCGGATGGGTGGGCAAGCACACGCTGATCATCCACCCGCGATTGGGGAGTTACATGTTCCTCGGCGGGATCGTGATGACGCTCGATGCACAGAACCCGCCGGGTGTAAAGCGGGTCACAGACCATTGCGGCACATGCACGCGATGCATCGATGCGTGCCCCACGGAGGCGATCACGCCTTATCGCGTGGATGCGCGGCGATGCATCAGTTACCTGACGATCGAGCATCGGAGTGAGATCGATCCACAGTTGGCTTCGAGGATGGGCGATTGGGTATACGGGTGCGATGTGTGCCAGGAGGTGTGCCCGCACAACTCGCCAAAGCCGAGTGATGTGCTTAGTGAGGGTGCAAACCCCGCGTACCGATCCGAGCGTGATAGCTTCGATTTGCTTGAGGTGCTTGGATGGAGCGAAGAAGATCGACGCGAGGCGTTCCAAGGTTCCGCGATGAAACGGGCGAAGCTTGGGATGATGCAACGCAATGCGGCGATTGTGCTGGCGAATCAGTTCGACGCACTGGAGGCAGCCGATCAGTCGCGTGTTCGATCATCAATTGAGCGGGTCTCGAGTGACGATCAAGCAGACTCACTCGCTCGCACGGGTGCCCGCGAGGCCTTGGCGGCGATTGACCACGCCGATGCCGGCGATCATGAGAACGAGCGCCATCCCGGTGAGCAACCAGACTGACTCACCCTCGATAAATCCCATCCAGAACATCGGGATCGCGAGGATGATCGCGCCCCACACGGCGCCCATCGGCATGGGCTTAGTACCCTTGCGTGCGAGCACCGCGCGGTACAGGACATAGGTCGGGAAGACGAGCCCGTACGCGCCCATGAAGCACCGGTAGATGATCTCGCCCGCGTTCATTCCGGCGTAGTCAGGGATGTTCTTGGCGAAGAACCCCACGAGACCCGCGAGCAGCCCGATCCCGATCAGGTACTTGTATTCCGGGACTCGACCCGCAGGGAGAGTCTTCGCCCGATCCATATGGACCTGCACCGTGAACACCCACTGGAACAGGATGTGCCCGAGGAGTACCGCGCCGATCCAAGGGGTCTGCGTCGCGTTGGCGACGGTCCCGTTGTCGAGTGCATCGATTATCATGGGGGCGTACCGCGTCGTCAGGACGATCATGGACGCGAACATGATCACGAACCCGATCGTAAACCCGATCCGTCCGCGTTGTTTGGTGTCGAGCTGTTGACGCGCGTGGTGGAAGGTGATGTCGAGGTAGGGGCAGAGCAGGAACCCGAAAGTGCTCAGCGGGATCAGGAACAATCCCATCGCGTTGCTCGGGTGCGATTCGTGGAACCGATCCGAGATCGGCCCAAGGTCCGGGGTCACGAATGTTGAGACGAGCACTAAGAAGCTCAAGACCCAGAGCACCACGCTCAACTGTGGCATGCGTTTGAAGTAGCCCGATCGCTTTGTGACGAGCCAGAACGCGATGAAAGCAGCGATGAGCCCATAGCTCGCGTTCTGCGTCATCGGAAGCGCCATCCGCAGGTATTCAAAGACCCACAGGATCCAGAATACATGGAACGCGATTGTGACGACACTGAACCACCAGATGGCCTGGGGGTGCTTGGAGACGAAGTCCTCGGATTGCTTGCGTGAGGTGAGCACCCATCCCATCGCGGCCGCCCCAAGCACATTGGGGATGGCGAAGACAAGGTACCCGAGCCAACCGAAGTCACGCAGCAGCAACGCGGGCATGAACATCCCGATGCACCAGGTCCATGAGCACGCGAGATACGCGCCCCAGACGATGGGGTTGGAAGGCTTATGGTCCGGTGCGATCGCGTGCTCGTGCGCGTTCATGCGTTCTGGGTCCCACGCTGCTTCTTGGCTTTGTGGTGGGCTTTGGGTGTCACATGGAAGGTCGCGGTGCATCGTCCGACGCGTTTGGGTTTGGGGGCACTGGTGCCCGCGTCCTCAACTTCTTCCTTGAGACGCTGCTCACTCATCGGGACGAGGACCTGCACGATGTCCATCCGGATCGCGATATTGAACTCCTCGCCCGACTCCACAAGCGCATGGATATCGTCGAGCGGTGTCATTCTGTATTCCGCAGGCCCGTGGCATGGGCGTAAAAACTTGTATTCCAAGTGCTTACAGACGACCGTGTAATCTCCGCCGCAGACAGAGAAGACATAGTTGCCACCCGCGATCTCGGAGTTGCCCAGAAGAGCAGCGCCGGCCATGGCGTTGTACCAGTTCTTGTTGAAACGGCGGAACGGAAGCGTAGCGCGATAGGTGTTCTCATCGCCGGACATCGTGATGCCCGAGCGGTAGGCGTAGGGCAGCCAGATCATCGAACAAACCCGATTCCAGAACTTGTTCCGCGTGGAAAGACGCGAAACAAAGGCCTCAATACGCTCAAAGAGTGATTTCTTCGGCGGTTTGGGGGGCTTCTTCTCTGTCTTCTCAGCAGAAGCATCGGCTCGCTGTTGATCAGCGTCAGAAGGAGCCTTGGACGCACCGGATTGGGCGTCCTGTTCGTTCTTCGAGATGGGTTGCGTTTCAGTACTCATCCGCGTGTCGATTATAGGCGATCAACGCCCCTCTTCGAGGTCTCAGGCGGGGTCGATGCCGCAGTCTTCTTCGACAAGATCAAACCATCCCTTGTCGTTGGTTTTGACCCGGAAACACGGGTTCCCGGGGTCGTGATCCAGCACGAGGATCCAATCGCGTTCAGATGCTTCCTTCAGGAACCAGTGCTTGGTGACCATAGAGGTGTATGGCTCGACATCGTATCCGAGCGAGTATGGCTGCCCGATATGGTAGTGCGTCGGCATCACATCCGAGGTGAAGGTGATCGTGCGCCCCTGTTCGTCCTCAAACTGGATCGCCTGCTGGCCCCAGGTATGCCCGGGGACAAGGAACACCCTGATGCCGGGGAGCACTTCGGTCATGCGTTCGTCGAGCGTATTTTTCGGAAGCTCATTTCGCGAAGGTTTGCGATTGAGCGGGAACGGGCGGGCAGAATCGATAAGCCGCAGACGAGGCCGCCCGTCGCTGAGCGGCATCCGCTCGTCCTCGAACGGGAGCAGATGATCTCTGTAATAGGTCCTCGTCATGACGGAGTCGTTGTTGCGCGCATCAACCCACTCGCGGCGTTGGGTGATCAGTTCCGCGTTGGGGAAGGTGAACTTCACATCGTTGCAGTCGCCGGACGCGGCGCCTGGTTTGGACGCGACCCAATCCGCCTCTTCGCCCTCGCGAGCGCGGCGGGTGAGCCCTCCCGCGTGATCGAAGTGCAGATGGGTGACGATCGTCGCATCGATGTCGTTCACATCGACGCCAGCACGGACAACCTCGGACTCGATGGTCCGCCCGTCGAGCCCGAAGATGGTGCTCATCTTCTCGTTGAGCTTGTCGCCTGTCCCGGCTTCGATGACATACCGGCGTGGCTTGCCCGTATCGGGATCGGGCTCGGTCGATTCGAGCAGCAGGCAGTTGTGCATCAGTCGCACGCGGTGCTTGTCATCGGGTGTAACGGCGCGTTCCCAGACGACGCGGGGGATGATGCCGAACATCCCGCCCCCATCGAGGAGGAACTGGCTGGCGCGAAGGAGTGTCCATTTGTATTGCATTGAGCAAGGGTAGGGGGGTGTTCGAGCGGATTCATCGCGAGGCGGGATTGTGCTTGTGGATCCGTGCGATTTCTGCCATACTGTTGCCAACTCGTGGGGAGTTCTACAACATGCGCGAAGTTTCCGATGTCGTGATCATCGGCGGTGGTCCCGGTGGGGCCACCACGGGGTCTCTTATCAAGAAGTACATGCCCGATCTCTCGGTGACGATCATCGAGAAGTGCAGGTTTCCACGCGATCATGTGGGGGAGAGCCAGCTCCCCCTGATCAGCAGGGTCTTGGATGAAATGGGATGCTGGGAGAAGTGCGAAGCCGCGAACTTCCCGATCAAGGTCGGCGCGACCTACCGGTGGGGAAGCTCGGATGATCTCTGGGATTTTAACTTTGTCGATCCGGAGCAGCTCAACGGGCAAACCCGCCCGGGCAGCTATCAGGGCGTGCGGACGAACACGGCTTGGCAGGTCGACCGAGCGGTGTATGACGAGATCCTGCTCGATCACGCATCCGAGCTCGGGTGCGAGGTGCATCAGCAAACGCAGGTCATCCGGGTTATTCATGATGAGTCCGATCCGGACGGGATCGATCACATCGTGGTTTCAGACGCGCAGGGGGAAACACACGAACTGCGTGCGACACACTATATCGATGCATCTGGGAATGCCGCGATCATCCGCAAGTCGATGGACATCCCGCTTGAGCAGCCCGCGACCTTACAGAATGTCGCATTCTGGGATTACTGGGAGAACGCGGAATGGGCCGTGCAGATCGGAACCGGTGGCACCCGCGTGCAGGTGCTCTCCATCGGATCGGGTTGGCTGTGGTTCATCCCGCTCGGCCCAACGCGTACAAGCATCGGGTTCGTGTGCCCCGCGAGGTTTTACAAGGACTCCGGGAAAACACCCGCGGAGATCTATCGCTGGGCGGTCGAACAGGAGCCGCGTGTGCGGGAACTTACCAAGAACGCGACACCCCGAGGCGAGGTTGAAGCGACAAAGGACTGGTCGTTCCTCTCGGAGCGTTTGGTCGGGAAGAACTGGATGCTTGTTGGTGAGTGCGCCGGGTTTGCGGACCCGATCCTCGCGGGTGGGATGATGCTCACACACACCTGCGCTCGTCACGCGGCGTATGTCATACTCGAACTCCAGCGAGGGAAGCACAACGCGAAATGGCTCAAGCATGACTACGAGCAGACCCAGCGTCGAAGGATCAAGCAGCACATCCGATTCGCAGACTTCTGGTACGCGGGGAACGGTCAGTTTAAGGACCTGGAGGCCCATTCCGCACGGATCGCAAAGGACGCGGGGTTGGATATGAATCCCAGGGATGCGTTCAGGTGGTTGTCCACCGGCGGGTTCACTGACGACCTGCAAGGGGCCGTCGGATTGGGCGGTGTCGATCTGGGCGGTGTGAAAGCACTCGCGGCGCGATTCGGCGGCGAGGATGAGCTCAAATGGGAGATCGGAAAGTTTAATGTGTTCGAACTGAATCTCGAAGACGCGGACAAGCTACCGGCGGCCTTCCTGCACAACGGATCGATCCGTGCTTCTTTGGAGTTCGAGCGAGACGGGAAGCGTCTACCCACGGTTGGGATGTTCAACATCGTGATGGGGGTGCTCCAGAAGAAAAGCACCATTTATGACATCCGAGATCTGTTCGCGAAGGTATGTCAGAAGCGGTACGGTGATCATGCGAAGCTCCACATGATGCTCTGTTTTCAGTGTCTGGAATCGATGGTGAACGATGGGTGGGTTGACGCGAGATTTGACCCGATGCTGCCGTTGATCGATTTTAAGAGCTATGCAGAGAGTGGCAACTTTGTCAGAAACTCAGACGGACTCACAGATCGGATCCGCGCTTCGGGCGGATAATATATGCGGCGGCCATCGATTTGATGAATAGCCATTCACATAGTTGACATGAAATATGATCGGAGATCCGTGTGGACATCAGAACAGTGCTCGTGCCTTTGCTCATCTCTACTACGCTTGGGCTTGCGGCGTGCGATCAGAACTCATCCGGATCGGATTCGATCGATCAGGTCAATAAAGATATCGCCGCGCTCAATGAACAATCGCGTGAGAATCAACGCAGGCAGATCGAGGAGGAGGGCGTCGCCAATGTGGATGATGAACATCTCAATGAAATGGGAAACATCCTTGAGAACGCGGCAGAGAACTCCACTGGCAAACAAGCGGAAATCCTGCGTGAGCAGGCATCGCTCATTCGAGAACTGCAAAGTTCGGTCCAGGCCTACGACGAGATCTTGGATGAACTGGTCACGGCGGGTGGTATTGATGCCTCAACAGTAACGAGCGCGGATGATATTGCCAACCGGATCGATATTGTCGATCGCCTCGACGCGCAGAACGAGCGCATGGCCATTGCGCAGCCTCGAATCCTTCGTCGCATGGGCGAGATCGAAGGGACATCAGCGACGATCGAGAAGCAGATTGTCATTCATAATCAGATCCGCGAGATCGATCGTCAGTTGTTCACCGTGATGCGGGGAATTCTGAATATCACCGGTGACCACCTCGATGGGATGCAAGTACTCGACGATGGATCAGTCATGTTTGGTGAAGATATGCCCGACGAGGTTCTCGCGGAGTACAACGCCCTGATCGATGAGGTAAATCAACTGAGCGCAAATCAAGGCCAGCTTCAACTTGAGTTGTTGAAGCTGGCCCCTTGATCTGCATCTAAATGTCGATCGGTAGCTTAGAGCCCGTCCTTCTCCGCCATCATCTTGAGCATGTCAACGCACCGGTTCGCGTAACCGGCCTCGTTGTCGTACCACGAGACGACCTTGAAGAAGTTGCTGTTCAGCTCGATGCACGCGCCCGCGTCATAGATCGAGGAGTGTGGATCACCGATGAAGTCACTGGAGACCACATCTTCCTCGGTGTAACCCAGCACACCCTTCATCGGGCCTTCAGCGGCGGCCTTCATCGCGGCGTTGATGTCCGCGAGTGAGGTTGCCTTCTCCGTGCGGAAAGTCAGATCCACACAAGAGACATCAGCGGTCGGCACGCGGAATGCCATGCCTGTGAGCTTCCCGACGGTTTCGGGGAGGCAGAGCCCGACGGCCTTGGCGGCACCAGTACTCGCGGGGATGATGTTCTGGTAAGCGTTGCGTCCGCCGCGCCAGTCCTTCTTGGACGGGCCATCCTGCGTCGGCTGGGTCGCGGTCGCCGCGTGGACCGTGGTCATGAGCCCCTCGACGAGCCCGAAGTTGTCCATAATCACCTTGGTGATCGGGGCCAAGCAGTTGGTCGTGCAACTCGCGTTGGAGATGATCGTGTCGGTGTCCGGGTTGTACTTGGCGCAGTTTACCTTGTGGACATAGGTCGGGACGGTGTCCGGGCTCTTGGTCGGTGCGGAGATGACCACACGCTTGCAGCCGTTGTTGTCGATGTGCTTCTGCGCTGCTTCGCCTGTGGTGAAGAGGCCGGTGGATTCGAGGACATAGTCAACGCCCATGTCGCCCCATTTGAGGTTGGAGGGGTCACGCTCCGCCGTGGTGAGGGTCTTGTGCCCGTTGACAGTGAACCCATCATCGCTGACGGAGATATCGGCGGGCTTGCCGTCGATCAGGAAACGCCCGTGCATGGTGTCGTACTTGAGCAGGTACGCGAGGTTGTCCGACCCGACGAGGTCGTTGATCGCGACGACTTCGATACCGGGTGTGTTGGCGGCGATGCGGTAGACGAGGCGTCCAATGCGGCCAAAGCCGTTGATTCCGATTTTTACGCTCATATCTGGTTCCGTCCTGAGTGGAGGGTGATGAAACACGGGTGTATGGCACCCGAAAGAACTTGCCTAGGCGCATCCTAGGTCGATCCAAGAGGAACTTCCCTGTGAGGGCATGTTGTTCCTGCTAGTGATCACGAATATCGGAAATCACCCGGGGAGGCCAGGCCGCACGCAGCGCATTGACCACGGCGAAGACATCGATGACCTCCTGGGCAATCGCACCCGCAACCGGCGGGAGGTACCCGAGCGCGGCGAGAATCATCCCCACGATGCTGAGGATCATGCCCCCGATCGCGGACTGTAAAGCGATGCGACGCATGTGCTTGGAGATGTGGAAGAACTCGTCGACACGCTCAAGCGAAGAGTCCATCACAACCACGCCCGCGGCCTCCGTCGTGATATCAGAAGCCTGCCCAAACGCGATCCCGACCGTGGCGAGAGACAAAGCGGGGGCATCGTTGATCCCATCGCCGACGAAGCAGGTCCGGGCCCGCTCGGATTCCTGACGAACGATTTCCACTTTCTGTTCCGGGGTCTGCTCGGCGATGATGTCCTTAATCCCGACCTTGTTGCCAAGATAATCCGCTTCGCTCTGGCGATCACCGGACACGAGCATGACCTTCTCATAACCATGCTTGCGGGAGAGATGCTCAATGAAGAGACGCCCGTCCTTGCGGGGTTCGTCACGGAACTGCACCGTCGCGGCGTATTTGCCATCGATCGCAACAACGCATTCAAGCCCGGCTGTGCGTTCGGGGAGGCGTTGGGCACCCTCCGGGTCGATCTGGGTAATCGTTTTGCGTCCCGTGATGAGGATCTCCTGATTCCCGATGAGTCCACGGAGTCCCTGCCCGGGTTTTTCGGAGACTTCTTTGGGTTCGGAGATGGAGACGCCGCGTTGCTCACCCAGATTCACCACGGCATCCGCGAGGGGGTGTTTGGAGTATCGTTCGAGCGACACGATCTGGGAGAGCAGGGCTTTTTCATCAATGCCGGGCGCTGTGAGGATGTCGGTGATGATCGGTGTGCCGTAAGTCAGAGTGCCGGTCTTGTCAAAGATGATGGTCTTGCATGTGTTGATGACCTCGAGTGCGCCGGGGTCCTTGATGACGATCCCACGCTTCGCGGACAGTGAGATCGAGCCGATGATCGCGACGGGGATCCCGATGAGCAGCGGGCAGGGCGTCGCGACCACGAGGACCGCGAGGAATCGTGTCGGGTCTCCGGAGACAAACCACGCGATGAGCGCGAGGGCCACGGCGATGGGGGTGTAGATCGCACCGAGCTGGTCGCCCATCCGTCGCATCTTGGGCCGGCGCTGCTCCGTATCGCGCATGACCTGCATGATTTTGGCATACCGAGAATCATGTGCCGGTCGTGTCGCCTCGATCGTGATTGCGGACTCGCCGTTGATAGACCCCGAGATCACAGAGGATCCCGGTGCCTTGGACATCATGTAGGGCTCACCAGTAAGGAACGACTCGTCCATGACACCATGCCCGTCGATGACGATCCCGTCGACCGGTGAAGTCTCGTGCGGAAATATCGTGACATGGTCCCCGACGCGGACCTCGTCCAGCGGGACATCTTCGAGCGTGCCGTCGCGTCGAACATGCGCAACCGAGGGCATGCGTTTGGCGAGCGCCTTCAGCACGCTCGACGCGTTGGCGACGGCGTATTCCTCGAGCGCCTCGCCGCCCGAGAGCATCAGGACGACGATCGAGCCCGCGAGGTACTCGTCAAGCAGCACAGAGGTGACGATCGAGATCCCGGCGAGGAGGTCGGATCCGAACTCACGCCGGAGCGCCTTCATCGCGAGTTCGAAGACGAGCGGGCCACCACCGATAAACAGGCAGATGAGCAGCGGGATGCGTGCGGCGTCCGGGTCGGAGTCCATTCCGAACCGCATGATCAGGTGGGCACCGATGGTCACGATCGCAAGGATCGCGATGAAGATTTCACGCTTGTCCCAGATGAACCTGATAGGGGTCATGCTTCGATCATACTTCCCATCTCACTCGCCCGCCCACGATTGTCATGGTGGGGCGTGCGCCAAGGTCCCATCCGATGAACGGGATGTTCTTGGACTTGCCGACAAGGTGGTCCTCGTGGAGGGTCCAGTAGTGATCTGGATCGATCAGGGTGAGATCCGCGGGGCCGCCGACTTGAATGGATCCGATCCCACAGGAATCGAGGTTGCAGAGCTTCGCGGGGTTGACCGTGAGGAGTTCGATGAGTTTGGGTAGATCGATATGACCTGTCTCGACGAGCGCTTTGTGATACAGCGAGAAAGCCGACTCGAGCCCGATGATCCCGAACGGCGCGTCGGACATCGGGTTGCGTTTCTCGTCGGCGTGGTGCGGCGCGTGGTCCGTCGCGAGGATCGTGATCGTTCCATCCGCGACACCCTTGCGGAGCGCCTCGACATCGGACTGCTCGCGCAGTGGCGGGTTCATCTTCGCCATGGTGCCGTGGGTTTCGATGGCTTCGTGCGTGAGGTGCAGGTGGTGAGGGGATGCCTCCGCGGTGACGGGGAGTCCCTCGTCCTGCGCTCGCGCAACGAGTTCGACCGAGTTGCCAGAGCTCATGTGCTGGATGTGGTATCGGCACCCGATCGATTTGTTGAGTCGGATATCGCGTTCGATGATGAGTTCTTCCGCTTCGCGGGGCCAGCCCTTCTCACCGAGCTTGGTGGATACGGACCCGGCGTGCATGGTTGCACCCTTGGTCAGCGTCAGCTCTTGGCAGTGCTGCATGAATACCTTGCCAGTGGTTTTCACGGTCTGAAACACCGTTTTCATCATGGCTGCAGATTCGATCACATCTCCATCGTCGGAGAATCCCACAGCGCCCGCCTTATCGCAGAGCTCGATCTCCGCGAGGCGTTCACCCTTGCGACCCTGGGTGGCCGCGGCGACGGAGAACACCCGGCAGTGGCCCTCACGGGCCGCCTTTGCTGCAATGTACTCGACGATCTCGGGGGTATCGAGGCAAGGGTTGGTATTGGGCATGCAACAGACTGTTGTGAACCCGCCCGCGACGGCTGCGCGGGTGCCGCTCTCGATGTCTTCCTTGTGCGTCTGGCCCGGATCGCGTAGATGGACATGCGGGTCAATGAGCCCAGGCGTGAGAACCTTGCCCGCCGCGTCGATCATCCGATCCGCGGTCTCGGTGATGGTTTCCTCGATCGCCGTGATCTGTCCGTCACGGATCAGGACATCGCGTTGGGCATCCAGACCCGATAAGGGGTCGATGACGCGGGCAGAACGGATCAGGATTGATTCGGAGGCGGGGTGTGTGTCGCTCATACCGGGGAGCATATGCGGATTGTGAGCCGTGCGTGCCCATTTTGCTTGGCAACCCAGCGGATACGCGCTATGCTTGACACCTGCCTGATCTGCTCAGGTATCCCGGGGTGTAGCGCAGCTTGGTTAGCGCGTTTGACTGGGGGTCAAAAGGTCGGAGGTTCGAATCCTCTCACCCCGATTTGCACACAGGCCCTGACGCTTTGTCAGGGCCTGTCGTCTTTTTGACTGAGGTCGCGATCGAGATCAGTTCTCTTGGTCCGACGGGGTCAGGAATGCGAGATGATGGGCCGCGTGCGCCGCATGGAACCGTCCGAACTCCTGGTGTGACATCCGCCCGAACCCCGGGTGCGCGTGCAATGGCGAGGTGTACGAACCGAACTCCTGGATACAGGCTTTGAGCCTTTGCACTTCATCCGTGTCGTCGAGCCCGGAAGGGGGGACAAACATCCCCGCCGTCTTTACGCCCTTGATCGAGTTGCCCGCGAGCAAACGCGGGAGCGCAAACTTCCGAAGGAAAGGGCGGAGCGGTAGCCCAAGCAGCGTCATCCATCGCGGATACCCCCGCATGTTCGATTCCATCGTCAGGCGGACATGATTGCACATCTGTGCAAGCGTCCATTTTCCGCTCATTTCGTATCCGCTGTTCAAGAGTCGATCGCACTCGGCGATCACTTCATCAAGCGTGCTCAGTTTCAGATCGTGTCGCATCGTGTTCTGATTCCGATTTCATGTCTTCCGCTACCGCATCAGCGTGCAAAGAGGGTGGTGAATCCGGTCGATTATGCCTGTATCCAACACAGGGGATCACCATAGAACAGCAGCCAACCCGTGTCGGGTGGGCTGTTCGATTTTTCCGGTCATCGCTGATTAATCTAGAACAATCCGATACGGTGCATTCGTTCGGACATAGACGAGCGTTTCGTCCTTTCCGACGGCATGTACACCATGAGCCATCGGGGAATCAGACCCGAAGTAGCTGCCCGCTCCGAGCGATGCGTCGGTGGTTTCAACCTCACCTTGGATCACGATCGCGCGAAAGAGATCCGCGTTCGTTCGGATCTCGCCGTCAAACCCTGCGGGGAGTTTGATCATCGATCCATATGGCTCGCCGTTCTGTGGATCACCCCAAAGCATCGCGATCTGGGCACCATGCTGTGTGTTCCCCGGTCGATCGGCATCGATCCAGGTCATGCTCGATGCATCGAGCCAGACAAGGTTCGATTCATCGACATTGATCGAGATCTCCTCATCGTGGAACGCATCATCCGTCGGTTGAACAAGATACGGGCCTTCATCGATCTCGATGTACGCGAGATTGAACGCGCCAGTCGCGGAGGTGATATGCACATCCCCGGCCGGTTGTGTCCAGAACGACCCGCTCGGCAGCCACATGTTTTCTGCCTCCGGGTCGTCGTTGTGGACCAGGCCCTGAATCACCACCCCTCGGTAGGTGATGTTGTGGATATGCGGCGGAGACGAGAACCCGTCCACAAACTGGACGAGAAAACCCGATGCTTCGTCCTTGGTGCGATCGCCCCAGAGCGTCCCGGCTCGCGGACTCTTGTCGCCGCGAGCTGGGTTCAGCGCTCCCCATTCGATGTCGTCATACGCAACGACCGATGCGGAATCCGTTTGCGCGTACGGGGACGAGGTTGTGGCACAACCGGCGAGTGTAAGAAGGTATAGGGCGGAGCCGGTGACGAGTGTTGTGTGTCGTTTCATGAGTATTTCCTGTTCTGGTGAGTGTACATGTTCATCAGTTCGAGTGGTCGATCACGACCTTGCCCATCGCTTGCCCGCTCTCAAGGCGTGCGTGCGCCTCGCCTGCCTGCTCAAGGCCGAAGCTGGTCTCGTCGAGGACGGGTTTCACCGCACCCGACTCGATGATGGACGCGAGATCACGGAGGATCTCGCCGTGCGTTGAGCGATTGTGATTGTGCAGCATCGGGATGAGCATGAACACGACATGCAATGAGAGCCCCTTGAAGTGCATTGGGTTCAGATCGAGCTCGCACATGGAGACCGTCGTGGCGATCTGTGCGTTGAGGGCCGCGGCTTCGAACGAGCTGCTCAGGTTCGCGCCCCCGACGGAGTCAAACACAAGATCAAAGCCCGCTCCGCCGGTATGCGTCTGGACATATTCCGCGACCTTCTCAGTCTTGTAGTTGATCGGTGTGGCGCCCAACTGCTTGATCAGCTCAAGTTGTGCATCACCACCCCCTGTGGAGTAGACATCCGCGCCGTAGTGCTTTGCGAGTTGGAGCGCGATGTGCCCGACCCCACCGGACCCGCCGTGCACGAGCACACGCTGTCCCGACGAGATCCCCGCGCGATGGAGCCCCTCGTAAGCTGTGATCCCAACGAGGGGAATCGCGGCGGCTTCACGCATGGAGAGGTTCTTGGGCTTGTGTGCAATCAGGTCCGCATCCGCGACGATGTACTCTGCGAGTGTGCCCGGCAGATCCGCGAGCCCGCCCACGCAGCCGTATACCTCATCACCGACCTCAAACCCGTCGACGCCCTCACCGATCTCCTCGATTGTTCCTGCCATATCCATCCCAAGGATGGCGGGGGTATCCGGGGAGAGCGGGAGGTTCTCGCCCATCTTGCGGATCATGGTGTCCACTGTGTTCACGCTTGAGGCGCTGACTTTGACGAGGACATGCCCCGGCTTCGTTTGCGGGCGATCGATCTCGGCGTGTTCAAACTTCGCGTTGTCGCCGTATGCGTTGATCAGCATGGTGTTCATGTGTGTGCTCCTTGCGTTGGTGCTCAGGGCAAAATGGCCCGGTTTGTGTTGCAGAACCCACAAACTTACGGCTATACTTTGATTGCGACAAGTACCCGCAAAAATGTAAGTATGAAGATTTTTGACAAAGGCCCACGGAAATGGCGAGAAAGTACAACTGGAAAACCGGATGTGATGTGGAAGCTACGCTCAGCGTGATCGGTGGACGCTGGAAACCCATCCTCGTGTGCCACCTGCTCAGCGGTCGGAAGCGGTTTGGTGAGCTTCGTCGCCTCACACCCAACGCGACAGAGCGGATGATCACCCTCCAACTCCGCGAACTCGAAGCTGACGGTGTCCTGGATCGGCATGTCTTCGCGGAGGTGCCGCCGCGCGTCGAGTATGAACTCACGGACTACGGTCGGACCCTTGAGCCGATACTGGTTCAGATGCAAGCGTGGGGGCGCGATTTCAAGGCCCGCCAAGCTGCAGCGGACGCGACTCACACCGATTGCGTTCTTGAATCGGTTCCGGACTAATCAGGCTTCGAATCGTTCAGAAGTTGTAGAGCTGGTTCGGATCGTGCAGAAAATCAGCATCTATGAAATACCTTTCGTGATTCGTGGGTTGGATGATGGGTGCACATCTCTCCGCTAGGAAATTTCCACCTGATGAAACACGACGGCCTTAATCGACGACGCTTTCTCGCATACTCGGCTGCAGGCGCCGCGGTCAGCTCGACCTCAGCCCTTGCCCACGGTGCGCTGCGCACCACACATGAACCACAGGAGCACCCGATGACGCGACCAAAGTGTCTGTTCTTCGATGTCAATGAGACTTTGCTCGACCTGACTTCAATGAAGAAGAGTGTCGCAGATGCGCTCGGCGGGCGTGAAGACCTGCTCTCGCTTTGGTTTACCACCATGCTGCAATACTCACTCGTTTCCTCGGCAGGTGGGCAGTACGAGGATTTCGGGGTCATCGGCGCCGCAACACTTCGGATGGTGGCCCGCAACAACGGGATCGAACTCAGCGAATCCGAATCCAAGAACGCGATCATGCCCATCCGCTCGCTCCCGCCACATCCCGATGTGCGCAAAGGGCTCGAACGCCTCAAGGCCGCAGGTTTCCGCATGGTGACCCTGACGAACTCATCGAACGGGGGCGTTGAGGCCCAGATGGCGAATGCTGGTCTGACGGATATGTTCGAATCGCGTCTGAGCGTAGAAGATGTTCAGATGTATAAGCCTCATCAGCATGTGTACGCCTGGGCCGCCCGAAAACTCGGGCTTGAGCCACACGAGTGCATGCTCGTAGCGGCGCACGGTTGGGACATCGCTGGGGCGTTGTGGGCAGGTTGGCGTGGAGCATTCCTCGCCCGACCCGGGGCGCAGCTCTACCCGCTCGCGCCTGAACCGGAGATCCATGTGCCCGAGCTTGGGGCAGCGTCGGATCGATTGATCGCGATGTCATAGCGCCGACCTGACAACGAAACCCGACTGCCAGCGTGAGCTGAGCAAAAGCGATAGGACTGAACCTCTGTCATAGGAGTTCAGTCCTTATTCGTTGGCCGTTTGCTTTGAAACTGATCTGGTTAGGACCCGGGCACCAAGGTGCTCGTCGTAGACATCAGCGGCGGTAGGTGATTCGTGCGCGAGTCAGGTCATAGGGAGAGATCTCGACCGTGACGGTGTCACCCGGGAGGATACGGATGTAGTGCTTACGCATCTTGCCTGAGACATAGCCGATGATCTCGGACTGCTGCTCGTTCGGCAGGCGGAGCTTAAACATCGCGTTGGGCAGTGCTTCGAGCACAATCGCATCCATGGTGAACTTGTCGTCTTGCTTGGCCAAAGTCTTCTCCGTTTGTTCCCAGCACGCCGTTCGTGGCGATCTGTTTCCTGTCTCTGGGGACCTCAAGAATAGGGCATAATGTCGCGTAAACCACTCAAACTGCACCGACGCAGGTGAAAATTCACGCCGTTGCATGGATTCTTTTCGGGTTTACGCCTGTGCGAACCGGTCGAGCCCGAACCGGGTGGGCTCGTCCTCAAGCATAACCCGTGCCGCGTGCCGCCCTGTCTGGTACCCCATCGACATGCCATGCCCGGTCAGCCCGCCGCAGAACCAGACATTCGGGTTGTCGAGTGTGTGAACCTTTGTTTGTGTGACGATGGGCATTCCGTCGGGCGAGAATCCCATGATCCCAGACCAACGGGCGGTGACCTGATAGTTCTCCGTGATGAGTTCACGGACGAACTGCTCCAAGTGTCCTTGAACCTCATCGCTGACATCGTCGGCGCTGGTCTGCTCGTGCTCTGCGTGATATGTGCGGGCACCGCCGAAGATGATCTGCCCATCGGGTGCCGCGCGGACATATTCAGACCCGTGATTCAGGTAATACGCGAACTCCAAATCCGCGTCGCTCGGATCGTCTGGTTTGATCGCGAGCATTTGTCCTCGATTGGGCGTGATGATGCCGTCAAGATCGCGGATGAGCTCGGACGCGTACGCGTTCGTGCAGACTAGCACACGCGAGCAGACGACATCCACCGGGCGGGTCCGGATGCGGATCCGGTTTCCATCGTCCTCAATCCGATACACCTCCGCGTGCTCAAACACGGGGGTTGTGGACAGCGAAGCCGCGAGGAGCTGCACAAGATCAATCGGTGAACAAACCGCGTCTTCTGGGTTGAGCAATCCGAGGGTCGGCTTGCCGGAACGCCAGAGCGAGTCATCTGGTGCGTTGCCGGGCTCGATCAGAGAGACATGCAGACCGTCCTCCGTCATGAGCCGATGTGATTCGATCAGCTCGGAGTGCTCGGGGTCTCCGATCGCAACGACGCACGAGGGGCGTTGCGCGAACCCCGGGGTGGATTCGAGCCCGAGTTGTTTGAGACCAATCAGGTTCTGCTGGGTCCATTCCCATAGATACCGAGCCATATCGCGACCGAGATTCTGACTCGCGAGCGCGTAGTTTTCCGCGGCACCCCGGATGAGATACCCCGCGTTGCGACCGGATGCTTTCGATCCGGCGTAATCTGCTTCCAGGACGATGCACCGGATTCCACGAGATTCAAGTTCGAGTGCGGCGGACAACCCGCTGATCCCCGCGCCGATAATTGCAACATCGCATTGCTCGGTCTCGTGTGAGGGTGTGCGCTGCCAGAGTGAGATCGTCATGGTGTCCTCGTTGCGGGTGCGTCAGTTCCAGCGGATCGCGATCGCGATATCATTGACATTCGTGCCCGTTGGGCCCGTGCGGATCGTTGCCCCGAGTGTATCACAGATCGAGAGGGTGTCGTGGTGTCGAAGCGAGGACTCGATACCCTGTCGCTTGATCGGCGCGTTGAGCATCGAGGCAGTCAGCCCGCACCCCGCGACGCCGCTGGGCCCGTCGATGCCGTCGGTTGTGAACCCGATGACACTCCAATCGAAGTCGTGCTCCGAAAGTGCGAGCGATGCGCTCAGCGTGAGCTCAAGAGTTGGGCCTCCGATGCCCCCCGCACCATGGGTATTCACAGTAGATTCTCCACCGATCGCGACAGCGGTGGGAGCGTTGAACGACGCTCGCGCAAGGCGATGAGCCAGCGATCGCCCAGCATCTGCGGATTCACTCGTCACCCCGCGATCGATATGGAAACAATTGATCGAGGCCCCCGCGCACCACGCGGCGACTGCGTCCAGAGCGCTGGCGTTGCTCGCGACGATCACATGAGGCGTGCGAGGCGGGAACGCGTCGTGCATCGGCCCCGATCCGATGATGCTCGGGTCATTGCCGATGACATCGGAGAGGAGGAAGCAGTACCGATCCGTGGTATGCATCAACTCCTTCGCGAGTCCTCCCGCCTTGAGCGTTTCAAGCGGCGAACGCGCAGCGTTGATTTCCTGAATACTCGATCCGTGCGCGAGCATGTCCTTGGTGATCTGTCGGATCTGCCCGAGAGTGGCACGGGGCTGGGGATGGCACAGCATCGCAGAAGCCCCGCCCGAAATGAGGACGAGGACACGATGGTCGTCCGGGATGGAACGGGCGTGCTCAAGCAGCTGCTTGGTGGCCTCAATATTCCGTTCGGTCGGGAGCGGGTGATCGCAAGGGTAGAGGGCAACAAGCTTGCTCTTGAACTGGGTGTTGAGCGTGTTGGCCTCGGGCGCGAGGACCGTGGCCCGGGCGAATGTTGAACCCAACGCATTCATCGCACCGGCACACATCGCGATGGATGCCTTTCCGAACGCGAGGATGTGTGTCGGTGTGTCCTTGGGCATGTGAGACAGGTGCGTACGCATCGCACGCGCGGGGTCGGCGCCACGGAGGACCGAACGGATGATTTCCGTGGCGACGCGTTGCTCACGCTCGGGCAACCCGCGTTGGAAGCGAATAGGCGTCATGTGTTGCTCAGCGCCGCGCGGAGCCGACGGATCGCCTCATCGATCGTTTCGGTTTTTTTGCAGAACGCAAACCGGACAAGCTTTGATCCATCCCTGGGGTCCGAGTAGAAAGCGCTGGGCGGGATCGCCGCGACACCGGCATGCTCAGGAAGCCAACGGCACAGATCGACATCGCCGCTCAGCCCGAGTTTCTCTGTCACACGCGAGTGATCCGCGAGGATGAAGTACGAACCCTGCGGCGGGGAGAACTCAAATCCGAGTTCCTGGAGCGCCTCGCCTAGAAGCGATCGGGTATGGGTGTAATGGCTGACGAGTTCTTGAATCTGGTGCTCGCCGTCGTTGAGGAGGGCCGCGACGCCGTGCTGCAAAGGGGTCGCGACGGCGAATGTCAGGAACTGGTGGGCCGAGCGGATCCCAGCCGTCAGCTCCGGCGGGGCAATCGCCCATCCGATCTTCCACCCCGTCAGGGAGAAGGACTTGCCCGAACTCGAGAGGACCACCGTACGCTCTCGCATACCCGGGAGGGTGGCGATGGATCGGTGCGAGTGTTCGTCATAGACCAGTCGCTCATACACTTCATCGCTGATCGCAATCGCATTATGTTTTACACATAGGTTCGCAATCTCGCCGAGTTGAGCTTCAGAGAACACGGCTCCCGTAGGGTTGTGCGGGGTATTGATAAGCACGGCACGCGTGCGTTCGCTAAACGCGTGAACAAGCTCTTCAGACGAGTATGCGAATCCGTTTTCGGTCTGACGCATGGTGACAAACCGGGGGATCGCGTCCGCCATCGCCAGGCACGCGCGGTACGAGTCGTAGTAGGGCTCAAAGACGATAACTTCGTCTCCCGGGTTCAGCAATCCGAGCATCGTGGCCGCGATCGCCTCCGTGCACCCGCTCGTGACCGTGATCTCGCGATCAGGGTCGCATTCGATGCGGCTGACCCGTGATGCCCACCCCGCGATGGCCTCGCGGAGCACGGGCGTTCCGGGGAGCGGTGCATACTGGTTGTGCCCGGATCTCATCGCATCGATCGCGGCCCTCTTGCCCAGTTCCGGGCCATCGAAATCTGGAAATCCCTGCGATAAGTTGACGGCACGATGCGTATTGGCGAGCGCCGTCATCTCAGCGAAGATGGTCGTGCCAAACGGCGAGAATCGATCGGCGATGATGGATCGGGGCGGTGCACTCATTCCCAAAGCATACCGCATCAGTTGTCCGGTTGCGGGTATCCGAGACGAGACGCGGCTTCCCAGGACTCGGGTGTGTAAGGGACGGATTTCATGATCTCGATGAGCCGGCGACGGATCGCTGGTATGCCCGTGTCCTTGCCCTTCGTTTCTTGCAATACATTGCGTGCGTCGTCGCGGGCTTCCGCAATCTGTTCTCGCCGGGGCTCATCCACCCAGAGGAGAGCATCCCGGAACTGCTTCTGGCTCGGATAGGAGTGGGCCATCCCTTCGATAACATCAATCTGTGCATCGACCCCATCGCGATTGAGGAGCTCAGTGCGAATAAGCATCTCGGGCTCATTAAAATCCGCGGTTCCCGTGATCGATCGGATACGCCGTGTCTGAAGCAGTTTCATCCATCTGCTGCTTGGCTTTCCCAGTGACTTCGGCCAGTACTGGTTGCCTTTTCCAGTCGGGGCATTGTGGTAAGTATCGAGCCCCACGATCGGGACTGCGCCCGCGAAACGCTCCGGGAAAGCGAGCTGAAGGATTCCCGAGCACCGTCCCCCGCCGGACATGCCCGTGAGATAGATCCGATCTCTATCGATGCGTGCGTGCATCGCAAGAGTCTCGATCGAATCGAGATGATTCTGCAGCCGATCAGTGATTTCTCGCTTGTTGCCGTTGTTGTCCACACCGATGGCGATCAGCCCCAGTTGATCGCACGCGAGTTGATACGCTTCATGGATTCGCCCGCTCGGGGATGGGCTGATACACACCAGAACACCAGAAGGTGTGAGCGGATCGAAGCCTTTGGGCAATCTCACATGAAAGGTCTCATTCCCGACCTCGCGAGTTAGTGCTGGGAAGTTGTTCTTGATCCGTGACCGGACGGTGCGTTTGTCGAGAATCAGGTCTGATTGAACATGTGGCGGTGGGATCGTCGTCTCCTGCGCATTGGCTGCGGATTCGAACCAATCAGGAGTAGACACATGTGTCGGGTCAATCGATATCCCAAGCCGATCGAACGCCTCCCGGCGGATCGTCCATGCCTGCGTTGGGGCGTCTAGCGTCTGAAGGATCACTGTTTCGGTTTGGGGGTAGATACCGAGCGTGTTTCTATCGGTCCCGTGGCTGAACTGGAGATAGAGCGGGGGGGGCTCGTCACCATCAATCGGCGATTCAATCGATCGAGCAAATCGGTTCAGCGATGAAATGGAACTGCTATCGAGTGCGGCGACCACCCCGAGGCGATCCCGGAGCATTACGAGCCCACTGAGGTCCTCTGGAATCTGCGAGGGGTTCCTCGTGATCAGCCCGGATCGGGCCAGACGCCCTTGTATTTGGATCGGCTTGTCATCCGAAGGAATGGAGGGCTGCGCCAGCACGCCAGAATTACATACTGGGAGGGTAAAAAAGCATGCGAGCAGGGTCCAGTGGAGGCGGTAGCGTCGTTGCATAACCGGTTATACGGTCCTGAACTGGAACGGATGAGGGTTCTGTGTGGGAATCGAAAGGAAAATCGAAGAGGGCGACGGGCTTGACCGAACAGAGTTTGGGGATAGTCTTATCCCTCAACAGATCCTCCGTAGCTCAATGGTAGAGCGAGCGGCTGTTAACCGCTAGGTTGCTGGTTCGAGTCCAGCCGGAGGAGTTTGGTTTTCTGGGTCTATGTTCTTTTCAGCGAAACCGCTCAGATGCGGTACATCGGGCAAACCGATG
>DDGE01000039.1:0-337 GCA_002337545.1 Phycisphaerales bacterium UBA1910 | reverse complement strand
ACGCGTGCGAGAGCACAACACCCCTGAGCATAACCCGATGAAGTTTACTTCCAAGCACCCTGGTCCATGGGTGCTTGTTTATTCTGAGCAGTACGAGACCCGGTCCGAGGCGATGAAGCGAGAACGCTGGCTCAAGTCCGGTCAGGGACGCGTGTGGCTCGATAAGCAGGGTATTGGTCGAGCGAGTCCGCCGCAGGCGGATTAACCGCTAGGTTGCTGGTTCGAGTCCAGCCGGAGGAGTTTGACTTTCTGGGTCTATGTCCTGTTCAGTGAAACCGCTCATAAGCGGTACATCGGGCAAACCGATGATCTGGATCGACGCGTGCGAGAGCACAAC
>DDGE01000038.1:59198-59733 GCA_002337545.1 Phycisphaerales bacterium UBA1910 | reverse complement strand
CTGCTGCCCGTGCTCACAAGCTCGGGGCGCGGGTCAGACATCATGATCCCCATGGCCATCCCGACCTTCGGTGGGATGGCCGTCGCATCCCTGACCTGGTTCGTCGTGCCCATCCTCTACTGCGGATGGGCCGAGCTCAGGCTTCGTTTTTCCAACACGCTCGGACGACCCGGGCAAAATCAAAGGAGTTCCACATGAAAACTTCAGTGATAATCGCTGTCATTGCGTGCGCCTACTGCGTGCCTGTATCCCTCGCGCAAGACCACCACGACTCCCACGCCAACCACGCGCAGCACGACGACAACAAACCCGTGAACACCATGTGCCCCATCGGGAAAGAGCCCATCGTCGAGGGGGTCCCCTCGGTCGTATACAAGGGCGAGACCGTCGGGTTCTGCTGCCCGGGGTGCGACAAGGAGTTTATGGGGTGGGATGAGTCAAAACGCGACGCGTTCGTTGCCCTCGCCAAAGCAGGCAATGAGCCCGGTGAACACCACGCGCAAGCCGATGCACAAACCGTCGTCCCAACCGCCGT
>DDGE01000038.1:0-59024 GCA_002337545.1 Phycisphaerales bacterium UBA1910 | reverse complement strand
AGAAGAACAAGGAACAGTACTTCGAGAAGATCGACGAGCAGATGATCGCGGATCAGCTTCCGTACTACCCGATGACGACCTGCGCAATTTCAGGCGAGCCCCTCTCAGAGGATGGCGAGGACATTGCGATCAACCTGATCCACGCCAACCGGCTCGTACGCCTCTGCTGCAGGTCCTGCGTCAAGGAGTTTAAAAAAGACCCGGGCGCGTACATCGCCGAGATTGATAGGGCCGCCGCCGATGCTCAGAGGGCGGACTACCCACTCGATAAGTGCATGATCGGGGGCAAGCTCGGGTCTATGGGTGAGCCCTCCGAGATCGTCCTTGCGGGCCGCCTGATCCGGTTCTGTTGTGCAATGTGCCAACCCAAGGTGATCGAGAATCCAGCACAGTACCTCGCACAACTCGATAAGGCGTGGAAGTCCATCCTCGACGCGCGGGGTAATCTCTCGGTCGAGAAAGAACAGATGGATATTGACCACGGTCGGGAGGGTCATGAGAATCACAGCGATGGCAGTCACGGTCACAGCGACAGCTAACACGAGGAAAAATACGCATGGACACCATAAACCGTCGACGTTTCTTGGTACCGCTGCTCCTGTTGCTGGTGTTCATTGTGGATGCCTCAGTATTGGCGGCCCAGATCTCCTCCCCGGACGGAACGGGGGGAGAGACGGGGTTGGCCAATACCCTGTGTCCGGTGACGCCGGATGAGGCGGTCGATCCAAGCTTTTTCACTGACCATGATGGCACGCGTGTGTATTTCTGCTGTCGGCGTTGCGTGCTCCGATTCAAACAGAATCCGGAGGCTCTTACTGAGTCGTTGGCGAGGGTCATGCCTGTGGCAATGCCGGAGGACAAGAGCAAGCCCGAAGCGGAGGGGCATGATCACGATCATCCTGAGGATGCTGCTGTCGCCGGGCAACCAGACGCGGACCGGCTCGGCGCGACTGATGGTGGCCACGATCACGACGGTGAGTCGCCCGAAGAGAACCACGACCACGCTACAGACCATGGCGTGTCACTCACAGCGATGCTCGGTCGACTCCACGTCGTAGTCATCCATTTCCCGATCGCGTTCCTGCTCCTCGGGGCGCTTGTCGAGGTTGTAGGACTCGCCCGCGAGCAATTGAGGAACGAGGGGGTCATTCGACTGCTCACAGCAGTAGGAGCGCTTTCGGCCGTCGCGGCAGTGCTGCTTGGTTTGCTTCATGGGTCTGCGAGCGATTACTCGGGCACGTTGTCGTGGGTGTTCTGGTGGCACCGCGCACTGGGGATCTCGGTCGCGGTTGCTGCAGGCATCGCGTGGTTCGCCGTTGAACAACGCGCGAGACGCAAGAGGATGAGCCGATTCGCTACGGCTGCGTTGCTGGTGTCTGCCGCTTTGGTTGGAGTCGCGGGTCATTTCGGCGGTTCGCTTGTCTATGGATGGGAGTATCTGCTACCATGATGCGAGAACCAGCCGAAACCGGAATGCGGGCATCCCCAGGCGACTTGGGCAGGGATCAGGCTCAGCGATTCTGCCTCGCTCGCTTCGCTGACCGAGCAGCCTTCTTGAGCCTCGGCAACATCATTTCAGCGACATCAAACACGCTCGTGTTCTTGAGGTACTCCAACTGCTTCGACTGCTGCGCGACGCATAGGCATCCGGGGGGGCACGGGCCCTCTTCGGCGCAGTGGCCGAAACCGAAAGAACATTGGCACTCGATCACCGGGTCGTCAAAGGCCACGCACAGGTCGTACAGGGAGACCTGCTCGACAGAACGGACTAATCGCACCCCGCCGCCGACACCACGCTGGGTCTTCACGAGTTTCTTCCGGGCTAGTGCATTGACGACCTTGCCAAGAGTTGGCCGCGAAATCCCGGTCAGCTCAACAAGCTCGGGAATCTGCATGCACTCGTCAGACCCATCGCGACCGATGAGCCCCATGCAAACCGCCGCCATTGCTACCTGCCGTGAAATCATCCAGACCTTTCGAGACCATTGCGGCCACTTTGTTCATCAACGTCTTCGAAGGATATGGGCAATCGGAGGCGTGAGCACGCAGGCAAGTGATAAAGCACGGTTGCCCAATACATTCAAAGAAGATAGTATATGCATCTTTAGTGTGTCAATTGGCCGCCGTGGCATTCAGAGGCCACGAGGACGGTTGGCGTGTTTACCCCTGACAAGGAGCTGAATCATGAAAAACTTTCAGACACAAATATCCTTCCTCATTCCGCTGCTGTTCGCGGCCACCATGTTCGCAACTCCGGCAATCGCACAGAACCACGGAGATGAGGAGCACACTAAACACGAAACGCAAGAAATCAGCGGAAACGATGACATCGTGAAAGAGCTCGCAGCACTCCGTGCTCAGGTCGCCCAGCTTGAAGCCTCGCTACAGCTCGATCACCGACCGGTTTCATCGACTTCGGACGGCGTGCCCGCGCACACCTCCAAGAAGCAGAACGCGATGCGTGGCATGGGCGACATGGGTGGTAAGCGTCAGATGGGCATGAACGCCATGGGAGAAATGGGGCCCTCCGATACCAACTCCATGGGAGGCATGGGTGGCATGATGGGCATGGGTCCGAAGGCAAAAGATGTCGACGGCAACACCGATGCGATGGAAGTGCGCTCTGACCTTCCGGGCTTTCCTGGCGCATCGCACATCTACCATATCGGTGCCACCGGCTTCTTCCTCGACCACAACGAGCACATCGATCTGACGCTCGAACAGCAAACTCGTCTGAACGAAAAGAAGCAGGATATCCTCCTCGCCCAGTCGGATTACGACCGCCGAATCGAGGGGCTCGAAGAAGTGCTGTGGTCACTGACGGCCGCGTCCACCCCTGACATCAATCGCGTTGAGACCGAGATCCGCGCCATCGAAGCGCTGCGTGCCGAGAAGCGTCTCGCGTTTATCAGAGCGGTGGGCGAGGCTGCCCAGATTCTGACTGTTGAGCAACGGCAAACCCTCGCTGGGACCCGCCCCGTGGACATGGCTGCCCAGAGCAAGGACGAATGACACCATTACTGAAAGGAGCATGACAATGCCCAAGCAAGCAACCCAGACCACCGTCTCACGCATCACACTCGCTGCCCCTGACGCGAGCGAAGTATTTGTCGCCGGCTCGTTCAACGAATGGAGCACGACCACACATGCAATGACGCGCGACAGGCAGGGTTGGTGGGAGATCGAGATTGACCTCCCACCGGGCCGCTACGAGTACAAGTTCGTTGTTGACGGCGCGTGGTGCTGTGAGGCCGATTGCGATCGCCCGTACAACGGCTGTGAGGGCTGCGCTCCCAACGAGTTCGGCACGATGAACCGCGTGCTCGAAGTCAACGCGGAGAGCTAATGGTCTGCACCTATCCGGCCATGCCAAGCGCACCGACGCACAGCGGGGCATCTCATGCCCTCGTTGTGCGTCGAGGCGAGCTCGGTTCGGCTGGGCACCATCTACCAGCAAAGCGACGGCCAGAAACGCGCGAACGAAGGGGCAGCATGCAGACACACCAGAAATCGCAGATTCAACGCGCAGCCTTTTGGACTGTCGGGATTACCGTTGCCCACTTTGCGATCAATACGCATTCGCCGGCGCTCCACTGGCTTCACATCCTGCTTGCAGGTCTCTTCCTCATACCCATCCTGATCTGCGCCGTGGCATTCGAGCTAAAAGGAGGGTTGCTCGCATCTGCTGTTGCGAGTGCCGTTTACCTCAGCCACTTGCTCTGGTCATGGGGTGATTCGCCGATGGCAAATCTTGATCAATACGCGTGGATTGGTGTGTACCCGGTTGTTGGTGCGATCACCGGGCATCTCGTGCAGTCGTCGAACATGCGCAAACGACAGCGCGACGAAGTCATCGCTCGCTCTCAGCGTACCGAGATGATCAACGGCATCACGGGATTGCTCACCGCCGTAGGCGTGCGAGACGAAGCCACAATTCAACACTCTCGCCGAGTGGCGGAGCTCTCTACAGCGATTGCCGAGGAACTCGGGGTTGAAGCCAACGAGGTGTCTCAGTTACATCTCGCGGCTTTGGTGCACGACATAGGCAAGGCAGGAGTCCCTGACGCGATTCTATTCAAACACGGCTCGCTCGATGATGAGCAGATGGCCGCTATGCGCGAGCATGTCGACATTGCCGTTGGGATGCTCGGTGAGATTCCGGGCACGGAAGCGATCGCACGTTTGGTATCCCAGCATCACGAGTCTCCGGATGGCTCGGGGTACCCCAGAGGCCTTACTGCCTCAGACATCGACCCCACCGCCGCGGTGCTTCGGGTTGCGGATGTATTCGCAGCACTCACCGAGGCGAGACCGTACCACGAGGCGATGACAGAGTCAGAGGCGCTTCAAGCCATGGAGTCTCTGCGCGGAACCAAGCTCGATGAGAAGCCGTTTGCAGCACTTCACAGAGTGCTGGCAAATACCACTTCCGCCGACGAGTCGTGTTCTGGCACTGAGCCCGCTGAGGGTACGTCATGAGCCGATCAACCACGCTAGTCCTGATGTGCTTTCTCATTGCCGTCATTGGTACTCACACATATGCGCAAGTATCACCAGAAGAGCACGCTCAGCATCATCCCGAGTCAGCGGCGGGCGACACGAATGAGGCGAGCGGTGCTGGCGGTATGCAGGGCATGGGCGACATGGATGAGATGATGAGCCGGATGGGTGTTCCGCCGCCCAAGGACATCTATCCGAGCCTCATGGACCTCCCGAACATGACGGCCGAGCAGCGCGACGCGTTTGAGCGACTCGGCCACGAGCGGATGCTCGCCGGTACAGAACTGATGAGCGAGGGCTTTGACGCGCTGCTCCGGTCGTCACCCACGCAGGACTTCGAGGCAATGCAGGACGCCGTGAACACGCTCCGAGAAGGCCTGTCACGATTCGATAGCGGACTGGCTGCGCACCGTGTCATGAACAGCGGGGTGCCCTCAGACCAGGCCGCCATGGAGTGGTTCAAACGCGAGTTGAATCTCTCTACGCCAGCGTCGGCCTCGACCACGACTGGTCCGTTTGGGTGGTCCTGGTTCCATGCGAGCGGCATGACCGTGCTGATCGGCTTCGCCCTTGTCATGATCGCGCTGTACTTCATGAAGATGCGGCGAGCCACGAACCTGCTGCAAGAACTCGCGGCACAACCTGAGGGAGCTCCATCAGCTCAGTCAGCTCCGTCGGCTTCATCCGCCGCGAACCTCGCCCCTCCTCCCGCGCCCGCAACAGCGGCGTTGCAGCCGTCGGTCCGCAATGAACGCTGGGAAGGGCGGCTCCGTCTAGCAGCGACGTTCAGAGAGACGCCTGACATTAATACCTTCCGCTTCGTCAACCCCACGGGAGGCGCTGTCCCGTTCTCGTACCTCCCCGGCCAGTTCATGACCGTGGAGATCGAGAACGATGGACGACGCGTGAAGCGGTCTTACACGATCGCGTCGAGCCCCACGCGCCAGGAGTACGTCGAGATATCAGTCAAGCGTGAAGAGCACGGCATCGTAAGCCGTGCGCTGCACGACACGCTTGCCGATGGCGACGAGCTCACACTGAGTGCTCCGTCGGGAACGTTCACATTCACCGGCGAGGGTGAAGATAGCATCGTCCTCGTCAGCGGCGGAGTCGGCATCACTCCCATGATGAGTGTGATCCGATACCTCACGGACCGCGCGTGGGCGGGCCACATCTATCTCCTGCACTGCTGCCGGACCACCGACGATTTTTGCTTCCGCGATGAACTGGAGTATTTGCAGCGGAAGCACCCACGCCTCAACGTCACGGCCACGATGACGCGTGCACGGGGCAGCGCCTGGGTTGGCCCAAGCGGGCGGCTTTCGGCAGGGCTCATCCGAGAATGTGTGCCAGACATCGCTTCCAAGCTCGTTCATCTGTGCGGCCCACCGCCGATGATGGAAGCGCTCAAGGGCACGCTCGGCGAACTCGGTGTCCCTGCCGAACGCATCAAGACCGAAGCCTTCGGACCCGCCAAGAGAGCTGTTCCGGCAGCGGACACCGCTACTCAGGCGTCGTATTCGACCGTGCGTTTCACCGTGTCCGGAAAAACAGTCCCTCTTCCGCCGACATCCACAGTGCTTGAGGCGGCGGATGACGCCGGGGTCGACATCGATAACTCCTGTCGTGCGGGGACCTGCGGGAGCTGCAGAGTAAAGCTTCTCAAGGGCGAGGTCACGATGGACGTGGAGGACGCGCTTGATGACGCGGACCGACAAGCCGGCGTCATCCTCGCCTGTCAGGCCAAGAGCAAGAGCGACAAGCTTGAGGTGGAGGCCTGAGATGCATGAGCGACAGAAGATCATCGTTTCGGGGCTTATCACGCTTTTGCTGATGCTCACCTTGGGCTTCTTCGTGCACCGTGACCCACGATTCGCGGGCAGCCTCACCGGTGGCCTGCTCGGTGTTGCCGCCGCATCGCTCATGCTTGTGCCGCTGCTCTACCTGTTCGTGAAGCGGATTCCGTGGCTCAAACGGAGAGTCACGCCGTACGTCTCGATGCGAACCTTCCTCACGGTTCACATTTACGCCGGCGTACTCGCTCCAATCCTCGGTGTGCTGCACACGGGGCACAAGTTTCAGAGCCCTATCGGTATTGCCCTTACTCTCATGATGCTCGTCGTAGCGGTGAGCGGATACCTTGGGCGATACCTCCTCGGACAGCTTTCGACCGACATCCGGAAGATGAAAGCAGACCGTGAGCGTTTGCTGACGGCGCATCGTGCCCTGGCTCAAGAGATGGGCGACCACTCGGATGCCGCTTTGACGCTCCGCCGGAATAGTTCGCTGCTCGGCCGGGCGGCATCGTTTTTCGTCGCGCGTGACGAACAGGGGTTAATGCAGCTCCCGTCAAGGGCGATTCGTATCAGCGAATCCATCTCAGACCTCGACCTCGCCATCCGCACGCACTCCACAGCCAAGAACGCATTCGCCCGCTGGCTCGTGTGTCACATCCTCGTTGCCGTCGTGCTCTACGCGCTGCTCTTCATACATGTCTGGTCGGCGTGGTACTTCGGCATCCGGTGGCTCCCATGAAAAAACTCGAAGTTATCTATGGCGTCGTCACACTCGGAGGACTTGGCTTCGCGTTCTCACTCCCACTGTTCGTCCATCGAGGGGGTGCAGACGCGGCTCCCGGTTGGCAAGAGTTCGTCAGTCCCGGACCGCTCACCGAGGCCCACGCCTTTCTCGGCAACGATTGCACCTCTTGCCACACGCCCCACATCGGCGTCACTGCTTCGAACTGCATTGCGTGCCACGCCAATGACGAAGAGCTTCTTTCTCAACCTGAGACTGCGTTCCATGCAAGCGTGGGCTCTTGCGTCGGCTGTCACGCCGAACACCAGTCGCCACCAGCGACCCCGACGGCCATGGACCATGACTTATTTGTTGAGATCGCACAATCCGGTGCAAGCAACGACGCGCAGGTCATCATCGAGTCAATACGGGCTCATGCTCGCGCGATGCCGACACCACACCCGCGGATCTCGTCGAGCGAACTTGCTCTTGATTGCGCGTCCTGTCACGCCAACGAGGACCCGCACCGCACACTCTTCGGAACCAGCTGCGCATCCTGCCACTCCACATTGACCTGGAACATCCCGGAGTACCGGCACCCGTCGCCGATGTCCATGAACTGTGCGCAGTGCCACAGCGCGCCGCCGAGTCACTACATGGGCCATTTCAAAATGGTATCGAAACGTGTCGCTGGTATTGAGCATGCCGAGGTGACGGATTGCTTCAAATGTCACCGGACCAACTCATGGAACGAGATCCCACGAATCGGCTGGTACAAGCACCACTGATAGATAGAGCTACGACATCGCATGATAGAACAACTCATCAACATCACTGTTCAGTTCATCGAAGCGATCGCCGCGATCATGATCGCTGCATCCATCGTGGCTGCCGTCATAGACATCGTGGTCGCAGCGATACGCCGGGGTCTCCGCGAGCGCACGACCGAGTCGCGCCTCCGTCTCGCCGAACGCCTTGTGCTCTCACTTGAGTTCCTGATCGCGGCGGACATCCTCAAGACGGTTGTCACGCCCACACTCGAGGGTATGGCCGTACTCGGTGCGGTCATCGTGATTCGCACCGTGCTTAGTCTGAGCATCGCCTACGAGCTTCGGCGCGACGGCCACAAGAAGCCGGAGAGCTGCTCATGAAGCCCTGGTCATTCACTACACGCTCCCGGAAGTGGTTTGCCAGCCTCCGAGTTCGCACGCAGCTACTGCTCGTCGTGAACACCGTCGTTGGCGTAGCCACGCTCGGCATGCTTTATCTTGACTACCGAGCCAGCATGGATGCGGCGATTCTGAGCAAGCAGGCATCGCTCGCCGACGAGGCCAGTGCGATTAGCGAGGCCATCAACGCGCTCAGCCATCACGGGAGCGAGGCCGTCCAGGCCTATCTCGACGGTGTTTGCACTGCGATGGACACGAAGACATCGCCTGGGCACACAGTGCAGGCGTGGCAGGCCACGGGCCAGTATTTCGCCTCACACACCGCGCATGTTCATTCCGAGAGTCTGTCTCGTATCCGGGGCGAATCCGCCAGCGAACCGACATTGGTCAGGGTTTCAGAGTCGGCGAGCCCAGTGGTTGCATCAGCCAGAGCTACTGCTTTGAGGCGTGCTCTAGTGCTCTTTGTCACCTCCGTAGTTGCAGCAGCCATCGTGAACGCACTCCTACTGCGACTCATCTCAGCACCGCTCGAAGCTCTGTCGCATCGCGTCCGCACCTTTGGGGAGACGCACACCACCGTCGATCTCCCTGAGCCCACCAACGCCGAGTTGGCAACGCTGACGGGGGAACTGGGCACCATGATGCTCGATCTCGTAAGGCGAGAGGAAGACCGCGCGGCGCAACTGGCACGCGCCAGGCGACTCCAGTCTCGATTGATGGCCGGTGCGTCATCAGACCCCGACATCGCCATCGAGTACCACCCGGCTGACCAGGTTGCCGGTGACTACGTGGAAGTGATCGAACTGGTGGGCGGAGACAGGTTGATATGCCTTGCCGACGTCGTCGGGCACGGGGTCCCAGCTGCCATGGGTGCCGCCGTCATCAAAGCGCTCGTTGTTTCCCTCGATGCGTCGGAGCTCAGCCCAGCCGCGGTGCTCAAAAGCCTCAACTCGGGGGTCTGCCGTGCGAGTTTGCCGGAGGATTTTGTGACCATGATTGTCGTGCGTGTGCCCGCACTCGGAGGTCCCATCACGTATGCGAGCGCGGGTCACGAAACCTGCTATGTGCTCATTGCCCAAGGGCAGCTCACCGAGCTCACTTCGACGGGCATGATCCTCGGCATCGACCCCTCCGCAGAATTCGAAGATGTCGAACTCGATCTTGACGCTGGCGATGTCCTCGTACTCATGTCCGATGGTCTGAGCGAATCTGTGGACCGCGACGGAAAGCTGCTGGGCCGACAGTCGATCGTGCGGAATCTCACCCGACTGCGTAATCGCACTCCAAAATCCGTGGCCGAGAGCGTACTTAGTTCTGCGCGTCAACACCTCGATGGCAGAGCCGCCGCGGACGACATGACGGTAGTCACTGTCGCCGTTGCAGTAGCCAAACAACCACAGGGGGTCTGCTGATGCGACATTCACTCATGCATGTGGCGGGCTGTGCCCTGCCACTACTCGCAGTGTTCCTGCTCCCGCTGTTCGGAGTCGACAACAACGTCGCGTTGTTCGTCTTCATCGTACTGATGTTCGGGTGTCATTTGCTGATGCTCCGCGGGCATAACCACGGATCGACCCCGACAGACAAAGGAGATGTGCCCTGTGAACACGATTAGTATCAAAGGATCCGGATTCGCCTTCGGGGTCGCCTGCGGCTTGCTGTACATCGCGTGTGCCACGCTCATGCTCGTTGCGCCGAAGGAGCTCGTGGTCCGGTTCTTCAACAGCGTTATGCACGGCCTCGATGTCGAGTCAGTTGTTCGTTGGGACATGCCGTGGTGGGAAGCCATCGTCGGCACCGTGGAGGTCATCCTTCTCGGTTGGCTCTTTGGTGCACTCATTGCTTCACTCTACAACCTCGCCGTTGGAAGGAGATCGTCATGACCCATAAACATCACGGCCACGCTGTGAATCAACACGGCCACAACAATCAATCCGAGGGCGGTCATCATAATCATCATGCGCACATGGTGGCGGACTTCCGAAAGCGCTTCTGGGTCTCGCTGGTGCTGACTGCCCCTGTCGTCGCTCTTGCGCCCATGATCCAGTCACTGCTTGGATTAGAGGAGGCGCTTTCTTTCACAGGCGATTCCTATGTGCAGTTTGTGTTCGCTTCGATCGTATATTTTTTCGGCGGCTGGCCATTCCTTTCCGGTCTGCGCAACGAACTGGGTAAGCGACGCCCGGGCATGATGACGCTCATCGCGTTGGCGATCTCTGTGGCGTACTTCTATTCCACCGCGGTTGTCTTTGGGCTGGTCGGCGAAGTGTTCTTCTGGGAACTCGCAACGCTCATCGACATCATGCTTCTGGGCCACTGGATCGAGATGAAGTCCGTGATGGGGGCGTCCGCTGCGCTCGAGAAACTCGTCAAACTCATGCCTTCTGAGGCGCATCTCGTCGGCGATGACGGAAGCACTCGCGACGTCCCGGTTTCCGAAATTCACCACGGCGACCGAGTCTTGGTCAAGCCCGGCGAGAAGATCCCGACCGACGGAATGATTGTCGATGGGCGATCGACCATCAACGAGGCGATGCTCACCGGCGAGAGCAAGCCTGCCGAGAAGGGAGAGGGAGACGAAGTCATCGGGGGTGCGATTAACGGTGAATCGGCCTTCACTATGGAGGTCCGACGCACTGGGGGCGAGACCTATCTCGCTCAGGTCATCGAGATGGTCCGCGCGGCGCAAGAGTCGAAGTCCAAGACGCAGGACTTGGCCAACCGCGCGGCACTCTGGCTCACTGTGATTGCGATCACAGTAGGCTCTGCCACGCTCGTGACGTGGCTTCTCATCGGTAAGCCGTTCGACTTCTCACTTGAGCGTGCGGTAACCGTCATGATCATCGCGTGCCCTCATGCGTTGGGCTTGGCGGTCCCGCTCGTCGTTGCTGTCTCGACGTCGATCTCGGCCGGAAACGGCCTTCTCATCCGCGATCGCACTGCTTTCGAGAGAGGCAAAGACCTTGACGCCATCGTCTTCGACAAGACCGGCACGCTCACAGAAGGCAGATTCGGCGTCACCGACATCATCCCTCTTGGCGAGCGGTCCGAAGAGGAACTTCTTCGCCTCGCGGCGAGTCTTGAGAGTCAGTCAGAGCACCCCATCGCTGAAGGTGTCGTGCGTGGTGCCCGGGAACGGAAAGTCGAGTTCCCCGCACCATCAGAGTTCAGAGCCATCCCAGGCCGCGGAGCCGAGGCGGTCGTCGACGGCATTCGTCTCCGGATCGTCAGCCCGGGCTACCTCCGTGAGCATGACATGGTCGTCACCGACGAGCGAGTACGCACCGTCGCCGATCAGGGTAAGACCGTTGTTTACTTGATTATCGACGGGGCTGTCGAGGGAGCCATCGCGCTTGCAGACATCATTAGACCGGAGTCACGCGAGGCGCTCGAACGGCTCAAAGCCATGGGCATACAGGTAATGATGCTTACCGGTGACGCCGAGGCCGTAGCGAAATGGGTCTCTGAGGAACTCGGACTCGATGACTACTTCGCCGAAGTTCTTCCAGACCAGAAGGCATCCAAGATCAAGGAAGTGCAGTCGCGTGGCCTCGTGGTCGCGATGACCGGTGATGGTGTGAACGACGCGCCGGCACTCACCCAAGCCGATGTTGGCATCGCCGTCGGGGCTGGTACTGATGTCGCGATCGAGTCTGCGGACATCGTGCTTGTCCGCTCTGACCCCCGAGATGTGACCGCCATTATTGAGCTTTCGCGTGCAACCTATCGCAAGATGGTCCAGAACCTTTGGTGGGCAACGGGCTATAACGCGTTCGCCATCCCCGCAGCTGCTGGGGTGCTGTACCCGCTCGGGATCGTACTGTCTCCGGCACTGGGCGCTGTATTCATGTCTCTTTCCACCGTGATCGTGGCAATCAACGCCAAGTTCCTACGCATCGAGCGGCTTCCAACGGACACCCATCATGTGGTGACAGAACGCGACGAGTAGGAAGCGATTTACATATATCCCCTCAATAGGACATGAGCCATGAAACATTTCACGCCCACCATAACCGCAGCCATTCTGATGATCGCATTGTTCACAATCGCGGCCGGCAGTCTTGACGCCGGCGAACGCCAACCTGAAGGCCGCGTAGCGGCCATGGATCAGCTCGATGCCGCCCGAGCCAAGCTCCAAGTCGCTGAGCGCATCTGTCACATGTTCCACGATGCAGAAAGCGGTGCTCCGCGAGGTGGTATGGATCCCGAGGCCATCTACCGGTGGTCCAAGAGACGAATGCAAGCCGAGATAGAGTTGTATGAACTCGATCCCAGTCTCGGGAACCAAGAGGACGCGATTCTCCGGCACGTTGAGTGGATGAAGGCGTGGAATCAACGAGTTGTTGAGTCCGATGCCTCCTCACCATTTGGTATCGCAATCACGGAATACTTCGTTTCCGAGGCCGAGGCAATACATGTATCTACCCCGACACCTTAGATTACTCGAAGGAGTATCACAATGGACAACGCAGTCGCACTGGTGCAGGCTTACCTTAGGGTCAATGGCTACTTCACTGTCACCGAATTCCCAATCGTCGAATCAGGTCGCTCGGGCATCCACCGAACCGCGACTGACATCGACGTTTTGGCATTTCGATTTCCCGATGCCGCTCGGTTGATCCCAAGGCGCGGTAGATCCTCTACCCAGGACGTTGCAGTCGGTGAGGTTGACCCAGCACTCGCGCTCACCGATGGCGGAGCCGACATGCTCGTCGGTGAGGTCAAAGAGGGAAAGGCAACTCTCAATAGAGGAGCCACGGAACCCGCTGTACTGCGTGCAGCCTTAACGAGGTTCGGATGCTGCAGTTACGACCACGCGGAGACATTAGCCACCGAACTTGTGAGTCGAGGAGCCGCACAGACTCAATCGGGGCACCGGGTCCGTCTGGTCGCTTTCGGATCAACGCACGACCAGAGTGTTGGGCGACATTGCCATGTGATCCTTCTCTCGCAGGTTATATCCTACCTTGATGAATACCTCGATCGCCACTGGCAGACCCTGCGGCTGAGCGAGTTCAAGGAGCCCGGCTTGGCCTTCATTGGCATGCTCAAGAAAGCAAGGGTTTCGCTTTACACAAGTGCACAATGAGAAATATTTAACACCAGCATCGTCACCAATTTCTAGTATGTATGCATTGCGGGAGAATAATCACCATGTCTGATATCGATCCACGAGTATGGGAATCATGGAGTCGACGCCGGTTTATCGGGACCGGTGGTCGGGCCGTGCTTGCCGCCTATGCATTGTCGGTCCCCGGTGTTGCGCGCGCGTCTGGCGAATTAGCGCGAGGGACGAGCTCGGAGCTCGACGCCACCTCGCCAGAGGGTATCGATCTATTTATTGAGCGGAAAACGATTGACATCGGTTGTCGTCCGTCGTCTGCGATCACGATCAATGGAGGCATCCCCGGTCCGCTGATCCGCATGCGTGAGGGCCGGGAGGCGTTGATCCGTGTGCACAACCGTCTTGACGAATCAACATCGATCCATTGGCACGGGCTTCTGGTGCCATTCACAATGGACGGCGTGCCAGGAGTCAGCTTCGAGGGGATCGATCCGGGAACGACATTCGAGTATCGGTACCCTGTGCGTCAGAATGGAACCTACTGGTATCACAGCCATTCCGGGCTCCAAGAGCAGCTCGGCCACTACGGGCAGTTGATCATCGATCCAGCCGACAAGGATCCCGTCGAGTACGACATCGAATACTCGATTGTCTTGTCAGACTGGACGCACATGGACCCGTATGTGGTGATGCACAAGCTCAAGACGATGGAGGGCTATTTCAACTTCCAACGCCCCACGCTTGCGAACCTGAATACGCAAGCCGAGGCTACGGGGCAAAGCTTTACCGAGGTTCTCAAGACGCGATTTAACTGGCAACGCATGCGGATGGACCCAACGGACATCGCCGATGTGACCGGATCGATATACACCTTCCTCATGAATGGGCGGACCCCGGATGAAAACTGGGCTGCTGTTGCGCAGCCCGGCCAGCGTGTTCGCCTGCGGATCGTCAATGCCTCTGCATTGACGTACTACGACTTCAGGGTCAACGGTTTGCCGATGACGGTGGTCCAAGCCGATGGCCAGAACATCGAGCCTGTGGAAACCGACGAGCTCCGGATCGCCGTTGCGGAAACCTACGATGTCATCGTCACGCTTCCCGACGATCGCCCGAGGACGCTCTTTGCCGAAGCGATGGACCGGAGCGGGTTCGCACGCGGCACAATCGGACCTCGTCTTGATATCGAAGCGGCGATACCAGAGTGTCGTCAGCGACCCATGCTCACAATGGCGGACATGGGGATGATGCACACCGTGATGAATGGCGACTCCTCGGACGCGGGTTCAATGGAGCACGGGTCGCACGGGGACATGAGTGACGCAGCCGATACCGCGCACACCAACGAGGGGTCTGCGAGTTCGGTCGAAGACCTACCGACATCGGGGTTGCCGGAGCGGATCGAGCATGGCCCCGATATGCACGGCCCGGGTAGCATCGTGATGGGGCGCACCAGGTATCGTCAACTGAGCGATCCGGGCTCGGGGCTTGGGGATGATGGGCGGCGCGTTCTCACCTATTCGCAACTCCGATGCCTAGAAACACCCTCCGATCGGCGTCCACCGACTCGACAGTTCGATCTTCACCTGACTGGAAATATGCATAAGTACATCTGGGGGTTCGACGGCAAGAAGTGGTCGGAAGCGGACATGATCCGCTTTCAATACGGCGAACGCCTGCGCATCAACATGATCAACGACACCATGATGAATCATCCGATTCACCTCCATGGCATGTGGATGGATCTCTATGCAGGAAACAATTACGCCAAGAATCCACGCAAGCACACCGTGAATGTCCAGCCTGCTGAGCTTCTCACGGTCGACATCACGGCCGATGCGCCGGGGCAGTGGGCGTTTCATTGCCACGTCCTCTATCACATGAAGATGGGCATGTTCCGGACGATTGCCGTTGTCCGTTCTCTGGAAGAGGAGGCTGCAAATGCAGATTCATAAGTGTGTGTTGTTGATTCTAGTCTCTTGGGGAATGGCAGTCGAGCCAGCGCTCGCGCAGCACGAGCATCCCGCAAGCGAAACCAAGACCGAGACACCGGAGACATCGCAGCAGCCGCAGCCCGAAACATCCGCTGAAGGGTCTCATCACAGTGACGGTCCCGCCTTACCAGAAGGCATGTCTCTGGACGGTGTGCTTGACTATGCCGCGGGCCCGCCCCCAGAAAGCTATCCAGATCCAGTCGCAGATGACGAGTTGAAGTTCTTCACTCTGTTTGAGCAGCTCGAATACAGGATTCCGGACGGGGGAGGCGCTGATCAGATTGGTTGGGAGGCCCAGGGATGGGTCGGCTTCGACTACAACCGCTTTGTGTGGAAGTCTGAAGGCGAACTGGCCTTTGAAGGTCAGGATCAAGGTGAATCGGAAACCGATTTGCTCTACTCGCGTCTAATCACGCCATTCTGGAGTTTGCAGGCCGGAGCCCAGTACGCCAATGAGTGGGAATCCGGAGACTACGAGGACCGATGGTCCGGCGTTCTCGCTCTCCAGGGCCTCGCTCCCGGGATGATTGAAATGGACTCATCACTCTACATCTCTGAAGATGCGGATGTTACGGCCGCAGTCGAAGCGGAATACAACCTCCGCCTCACGCAGCGATTCGTGCTTCAGCCCCGAGCAGAGCTTGGCTTCGCTTTCCAAGACATTCCGGATCGTGCGATCGGTGCTGGATTGACTGATGCGAATCTCGACCTGCGCCTGCGTTACGAGATCAAGCGCGAGTTCGCGCCGTACATCGGGGTGCGCTACGGAGTGCTGGCCGGTGAGACCGCAAGCGTTGCCGAGTCGGTCGGCACTGACACGGAAAATGTATCACTGATCTTTGGTGTGCGGCTTGCGTTCTAGCGTGATCGACAGACCGATGTAAGGACTGTGCCAATGACCACTGCAATCCTTATCAGCATCCTGCTCATTCTCTTGACCACCGGCGTTCGTCTCGCTTTTTTTATGGTGGCAGCAAAATTCACACTTGAATCCAAAGACTTTACTTGGCACCGGTTTTTTTGCCTCATGCTCGGCATCTACATCAGTCATGTATTCGACATCGTTGTCTACGCGTTGGCGTACTATTTCGCTTGGCGTATGTTGGAGATCGGCACCCTCTCGGAAGATCGAACGGATGGTCTACTCGGTCATTTTTACGCTTCTGCTGTCATGTACACCACCATTGGATTCGGCGACATTCTCCCAACTGGGCATTTACGGTTTATCGCATCCACTCAGGGATTGAGTGGGTTGCTGTATCTCGCGTGGTCGGCCTCTTTCATCTTCGCAGCGATGAACCGCATGCTCAAGGACCGCAACAGCTCGTTTGAAAGGCACAGATGACTGAGAATGATCAAGGCGATGGCCGGAATGAAGGTCACAAGCACGGGGCCGACTACGAGAAGGGCAGCCTGACCCTGACCGGTTCGATCGCGATGGGCACCGGCGTCATGATCGGTGCGGGCATCTTCGCCCTCACCGGCCAGGTCGCCGAACTTGCTGGCGGCCTCTTCCCGGTCGCGTTCATCGCCGCAGCCCTCGTCGTTGCATTCAGCGCGTATTCGTATGTCAAGGTGTGCAATGAGTATCCGTCCGCCGGCGGCATCGCGATGATCCTCAAGAAGAGCTACGGGCCAGGTATCATCACCGCCGGGTGCTCGCTTCTCATGTACTTCTCGATGGTCATCAACGAAAGCCTCGTTGCCCGGACCTTCGGCACCTACACAATGCGGATCTTTGGCGAGGGATCGGACTCATGGCTCGTGCCCGCGCTCGGCGTCGGCTTGATCGTCGTTGCGTTCGTTGTCAACCTGCTTGGTAATCAGGTCATCGGCGGGCTGAGCAAGGTCACCTCGATCATTAAGATCGTGGGTATCGGCATCTTTGCCGGCATCGGCCTCTGGGTGTCGGGTCTCTCCTTCGACACGCTCACAGGCAACAGCGCGTCATCCGATGCCCAGGGTGGCATCACGGGCTTTCTCGCTGCAGTCGCGCTGTCAATCCTCGCGTACAAGGGTTTCACGACCATCACCAACAGCGGCGATGAGATCAAGGAGCCCAAGAAGAACGTCGGCCGCTCCATCATCTACAGCCTGCTCATCTGCACCGGGCTCTACCTGCTCGTGACCCTCGCTGTTGCCGGCAATCTCAGCGTTGACGAGATCATCGCCGCGCGCGACTCGTCGCTTGCCGAGGCCGCACGCCCGGCGGTTGGCCAGTGGGGCGAGTGGCTGACCATCGGCCTCGCCATCATCGCGACCATCTCCGGCATCATCGCCAGCATGTTTGCCGTCTCTCGCATGCTCGCGATGCTCACCGACATGGACCTCGTCCCGCACCGTCACTTCGGGATGCCCGGGCGGATCCAAAAGCACACGCTCGTCTACACCGCCGTCATCGCCCTTGCGCTGACGATCTTCTTCGACCTTGGCCGAATCGCTTCCCTTGGCGCGATCTTTTACATCGTGATGGATATGGCGATCCACTGGGGCGTGTTCAAGTACCTGCGCACAGAGCTCAACGCTAAGGCATGGGTGCTGCTAATAGCTCTCGTCCTCGACGCTGTCGTGCTCGGGGCGTTCCTGTATCTCAAGCTCACGACCGACCCGCTCATCGTCGGCGTGGGCCTCGGATCGATGGCTCTGATTTTTGGGCTCGAAGCAATCTTCATCGCACGAAAGTACAACGACAGTAGAGAACCTGATGACGACTGACAAACGCTTAGCCACACTGAACATCACTGGTATGCACTGCGGCGGATGCGCGAGCAAAATCAACACCGCTCTGCTCAAGCTCGACGGCATCGATTCCGTCGATGTGACGCCGCACGAGGGTAAGGCCGTCAGTTCGGGTAGCCCGCTGCCCGATGATAACATGCTGAGAGACGACGTTGCCACAGCCGGCGACTACACGCTGACATCTGTGGAAATGGCAGAACCAGCAACCGCCGCTCTCGATCCGTCGACTCATCAGCATCACGCGACGGCTCAAGAGCAACCGAAGGGAAGCCTCTACCCACTCTTCTTGATCGTGGGCTTCATCGCTGGCGTCACGCTGCTCGTCGCCGTTAGCACCGGCGACTGGTCCGCCGACCCCCTCATGCGGCAATTCATGGCCGGCTTCTTCATCGTCTTCTCGTTCTTCAAGCTCCTAGATCCGTCCGGCTTCGTCTCCGCCTACCGCGGCTACGACCTCATCGCCCGCAAGATCCCCGCCTGGGGCTGGGCGTACCCCTTCGTAGAACTGGCGCTCGGTGTTGCCTATCTGCTCACGTGGGTGCCCGTCGTGACCAACGCGGTGACACTCGTCTTGATGCTCGTGAGAGCTGCCGGCGTGCTCAAGGCGCTGCTCGACAAGCGAGCTGTCCGCTGCGCCTGCCTGGGCACGGCGCTAAACCTGCCTATGACCAAGATCACGCTCGTCGAGGATCTGACCATGGCCGCGATGGCCGCTGTCATGCTGTTGATTCTGTCGATATGACAAATCGAGAACGGTCTTTAACCATTATCCGCTCGCAAAGACAAGCACTACAATTTGGATGATTCTGCACTACAAAGGATCATTTGTAGTGCAGAACGGGTGTTGTGCAAAAAAACGGAGCCCTCATAAACACTTGCATGCGAGAAGCTTACGAAAGCGGGTGATCGGGATCGAACCGACGACATTCAGCTTGGGAAGCTGACGTTCTACCACTGAACTACACCCGCGTTCAGTTGTCAGAATAATCTGACCTCATGATTTTATCCGGATGAAACTCAAAGACCAGAGGGGTGAGTGGTGAATCTGAACGCATTGCTCGATGGCAGATTCAGGGATGACTCGTTCGAATGCACTCTGTGGGATCCAGCACATGCTGCCGTCGATGAGTTGAACTCGCCCCCAACCGTCGCGGGTTTCGATTAGGTGTGCCTCAACGCCACTCTGAAGGGGATCAGAATACACCGCATCGTATATCGAGTCATCCGGCCCGCTCATGGCAACGATTTCATCATGCACAACCACTACGGCAGCACGGGCGTGCTCGTGAGACCATTCGTAGCCCAGCGCGGTGAACGGGAATAACGAAGAAACGAGTAACGCAATACCGACGGTACGCGCGCGACGAGACTGAGCTGAGAATAGACCAATCGTGAAAACGCCCCATGCAAAGACAAACAGGGTAATACCTGCGGCCCAGATCCATGTTCGCGGGACGATACCGCGCCAGCTGATAAGTGCAGCACGGATGCGGTTGGGGATGTTCGGCTCTACGGATATGTGCACCTGATCACGGACATAGTCGATCGAATCCTGGACTCGGATATCTCTTGGGTCGATGAGTTCAGCCCGGCGATAAGCGAGCATCGCATGCCCCATATCCCCGGTCAGGGTGTACGCGTTGCCGAGAGCGTGGTAGGCCGCAGCTGAGTGGTAACCATACTCTCTGATCGCATACTCTATCTGGGTTGCTGCGAGTTCAATGGCTTTCTGGGCATCAGGATCGTTTTGTTCAAGTAGCTTGATTCCATGATCGAGGGATTCGATGGCCTGATGCAAATCAGGCCGCGCGGAATCTGAAGCAGAAGCGAGGGATACCGAGACAGAGAGCATGAGCGACAGGCAGATTACGATTTGCTTGATCATGTGGAGCTCCGTACGCGAGTATTGGCGAGAAGCTGGCTGTGGAGTCTTTTGAGCAGATCGGAATGAACCGCCTCTTTGCGAACCGTTGATCCATGCGGCTGCTCTTCTTGCATGAATGCGTCTTCGAGTTCCATGAGTAGATCGTTGGAGATTTGGAGCTGGTGCACATCCGACGCCACGAACGCTTCGGGTGCGATATTCAACACATCTGATGTGTATGTGCGTAACGAGCTGATGCCTTCTCGCTTGCGAGCTTGTCTGAATGCACAACTCAGTCTCACTCGTTCTTTATCGCGGCCGCGCCGGTATGCGAGCACACCAAGCATGGCAAAGTACAGAGAGGGTGGGGCAACGAATGTGGCGACCCAAACCGGTTGTTTCAAAGCCTGAGCCACATTGAATCCCTCTCTCTGGGTCATCTCCTCAATCGGTGTGTGTGCCCATAGACCTGGGGCAGCAGGGGACAGCTCGACACGCTCAACGGACGGGCGAGTGGGTTCGGTGCCCGCGAAGACCTGATTGCCGCTAACGACCGCATCGGCAAGGGTAACTTCTTTCACATCTTCTACTCGCAGCGCTATCGGGTCTGTTGAGAAGACTCGATACAGGCCTTGGTCAGGATCGAATGAAGCAAGCTGTATCGGTGGGATTTCCTTCACCGAGTCACTAAGGGCACGGATCGTGGTTTGGTAGATCCGGGTGCCATCGCGTCGAGGGGTGATCTCACGCCAACCATCAGAATCAGTCTTGAACTGCTCAGCAAATCCAGGATGGGTTGCCAGATCGGGTGCGTCGCGAACACCCGTCATGGGCTCTTGGCCCTGTATGCGTAGAGTGAGCTCGATGGGGTCGCCTACTCGAACGCTAGAGTTTGAGGCGCGTGCCTCGAGTTGAAACTCGCCGATCGCGCCGTCATAGATTGCTGGCTTGCCGTGTTCTGGGACAGGCACCACATCGATCTTGAGCGAGTTGGATTCAATGTATGCACGATAACGATCGCCAAAGCTCGGTTGACGAGTGAAGAGCGATCGGAATGGACCGATCTCAAGTGTTCCGAGCTCTGTAGGAGTAATGCTCAACCTGAAAGTGAAACTGGATTTTTCACTCCCGTTGTGGATGCCCCTTGAGACATATCCGGTGATCATTTGCCCATTGAGCGGAAACTCGAGTTTGGACTGTGCATTGCCTGAGGTGGGGCCTGGTCGTATCACCAGGGACTCCGGTATCTTTGATGAACCAAAGTTAAACTGAGATGTGTTGTCTCCCAGCCACCAGACGCATTCAAGCTCAATGGTCTCGTTCTGGTATAGGCGTGTCCGATCGATGGAGATAATCAGCTCATCGTCAAGCGATTCGGAGGGAAGCACTGAACGAAAGCTCGTCTCATTACCTATATGTTTCTCACCTCGGTCTTGAATGGTGGGGGCCGGTATCGTGAACTCCCCGTCGGTGTTCGCGGTTATCGTGAACTGGTAAAGATACCGTCGCTGGCGGACTTGTTTGCGTTGGCCGTTTTCAAAGACTACAGAGCTTGTCGTCTGGGTTGTACGCCCATGAGAAACCATTGAGATTCCCTGCGGGAGATCCAGTTGGCCAATCTGGGGATCCGTAGCGCCTAGGACTTCGATGACATACGCGAGTTCATCGCCAACAAAGACACGCTCGCGAGATAATGACGCTTGAACGAAGACATTCTCCTGAGCAAGAGCCAGGCTCGGTTTCATGAACAGAGTCAGAAGCATCGCGAATATGAAGTGGAATGAGTCTTTGCGTTTCATTACCAATCCCTTTCGACTGGCACCACTCGGGGCGTTCGTCTCGCTTTTCGTCGTTCTCGTTCACGACGCTCTTTGTCGAGTAGTTGCTGCGCGATCTCACTGATTTCCTGTGGCGGTTCCTCAGCATCCTCCCCCTGTGATTGCTGAGGTTCCTGCTCCTCTCCATCACCTTCTTGTTGAGGTTCTGGCTCGCCGCCGTTCTTGCCCTCCGTTCCATTCTCGGACATTTCACGGAGTTTGTTCGCAGCACGCTCAAGCGCTTCCGCGGCTTCTTCCTGTGCTTTCGCGGCCTCTTCCATGTTTCCTTGCTCGAGTGACTCCTGGGCGCGTTCCTGTGCATCGCGTGCGCTTTGCAGATGCTCTTCGACCTCTTGCATTGCTTCGCTGTCGTCTTGCTGCTCGCTCAGCCCTTCTTGTTCGCTTTGAGTCTGATTGCAAAGTTCGTCCTGATCCTCCGCCTGCTGACTTTGTTCTTCGGGGGTCTTGGACGACTGTTCTGTGTTCTCATTCGCCTCTTGCTGCTGTTGTTCAGCGAGTTCTTCGAGTCTCTCTGCCGTTTCCTGCTGTTGCTGCTGGCGTTGCTGAGCTTGTTTCTGCTGTTGCTCGATCAACTCCTCAAGCGAGTTGATTTGATCCCTGATGCGCTGGACTTCCTGTCGTACCCGTTCCAGGTTTTCGATCGCGGGTCGATAGGAGCGGTCCACATCGTGTGCGGCTCGGAATGCGCTCGCAGACACGATCAACTGCTCAAGCTGATCAACGAGCTGGTCTTTCATCGCACGAAGATCGGTGGGATTCAGTGCCGTATCCTGTGTCTCATGGTCCGCCCGGACCATGAGGTACCATGCATGTCCAATCGAATCGCGGGCTCGTACACGCAGTTCGCTGCTAGTGCCCTCGGCATCTGCCTGACGCAGCCATTCCACTGCATCGGCAAGTGAGCCAGGATCCGTTGGTTGGCGTCTGATGTATGCGATACCCATGTTGTATGAAGCGATAGATCGGAGCTGATGATCTTCGCACCTGGCCACTACTTCTGAAAGGATTGAATGACGATCCTCAAAGGGAGTCGCGTGATCCATTGCCTGCTGAATCCGTACCCGAGCGATTGATGCGGGCATGGGCTCAACTTCATTACCTGCCAATGTCTCAGCATCAGTTTCATCTGATCCGAAGGAAGCGGAGATGGGCATGAGGGTGAATATGGCCATGATCATGATGGTCTGAGGTGTCATACTGCCCTCCTAGTTCTGGTGGGTAGAACGAGCTGATCGATGAGGATGAAAATCAATCCAGCCGCGAGGAAGAACGGGTACTGCTCTGTGTATCGCATTGTGCTCGCAGTATCCATCGTTCGTTGGTCTGCGGTGCTGATCAACTCGTTGTAGATCTGGGCGAGATCAATCGTTCCCGTTCCGACTTCGAGATAGACGCCTCCAGGTGAAACACTGGCGATATCTCGGAGTGTTTCAGATTCTAATCGCGAGCGTACTTGATCGGATCGAGGATTGTTCCGGTCAGCATTGATGACGGCGCCTTTGTCAGATCCAATCCCGATCGTGATTATGCGGACACCGCGTTCGCTCGCCTGTCTCGCGGCGGCGACAGGGAGGCTCTCCTGATCCTCGCCGTCTGAAATGATAATCAGATCACGATATCCGCTCGCGAACTCATCACTCGATTCGGGAAAGACGAGTTCCATCGTGCGCCTGATCGCATCACCGATGTTTGTGCCGCCCATTAGGACGCTTTGAGGTGAGAGTTCGTCGAGCGCAAGCCGGAAGAACATTCGATCCGTGGTCAACGGGCATACAACGGAAGATGAACCCGCATACGCGACAAGTCCGACACGGTCGCCTCTGAGTTCTGAAGTCAGGTCATTGATCCAAAGCTTTGATCGCTCGAGTCGATTCGGCGCGACATCGTTCGCGAGCATGGAGCGAGAGACATCGAGCAAAAATACGATGTCTCGTCCCTTGGATTCAACCTCGATTTCTTCGGGGTTCGACTGTGGTCGTGCGATCGAGATGGTGATCAGGCCGAGCCCCATGGTCAGTGCGATTACGCGTGCCCATGTATTCCATGACCTGCGCTGGCCCAGATTCGAATCAATAATATTCGTGTCCCCCAGGCGTCGCTCGATCCGGAAGGAGCGGTAGAGTGAGGCAATCATGATCGCTCCGAGGACCGGCAGGCCCCACAGCACTAGCAGCCACTGCGGGTTCGCGAAGCGCCACTCACCCCGTAGCCAGGATGAAAACAGTTCGTTCATGTCGACCCTCCCCGAATGACAAACTCGCGTGTGCAGATGCCTGCGCCAAGCAGGGCGAGCCCGGTCATGGCATACGGAAGATACAACTCACGGAATGTGGTCGACTGAGAGATTTCAATGGTAGATCGCTCCAGCTCATCAATTTCTGCGTAGACCTTCTCAAGATCACTGATCTGCTCTACCGGCCAGTAACGACCACCAGTGTGCTCCGCAACCTGAGTCATGAAACGATCATTGATATTCGAGTTCTGGCGTGGAAACAGTGATCCTCGTCTGCTGTTACCGCGGATTCCTACGATGTAAATCTTCATGCCCCATTGATTTGCGAGCACGGCTGCTTGATCCGGAGAATACTGCCCCGCCTGATTTTCCCCATCGGTGAGCAGAATGATGGCCTTGCTCTTCAGCGCGAACTCAGGATTCTGAGAGTCTATCCGCATCGCGTCTTCGTACGCTTTGAGGCGCCCCGCAGCGAGCATCAATGCGTCGCCGATCGCGGTGCTCCGTTCTCGCTCGCTTCTCGGGATCTGAATCGAACGGATCGATTCGACGAGCGCGTCGTGGGATTGGGTGAGCGGCATCAGCGTGTCGGCATAACTACCGAACACCACGAGACCGAGCAGGTCGCCAGCTCGCCCTTTCAGGAGTTGTCCGTCACCTTCAACGAAGCGCTCGACAATTTTCTTGACAGCCTCGAGCCGGTTGGTACGCTCACCCTCAAAAACAACCGTATCGTCCATGGATCCGGATCGATCTACCACGAGTTCGATCGCGATGGTGTCGCGTGTTGCCTTGGTGTCGCCGACGATCTCCTGCGGGCGTGCGAGCGCGACACACAAGCTGATGATACCCAGGCCGATCAGCATGCCCGGGATCCAGATCAGTGCTGAGCGAAAGGAATGCCCGCTCGCGGCGAGTCGGGAAGGCACGCTCACCATGAGTCCCCGTCGTCGGCGCCATGCGATCACGCGGACAATCCAGATCAGCGGAACAATCGAGGAAAACGCGAGCGCCATTGGGTACGCGAACTGCCAGTTCATGCGGCCCCCCCTCGCGAAACGGATGCGACATCATCACCGAGTAACTCGAGCGCGTGCTCGGCCATCTTCTGTGGAGTCACTCGCACGCCCGGTTCTGTGCTCTTGCTGTATCGCGCTTGATCGCAGACACGGATCATCTGATCGAACTCTGTTGTCGACTGCAACCGTGGATCCAAGCGATCGAAGATGCGGCCGAGCTGCTCGAAGCCTTCGTGCGTAGATATTGTTGGATCAGACTGGATATCGCGGAGTAACTCGAACACTGAACGGGGTGTGGGGGCGTTGGTATTTCGTCGAAGCATGACGATCACAAAGCCAAGGGAGACAACTACAATGGCGATTCCCGCGATCACGAACGATGCTCGACCATCGTGATCCGCGGACATCGGCTGGGTGAGATCTGGGATAGCGTTCAGTTCTCCGGAGTCATTCTCGGTAAGAACGCCGAGCACCTGAACCTCTATCGGTTTGGTAGAAACGAGTGTTGGCTCAGCATCTGGTGAACGGTGCACGCGAACAACGGAAGCGGGAACTGTATAGGTTCCAGGCAGAAAAGGCTCGATCAGGGTGCGCCGGTGAATCGAATAAACCCCATCGCGGAGTTCTGGGGGGGATGTCGTTTCCTCGATAACTGTCCACTGGGTGTCGACCCAGTCGCGAGGTTCGAACACGGGCTGTTTCGAGACCGTCCATGTCGCGATGTCGTCTACCCATATCCTGTCAGCAAGAATGATTTCGTCTGTATTGATCCGTGTTTCGATGCTCACCCCTGACTCGTCATCACGAGCAAACTGTGCGACGCTGGTGTCGGTGGGGGGGGTAGGGTCCGCGCACCCATAGAGGGGTGTCAAGGTGATTATCAGCATGCATGTGAGAGCACGGATCATCGCTTACGCATCTCCCGTTGCTGAAAGTACCGGTATAGCGGGTCTACGAAACTCTCTGCGGTCGAAATCTCTACTCGGTCTACACGAGCTCGCCGCATGGTGTCCTCAATGAGGGATTGTTCCTTGTGGGCCTGATTGCGGTATCGATCGCGCACGCGTCGTGAGCCTGTATCGACACTGAACCGCTGCCCCGAAACCGGATCGTGCATGCGTACGAGCCCAGCCTTGGGCAGTTCGAACTCAAGCGGATCCGTGAGTTGAATCGCGACGAGCTCGTGCTTTCGGGCGAGCATCCGCATGGGCTTGGCCCAATCCGGCTCGTCTCGGTTGTTCAGTCCTGAGAGGAAATCGGAAAGAACAAAGATGACGGCCTTGCGCCGATGTGCTCGTCCGAGTTCGCTCAGGGCATCCTTCAATACGAACGGAGACATCCCGGGGGTCGAGTCGATCAACTCACGCATGATGCGACGGGCGTGCTTCTTGCCTTTCGAGGGGCGGAGATGAAACGACTCCTTCTCTAAGTGCTCCGAGCCGAACACCTGCAGCCCGACACGATCGTTGTTCCGCCCTGCTGCGAGTGTCAAAACCGCGCCGAGTTCGCACGCGAGTTGGTGCTTGGAGCGTTTCACACTCCCGAACGCAGTTGAGATCGAGCAATCCACGCACAGGATTACGGTCAGCTGTCGTTCTTCCGTGAAGCGTTTGATGTGCGGGTGTCCTGTGCGTGCGGTGACATTCCAATCGATCGTGCGAACCTCGTCGCCAGGCATGTACTCGCGGACTTCTGCAAACTCAATGCCCTGACCTTTGAACGCGGATTGGTATTGGCCGCCGAATAGATCATCTACGCGACGACGCGCCCGGATCTCCAGGCGTTTTACTTCCCGCATGAGTTCTTCGGTCAGCACGCGTGTAGGTCCTCCAAGGTAGGTAGATTCAAGGGACAGGGATTCGGGCGAACAGCTCACGGACGATATCCTCACTCGATATCCCCTCCGCCTCGGCCTCATAGCTCACGAGCACGCGATGGCGGAGAACATCCAGCCCGATTGTTTTGATATCCGAGGGGGTAACGAATGCGCGGCCATCGAGGAACGCGTTCGCACGAGCGGCCCGGGCCAACGCGAGTGATGCACGCGGGGATGCACCAAACTCAATGAGCTTGGGTAGATCCATCGTCCAGTTCGCACGAACCGATCCGGGATCCCGCGTGGCGTGTACGAGCGAAACGATGTAGTCCTTTATCTTTTCATCAATGTAGATGTGATTGACAGTCTCGCGTGCCTTCGTGATGTGCTCGAGTGAAACGACTGGGGCGATGCCCTTATGTTCGGAAGTTGACATCATGCGATCGACGATGATGCGTTCCTCATCGCGGGTAGGGTACCCGACATGAAGCTTGAGCATGAAGCGGTCGACTTGAGCTTCGGGGAGCGGATAGGTGCCTTCCTGTTCGATCGGGTTCTGCGTCGCGAGGACGAGGAAGGGGTCGCCGACGGTATAGGTGGTATCGCCAATCGTTGCCTGCCGTTCCTGCATTGCTTCCAGCAACGCGGACTGAACCTTCGCGGGCGCTCGGTTGATCTCATCTGCAAGCACAATATTGGCAAATATCGGGCCCTTTCGTGGCGCGAAGGTCCCGTCCTTTGGGTTGTAGATCAGGGTCCCGATCACATCCGCGGGGAGCAGGTCAGGGGTGAACTGGATCCGAGAGAACTCAGCGTGGCAGCCCTGTGCGAGCGTGGTCACGGTGAGTGTCTTTGCGAGCCCAGGGACGCCCTCGAGCAGGACATGCCCTCCGGTCAGCATCCCGATGACGAGCGAGCGGACCATGTGCTCTTGCCCAACCACGACGGACCCGACCGCGTGCACGAGTTCCTGAATGGGCTGGGCGGCGCGCGCGACCTGATCATCGCTCAGAGAGATGTTCAGTGTTTCACTGCTCATGCGAATCTTCCTTGATGGTTATACGAACCGGTTTCGTCTGGGTTCTAGATGCTTTTCGTCGGCCATCCTGTCACAGATTATTCATTTGTAGCAGCGGAAGGTTGCCCTGAAAAGAACACACGGGCCGCGATGGGCCCGTGTGCATTGGATCAGATGTGCGGTCAATCGCTCAGCCCTGAGCCGGGGGCTGCTGCCCCCCGCCGGGATTGATGTCGATCTCGCCAAAACGCTCTTCGTACTGACGGATCGCTGACCCGAGCGAGAGCGCAAGGCGCTTGGCACCAGCCCAGTTCATAATGACGCGTGACCCGACATTGAAGACCACCATGGGAGCCTGATTCGGGACCTGCATGGGGATGTTCATCCCGAAGTCCATGATCAGTTCATCCTGGGTGTTGCTCGTGCGGATGGTGTTCGCGTAGGTGCTCGTCATCTTCGATTCGTCGATGCGGAGCTGGACCTGCTGCTGTTGGGGTTGTTCGTCCATGTCTGGATCCCTTGTATGTGTATCAGTTCGTCTCTCGTGTGAATGCCGAGGGGGGGACTCGAACCCCCACTCTGTCTCCAGAAGCGGATTTTGAATCCGCCGCGTCTACCAATTCCGCCACCCCGGCAAGAGATATGGGGCGTAATGATAGGCGTGGGGGGCGTGTCTTCAACACAAACATCGTCCTGAGAACCCGGAATCAAGCGATGGTTCCATTTAGGTCGATGCCTACACTTCTCTTCCTCCCGGGCGTCCGGGAGGGTCGATCCGGGACTCAGGCGCACGATGGCGGATCGACAGCGGTCCAGTGCGTGGCATGAACAGAAAGAACATCATGTCAGACACCAATACCATTACCGTAGAAGAAGCGGGGCCCTGCCGGAAACGCATCAGCGTTGAGATCCCGGCGGATACCGTTGATAACCAGATGGAAGTCGCGTTCGGCGCGGTAGCCGAGCAGGTCTCGATCCCGGGCTTCCGCAAGGGACACGCGCCTCGTCGTCTCGTCGAGAAGCGATACGCCTCGTATGTCACCGATGAGACCCGCTCGCGACTCGTTTCGCAGGCCTACGAGCAGGCGGTCCGTGATAACGATCTCAAGGTCCTCGGACAGCCCCCGGCAGAGGTCTTTGAGTCCATCGAGGTCGAGTCGGGCAAGCCCGTTAACTTCGAGGTCGAGGTCGAGGTCATGCCCGAGTTCGAACTCCCCGAACTCAAAGGCATCAAGGTTCTCAAGCCAGACGCAACGCTCCCCGATGGGGTCGTCGATGAGGAGATCAAGAAGATCTCGATCAACGAGGGCTCGCTCGACGAGCGCGAGGACTCGGACCGCGGCGATTATGTCACGGGTAACGCCGTAATGACGGACTCTGACGGGACTGAGCACTACAACATCGAAGGCGCGGTCGTTCAGATCCCTGAAGAAGGCGATGAGGGCATGATCCTCGGCGTCATTGTTCCGGATTTCTTCAAGCAGATCGGGACCCCCAAGGTCGGTGATAAAATCACGATTAAGCTCAAGGGTCCTAAGAACCACGAGGTTGAAGCACTGCGTGGCAAAGACCTTACGGTTGAGTACGAAACCACCAAGGTCTACCGCATCGTTCCCGCGCTCATCACCGATCTGGTTGCGAAGTACGGGTTCAACGATGAGGAGCAGCTCAAGGAAATGGTCACGAACCAGCTCCAGCAGCGTGCCGAGGTTCAGCAGCAATCCGTCATGCGCCAGCAGATCATCAAGCATCTCTCCGACGCAGTCGAGTTTGATCTGCCCGAGGGCCTGACCTCACAGCAGGCGGCTCGGAATCTCCAACGCCGACGGATGGATCTCATGTACCGCGGCGTCGATCCATCAGAAATCGAGCAGAAGATGGCTGAGCTTCGCGGCGCTTCCACCGAGAGCGCGCGGAATGAGCTGAAACAGTTCTTCATCCTGAATAAAGCGGCCGAAGAACTCGATGTCCAGATCCAGAATGAAGAGATCAATGCCCGGATCGTTCAGATGGCGATGCAGCAAAACAAGCGTCCCGAGCAGGTCGTTGAAGAGCTCCAGAAGAGCGGTCAGGCACAGACCCTGATGCAGCAGGTTCGCGAGCACAAGACAATTGACCAGATCCTCTCTGACGCCGAGGTTGAAGAAGTCTCCGCAGATGAGTTCAACAAGAAGATGGGCAACGAAGCGGAATAATCCGTGACGCGTCTTTGAATCACAAAGCCCCGCCGAGTGCGGGGCTTTTTTATGTGAATGTACTGTGATTTAGAGATCAGGCGAGATTGGCGTTTTCATCATCTTCATCGCTCAGATCGAATGCGTACGAAGGCTCCCCTGCATTAAAGGGGTGGTTGATGGTGCCGCATTCGCAGACGATCCCATGAGTGCCGGCGGGGAGTTGGGCGATGTCTTTGCCGCACCCCGCGCAGGTCATGTGCTCTAATCGAGATGTCATGGAGTTGACCATCGTAAGCGCGATGGTGACGGCCACACCAATCGCAGGAAGGACGGGCACTGCAAAGACCCCGACAACAGTGACAACAAGCAGCGCGAGCCCCGCAAGAAGAGCAAACACACGCAAACGAAGTTTCTGCATCCAGAGCATGGGAATGGCCTCCTGCCGATCGCTCGTGAACCCGGCACACATCAAACGGAACGCGGTTCCTCCGCTTGCTCAATAGTACACTCATACTGGCCGGGTTGGAACCGATTACTGAGATCGAAATAGACAAAGCTGGATCAGAGTGGGCGGTACAGGTCGATCACTTCGCGAAGGTAATCGGGGTTCTTGAGATGGTTCACCTGGAGTTCGATGCCGTCCTGCCCAGAGGACGAGATGCCGATGCGTCCAACTTTCATTACCCGTTGGAGGAAAGTCTGGTTGATCTGAATATTGCGGATGTTGTCGTGTACGACCTCGGATGAAGATTTGGAAAAGAACCCTCTGTGCATGATCGTGCGTTTGGTGGTGATCTCGAGAGAGGCGCTGAGACGATCGATCCACCACCAGGTCAGAATCCCGATAGACCCGATCAGCAGAGGACCGAAGAGTGCGTACCACCAGACGGACTTATCTGTTATTGGAACCCAGATGAGTCCGATGAGACTTAATAATCCGGCGAGCGCTACGAATGAAAACCGGATGACGCGTGAGCGGAACCAGCAGCGCCGTACTTTGATCACACGAGTCTCGGGACCGAAGTCGGGTGGGAACCCAGCCTTGGCCGCACGGTCGATCGTCTTTGAGTCCACATTCGGGTCGGGATCTTCGATGGTGATGCCTGAGCCCTCTGGGATGGGTACGCGGTTGATGTCGCCACAGTTCAGACACTCGTGCTTGGTGCCCGCGAACTCATCGTCCAGTTGGATCTCCATATCGCAGCGATCGCAAGTGAAGCTAATCATGATCGAAATCCCTTCCCCGTATTGTACGGGATCGGCCCAATGAGCTTTCAGGCATGATTTGTGGATTTCCACCCCCGTCTGACAGCAGGGGGGGCCTGAGAGAGCCCAGTTTCAATGATTTCGGGCATGAAAATCAGGAATATGAAATCCCCGCATGCTCGATCCATCCGGGGTCATGCTCACCCCGAGGGCAATGGTGGGTCCAGTGGACGAGCCCGCCTTTATCATTGAACTCGTATTCGCCCCGAAACTCGATCCAGTCTCCAATCCGTATCGGGATTCTTTTGGCAATGTCGATGTTATGGAGAATAAGGATCGTTTGGCCGGTTTTCAGTCGGACGACGAATCGTTGATGACGAGATCCGTGGGTGTCGTCAGAGTAAATGCGGATGATTTCGCCATGATCCGTGATCATGGTCGAATCATCTTCAACCGCATAGTTTCGACCGGTTGAAAACGACATCAGAACTCGAAGGGGGTGCCGGGCGTGTATCCCACCAGGTCGTACAGCTCCTGACGCGTCTGCATGTTCCCAAGCTGCCCCTCAAGAGTGCCCGTTTCCTTCAGTTCCACCAGTGCCCTCGAGATGGCGCCCATCGCGATACGGAGCGTGCTCACCGGGTAGATCACGATGTTGTACCCGATCGCGCCGTACTGCTCGAGTGTGAGCATCGGGGTTTTGCCGAACTCGGTCATGTTCGCGAGCATGAATGGGCGCTTGTCACCCAGCTCGTCCATCGCCTTGGCAAAGTCCGCGAACTCCTGCTCGCTTGTGAGCCCCTCTGGGAAAATCATCGTCGCGCCCGCTTCGACATATGCCTTCGCACGATCGATCGCAGCCTCAAATCCTTCGACGCCCTTGGCATCAGTTCGAGCACAGATGATGAACCGCCCATCGGAGCAATCCTGCGATGCCTTCGCGGCCCATTCGATCTTCGACACGGCCTGATCGAGCGAGATCAGGGCTTTGCCGTCGAGATGCCCGCAACGCTTGGGGAAGACCTGATCCTCCAAGTGCAGCCCCGCGGCGCCCGCGTGGTTGTACTCGATGACGGTGCGTCGGACCATCTCCTCCTCGCCGAATCCCGTATCCGCATCCGCGATGATCGGCAGCCCCGACGCGTGGGCGACGGAGCGAATCTCGCGAGCGAAGTGATCGAGCGTGAGGAGCCCCACATCGGGAACACCGTTGGCTACCGTTGTCGCGCCACCGGAGAAGTACCCGGCTTGGAACCCCGCTTCTGCGACCGCACGCCCCACCAACGCATTAAAAGCGCCCGGTGCTGCAACAACAGACTGGTCCATGAGATCTCGGAGGGTCGTGCCCGGGTGTTCTCTGCTCATCATGGTTTATCATATGCACACGCCCAGCGCAGTCCTCAGCGGCATCAAGTACAATCACGCTTATGCTGAAGACACCTACGATCGTCCTTACGAATATCGCGATCTGCATGGCTCTCACGGGGACCGTGTCGAACGCCTATGCACAGCCCGCTGGCGAGTCTGGAGCTGTTGATAATCAGCCCAAGACTTGGGACGAGATCAGCGAGGAGAAGACGCAGGCGGGGCGGATTACTTTCTCGGGACAGCCGACCGAGGATGAGCTCCGCGCCTTCGCAGCCGCCGGTGGGAGGGTTGTCATCAACAACCGAACCGAGCGTGAGATGGATCGGCTCTCGTTCGATGAGCGGGCGCTCGTCGAATCGCTCGGCATGACCTATGTGCACACACCATCGAGCTCCGCGATCTTTGACGGGACCCAGTCGAGCGAGCTTGCGGACACACTCAACGCCACGACAGGACCGATCCTCATGCACTGCGGGTCAGGTTCACGCTCTGCCACGATCTACGGCATGTACCTCATCAAGGACCAAGGGATGAACAAGAACGACGCCATCGATGCCGCACGCGAACTCGGGATGAGTTCTTCGGGGGGGCGAGTCATTGAACGCGAACTCATGGATATGCCCGATCGCGTCATGGGTGAGGTAGACCCAGCGAATCTGCGCATGTATGTCGATACCCTGGCTGGGTTCGGGACACGCCACACGCTCTCAGAGACTGACTCCGACACACGCGGGATCGGCGCGGCACGCCGGTGGGTGAAGGCCCAGTTCGAGGCGAACATCGAGGGGCACGGGAAGACCGGCGATGCCACCCCGCGCGTCTACTTCGACGCACACACCGTGGAGCCAGACGGGCGGCGTATCCCGAGGACCGTCGAGGTCGTCAATGTCATCTGCGAGATCCCTGGCTCTGACCCCGCCTCGCGTGATCGGCAGTACTATGTGCTCGGGCACCTCGACTCGCGTGCGAGCGGAGCCCTTGACGCCGAGTCCGACGCACCGGGGGCAAACGATGACGCGTCGGGTGTTGCGTTGATGATCGAACTCGCTCGGGTGCTCGCTATGGAGCCGCTTGATGCAACCGTGATCCTCATGGCTACTTCGGGCGAAGAGCAGGGGCTCTTCGGAGCACGGCTCCATGCCCAGGATGCCCTCGATTCGGGCAAGAACATCGTTGCCGTCCTCAACAACGACACTGTCGGCGACCCGACCGGGGTTCTTGAAGGCCAGGATGGAACAAAGGAGATCCGTGTATTCTCCGAGGGGCTGCCCGCAACCATGATCACGATGGACGAATCCGAGATCGGCAACGCGGTCCGCTGGAAGCGTCTCTATGGCACCGAGTCTGACTCCACCTCGCGTCAGCTCGCACGATACATCGCGGATGTTGCCGACTTACACAAGACCACCGTCCAACCCCGCCTGATCCATCGACCCGACAGGTTCCTACGAGGTGGAGACCACACCCCGTTCAACGAGCTGGGGTTCGCAGCAATCCGGTTCTGCGAAACCTACGAGAACTACGATCACCAGCATCAGGATGTGCGGGTCGAGGATGGCAAGCAGTACGGTGATCTCCCTGAGTATGTCGATGAGAACTACCTCGCGGATGTCACGCGTCTGAACGCCCTGACGCTTGTGCATTTGACCAACGCGCCATCTGCACCGGAGAATACCAGAGTTATCGTGGCAGAGCTCACCAACGACACGACGCTCCGTTGGGACCCATCTCCTGAGCCCGATGTGGCGGGATACGAGATCGTCTGGCGTGAGACAACGGCTGCGGAGTGGGAACAGTTCAAGGATGTGGGCAACATCACCGAGGGAACCGTCCCGCTCTCGAAAGACAACTACTTCTTCGGCGTTCGGGCGTACGACCATGATGGGTTCCGCTCGCTCATTTCTTACCCGCGTGCAGCACGAGAGTAACTCGCTCAATGTGCGCACATTTGAGGATATCGTCGTCTGTGTGTTCCTGGTATCACCGGATAGGCGGCGCCCTTCTCCGGAGCGAGGAAACGAACCTTTGAAGGCGGTCATGGGCCTGGGCTAGGATTGATTGTGCTCCCTTCACTCCCGCCATATGAAGCATTGCACCCGCTCGTGGTCCATATCCCGATCGGGGTGCTGTTTGTCGCGTGGATGCCGATGGTGATCGGATTGCTCGATTCCAAGCGTCGTCACACCTGGTGGGCGTGCGGTGGGGGGCTTATCGCTGTTGGTACGATCGCATGTGTTCTGGCAGCGATGACCGGCGAGTCCGCAGCGGGTATCGTCGGCTCCCCTACACAAGTGATCTCGGATGCGATCGAGTACCACGAGGAACGCGCGGAGCGTGCCCGCAACCTTTTCATCGCGACGACTTTGGTCTATCTCGCTGTGTGGATTGCGTATGCGAAGATCAAGAACACCCGCAAAGGCATGGTGCTGATCTTTGGAAGCGCGTTGGTGGTCATCACATATGCCGCTGCGATGATCGAACTGGTGAACACTGGCCACTCGGGTGGCGTGCTCGTGCATAGACACGGCGTGTTCGCGCCGATCGTGGAATGAAAATTCGGTTTGTGAAACAGAGTGCTGTGCGCACAAACCGGTCGTTACGATCCTGCCACACGCACATTCTCAGCCGTTTGCGCATTCTTTTTTCACAAGAAATCCTGCTTCTGAGACAGCATCAGCCTTCTGGATTCCTGTCTGATGCGCTCTCCGCACTGGAGTTGGTGTATCCAATGAAAATATTTGTGCGAACAAATGCATTGTTCTTGCGTCATTGATGTCCACGAATCATCAGAAAGGAGGACGACATGACACGCTTCCAGAACAACTCAACGGGTTACGAAATCGATCGCCTCGACGAATCACAGGCGATCGTCGTAAAGCACATCGAAGATCACTCCAGCGGGCTGCCTCTTTTCCTTGGGCTTGCATCCTATCTCGCCCTACTCCCGGCACTCTTCGGCGCGATGATGATTGCCTCATACCTCTGATCCCAGTACACCGAACTCTTAATACAGAATTCGTTTGTCAATCTCCAACACCCGCGCCGTTGCAGGCGTGGGTGTTTCTTCGTACGCACTGTTTACCTACGATCTCGCATGAGCGCCTCCAATCCCATTGTTTCCATCATCACCGGTGCTGGCTCCGGCATTGGCAGAGCCATCGCAGTTCGCCTTGCCAAGCGTGGTCCGGTCGTGCTCGCTGGGCGACGCCCCGAGCCCCTCCGAGAGACCGGCTCAGAATTGGGGGCCGAGGGACAGGACTGGCTCGTTGTGCCTACAGATATAGCCAGGGGAGAGGACCGAACTCGACTGATCGATGAAACGCTGCGGGCATTCGGGAGGGTCGATGCACTTGTGAACAACGCCGCGATCGGAACCTGTGCCGACCTCGGAACGCTCAGCGAGCCTGAGATCGAGCAGCTCATCGACATCAACCTGACGGCCCCGATCCTGCTGACCCGCCTGGCGATCCAGCATTTGCAGAAGACCAACGGTTGCGTCGTCTCGATTGGTTCGCGGGCTGCGATCGACCCGTTCCCGGGGCTTGGAATTTACGGTTGCACCAAAGCAGGGCTTGAGGCGATGGCCCGCGCGATCCGCAACGAGTACCCCCAGATTCGGGCATACACGGTCCATCCCGGCGCAGTCGAGACGGAGATGCTGCGATCAATTGTGAGTGCAGATGATCTGCCGGGCGATCAGGTGCTGGGGCCGGACGACATCGCGGTGGCGGTGGAATTGTTCGTTCTGGGTGAGCGTCCGGAGCCGAGCGGGGCATCGATCGTGGTGGCGAAGGACTGAAGCACGACATTGTGGGGTGCCCGTACTCGACGCGAAACGGTGTAGTGCGGTGCAGTGATTTCTCATTCGATGCCTGAGTTTGCTGTGGATCTTCCGCACTGCGCGTCTACGACGCGAGTACGGGCACCCCACAACTCCCTCACTCCCCCGGGATGTACGAGATCGCGCCTTCCATCGGCGAGCTGGCGGTGGCGTAGAGCTTCTTGTCGATGCGACCGGCGAGGTAGGACTGGCGTCCGCACTCGATGGCCTTGCGCATGGCGTGGGCCATCATGACCGGGTTCTTCGCGTGGGCAATCGCGGTGTTGAGCAGGACGCCGTCGGCTCCCAGTTCCATGGCGTACGCGACATCGCTGGCGCTGCCGACGCCCGCGTCGACGATGACGGGGTAGGTCGGGTCGTTCTCTTTGAGGAGTTCGAGGCACAGCACGATGTTGTTTCTGTTGAGCACGCCCTGGCCCGAGCCGATGGGCGAGCCGGCGGGCATGACGGCCGCGGCGCCGGCATCCTTGATCCGTTTGGCGCTGATGGGGTCGTCGCTCGTGTAACAGAGCACATCGAAGCCGTCCTTGACAAGCTCCTCGACGGCCTGCAGCGTGCCGACGGGGTCGGGGAGGAGGGTCTTCTTGTCGCCGAGCACCTCGAGCTTGACCCAGTTGGCACCGGGGTTTTCGAGCTGGTCGAGCAGCTCACGCCCGAGGCGGGCCACGCGCACGGCGTCCTCCGCACTGAAACACCCGGCCGTATTGGGCAGGATGGTGTATCGATCGAGGTCGATGTACTCAAGGAGCGACTTGCCCTCTTCGTTGAAGAGGCGCTCGCGGCGCACGGCCACCGTGATGGCCTCGGCCCCGGACGCGTCGAGGGCGTCGCGCATGAGTTCCATCGAGGCATACTTGCCCGTCCCGACGCAGAGGCGGGAGTTGAAGGTGCGGTTGGCGATGGTGATCGGGTCGAGGCCGGGTTCGGCGGAAATCGAGGTGGTCATGTAGGATTCTAGCGCCGTGCCGCTGCAGGGTGCCCTGCATACGCCGCGTCGCAGACGCGGTTTATGCAGGTTCTTGGCAGGGTGCCACTACTCGCGTCGGAGACGCGCAGTAGTGTCTTCCGAACCACGAGAGAGCACTACTGCGCCGCTGCGCGTCGAGTAGTGGCACCCGGCTTACAACCATCCAGGTCAAGCTGATCGGACTCGCGGGTACTCCGCCCCACACTCTGGGCATAGAGCGCACCCGATGTCGTATTGCGTGCCTTCGCGTTCAATCACGCCGACCGACGCCAGCCCCGCCAGGTCATAGCCGCACGATCGGCACTGATTCATGCGTGTGTGCACCAATCCCTGAACCGCCCGGCTGTAAAGCCATGACATCACGATCCCGAACACGATGAATGTCACTAGACCGAGCCAGAACAGCTCGATGTGCACCATAGCGGACATCGCGAGCACAAGCGTGATCATCCAGCAGCCCACAAAGATCAGTCGCTCGTAACCCACGCAACGGATGCGAGGAACATCAACCGAGCGATAGACCTTGAACAGGGCGAATCGGTAGAAACTGAATACGAACGCGCGGCACGCGATGTTCACCCGGGGCCACATTCCCGCATGCTCGCCGTAAGCAGCGACGACCTCGTCTTGATCCGGAACGCTCAACGCCTTACACCGAAGCTTCCGCCGTGCTCTCAACATGCAGCTCCTTGAGCTGCTCCGCATCCACCACATTGGGCGCCTCGCTCATCAGGTCCACGCCCGTGAGCGACTTGGGGAAGGCGATCACATCGCGGATGTTCTCGGTGCCCACCAGGTGCATGACCAGGCGGTCGAGGCCGAAGGCGATGCCGCCGTGGGGCGGAGCGCCATAGCTCAGCGCGTCGAGCAGGAACGAGAACTTGAGCTTGGCCTCTTCAGGGCTGAGCCCGAGCAGCTCGAAGACTTTGCTCTGCACGCCCTGATCGTGGATACGGATCGAGCCGCCGCCGATTTCTGAGCCGTTGCAGATCATGTCGTAACCGTCGGACAGGATCGATTCGACCGTGTCCACATCCTTGATGTCGGCGTCCATGAGGCGCTGGGCCTCTTCCTTGGTCGGGGCGGTGAAGGGGTGGTGCAGGGCGTAGTAGCGTTCGGTCTCCTCGTCGTACTCGAACATCGGGAAGTCGTAGACCCAGAGGAAGTTCCACTTGTCCTCGGGGATGTACCCGTGCTCGCGGGCGATCTTGAGACGCAGCTCGCCCAGCGCCTTGGTGACGATGGAGTAGGTGTCGGCGCCGAACACGACGGCGTCGCCATCCTCAAGCCCGAGGCGCTCGACCAGCTCGTCCTTGATGTCGCCGAGGAACTTGGCGATGCCGGTGGAGAACTCCCCGCCCGTGTACTTCACGGTGGGCACGCCGCCCGCGCCGAACTGCTGGGCGAAGGGATTGAACTTGTCCGTCACCTTGCGGCTGAACTTCTCAGCGCCGCCGGGCACGCGTATGGCCTTGACGATGCCCTTGGGCTTGGCGAGGGCGTCGGTGAAGACGCCGAAGCCGGTCTTAGGGGCGAGGTCGGAGATGTCGACGAGCTCGAGATCGAAGCGTGTGTCCGGACGGTCGATGCCGTAGCGGTCCATGGCCTCGCGGTAGGTCATGCGGGGGAAGTCGGGGAGATCCACGCCGAGCATTTCCTTCCAAACCTTCTTGGCGAAGCCCTCCATGATGTCGAGCACCTCGTCGCGATCGACGAAGCTCATCTCGAGGTCAATCTGGGTGAACTCGGCCTGGCGGTCGGCCCGCGGGTCCTCGTCGCGGAAGCACTTGACGATCTGCAGGTAGCGGTCGCAGCCGCCGACCATGAGGATCTGCTTGAAGAGCTGCGGCGACTGGGGCAGCGCGTACCACATGCCCGCTTGGTTACGCGAGGGCACGAGAAAGTCCCGCGCCCCCTCGGGCGTCGAGCGGCACAGCACGGGCGTCTCGACCTCGATGAAGTCGTGCTCGTCGAAGTAATCCCGTGTGAGCTTGGCCACGCGGTGACGCGTCCGCAGGATGTTCTGCATCGTCGGGCGACGCAGGTCGATGTAGCGATACCGCAGGCGGACTTCCTCGTTGGGCAGGTCCTTCTCGGTGCTGGGGATGAACGGGAGCTTCTTGGTTTTGCTCAAACGCTCCATGGATGTGACGAGGACCTCGATGGACCCGGTGGGGATCTTGTCGTTCTTGGATGCTCGCTCGCGGACGGTGCCAACGAGCTTGATGCAGTCCTCATTGCGGAGCTTGGAGGCCTGCTCGATGAGCTCGGCGTTGTCGCCTTCAGTCTCGAAGACGGCCTGGGTGAGCCCTGACCTGTCCCGCACATCGACGAAGACAAGCCCGGTGCCGTGGCCCCGGTAGGCATTGACCCACCCGCAGAGGGTGACGGTCTGGCCGATGTGCGATTCGTTGAGTTCGTTGCAGGTGTGCGTACGCATGGGGCTCTTTCCGTTCGGGTGCGTGAAATGAGAATGGATGATACGCGTCGCCGCACGGAAAAAGCACCCTTTACGGGTGCTCTGTGGTGGTATTGACATGTCCAGATGATCGATCAGGCCGCCTGCGTATCACCATGGACGCCGGATCGTATCGCGAACTCAGCCAAGACATCGAACCAGCATGTCCACGCGTCCTCTTGTCCGTCTGTCCAGGTGTAGCCAGCGGTCTCTGCCATTGCTGTTTGGATTGAAGCGAGGAGCACCGGGAGGTTCGTTTCGTCAATCCCAACACTTTGTGCGATCGAGGCGTATCGCTCCATGACACTCCGGGCACCATCCTGGTTGCTGACGGTCCCGATGATTTCCTCGATTCCAACCGCGATTACCCGCTCGTTGCTTGGAAACTTGAGCCGAAGTGTTGGATTTGCAAACTCCAGCAGGCGGCAGAACTCACTGGTAATGTCATCTATTCGTGGTCTGAGCACACTCAAGCTCGACATAAGCCGGTTCGATTCGATCTGGTCAGGCAGAATGACGCTCATGGGAATGGCTCCTTGGGGACCGGTTTGTACTGAATGAAACCGGTATCGGAGCCCGAATGATCGGACTTGAGTCCGAGCAGCATAATCCCTACACACAGCACAAAGAACGATCCCAATAGAGGATTGGATCGCACGATTCGCCCTGAATCACGAGCAGTTGGCGTATGTGGCTGATTTCAGGAGTTCCAAGCTCAAGGCTCAGTGGGGGGCTACTTGAGCAGCGTCTTTTGAGCCCCGTTGAGGTCCTTTGCGATCGGGATGAGCTTGTCAAGCTTGGTGAGCTTGATCACCTGCATCGCGTCATCGGACAGGTTGAGCATGACCAGGCGCCCGCCGCGTTTGGCGAGCTCGGTGTTCATCGTGACCATCGCCCCGAGCGCGGCGGACGAGATGAACTCGACCTGCTCGAAATCGGCCGCGATCAGGTTGCGATCACTCGCGTCCAGGTACGCCTTCATCTCCGCAATGAGCAAGGCAGATTCATGCTCGTGAAGCTTGTGCGAGGTCACGCGGACGATCGCGCCTTGGTCAGCGAACTCAGTACAGGTGATGAGGGTGGATGTGTCGGCCATGCGTCCATCATACCCGAAACAGTGCTGTTATGAACCCATGAAAAAACCGGGCACGAGGCCCGGTTGATGATCGAAACACAGTAACCAGATTACAGGTTCCCGCGCCGTTCCTGCTCGAGCTCGAGCGATTCGAACAGGGCCTTGAAGTTGCCCTTGCCGAAGCTCTGCGAGCCGCGGCGGCAGATGATCTCGATGAAGAAGGTTGGGCGGTCCTGCAGGGGCTTGGTGAAGAGCTGGAGCAGGTACCCCTCGTCGTCGGCGTCCACAAGGACACCCAGGTCCTTCACGCGCTTGTGGTCTTCCTTGACGACTTCGTGTCCGTGCTCCTTGAGCATGGTGTTGACACGATCCCAGACCTTCTCGTAGTAGGTGTCGGGCATATCGAGGAAGTCCACGCCGCGTCGACGGAGCTCGGCGACGGTCGCGAGCTCGTCGTCTGTACGGAACGCAAGGTGCTGCACACCCGGGGTCATGTTGTGCCACTCGAGGTATTCGAGGATCTGCGACTTCTTCACACCATCCGCGGGCTCGTTGATGGGCATCTTGATGAGATTGTTGCCCGAGGCCATCACCTTGGACATCAGTGCGGAGTATTCCGTGGAGATGTCCGCATCATCGAAGTGCTTGAACATCTTGAAGCCCAAGACATCCTCGTACCACTGGACCCACTCGTTCATCTTGCCCTCTTCGACATTGCCGACGAGGTGATCCGTAAACATGAGCCCGCACGGGTGCTTCTCGTTGTAATCGTTGAGCGGCGAGTGATGCTTCTTGAAGGTTGGCATGAACAGCCCGCCCTCACGCAGGTTCTCATGCGCATACTCCCCGGTTCGCGAGACAAAGGTGTGGATCATGCGACCGTAGGCCTTGATCGATGCAACGGTGACGCTGCCCTTGTCGTCTTCGAGCGTGCGGGGTGCCTGGGCCGATTCGCCGCCGTTGGCGATGGCCTGGTTGTAGGCGGCTTCGGCGTCCTGCACCGTGAGCGCGACTTCCTTGATCCCGTCGCCGTAGAGCTTGATTTCTTCCGCGGCGGGGTGGGTGTCGTTGAGCGGAGTGGTGAGCAGGAGGCGAATATTGCCCTGCGTGAGGAGATAGTCAGCCTCTGTTCGCGACCCGGTGGTCAGGTCGGCGATCTGATCGATCCGGAAACCGAAGGTGTGGGCATAGAAGTAGGCTGCCTGTTTGGCGTTGCCCACATAGAAGCGCACATGATCGACATCGATCAGCTGCAAAGGATCGGCGGAAAGCGCGGGGCTCGTCGTCGAAGCGGTCGTCATATCGAATGTCCTTGATTCAGTTCTTGGGCGGCCTGTTGCCGATCTCTTCGCCCAAGCTGAAGGCGTCACTCGGCGGGAGCCCAGGTCCCGGTGAACTTATTTTAGCACCATTTTGGGAGGCTGCCAAGAACAAGTTTTCATCGAGAACCCGTGATTCAAGTGAAACCAATCCGATTTTCATCCTGGCTTCATCTGCGTGGCCCAAACTGTCTTCATGAGAAAATGGGGACGATTTCAACTTCAAGCAGCATTGCTGATGCTCATCGCATGCGTTCAGCAGCAGGCAATGGCTCAGTCCAAGGCGAATCTAGAGACGCCTCAGGCCTGTGTTGAACACTTCATAGATTATGCCCGGGCAGAAGATTACGGGCGTGCAGCACAGGCATTAAATATGCGGCTCTTGCCGAACCTTTCGCCGATTATGGCGGCGGAGCAACTTCACTTTGTCCTCACGCAGGAACTCTGGATCGATTGGTCGCGCCTTCCTGACCAGGCAGAGGGGATTGGCGATACATCTCCGGTCGTGGGGGCGAATGACTCGGCGGGAAAAGAACGAAAAAGTATTTCTCTGGGAGAGATCGACCTCAATGGGCGATCAGTCCCGATCCGAGTAGAACGGGTTCAGAGCAGCACGGGTGAACACATCTGGCAGTTCGCGGCACAGAGTGTGGAAAACATTCCGATGCTGTATAAGGAGCATGGGCCGGGTTGGATCGACGACCACACTCCTGACTGGGCCAGTGAACGGGTGATGGGGGGCGTGGCGATCTGGAAAATCGTCGTGATCTGTATCACGCTTGTCGTGGCGCCACTGGCGGGATACTGGGTCTCGCGGATTCTGAAGTGGATTGTTAAGCGTGCGGACGCGGTAACACTGAAGATGCTCGAGAAGCTTGACTGGCCGATCAGCATCCTCGTAGCGGCATTCGTGCTGTGGCTTGTTGCGGAGTTCGGGATCTCACTCCCAGGGGCGATCGCGACAATTGCTGACCCAATCGTTCTGGTTTTGCTTATCGCGGCCCTGACTTTCCTTGTGATGCGGGTCCTGAATGTGGTGATCGACACTTTCGCCCGGGATGCGATTCGAAAGTTTCATGAGGAGGGCTCTGAATCCGAACGCCGAGTGCTCACTCAGTTGACAGTAGCCCGTTATACAATTCTTCTCGTGACCGCGTTTGTCGGTGTCGGCGTTGTGCTTTTGCAACTCGACATGGCTCGTACGCTTGGGATCACCCTGATGTCTTCGGCTGGGGTTGCCGCGGTGATTTTCGGGATAGCAGGACACGCGGTGCTTGGAAACCTAATTGCCGGGCTTCAGATCGCGCTTACGCAACCCTTCAAACTCGGGGACACGGTCTACATCGAAGAGAACTGGGGGACGATCGAGCAGGTGAGTTATACCTATGTCGTCGTAAATGCCTGGGATCATCGACGGCTTGTGTTTCCGATTAAGTACTTTATCGACAACTGGTTCGAGAACTGGTCGCTCAACAAGACCTATCTCGTGAAGCCGATTTACCTCCATCTGGATGCGCGGGCTCCAGTAGATGTCATACGGGAGAAGTTCATCGAACTCGCGAATGAGCATGAGAAGTTCGATGCTGACGGAGCGGAAGAGCCCGAGGTGCTCGTCACAGATACCGACGGTGATGACATCGTCCTGCGTTGCACATCGGGTGGGGCGACCGTCCATGATGCATGGATTATGTCGTGTGATCTTCGCGAGCAGATTGTGGCGTTCGTCCGTGATTTGGATGGAGGTGCTTACCTCGCCCGCACCCGGATCGAGCTTGAGCGAGAGAACAGATAGAATGATGGCATGAACATCATCGAGAAGATCCGAGATACAGAAATCAAGCTCCGCGAAGCGACAGACCCTGTACGGCAGATGGAGCATTGGGCATTGCTCGAGCGTCTGCTCGGTCGCATGCCGGTCGACCAAGCGGAACTTAAGAGGATTACAGCGGAACGGGATCAGAGCGCTCTTGATGAGATGATCCAGAGGCTTGAGAATCCTGAGGCCTTCGAACAATCAGAATCTCTCCCGGATTTCAACCAAACACAGCTGAATGAGGCCCTTCGTGCGTTTCGGCACCGGCTTAAATATCTGAAGCTGGATCAGGAATCACAGATTTCTCAGCGAGAAGTGACGAGCGGGAAGAAGGCAGATATCGGTTCAATCCAACCGCCCGGTCCGTCCGAGTTCGACCCCAAAATCTGGAAGGTACTGGTGAAGAACGGGAAACTGGTAGATGAAGGGCACGGTTTCTATCGCGAGCCGTATTCAGGGTGATGCTGCGTTGATTTACGGCCCAAGTTCATCGAATCTTGTCGCCCATCGTCGCGAAAGTGCTTGTGCGGCGCAATAATGAGGGCATGACTACGATCGAACCGATGCAGTACACACACCCGCCCCGAGGAGCATCCATGAGCCCCCACGCACAACCTGTGTCCTGGATCGATGCGGAGCCTATGCGTCCGCCACACGCCAAAATAGTTGCCACACTCGGCCCCGCGAGTGATTCGGACGAGACGCTCGAGAAGCTTATTGAAGCCGGGGTGTCTATTTTCCGCCTGAACTTCTCGCACGGATCGCTCGAAGAGATGGACGAGCGTCTCATGAGAGTCCGCCGTGCGATTGAAGTGTCCGGCAGATGCGTCGGAATCCTTGGTGACCTGCAGGGGCCCAAAATGCGTGTCGGGGTGGTTCCCGACATCGACCCAGATGGTGGAATGATCGTCAATGCCGGCGACGATATCGTGTTCAAGAGAGGGCAGGGCGAAGCGGAGCTGATCAATGGCATCCCAACATTTGGGGCCTCGTTTGATGAGCTTTATGACGATGTGCTTCCTGGGCAGCGTGTTCTGATCAATGATGGGCATATCCGCATGCTCGCCGTCGATCAGGTCCCGGGCGAGTCGCTCCGTTGTCGAGTGACCATCGGCGGTCGAATCACGAGCAAGAAGGGGATCAATCTCCCCGAGTCAGAGCTCAATATGCCCGCGATCACAGAGAAGGATTGGGCGTGTGCGAAATGGGCCGCTGAAAACAATCTTGACTATGTCGCTCTTTCATTTGTCCGAACCCCGCATGAGATCCGTGAGCTCAAAACCAAACTTGAGGAGTGGCGTCCCAAGGAAGTTGTTGAGCAGTACGATGAAATTGACCATTCAATCCCCGTTGTAGCGAAGATTGAAAAGCCACAAGCCGTTGCGAATCTGGATGAGATTATCGAGGCGACTGACGCGGTCATGGTCGCTCGTGGCGATCTCGGTGTAGAGATGGATGTCGCGAAGGTTCCAATTATCCAGAAGTACATCCTCTCGCGGTGCAACATGCTTGGGAAACCGGTCATCGTTGCGACCCAGATGCTTGAAACCATGATCGACTCCGTCACTCCGACGCGTGCGGAAGCGTCTGATGTTGCGAACGCTGTTCTCGATGGGTGTGACGCGGTGATGTTGTCTGGTGAAACCGCGGTGGGCAAACACCCCCGTGTTGTGGTTGAAACGATGCAGCGGATCATCCGTGTCACCGAATCACGCATGGATGAGATGACGCTGAACCAATCCACACCGACGCTCAAGGAATACCCGTTTCGCTCTGCGGCTCTGGCCAAGGGCGTTTGGTATATGGCTGATGAGCTTGGGGCGAAGGCAGTGGCTGTCTGGTCTGAGGCGGGCGGGATGGCTAGATACCTTTCTCAGAACAACTTCCGAGTGCCGATCTACGCATTCACATCTTCCAAGTTGGCATCGCGACGAATGTCCCTGTACGGCGGTGTTCACCCGATTTATACCGAGCCGCCAGAAACCGGGCGTCTTCGTGATTGGACCGACATGGTTGAGAATCTCATCCGCAACGAGGGCATTACTGAAGACGGAGATACGGTGCTGCTTGTTGCGGGCAAGCCTCTCGGGGCGCTGCTAGCACAGAGCACCGTCTCAATTCTCCGCATGGGTGATCCCTCTTCAGGATTCCGTGTCTCGGATACTCGGTAAGGTTCTCGTCACGGCCAGTTCAGTCGCAGCGATCCCGATGGGATTGCGATGATACATCACTGCGAACATGTCAATACAAAACGCCCCGCCGACCAGCGTGGGGCGTTTTCGTGTCCGATATGATTCAATGAAAAACGGGGGCTGAGTGCTCAGAGCGATGCGTCGTACGCGGCCGCATCCATGCATTCATCCAGCATTCCTCGGTCTGAAATCTTGATTTTGACGAGCCAGCCGTCACCGTAGGGGTCATTGTTCACGAGTTCGGGGTTGTCTGAGAGTGCGTCATTGACTTCAACGATCTCGCCTGATGCGGCGGTGTAGATATCGCTTGTGGTCTTGACGGATTCAACTTCGCCGACGGAATCGCCTGCGTTCACCTCGGTGCCTGATTCCTGCATTTCAACGAAAGTGACATCCGTCAGTTGATCGACGGCATATGTCGTGAGCCCGATCGTGACGACCTCGCCATCAACCTTGTGCCATTCGTGCGATTCAGAGTAGACGCGATCGGTGGGGGTGCTCATGGGTCTCAGTTCCTCGATGTTGAGTGTGGGAAAGCCCGATTGTAGACGCGAGTCTTGAATCGGCAAGGGCTGGAGCAACACGGGTTTCTAAACAAAAAACACGCCATTCACGCCCATGGATCGGGTTTTCCGATATGATTTGTAATAGCTTGAAGCACCCCGGAGGATCCGGGGCTTTCGGCCGTCTGTACACGCAGTCGTTTTCACACTCGCTTGACAGCCGACACGGAGGTTGCGCTGATCATGACCCAGGCCATATCTACTACCGCCGAGATGACACCACCCCAAGTGGTCTCCGATGCTCCAGTGGTGCTTCCACGGGCAGCTGGTTTGCGACTGGCATCGCTCACCCTTTCGGGGTTCAAGAGTTTCGCGGATAAAACGACATTCTCATTCTCTGATCCGATCACCGGGATCGTTGGCCCGAACGGGTGCGGCAAATCCAATGTGGTCGATGCGATCAAATGGGTCTTGGGCGAGCGATCCTCTAAGTCTCTGCGTGGCAAGGAGATGATCGATGTCATCTTTGCAGGATCGGCGGTCCGAAAGCCTGCCGGCATGGCTTCTGTGTGCCTTACCTTCGAGAACCCCAAGCTTACCGAGGAGCTTCTAGAGCAGCTCGCTGATGCGGTCGGTCGTGCGGAGGCGCTGGCATCCGAGGAGTCGCAATCTGATGAAACTGCTACAGACAGTCAAGAGCATCACCCCATTCACGATGAGCATGTTTCTGATGAAGAAGCAGACCGTGCCGCCGAAGAGGGCGAGTCAGAGGCCGCTGCGATCCTGACAGCGCGTCACCGAATTGGTCGTCCGCTACCTATCGACGCTGATGAGGTATCCGTTGAACGACAACTCTTCCGCGACGGTAAATCGAAATACATTATCAATGGTCGGACTGCTCGGCTCAAGGATATTCGCGATCTCTTCCTCGATACTGGCATCGGTGCTGATGCGTACTCGATCATCGAGCAGGGCAAGGTTGATCGCATGCTTCTCGCCTCTCCTATGGAACGGCGGGTGATCTTTGAAGAAGCGGCCGGAATCGCGAAGTATCGCTTGCGCCGTGTTGAAGCACAGCGAAAACTTGAAAAGACAGAAACGAATCTTGTTCGTACGCGTGAGCAGCTCGATTCTACTGAACGCAGGCTCCGACTCGTCAAGGGGCAAGCAAGCAAGGCACGCCGATTCCAAGAGCTGGACACGGAGTACCGTGCGCTGCGCATGTCTCTCGCCTTTGAGCAATACGACGATATCCGTCGTCGGCTTGAAGGCCTCACCTCTCAGCTGGCTTCTCTTGAGGATGAGAAACGCGTAACCGAAAAAGCATTACGCGATGCCGAAGACGAGCACAATGAGGTGAGTCAAGATCATCACGCACGCACACGCGCTTTGCGCGAAGTTGAGGAGCAACTCACGAAGGCGAGGCATCAGCTGGAAACCGCGCAGCAGCGGGGGGCGATGACTTTAAAGGCGATCGATGAAGCCGCACGGGGTGTTGAGCTTGAAACAACCCGGCTCGAAGAATCAACATCGCGACTGAGCGAGTTGGACAAGGCGATCGAACGCCATGCGGAAGGTGTTGAGACACTGGAGTCGCAGCTTGAGACCGCTCAGGCCTCGCTGACCCAGGCAAACGAAACCAAGCACGCCGCGGCCCGTGACGCGGCTACTCATCGTCAGCAGCTTGATGAGACCCGGGCTGCATGTGCCTCGATCGAGCGGGAGCATGCAACTCTCACGACGCGTGTCCAGTCTGATGAGCGACGCATTGAATCGATCACGGAGCAGGCGAATGTGCTGCGAGAACGACAGGCGTCGCTCGTATCAACCAAGGAGGAGCGAGCTTCGCATATCAGTCAGACGCAGTCTGAGATTGAGAAGCTCGAATCTGAAATATCGACGCTAGCTGCCGAACTCGATTCGATCACCAATGACGAGCAACGCATTGGAGATACTCGTTCGCAACTCGCAGAGCTGGTGGATCAGTTGGACGAGCAGCGGGTCCGCCTGGAGACCCGAACGAGTACGCTTGAGGAGATGGTGAAGTCCCGCGTTGGCTTGGACGATGCGGTTCGCGCTGTGCTCGAACGCAAGGAGCAGGGGCAGGGTTTCTCAGGAGTGCTCGGTCCTCTGGCGGAACTTATTGAGGTCTCAACCGAACATGCCAGCCCGATTGAATCTGCGCTGGAAGACGCTCTCCAGTCAGTTGTCGTTGAATCTCTGGCGGCTATGCCGACGACTTCAGAGTTGGATGATCTCCCCGGGCGAGTGACCTTCCTCCCGCTTTCAGGGATGGGGGATTCGCTGCCCAGCGATCTTGCATTGAATCAGTTGGCTTCCGTTCTCGGGCCTCGTGTCACTCGTCTACGTCCGCTTGTCAGCGCACGAACCAACAATCCACTTGTTGAATCGATGCTGGATCGTGTGCTCGCAAATACACTACTTGTTGCAGATCTTGACACGGCGATGTTGCTCGCTGCAGGACCGCTCCGTGGCATTCCCGCGAGATTTGTGACTCATGCCGGGACGGTGATCGAGCCCGATGGGCGAGTGTGTGCGGGGCCCGTAAATGATAATCCCGCAGCGGGGCTGCTCGCTCGGCGTGCCGAACTTGATGAGCTGAGCGTTCTGCTCAGAACACATACGAGTGAGTATGAATCCAAGCGGGCCGAGCTGGCCAGGGTTGACGAGAACGCATCTCGCCTCGCTGAGAAAAGATCCACGCTCCACTCATCGGTTGCGAATGCGAAGCAGGCCCTGGTACAGTCCCAGCACACTCTTGATAAACATCAGAGCGAGCTCGATCGTCTGACTCGAGAGATTGAACGGATTCAGAACGAGCAACGCACAAACGGGCGTCGTTTGGAGGAGATAGCCTCGGAGCGACAATCGCTCGTTGAGCGAGCTGAAAAGCTCGAAGCGCTTCTCAAAGAGCAGCGGTCGAACGCTGAAGATTCAAAGTCGCAGCTGCAAGAATGCGAACGGGTTCTGGAGGAAGCAAACGAGACTGTTGCTGCTGCACGAGTCCAGTCTTCAACCGTACATGAACAGCTCCGTTCAGAGCAGCGTCAGCTTGAGCAACTCCGCACGCAGCGAGATGAATCAGAGCGTCAGTGCGCATTGGCACAGCGACACATTGAACGATCGAAAGCGATCCTCGATGAACACCAGCGGGTTGCCGAGGAATCGATCGAGCAGGAGCGTGACGCGACCACGCGTATCGAGGCTCTTGAGACGCAGACTCAGGAGTCGGTAGCTTTAGTTCGCGAGACCGATCAGCGTCTTCGGGTCATCAATGAACGATTGGCCGCGGTTCGTGATAGTGCAGAAGCATTCCAGAGAGATTGGCACGCGATTGAGCTTGCGAAACGCGAGACGGAAGTCAAACGAGAAACGATCGAAGAACGAACGATCGAAGATCTGAATATTGATCTGGTGATCGAGTACCCGGAATACCGCTACATCATGGAGCCGGGTGATATCGAGCGGATCGATATAGAGACGACTACTGCCCGCGTGAATGTTCTTCGAGACGAGATCAAAAAACTTGGCAATGTCAATATCGCGGCCATTGACGAAGAGCAGAACCTTGCGGAGCGCAACGACGAACTTATCGCTCAAGTGAAAGATATTGACGAGGCACGCATTAAGCTCGCGACGCTTATCGAGAAGCTGAATGTCGCGTCTCGAACACGCTTTGGCGAGGTATTCGAATCGATCCAGCAGGAGTTCGGCGGCCGCAACGGTATGTTCCGCCGCTTGTTCGGTGGGGGGCGTGCAGAGGTCCGGCTCATGGGGCTCATCAAAGAAGTCGACGGGCAGAAGGTCCAGACGGATGAGATCGATCTGCTCGAATCGGGCATCGAGGTGATCGCGAAGCCCCCGGGCAAGGAACCTCGTTCGATCAATCAGCTCTCAGGGGGCGAAAAGACCATGACCGCGGTCGCGATGCTACTTGCGATTTTCCGGTCCAAGCCGTCGTGTTTCTGTGTGCTGGACGAAGTTGATGCGGCTCTTGACGAGGCGAATGTTGGGCGCTTCTGCTCAACACTCGACATCTTTGCTCAACAATCACGATTCATTGTGATCACGCACAACAAGCGGACCATGCAGGCCACGGATAAGCTGTTCGGCGTCACGATGCAGGAACGCGGTGTTTCCAAGCGTGTAGAGGTCCGTTTCGATCAGGTCGGCGAAGACGGCGAAATATCGAAAGATGCCATTCAGAATGAGCCCGCTGAGTCGGTTGTTCATGATGAGCAGCCGCATGACGACGACGATTCGAAGCCGACCGGCGCCCTCCGTGCGGCTCTCGCCTCCATGAGAGAAGAACCTGTCGCCGAGACGAGCTAGCACTTGGAATAGTATGCGTATCTGCTATACTCATCGCATGATGAGAGAGAGCATATTGGCCATCGTATTCGCTTTCCTTACTTTGTTTGTTCCAGCTGCGCTGGCAGATGTTGTGACGCTCAAAGACGGCACGGTGTATGAAGGCACCGTGACAAGCGAGAACGCGGCACAGGTTGTCATCGAGATTGTCATCTCGAATATCAAAACAACGAAGACATTTCCTCGATACAAAGTTCGTTCTGTTGAATACAAGCCTCTCCCGGACGATGCGTCCGATGAACGAGACACGGTTCCCGATGATGAGTCTCAAGACACATCTTCGCCACTTCCATCCGAAGAAGAATTAGTAGGTGAAGACAATGACGATGATTCGGTAGATCGGAATCCGCTGACTGCACGCGAGCGACTCGCGGCGAGAAAACGCCGCGTCCTGTACATGGAAATACCAATCAATGGTGCAATTGGTGAGCTATCGAACGCGTATGGGTTGCGAAACGCGCTCAAGCAAGCCGAGCGCAAGGGTGTTCAGCACATTGTGTTCACAATCGATTCGCCCGGCGGATTTGTGTATGACGCGGTTGAGGCCATGGAAGTGCTCAAAGAGTACGACGAGGAGTTTGAGTATCATGCGGTTATTGATGACGAGGCAATCAGTGCCGCGAGTATTTATGCCGCAGCATCAGATCATATCTGGGTTCGATCTGACTCTCGCTTGGGTGGGGCTGTCGCCTATTCAGACAACACATCGACCGGAGCCGCTGAGGTCGATGCCAAGATGAACTCAATCTGGGCAGCTGAGATCGCATCTCGCGCTGTGGAAAAAGGACACCCTCCAGAAGTGTTTCGTGCTATGGTTGAGCCAGCCGCAGAAGTATGGGTAGATGATGAGGGCAAAGCCTACCCTTCGAGGCCAAGCACGCCGGGTGCGATGCAACTCGATAACTCTTCAACAGTGCTCACTATCCGAGCAGACCAGATGATCGAGATCGGAATGGCAAAGCTCTTGGAGGGCGAGATCGATGCACTCGGCGAGCTCATGGATATTCAATCGTGGTACGAGGTGAAACGGATCGGAACCCGAGCGATGGAAACCGCGGGGGAAGAGCGGGTCAAGCTTGGTGAGAAGTATACTGAAGCTTTGGAAGTATTTCGTCAAACATTTGAATCCTACGAACAGGATCATCCTGAGTCATTCAGTGATTACTATTTTGTACGAACCCAGAGAGGTGAGTATCTCCCTGATGGGCCAACCATGATCCGTTGGCGTGAGCGAGTCGATAAGACTGTCCGGCATTGCGACATCATGCTTGAAGCACTCACGCGGATGGCAGAAGTGAATAAGCGTGCTGCAATAATTGGTGCTCTCCATCTCGAAATCATTGAAGATGATCTTGGAGATAAGGCGTACACCAGTATTCAGCGTCAGCGTGATTGGCTGACCTCAAACCGGAACCGCGGCCCGGAATACAACTAGCCTGCGCATCGGCCGCGGCGAAATTTGTTTCAGTCCATTGGTTCGATGAGTGTTATCTCGATTCGACGAAGGCTTTGAGTTTCTCCAACCCATCCAGCCAGCCCTCTTCGAACTCGGCTGGTGCCGAATCATCGAACTCTCCGAACATTCGATGGTCAACACTCACTCTTGTTCCGCTGTCTGTGCCCTCGAACGAGATCGTCATATTCATCAGCACCGCCTGTGGCATCGTGCAGTCTCCACTCAGCCGGATCTTCTTCCCCGGCTTGAGCATGGTGACTTCTCCGATCGTATTGAAACCTCCGTCTGGAAGTTCGATATAGAACTTGCCGCCGATTCTGCAATCGAATCGGGTTGGGGTTTGGGATTTCGATTCCTCGTTCTCAAAGAACCAGTTTTCTGGTTCATTGATGAACAGCTCATACACACTCTGGGGTGTCGAATCGATATGGACTTCGCATGTTGCGACTGCAATCCGTGCCGGTGACTCGATTGTTTTCGTGCTCATTTGTTCGGCTCCTCTGTTCGATCAGACTCTGCAACATGTTTTAGATTGTTGAGAGCGCTGGCCCATTGGTTTTCGTATTTGCTCACCCATCGTTCGTAAACCTGTCGGATAGGGACTGCATTGAGGTAGTTCCAGCGCGTCCGCCCCTCTTTGCGATGCACGAGCAGATGTGCTTCCTCAAGTACCTTGAGGTGTTTCATCACGCCAAAGCGTGTCATATCAGGGAACTCCGCTGCCAGTTCACTCGTGGTTCTTCGACCATTCCTGAGTTCGTCCAGGATCGCCCGGCGAGTCGGGTCGGCGAGTGCTTTCCAAACAAGATCATGTGATTCCCAAGATGTCTTTTTTGACTCGCCGTCCATGGCATCCTGTTTCATATAGGTGACTATATGGTCACATTCAGGTGAGTGCAAGTCGAATCACGGAAGATGCTCCATTTGGGACGAAAATCGGCATCTATGATCATTGGATGCCTATCTCCACGACCAAGCCCTTTGAAGTTGTCTCGAGCTATCAGCCTGCGGGAGATCAGCCCGGAGCGATTGATGCCCTAACTTCCGCGATTGAATCGGGCCAAAAACACACCTGTCTCCTCGGTGCCACGGGAACGGGGAAAACCTTCTCGATGGCCCACACGATCGCGAGAGTGAACAAGCCAACTCTTGTACTTTCGCACAACAAAACCCTTGCTGCTCAGCTCTTTGAGGAACTCAAGGCTTTCTTTCCGAATAACTCGGTGAACTACTTTGTGTCGTACTACGACTACTACCAGCCCGAGGCGTACATACCTGGGCGTGACATCTACATCGAGAAGGATTCCTCGCGGAATGACGATCTCGATCAGCTTCGTCTCGCGGCCACATCGAATCTGATCCAGCGTCGAGATTGCATCGTGGTTGCATCCGTGTCTTGCATCTTTGGTCTCGGATCGCCAAGCGCCTATTCGGAGAAGGTATACACCCTCACCCGGGGGATGCAGCTGCCGCGTCGTGATCTCTTTCTTTCACTCAATGCGATGCAGTACGAACGCGCAGAGATCGATTTCATGAGAGGCACCTATCGCGCACGCGGCGACGCCATCGAGGTTTGGCCTGCCTACGAAAAGTTTGCGATTCGCATCGAGCTCTTCGGCGATGAAGTTGAGCGTATCGAACTGATTAATCCCACTTCCGGCGAACTGCTCGCCGATGAATCTCAGTACTTCCTGTTCCCCGCGGTCCATTATGTCATGCCGGAGGACCGCATGAGCGAGGTGCTCAAATCGATCCGTGAAGAGATGGATGATCGGGTGATGCATCTGCGTCATGAGGGCAAGTTGCTCGAAGCCCAGCGACTACTCGCACGGACGAAGTACGATCTTGAGATGATCGAGGAGGTTGGGTATTGCCAGGGTGTCGAAAACTATTCGAGGTACATGGACGGACGATTGCCGGGAGAACGCCCCTTCACATTGCTCGACTACTTTGATTACGCGCCCGGTAGGGGTGGGAAGGCTCAGCCGGTCATCGATCCTGACGCAGAAGCGATTGATTCTCGCGATCATGAGTATGACGCCGCTCGATTCGGCATCCATCGAACCAATCTCAAGGATTGGATGATTATGATCGACGAGTCCCATGTGACCATTCCGCAGATTCGTGCGATGTTCAATGGCGACAAAGCACGCAAAGAGGTTCTTGTAGATCACGGGTTCCGCTTGCCTTCATGCCTGGACAACCGACCGCTTCGATTTGAAGAGTTTGAGGCTCTCGTGCCTCAGGTCGTTTATGTTTCCGCAACGCCCGGCCCATACGAACTTGAGAAAACGCAGGGCGAAGTGATTGAGCAGGTGATTCGTCCAACCGGGCTCGTTGATCCGCAGGTTGATGTACGCCCCGCAAACGGTCAGGTGCCGGACTTACTTGATCGATGCAAGGAGGTTGTTGAGAATGGCGATCGCGTCCTTGTTACAGCGTTGACGAAGCGGCTCTGCGAAGATCTGACGACCTATATGAGCGACAATGGGATGCGTGTCCGATACCTTCACTCTGATATCGACACCCTCGAGCGTATCGAGATCCTCACGGATTTGCGGCGAGGCGATTTCGATATTCTCATCGGCGTGAACCTGCTCCGAGAAGGACTCGACCTGCCTGAAGTGGCGCTGGTGTGCATCTTGGATGCGGACAAAGAGGGGTTCCTGCGCAGCGCGACATCACTCATCCAGCAGATCGGGCGAGCTGCGCGAAACGCGAAATCACGGGTTATCCTCTATGCTGACAAGATGACCAAGGCGATGAGTGAAGCGATGGATGAAACCCAGCGTCGCCGAGAGAAGCAACTCGCGTACAACGCCGAGCACGACATCATCCCGATCACGGTCCACAAAGAAATCCGAGGCGGTATCGAAAACATCCTCAAGGCACGCAAGACCGCGAAAGCTGCGACATATGACGAGGCAGACGATCCTGCGATTGATGCCCACATGCTCATGAAAGCGCTGGAAACGGACATGATGGAAGCGGCAGAGGCAATGGACTTCGAATCTGCGGCTTTGCTCCGAGACCAGATGAAGCATGTCCATGAACTCATCGAGGAACATCAAACAGATAAAATCCTGGATGGAGAAACTTCTCTTTTCCTCCGCCGTTCAGAGATCGCTCGCGCGATCAGTGGCAAAGCGGGCAAACCCGGGGCGCCGAATACCCGTCGGGGAAAACCTCGCCGGCAAAAGGGTAAGTAAATCAATCAGCGAGGCGAGATTAGCAGATTGCGGATCTGCGAACGCCCTAACCGCATTGCGCTCGGGGCGGCCGCGATCAGTGAGAGTACAATCGCGCAAGCCCATGCCAATGCAATCGCATCGATTGGGAGCGCTGATTCGAGATCGATCCCGATAACGCGACGGTTCATTTCTCGTCCGCCCCAAGCGGCTTGAATTCCGAGTCCTGTCCCGAGCACGCATGCGCTGAGGGCAATGATGAGGGCTTGAGCCGTGATCAATCGGACCAGTTGCCCCTTGGATGCCCCAACCGCGCGAAGAACACCCATTTCATACCGACGAGCATTGATCTCCGCGATGATGAGATTCGCCACGCCGAAGCAAGCAACGAGCATCGCACCAATCGCGACGGTTGAGAAAACCACGAGGGTGGATGCAAAGACCGCCTCGATCTGTCGCCGGATGATTCGTCCGGATCCGACATTCAGCACGCCGGCTCCGAGGAGTGCTTCTCGGATTTCTGCTACCGATTGTTCATCACCAATCTGTGCAACCATCTCGTCATTCAGGTCGATTTGGATCAACTGGGAGACTCGCATTCCAAACTTCTCGATCATGTCATCACGCGAACCAAAGACCGAACCGATCGCTTGGTTGACAAAGTTGTCTCCGAGATCGAAGTACTGGCTGACAAGCTCGAGGCCTGGAGAGGTCACTACGCCGACGATCTCGAAATCGTGCTGTGTGCCATCTGTATCTGTACACGAGAAAGTGTCCCCGACACCAAGGCCTCTGGCGACAAGGAACTCGCGTGCAACGAGGACCGCGCCACCTTCCTGAAGTCTGCGGACCGCGGTTTCCTGTTCTCCTTGTACAAACTCAAGACGGGCCATGCGGAGGAATGGCTCCGGTTCAAATGCGATGAAGTTTGTTTTGTAGGATGACAACCCCTCGACCCCGAACGCATCAGTTCGAACCGCTCGCATTGAGATGGCACATGTCTGATCCACGAGCGGCATCTCGTTGAGTATTTGCTGTGCTTCTTCGCTCAGCGGCAGCCCGTATGCAAACGCGTCGGGAAACTCAATTTTCCCGAGCCAATCACGCATCGCGGCAGACCCATTCGTCCAAATTCCAATCATCAGCGCCAGCCCGGTCATGAGCGCGCCCGCGGTGAAACCGTGCCGATAAGGCGTTGCCCTTACGGTGCGCCCGAGCAACTGCGGCGGGAGTCTAAAGACGATTGAGATCGGCTTCGAGCATAATCGGGCGATGATGACCACAACGGGGACTGATACCAGAAAATACCCGAGGAACATGAGTGGCAGTCCCACTCCGGTATACAGATAAAAGAACCATCCTTGATCTGCAAAGAACAGAACGATCGCGATCATTGTGCAGATACCAAGCAAACCGGCGATGCTGACCATCCCAATGCCGGTCGCGGACATCGGGGTTGCCCGCACGCTCATTGCACGCAACGGAGAGAGCGACGCCGCACGCCATGCTGGCCAGAGCGCCCCGAGCAAGCCCGCGAGGATTGCTCCAAACACTGTGAGGCTGAGCATAATCGGCGGAATGACCAATCCCTCAGCCATCTGTTGATCAAATATCTGGGTCAGCCCATACGCCACGCCGATCCCGCAGGGTATCCCAATGATCACACCGATCCCTGCAACAGTCGTGCCGACGAAGAGCTGTGCAATGGCTAACTGACTTCTCGGCGCTCCGATCGCGCGGAGGACCGCGAGGGTTCGCTGTTGTTCTGCAACCCCCGTCGTTAACCCAGTTGTGATAATGAATGCCGCAGATATCAACGCGATCACGGAGATCAACACGAACCCGAGTTGAGACGCCTGCATGTTTTGTTCAACGCCCGAGGTGATCCTCCCAGTCGTTTGGAGGAGCGCATCCGGGAACAGTTCATCTTTGTATCTCTCGACGAATAACTCTGGGTCGACTTCTTCAGAGAGTTTGAGCTCAATATCTGAGAGCCGACCCTTTTTCCGAGCAAGGGCGTCGAGTGTGGAAACTGTCGTATACGCGATAGGCTTCCCGCCAAGCGGGGCTGGTTTCGCGAGGCCGACGATCGTAAGCGTGCGGGATTTGCCAAACAAACGCGGGACAATGAGTGTGTCACCGATTCGAGGCCCAACTCCCCTATTGAGTCGGTTCATCTCTTCGTCATTGATAGCTACATCGCCCAATGAAACCACAGGGAACTCGAGATACAACCCGGGGGCTGAAAACAAATCCGGTCCTTCACCGGATTTCATCTGCTTCGCGTACGCCCATGACAGTCTTTGAGCCACGCGCATATCGATCACGATCTCGTCAACTGCTCGCGGGTATCGTCCCTCTATAAGTGTGACCGGGCGGGCATCAAACTCGATATCCGGATTGATCCCGTTTACGAACACATTCGCCGCGTATCGCTGGTCAACGACCCTGATACCGCCATCGACGAGTTGATGTTCGGGCTGTTGCACGACCAGCGAGAGCGTCGATTGCAACCGTGGCACGGCTTGTTCAACTCCGTGCCAGTTGGCTACGGTGCCAAGCAGGGCAGCTTCAAAGGTCTCACCGCTTGTCGGGAGGAGCCGTACTTCTGCCGTGCCGATCTGGGTGTCGATCTGTGCCTTGAATGCCGCGTTGAGGGATGCCATGACGCACGCGATACTCGTGACGAGCACCACGGAAAGCGCGACGGCGCTGGAGAGCAACGCAACGCGGCTACGACGCGCTGAGCAGATGCTGCGTGCGAGTCGCAATGGTGCCCGCATCCATCCCCCCTTCGTCGTGCGCTTTCGGATTCTCTATCGTTCCCACGATCATCCCGTCATTCATCACGAAAATCTTCTCGCAATAACTCGCGGCTTCTGGTTCGTGGGTGACCATGATCACGGTCACCTGTTCATCACGCGCGATCCGCTGAAGCATTGACCAGACTCGTTCACTCGCATTGGTATCCAGATTCCCCGTCGGTTCGTCCGCAAACACGACAGCAGGTCGATAAAGGAGAGCCCGTGCGATCGCGACTCGTTGTTGCTCGCCGCCGGATAATGCCTCTGGGCGATGCTCAGCACGATCGCCGAGCCCCAACTGCTCCAGGAGCTCGTGCGAACGATCCGTGAGTTTCTTTGAGAGCCGGCCAGAGAGGAGCCCGGGGAGTTGGACATTTTCGACCGCGGACATCGTGGGGATAAGATTGAAAGCCTGAAAGATAACACCGATCTCTTCTCTACGAAACCGGGTTGCTTCGCGCTCGCTCATCCGGTGTACATGATGGCCCGAGAC
>DDGE01000033.1:6408-6839 GCA_002337545.1 Phycisphaerales bacterium UBA1910 | reverse complement strand
CGATCGGGCGTCGTCGATCATCTGGGCGGCGCGGGTCAGGTTGGCGCGGTCTTCGCTCATGGAAGCTCGACCGTTGACCAGACCGGGTAATGGTCTGATGGATACCGCCCGTTGTCGTTCGTGCGGTCGATATCCGCATCGAGGATCTTCACCCCGGACGAGACGAAGATGTGGTCGATCATCTCGCCGTCCGATTTGCCCGTGAAGGCGTTGAAGGTGCCGACTAAGGCCTCATCGGGATGAAGTGCCCGGTAGGCGTGAATCAGGTCAGAATTGTTGATTGAGGTGATCGCTGGGTTGGACTCGCCCGCGTTGAAATCGCCCATGAGGACAACCGGGTCGTCGTGGGCGCGGTTCGCGATCCGATCGCGGATGAGCTGCGAACTCTTCTCGCGTGATTCCTGCGATCGGTGATCGTAGTGGGTGTTGAA
>DDGE01000033.1:0-6182 GCA_002337545.1 Phycisphaerales bacterium UBA1910 | reverse complement strand
TGATCTCATCGAGTTGGAAAGCGAGTGCTTCCTGCACGCCGACGATCTGGGCGTCGCGGTCATGAATGACTTGCATGACAAGGTGGTCGCGGTTGGGCCAGCTGTTGTCACCGTCGTTGGCGGTGCCGTAGCGGATGTTGAAGGTCATCACGGTGTACTGACTGTCGCCAAGTCCCTTCGCAGGAAGTGTGGCCAGCATTAGTGCGAGTAAACGGATCACCCAAGTCATCTTGTGCTCATTCCTTTGCCATAGGCAAATCAACATCTTGCTGTTTGCCGCACTCGATCGCGTCGTCGTAGCCCGCATCAGCGTGGCGGAAGATGCCCATCATCGGGTCGTTGCGAAGAACGCGTGCCAGGCGTTCACTGGCTTCAGGGGTGCCGTCGGCGACGATGACCTGGCCTGCGTGCTGAGAGAAGCCGATGCCGACGCCGCCGCCGTGGTGGAAGCTCACCCAGCTCGCGCCGGACGCGATATTGACAGCGAAGTTGAGCAGCGGCCAATCGCTTACGGCGTCGGTGCCGTCCTTCATGGATTCGGTCTCGCGGTTGGGCGAGGCGACCGAGCCGCAGTCGAGGTGGTCGCGCCCGATGACGATGGGGGCTGACAGCTCGCCCGATTGCACCATCTCGTTGAAGAGCAGCCCGGCCTTGTCGCGCTCGCCGAGCCCGAACCAGCAGATGCGGGAGGGGAGGCCCTGGAAGGCGAAACGCGGCTCACAGTTCTCGAAGTCCTGATTCAACAGCGCTTCGGGGTTCTTGTGGCAGCCGAGGATCCACTGATGGAGTCGTTCGTTGTAACCGCCGCCAGACTTTGGGAAGAGTTGGAGGAGTGCGTAGTCGGTCTTGTAGATGTCGACGGGGTTGCCCGAGAGGGCGACCCAGCGGAACGGGCCACGCCCGAGACAGAACTGGGGACGGATGTAGGCGGGGACGAAGCCGGGGAAGGCGAATGCGTCCTTGAAGCCCTGGTCGAAGGCCCGCTGTCGGATGTTGTTGCCGTAGTCGAAGGTGACCGCGCCGCGTTTCTGGAGTTGGACCATCGCTTCGACATGGCGGCGCATCGATGCGAGGGACAGCTTCTGGTAGTCCTCGGGGTCAGCGATGCGTGCCTCGGCGGCTTCTTCGTTGGTGAACTCGATGGGGCAGTAGCCCTGCAGCGGGTCATGGGCGCTGGTCTGGTCGGTGAGGGTGTCGGGGGTGATGTTGCGTGCGATCAGACGATCGAGCAGGGCGATGGCGTTGCCGTGCCAGCCGACGGAGGTTGCGGATTTCTGTTCTTTCAGTTCCAGTGCCCGATCGATCGCGGCGTCGATGTCATCGACGAGCTCGTCGAGGTAGTTGTCGTCGAGCCGGCGCTTCAGTCGGGTGCGGTCGACATCGGCGATTAGGCAGGTGCCGCCGTTGAGTGTGATGGAGAGGGGCTGGGCACCGCCCATGCCGCCGCAGCCGGCGGTGACATTGAGCGTGCCGGCGAGTGTGCCGTTGAAATGCTCGCGGGCGCACTCGGCGTAGGTCTCGAAGGTACCCTGGAGAATGCCCTGGGTGCCGATGTAGATCCATGAGCCGGCGGTCATCTGTCCGTACATCATGAGCCCCTTCGCGGCGAGCTCGTCGAAGTGCTCCTGTGTGCCCCAGTGAGGGACGAGGTTCGAGTTGGCGATCATCACGCGGGGCGAGTCGGTGGTGGTCTGCACGACGCCGACGGGCTTGCCCGATTGCACGAGCAAGGTCTGGTCGGGCTCGAGGCGCTGGAGTGTCTCGATGATCGTGTCGTACGCGGCCCATGAGCGGGCGGCCTGGCCTCGACCGCCATAGACAATGAGCGATTCTGGGTGCTCGGCGACCTCGGGGTCCAGATTGTTCATGAGCATGCGCAACGCGGCCTCGGCCTGCCATGTTTTGCAGGTCATGTCTGTGCCGTGCGGGGCACGGATGACGCGGTCCTGAGGCTCGGGGATGTACTTGGAAACGCCTGGCTTGGTGGTGGTGCTCATATGTACTTATCCTGATTTGATTTCATTTCAGTTGAGTGTAGCAGGCGAGGTCAGATTTGGATCAGGTGTTCAAATGCATCCTCCGCGATGAGCTTCTCAATCGCGGCGATATCCGGGGATGGCGATCGGTCTGTTGTCAGCGGCTTGACGACCTCGCGGATAATCTTGATCGCATCTTCCACGACTGGGCCAGACATGTGCGGGCGATGGGCCTCGACACCCTCGGCGGAGACCAGCAGTTCGGTTGCAATAATCGAGCGGGCGAGTTGTACGGCGCGGGCTGCCTTTGCGGCACTGCGTGGCCCGAAGGAGTTGTAATCTTCCATGTTTGCGCATGTCGAGAGGTTCGCGACGCTTGATGGGTTGGCGAGCCCGATGAGTTCGTTGCACATCGCGGCCGCGGCATACTGCACGATCATGAATCCGGACATCACACCCGGCTTTGGGCTTAGGAACGCGGTGAGGTTGCTCTCCGGATCGAAGACACTCAGGATGTGGTACACGCGTCGTTCGGCGATCCCGGCGAGATGGGCGATCCCGATCGCGAGGGTATCGAGCGGGAGCGCCACGGGCATGCCGTGGAAACATCCGGCGCTGACGATATCGGGGATCTCTGACCCGTTGTCGAAGATCAGCGGGTTGTCAGAGACGGCGCCGAGCTCGTCGCGGAGTCTTGCAAAGCAGGAATCGAACGAATCGAGTGCGGCGCCAAGCACCAACGGGGCGCAGCGGAATGAGTACGGGTCCTGCACACGCGGATCGTCAGCCGCATGGGATACCACAATTGAACTCCCTTTGAGCATGCCCCGCAGGGTTTCCGCGACACGAGCAGCACCGGGCTGATTTCTGACAGCATAGACGCGTGAATCGAGATAGCCGTGCGAGGCACGGGCGGCGTCGATCGACATCGCGTTTGCAATGAAAGCGGCATTCGTCACTCTTCGGAGATCCTGCGCGATGAGGGCGAAGCGTCCGCACATCAGGTGCGTGCCGTTGATGAGTGCGAGCCCCTCCTTTGCAACGAGCGTAACTGGTTTGATGCCGAACTCGCTGAATACATCGGGGGTGGGGCGACGCTGACCGTGGTGGAAGACTTCCCCTTCGCCGATGAGTGCGAGGGCACAGTGAGCGAGTGGCGCGAGGTCACCCGAGGCGCCCACAGATCCGGATTCGGGAACGACTGGGGTGATTCCCGCGTTGAGGAGTGTGACGATTTGTTCGACAATATCTAGACGGACCCCGGAGTGCCCTCGTGCGAGTGACGCGGCGAGCACGAGCATCATGGCACGGACGACATCTTCCGGGAGTGGATCACCGACGCCCGCTGCGTGGGATCGGATGAGGTTGAGCTGGAGCTGCTCCAGATCGTCGGGTTGAATCTGCTTGCGTGAGAGCGAGCCGAACCCGGTGTTGATGCCGTAGTGGGGGAGCCCGTCATCGAGGACTTTCTCGAGTTGGGATCTACAGCGGCTGATCGCGTCGGAAGCAGAGTTTGCGATCTCAACCCGGTCTTTTTTGCGTGCGACCCGTTCAATCTGGCTTGGGGACAGCGGGGTATCGGGGGTAAGGATCACATTGGCGATATCACTCATGGGATGGTCCGTCTCGTGTGGATAGGGATTTGCGACGATATGATAGAGCCATGAGTAGCGAACGGAGTCAGGCCGCGTCCAGAGTGTTGATGATCCGCCCAACCGCGTTTGGCCGCGATGATGAGGCGGCAAAGACCAACGCGTTTATGCATGTGCCGAATGAGTCTCAGGAAAAGGTTCAGGAGCAGGCGCGGCGTGAGTTCGATGCGCTCGCTGGCGCCCTCAAAGACGCGGGGGTTCAGGTACTCGTCTTCGAGGACGATCTGCGGCTACCGGATTCGGTCTTTCCGAACAACTGGGTGTCGTATCACGAGTTCAAGTCCATCAAGACGGACCCTGTCCTGATCACTTATCCGATGTGCCCTGTTGCACGGCGGCGAGAACGGCGAACGGAGATCCTTGATGCAATTTCACGGTTTACATCTTCGAGCATGGACCATCTCGACCTGAGTCAGCTTGAGAATGACGAACAGTTTCTCGAGGGAACAGGATCTCTCGTGCTCGACCGTGTGAATGGCATCGCGTACGCGTGTCTCTCCGGGCGGACGACAGAACTGGCGTTGGACGCCTGGAGCGATGAGACTGGGTACGCAGTGGTCAAGTTTCACGCGGCTGATACGGAAGGCAATCCCATTTACCACACCAATGTCATGCTCAGCATTGGCGATGAGTTGACAGTAGCCTGTCTGCGATCGATCGTTGATCCGGATGAATATGACATCGTTGAATCCTCGCTCAGGCAGAGTGGTCGTGAGCTCATGCAGATCACACTTGACCAGGTCTCACATTTCTGTGGGAACATTCTCCAACTCAACAGCCGAGATGGGGATCCAGTCTTTGCGATGTCTGAGTCCGCCTGGAATCATTTCACACCGGAGCAGCGGGCGGTATTTCAGTCAAAGGGGCAAGTCGTCACTGTACCGATACCCACGATCGAGTATGTGGCGGGTGGGAGTGTTCGGTGCATGATCGCCGAACTCGGGAACCCGTGATTCTGTTGAGTAGAAGCACTTTCGTGTTCCTGAGACAATGCACCTTTTCGCAATCTGACCGGTATCATTGAACCCGGGCACACAGTGTGCTCGGTTTCGATTCGATATCGAGGAGCCCCTATGAGATTCAAGCACGCCGCGACACTCGCGGTGACCACGGTATTGGCCACGGGTGCCAGCACTGCGGTTGCCCAGAATGTCCAGCCAATCGAATACACGCTCGATAATGGCATGAAGTTTTTGCTCATGCCGCGTGACGAGCAACCCAACATCATTACTGCCGGGTGGATCACCCCCGCCGGGTCCGCGAACGAGCGTCCCGGTATCACGGGGATCTCGCACATGCTCGAGCACCTGCTCTTCAAGGGGACCGATTCAATCGGGACAAGCGATTCCGATCAAGACGATGCGTACCGGGATCAGCTCACGGTAATCCGTGAGAAGATGCGTGCGTACACCCTCGATGTGCAATACGCGCGGATGTACGACGGTGAGATCGCGAATCCCTGGGACCCCGCGAACGACACGGATGAACTGCGTGCGATGCGTGCGGAGATGACGGCGCTGCAGGACAAGCAGGCAGAGATCACGATCAAGAACGAGTTCGACTCGATCTACACGGGTAACGGTGCGTCCGGGATGAACGCGGGCACGGGGAGCGATTTTACCGCGTACTACATCAATATCCCGAGCAACAAGCTCGAGCTCTGGTCTTGGATGGAGAGCGATCGTCTGCTTGATCCCTCGTTCCGTGAGCTCGACGCGGAGCGGTTCGTGGTGATCGAGGAACGCCGACAGCGTCTGGAAGCGACGGCGACGGGCAAGCTCGACGAGCAGTTCGATTCGATGTTCTGGGTTGCCTCGCCGTACAACTGGCCGGTCATCGGTTGGATGAGCGATCTGATGGCGTACACCGAGGATGAGATCAAGGAATACTTCGAGACGCATTACCAGCCTGCGAATCTCACGGGTGTGATCGTTGGTGACTTTGAGGTCGAGGAAGCGAAGCAACTCGTGGATTCGTACTTCGGGCGTATCCCGAACAAGCGACCCAAGGCAGCACCACTCGTGACGCATTCCGTGCCGTTGCTCGGTGAGCTGCGATTCTCCGGCGAGTGCGATTGTCAGGACCAAGTCGAGGTTCGGTACCGCTCGGTGCCTTTCGGGCATCCGGACGAGGCGGTGTTCGATATCATCGCGGACCTGATGAACGGGCGTACGGGGCGTTTGTACAAGTCACTGATTGAAGAAGATGAGATTGCGGCGCAGGCGAGTGCGGGGAACCGTGCGATGCGTTACGCGGGGATGTTCTCGTTTAATGGGCTTCCGAAGGGCGATGCAGAACTCGCGGACTTGGAAGCAGCGTGGTACGAAGAGCTTGACAAGCTCAAGACTGAGCTCGTTTCTGAGCGTGAACTTCAGAAGGTAAAGAACCAGAAAGCAGCGGACAACTTCCGTGGTTTGCAGGACAACTCGTCCTTGTTCTTCCAGCTCGCGATCACCGAGGCGTACGGCGGTTACGACTACCTGAATGAGTACCCTAAGAGAATCGCGGCGGTGACTCCTGAGGACATTCAACGCGTCGCGCAGGAGTACTTCGA
>DDGE01000051.1:16955-45373 GCA_002337545.1 Phycisphaerales bacterium UBA1910 | reverse complement strand
GATAGGCCTCAATACGAATACGAGTCCACGGTCGCGTGCGCTGCCATACTTATCGAGGCGAGCCGAATCCGAGTTCGATAATCCGCTTGCCGTCTTCCACGATGAGATACAGGCACGGAACGAGCAGCAGGATAATCGCGGTTGCGAAAACGATACCGAACCCGAGCGAGATCGCCATGGGCACGATGTACTGTGCCTGCAGCGAGCTCTCGAGGATGATGGGTGTAAGGCCGAAGAATGTTGTTGCTGTGGTCAGGAAGATCGGTCGGAACCTCCGAACGCCCGCCTTGAGAATCGCGTCGAACGGCGTGTCGTCTCCGCGTTTGCGGTTCGCGTAATCGATCATGATCAGCGAATCATTCACAACCACGCCAGAGAGGGCGATCACGCCCATGAGACTGACGAGCGAAAGGTCGTAACCAAGCAGCATGTGCCCGATCACCGCACCGATGATGCCGAACGGGATCGCCGACAGAACAATCAGCGGCTGGATGTAGCTCCGGAACGCGATCGCGAGGAGCGCGTAGATCACGAACATCGCCAGCCCGAACCCGCTCCAGAGGGCGGAGGTCGCCTCACGCATCTCCGCGTCGCTGCCCTCGAAGGTCCATGTGAGCCCTGGGTAGCTGGCCCGCAGTTCCGGCAGCACTTCCCGGTTGAGCGCCGTGATAATTTGGCCGGTTGTGCGGGCTGGTTCGACATCCATTGAGACATTCACGACGCGTCGCCCGTCCCGGCGGTTGATGCTCGTAAAGGCCTCGCCCTGAGTGATCTCGGCGACATCGAGCAGTGGCACCTCCGCCCCGCTCGGGGTCTGAACGACAAAGTCCTCCAGATGATGGATGTCTTTTCGCTCGTCCTCCGGGAGCTTGACACGAACCTCGATCTCGTTTGTGCCCCGCAACAGGCGCAACGCAAGCGATCCATAAAAAGCACCGCGGATCTGCCCACCGATCTCCGCAGGGGTCAGGCCCAGTGCGCGTCCTTCGGGTGTGAGTCGGAAGTCGAACTGGGTCTTCCCGCTGTTGTAGTTATCGCTCACATCGCGGGTGTTGCTGAACTGCTCCGCCCGGGCGACCAATGCCATCGCGGCCTGCTCAAGCGTGTCGATGTTGCTGTGGCTCAGGTCCACACTGACATCGGGACGATGCCCGCCAGGACCCCGCTCGGCCTCGAAGGTGATCTGATCGATGCCTGGAAGATCGCCGATGGAGTCACGCCAGAGCTGGATCACTTCACGCGCGGTCATATCACGCTCTTCCGGCGGCTTCATCACGATCTCGACATCGATGAAGTTCTGCCCACGCACATTGGTCTTGATGCCCTCGGCAACCTCGTAGAGGTTGTGCTCCTCGAACATCTCGAGGCTCGCGGTCGTAACGTTTTCCGCAACGCGTGCCGCCTGATCGGGAGTCGTGCCTACGGGCAGACGAACGCCAGCCTCGATCTCATCCGCGGAAACCTCGGGCATCAGGATCATGCCCATATGCGCGCTGAGTGAGTAGCTGCCCACGACCCAGAACAGGGCGAGCGCGGCCGTCGCGGTCACATAGCGGAACCGAAGCGCCACACGCAGCAGGGGGCGATAGATCAGATCGATCAGGGTGCTAAAGAATCGCGAGAACGCCTGCTGTGCACCGTGCAGCTTGCGGGCGACCCAGAGCTTCCCCTTGGCCTCCTTCGCGTGGGCGAGGTGCGCCGGGAGAATAAAGAGCGCCTCGAACAGCGAAACCGTGAGCACGATGATGACAACCACGGGCAGCGGCTTCCAGAACTTGCCAGTCTCGCCGGGGATGAACAGCAGCGGGATAAACGCGACGATGTTCGTCAGGATGCTGAATGTCACCGGCCCAGCGATCTCACGGGCGCCCAGCACCGCGGCTTTCAGGTGTCCCATCCCGAGCTGACGGTTCTCATAGACATTTTCGCCAACGACGACCGCATCATCCACCACGATGCCCAGCACCACAAGAAACCCGAAGAGCGAGATCATGTTGATGCTCAGCCCGGAGGCAGGCATGAACATGATCCCACCTACGAACGAGATCGTCATACCCATCATGACCCAGAACGCGAGCCGCAGCTCGAGGAACAACGCCAGAATGAGTAGCACGATCACCACCGCGATGATCCCGTTCTCCATGACGAGCGAGAGGCGTCGGCGGAAATCCTCGGCGTTGTTGTTGTCGATCCGCCAGGTCACCCCCTCGGGCAGCGTCTGCTCGTAGCCCGCCATGACCCGATCGACCGCGTCCGCGATATCAATTGGGGACTGAGACCCGACCCGGTAAATCTCGATCTCGACGGACGGCGTCCTGTTGAACTGTGAGTGGAAGTTGCCCTCCTCGAACCCGTCACGGATCGTCGCGATATCGCCGAGTGTAACGATTGCCCCTTCATCGCTCGCGACGATTTCGATCTGTGCGAACTGCTCGGACCACTGCTTCCGCGCCGAGACACGCAGCAGGATCTCCCCGGCGCTGGTCTGCACGGAACCCGCGGCGATGTCCTCGCTGGAATCCTCGATGAGGCTCGCCACATCTGGCAGGGTCAGCCCGTACTCACGGAGCCGATTTCTAGGGATCTCAATATGGGTGATGTAGTCTGGCACCCGTCCCAGCTCGACTTGCGTGATCTCCGGGTCCGCAAGCATGGTGTCGCGGAGCTGCTCCGCGAGCTTCCGAAGGGTCCAGATGTCAATATCGCCGTAGAGCCCCAGTGACATGACCTCGGTCCTGCGCGATTGCAGACGGACTTCCGGCTGCTCAATGTCATCAGGGAAAGTCCGGATGCGGCTGACCGCCTGGTCGATGTCCTGAAACGCCTTCATCCGCTCGGTGTCCGGCACCAGCTCGATGCTGACCGAGCCGTTCCCTTCGCGGGCCTCAGAAGTGATCTCACGGATGCCATCGATGCCGCGGATCGCTTCCTCGACCGGACGCAGGATGCCCTGCTCAACCTCTGCAGGTGCCGCCCCGGGATAACCGACATCGACCTCGACGATATCGAGCTGGAACTCCGGGAAGACTTCTTTCTGGATAGAGAACGCGGACCAGACACCGCCGACAAGCAGGATGACCATCAGCAGGTTTGCAGCAATGGAGTTCTGCGCCATCCATGCGATCGGTCCCCGCATCGGGGTGCTGGTGTCATGTCCATCGTCGGGGATATCGCTCATGGCGTTTCGTCCCCTGACTTCGATTGGCCGGATTCTTCAGGCTCTCCCTGAACCCGCAACGCAAGCCCCTGCGAAACCGTAGCCAGCGATGTCGTGACAACATCCTCGTCGTCAGCGAGCCCGCTGCGGATGTAAGCGTACTGCGAATCCCGGTACACCACCTCGGTTTCCCTGATGTCGAGTTGCCCGTCGGCCTTGACCCAAACGGTATCGTTCTGCCGCAGGTACTGACGATCGAGGCGCACGACATCGCGGATCTCTTCGCCCTCGATCTCAAGCTCAACGATCGTGCCCAGAATCATCCTCGGACCATCGGCTTTCAAAGCCAGCGGATCAGGGATCGAGACGAGCACCTTCGCGAGCCGTGACTGATCATCCACGGTACCGATCAGGCGAGCCACAGTGCCTTCTCGGTATACCCCAGCCGGCCACGCGGCCTTGTGATACACCTGCACACGAGCACCCGTGCCGTCCCGGTCACCGAATCGAATCCATGGGAGATCACGCAGCGGCACGCTCGCCATGACCCAGTACTCGTCCGTCCCCACAAGGTGAGCGAGCTCGTCGGAAGAGCTGACCTGAGATCCGAGATTCACCGAGCGTGTCATGATCTGCGCATCGAAGGGGACACGCACGCTCGTGCGCTCCAGATCGAGCTCGGCCTGACGGACCGCCGCCTCGGTTGCGGATAAGCGGGCACGGATCGCTTCGATCTGCGGCTCACGCAGCACAAGCGATCGGTTCTCTTCCTCGATCTCCTCACCAAGAAGCTCGAACTCCTGACGGGCTACGGCCTGGCGTCCCTCCTCGATGGCCAGCTCAGCCTGCACCTGCCGATGCTCACTCTGCATCATGGTCAGGGCCTGCTCAAAGTCCGCGGGATCAATGCGGACAAGCTCATGCCCCTCTACGACGAGCCCGCCGGGGATGAACTGTGGGTCTATCCCGATGATCTGGCCGCTCACGCGTGGGCTGAGTATGAGTTCCCGCGCGGGTTCAACAACACCGAGGACCGCCAATCGCGGTCGGAAGTCCCCCCGCTCTGTTTGGGTGACCTCGACCAGGGCCGCACTCTTCCTCGTCGCCGCCTCGCTCTGCGCGACGGGTTCAGTGGAGTAAATGAGGTAGGTGACGGCGCCAGCGCCAGCGATCAGCATCACGCAAATCACCACGGAGAGCACGATGCGTGTCCACAGACGGGTCCGGTCGGATGTGGTTTTCTTAGCCAAGCGTTTCGTCTCCATCGTATGGTTCATCCGTCGATTCACCGATTTCATGCGGGGTCTCAAAGCCGCCCGCGAGTGCCCGATAGAGGGAGATCCGGAAGGTGATCAGCTCGAGCTTGGCGCTGAGCAGATCCCGCTCGATCTGCTGCTGTTCACGAAGAGAAGTGAGCACATCGATGAAATCAGTCGCGCCATTGAGGTATTGCGTCCGGAGTTGCCGATAGGTCTAACGCGCGAGTTCGAACTGAATCTCCAAACTCGCGAGACGACGAGCCTGCTCCTGCTCTCGTGTCAGCGAAACTTCAACCTCGCTGAATGCGTCCAGGACCGTCTGGGCATACACCGCGAGCAGTTCCCGTTGTGCGGCTTCGGCCCGTGCAAACTCAGAAGACCGCTCGTCGCCGTCGATGATCGGCGCAACAGCATTCGCAGCGATGCGTGCGATCCAATCGCTGAACAGCCCCGAAACATGATCAGCAGCGGTCGAGACCGAGGCGCTCAGGCTGAGGCGCGGGTAGGTGTCAGCAACTGCGACCGCGATGTCCTCATCCGCGGCTCGGAGCGTATACATCGCGCTTATCACATCGGGGCGGCGTCGGACCAACTCCGCCGGCAATCCGGTGGCGGGCGCTGCAGGCACACGCGGGAGAAACGCCGGGGCATAGGCAAACTCCTGCTGCGGGGGGCGTCCCTCCAGCACGGCCTGCTGGTGCTCAAGAACCTGCACAAACGACTCGGCCACAATGACCTGCTCGCGGGTCGATTCCACAAGCTGGCGTTGGCGCAGGACATCGGCGCTCCCCGATTGCCCGACAGCGAAGCGGCGTTCCAGTACATCAAGCACCTTCTCGTTCGTCTGCAGCTGCGATCGGATCAGGTCGACCTGCAGCCTCGCAACCGAGAGCGTATACCAGTTGGTCGCGACCTCACCAGAGAGCGTCAGCGCGGCGGCCTTGTAATCCGCTTCACTCGCGAAAGCACGCAAACGCTCCGCCTCGATCGCGGCATCGATGCGTCCCCAGAGATCGACCTCGTACGACGCCTCGAGCCCAACCGAGAGCTCGGTTTCGTCTGGTGCGCCATCGTCGCGTTCCGTGCGTTCAGCGCCAACAACCGCATCCAGATCGGCCGACCGTTCCGAACGGGCCCGCCTCGCGATCGCGTCCGCTTGTTGCAGCCGCTCCCACGCTGCCGCGAGCGAAAAGTTCTCGTTCAACGCCCGATCGATCCGTTCGTTCAGTGCCGGGTCATCGAAGGCGATCCACCATCGCTCCGCCAGTGCCGCGCTGCCATCGGAGCGGAATGCCGGCGCATCCTCGAAGGGGACCGGGCTCGATTCACGCGTCTGCTGGCAGCCAGGAGCGATCACCAACAATGGGATGATCAAGCACGCCGCTGTGATCGGCGTGAGAACTCCATGCGCATACGCAAAATGAGAAACCCGGTCTATGCCTCGCATCAGTGAAGCATACACCGTAGTGATTGCACAGTGTTGCACGAAATGGCTGCTCTTCTTACATACATATTGGTCCCGTTTGCATGTCTCATCTATCCGCAGACTCAGACTTCGTGAGTACGCCCATTGGCGATTCACAAAGTTGAAGATCGCGGCACTTCGTGTGTACGAGTGAAGAAACCACGGGTGACGACGGATCTCAGACGGCCTTCGCGCTGAGTGTGACCTCGATGTTGCCACGCGTCGCGTTCGAGTAGGGACATACATCATGACCGGTCTTCACGAGATCTTCCGCCTGGGACTGGTCCACGCCCTTGATCTCGTTATCCAGATGCACTCGAAGCCGGAACTCGCCGGCGTCGGTCGAGAAGAGTTCCACTTCCGCGGTCGTCTTTACATCCTCCGGTGCCAGCTCGATACCCTTGTCCTTCGCAACAAAGATCACCGCGTTACCAAAGCACGCTGCATACCCGGCCGCGAACAGCACCTCTGGATTCGGCTTATCACCCTTGCCACCCAGACTCGGTGGTACGGTCATCTGCATATCAATAAGACCGTCTTCGCTCTTCGCGTGCCCGTTACGCCCGCCAGTTGATGCGACGCGTGTTGTGTACAGTGATGGCATGATTGTGCTCCTCTCGGTGTGTGTGTCTGCAGGTGAGTGTACGACGAATACCCACCAGGTGCACAAAATCAGTCCGCATTGATCTTGGCGTCATCCTGAGGATACAACCGCCGCCCAAGCCACAACGACACGCTCACGAGGGTGATCAGGACCGGCACCTCAACCAGCGGGCCGACAACCGTCGCGAACGCGACACCCGATCCAATGCCGAAGACAGCAATCGCGACAGCGATCGCGAGCTCAAAGTTGTTCCCCGAAGCGGTAAACGCGAGGGTTGCGGACCGCTCATAATCCGCGCCAACCTTCTTCGCCATCAGGAAGCTCACGAAGAACATCACAACGAAGTAGATCGTCAGCGGGATCGCGATGCGGAGAATATCGAGGGGGAGCTCCACGATCCGATCGCCCTGCATGCTAAACATAAGGATGATGGTGAGCAGGAGCGCAACGAGGGTGATGGGGCCGATCTTGGGGAGGAAGGTCTGGGTGTACCACGCGTCGCCTTTGAGCGGGCGGAGGATGAATCGCGTGAGCATCCCCGCGAAGAACGGGATCCCCAGATAAATCATGACACTCGTAAAGACCTCAACGATGGAGACATCGACAACCGCCCCTTCTAATCCGAGCAGCGGGGGGAGGAAGGTAATGAAGATCCATGCGTAGACGCCAAAGAACAATACCTGAAAAATGCTGTTAAACGCAACAAGGCCCGCGGCGTAATCGCTGCTGCCCCGCGCGAGATCGTTCCACACCAGCACCATGGCGATGCACCGCGCGAGCCCGACCAGAATCAGCCCTGTCATGTACTCGGGGTAGTCGCGCAGGAACAGGACCGCGAGCAAGAACATGAGCGTTGGGCCGACGACCCAGTTCTGCACGAGCGAGAGCACGAGGACCTTCCAGTCCTTGAACACCTCAGGGAGCTTCTCGTATCGCACCTTCGCCAGCGGCGGGTACATCATCAGGATGAGACCGATCGCGATTGGGATGTTCGTTGTCCCGATCGACATGCGATCGAGTTGCTCCGACACACCCGGAACGAGCCGCCCGAGCGTGACGCCGATGGCCATGGCCAGAAAGATCCAGAGTGTGAGGAATCGATCGAGCAGCCCAAGCCGCTTGGGCTTGGAATCCAAACACGCGGGCTGATCGACGGCGGTGGGAGTGGTCGGGGCGGTGCTCATGTCGTTTTTTCCGTATTCAGGCATTGGGCTGGGAACTGAGGAGTTCGGGCAGTTCGCTCATGAACACCCCGATCTCATCGCGGACTCGCCGGTAGTGGGATAGGGCCTCGTCTTCGGTCTTCGCATCAAGCGCGAGCTTGGGCGGATCATCAAACCCCCGATGCACCACCCGTGCATTGCCAGGGAACACCGGACAGGTCTCGTGCGCGTGCCCGCACACGGTGACGACCAGATCGAAGTCCAGACCCGCGAGATCGCTCAGGTCCTTGGAGAAATGATCGGAAATATCAATATCGACCTCACCCATCACCTTCACCGCGTTGGGGTTGAGACCATGCTTCTCGATGCCCGCGGAGTACGCTTCGATTGCGCCCGCGTGCAGATGCCTCGCCCATCCCTCGGCCATCTGACTCCGGCACGAGTTGCCCGTGCAGAGGAAAAGGACCCTCGTACGCTCATTCGTCATGATCTGATTCCTTCCGGGTCACAGCACCCGCACCCGTTGTCTTCGATGCATCCGTCCTGCGGCGTCAACTCCTCGATCGCGTCTGCGAGATCGCGGAAGTGCAATGCGAGCGCTCGCGCGTCCGCGTTGTACCAGACAGTGCGTCCCTTCTTCTCGCTCGTCAGGAGTCCCGCACGAGCGAGCGTCCCAAGGTGTCGGGCAACCATGGAGAAGTCGATCGAGCAGCACTCCGCGACTTCAGTGACCGAGCAAGGACGCCCACATTTGAGCAGGCATGAGAGGATCTGGGCACGGGAGGGTTCCGCGAGGGCCTTGAGCATCTCCGGTTCGAGCAGGCGGTCAAACCGGGCACGCCTCCGGGATGCCTGTTTCGGGGTCTTGGGATGTTTGTATACTGACGCCATAACGCAAGTGTATGCGCGAGGTGGCTCAGCCGTGAACCCCTTCGCTCAATCTTAATCTTGATTGAGTGTTTGCTGCCTGAGCAGATCTCGGATCTCGCCCAGCAGCACAACATCCGCGGCGGGTGCCTTCGCGGGCTCTGCCATCTTTTCTTCCTCAAACCGCTTCTTCGCCTGGTTGACGAGTTTCACCATCACGAACACGATGAACGCAAGGATGAGGAAGTTAATCAGGATTGTGATGAAGTTCCCGTACGCGAAGACTGGTCCAAGATCGCGTGCCTCTTCCAACGGCATCGGGGCTCCGTTGTTCGCATTCTCATAGTTTGTCACACCCACCCGGACATTCTCAGTGAGACCGAAGTAGAGGTTCTGGAACTCGGCTTTCCCAGCGAGCCCGATGATCGGCATGACAATGTCGTCGATCAGCGATCTCACGATCAGACTGAAAGCGCCGCCGATGATGATGCCGATGGCCATATCGAGGACACTGCCCCGTACCGCGAACTCCTTGAACTCTTTGATCAGACCCATGCTGCACCTCCCAAGGTCACGCCGCATGCGTGACGATCGGGAAAGTGTACCGGCACAAGATGAAAGCCGATTTCATGTTGAGGTCGTGATCAACGCTCGGCGCGGTTCCGAATGCGCACGCGTCCCTTGCCCTTGGTGACCTTGCCGATCACATGGACCTTCTCGCCGGCTTTCTCAAGCTTGCGTGTCACCCCATCAACGAAGGTCGGGCGCACAATCAGGGTATACCCGATACCCATGTTGAAGACCACACGCATCTCGGCTTCATCGATGTTGCCGTGCTCTTGAAGGAACCTGAAGACCGGAGGCACTTCCCAGCTCGACTCATCGATGACGGCATCGACCCCGTCATGGAGGGACCGGTTGAGGTTCCCTTCCATCCCGCCGCCGGTGATGTGGGCCATACCAGAGATGACCTTCTTCACCTTGTACGCGCGCAGGAGCTTGACGATCGAGGACGCGTAGATCCGAGTGGGCTCGAGGAGCACCTCGCCGAGCGTACGATCGGTCTCAAGTTCCGGGTAGTTCTTGTTGAGCTTCAGCTTCGCGTGCTTGAGGACTTTGCGGACGAGCGAATAGCCGTTCGAGTGCACACCCGAGCTCTCAAGCCCAAGAATGACATCGCCGGGCTCGACGCGGAGGGGGTTGGTCGCTTTCTTGAGTTCAACGACACCCACACTGAATCCCGCGAGATCGTAATCGTTGGGCTTGTACAGGTCGTTCATCTCAGCGGTCTCGCCACCGATCAGCGCACACCCGGCCTGTTTGCACCCATCGCTGATCCCCTTGACAATGTCGTACAGCACTTCCTGATTCACCGAGTTGACCGCGATGTAATCAAGGAAGAGCAGCGGCTCCGCGCCCTGCACGATCAGGTCATTGACATTCATCGCGACCAGATCGATCCCGACGGTGTCGTGCTTGTTCATCTCGATCGCGAGATGGACCTTGGTCCCGACGCCGTCGGCACACGCAACAAGTACTGGGTCCTTGTAGTTGTGCTTGAAGAGCTGTTCGTTGTAATCCAGACGCAGCAGCCCCGCGAACCCGCCCGGGTTGTCGATGACGCGTTGCCCGTGGGTTCTTCGGAGGAGTGATCCGATCGACCCGACGAACTTGTCGCCGGCCTCGATGCTCACGCCGGATTCGGCATAAGTCAGTCCCTTGGTCTTGCTCTTCGATCGCGTGCGGGTGCTGGGCATGCGTAGAGGATAGGTAGGTTGAAAACAGGGTGTACATCGGAATCCATACGGATCTCAAACTCAACATGAACTGGGGCGGTGGCTATAATCCTCAAATCCGAAACAATGGCTGAAGCAAGAGGCCGCGGAAGGAACACAACATGAGCGAAACCCAGCTTTTCACCTCCGAGTCTGTCTCAATGGGGCACCCTGACAAAGTGGCCGATCAGATCTCGGATGCCATCCTTGATGCCATGCTCGCAAACGATCCACACTCACGCGTCGCGGTCGAAACCATGGTCTCCACCGGTATGGCCGTCATCGCGGGCGAGGTCACGACGCAGGGCTATGTCGACATCCCGGAGGTCGTCCGGGGTGTCATCCGGGACATCGGCTACACGGACGGCGAAATGCGATTCGACGCCGAATCGTGTGCCGTGCTTGTCTCGATCAATCAGCAATCCCCTGATATCGCGCAGGGCGTCAACAAGGAAGGCGCAGGCGATCAGGGCATGATGTTCGGATTTGCTTGCAAAGAGACTGAAGAACTCATGCCGCTGCCGGTGATGCTCAGCCACAAGCTCGTGGCCCAGCAGGCACATGTGCGCGAAAACGGCGCGATCCCAGGCCTTCGACCCGACGCAAAGAGCCAGGTCACCGTCGAATACGACGGACGCAAGCCCGTCCGCGTCGATACCGTCGTCATCTCCACCCAGCACGACAAGTCCTGGAACGACAAGCAGGATCAGCTCAAACGCGAAGTAATCGATCACATCATCAAGCCCGTCCTCGGCGAATGGTGGAACCCAGGCATCACCGTCCATGTGAACCCCACAGGACGCTTCGAGATCGGCGGACCCCACGGCGACGCAGGACTGACGGGCCGGAAAATCATCGTCGATACCTACGGCGGGCGTGGTCGTCACGGCGGCGGCGCATTCAGCGGCAAGGACCCCACCAAGGTCGACCGTTCCGCAGCCTACATGGCCCGCTACATCGCGAAGAACATCGTCGCTGCGGATCTCGCGGACGAGTGTGAGATCCAACTCTCCTACGCGATCGGCGTCGCGGAGCCAACGAGCGTATTCGTCGAGACCTTCGGGACTTCCAAGGTTGACGAAAACGCGATCGCGAAGGCTGTCCGTGAGGTGTTCCCACTCACACCCCGCGGCATCATCGAGACACTCGATCTCCGCAAGCCGATCTATCGACCCAGCGCCCGCCACGGTCACTTCGGGCGTCAGCCGCAGGAGAAAGACGGAATGAACTTCTTCCCATGGGAGAAGACAGACAAGGCAGACGCACTCCGCAAGGCATGCGAATCGGCACAGCCGGCCTCAGTCTGATCACCCGCGATAGAGCCCGTGATCAACAATGTAATCTTGAACCCGATCGTCGAGACCGGCGATCGGGTTTTCTCTGCGCTGAGGATCCGCAAGGCACGAGCGAATATGAGTCGATGACGCATCGATCAATGGCACCTGAACGATCCGCCGTTCCCAGTGCTCAAGGTCAGTCTCATCCCACACCCCAATCGAGCGAAGCGAGTCAATCAACATCGAGGGAGCATCGTGGTCATCCCGCAACATCACGACAGCGTCGCGCCAGAACGATCGGTATCGGTGCCAGCGATGCATCGATAACGCCTGATCCGCACCGATGAGGAATCGGTCCGGTGTGTCCGGGCGTTGTGATCGAGCCGACGCCCATGTTACAGACCAATAACTCGGGGAAGCGGGATCCACGCCCGCTCGCTCGATCTCATCGGTCCAGATCCGAGCATTCGACGCAGAACGAATAGCAAGCTCAAGCATCCTCAGGCGATGCTGCCCACCAGTCGGGGCGGATTCCTTGTGTGGCGAGCGGGCAGCGGGGACATAGACGACGCGATCCAGATCCGCCCCTAGCGTGGCAAGGACCGCTTCCGGAAGCTTCACATGCCCGATGTGGGGGGGGTCGAACGATCCTCCAAAGAAAAGGATCCCCACAGATGCCCGGACAGGGCCAAGGTCTCGCAGAATGGTTTGAGAGGCGGGATCTGTCATCAGGAGCATTGTTCGCGAGCGAGAACGGCAGGGGTACTCCAGGTTCCGATAATCACGATTCATCCGGTCTGGAGCGTCTGTGCGTATGAGTCATCGTAAAGACACTGGGTAATTCTGGGTACGGTGGGGGCCAGCTGGAGGGATGCGATAAACCCATGACTCAGATCACCCGATCTACTCGATTGGAGGCTTGTGATGAACGCACCCGATCCCAACGCATTCAGTCTGGATATCAACGACCCCGAAGACGCGGAGTTAATCCAGTACTTCCTTACAGAGCTACCCGATCGCGTAGACACGATCCTCGCAGCCTTCACGAACGATGATTTCCGTGAACTCGAGCGGATCGCCCACCAACTCAAGGGTGCTGCCCCCGGCTTTGGGTTCCCCAGCATTGGAACAGAAGCCGCAAAGCTGGAGCAGCAACTGAAACTGACAAGCGATCCCAGTGAATCGGTGGAGACACTCAGGTCGCAAGTCGATCAACTCGTTTCTCTCTGCAACTCGTACATCAACCCGAGCTGATTTCAGATCTCGAACGACCTTGACCCAACGGAGCCAGGCGGATCGATTAAGCGAATGAGTGAAACCCAGCCCAACCCGTACACAGAAACATCACCAGTGGTGCTGTTGGTCGATGATTCGCAGTTTGTGCATCGTTTGCTCGAGGCGCGTCTGCGGAGTGAGTCGATCGTCCTTTCGAGCGCAGAAGATGGCAAAGCCGGACTCGAGATCGCTCAAAGAGACGAACCCTCCCTCATTCTGCTCGACCTGGATATGCCGGTCATGGACGGGTTCGAGACGCTCAGAGAACTCAAGGAAGATCCGAGAACACGCGACATCCCTGTCATCGTCCTCTCGGGCATGAACTCGTCGCAGGACAAGGTCGCGGCTTTCGACCTGGGCGCGATCGACTTCGTAACGAAACCATTCGAGCTCACCGAACTGCGAGCACGCGTGCGATCATCCCTGCGGATGTCCGAACTGCTGCGCATGCTCGCGCAGAAGGCCCATATCGACGGGCTCAGCGGTCTCTACAACCGCCAGTACTTCGACGAGAAGCTCAGCTCAGAGTTCAATCGCACACTCCGACACGGGCAGTCCCTCTCGATCGCGATGATCGATATCGATCATTTCAAATCCGTGAACGATACATACGGGCACCCAGCCGGAGATGCAGTAATCTCGGGTGTCGCGAACCTGATCATGCGTGAGACACGCTCGATCGATATCGCCTGCCGCTACGGCGGCGAAGAGTTCGCAATCATCATGCCCGAAACCGATCCGAATCAGGCCCAGCTCATGTGCGAACGCATCCGCCAGGGCTGCGAGCACCTCGCCTGGTCGCGTCATCCCGCACGCAACATCACGATCTCTGTGGGCGTCGCGGGGACCGGTAATACGGACACCGTGACCATCACCCCCGAGGGATGGGTCGAGATGGCGGATAAGAATCTGTATCACGCGAAACAAGCAGGACGGAACCGTGTTGTCACCACCGGGCTCGATGGGACGCATATCTCGCTCGCCCAGGCGGGGTGATTCAGGTACCATGCAAGGCTAGACTCGGGTATGAGTCGTCCAGAGCACCATCACGACAAGCGATTAGAGAAACTCGAACTCTCCACGGGTTATTCCGAGCGACACATCGAAGTGCTCTCGGCAGAGATCGCCCAACTCAATAAGACCATGACCAGCATGGCCCGCAGGATAGAGCACCTGGAATCTCGTCTGATGGAAATCAACGACAAGGTGGGGGAAGCCCCCCCCATGGTGCCGCCTCCACACAGTGCAGGCCCCGATGTCCCACGCGAACCGCTCTAATTCGTTGGGCTTTCACCAGTTATCGGTGTACAGTTGGATATGCAAATGAACAAATCCACGCGGCAAATCACGATGATCTCGATGGGCGCGGCACTCTTGGCATTCAACGCCGGATGCCAGCTGCAACAGCGCCGGGTCGATGTCAAACAGCCCAGCGGGGCCGATCAGTCTCTTGAAAACCGGTTCGGGCTGACAGCCGATGCACAGGATCCAACCGAGAGAGACAAAGAACTCGGCTACGGCATGTGGAAGGCGAAACCTGAGCCAGAGGGAACCGCGGCTCCGTCCGACCCATCCCGACGCGGATCAAACTGGGGAACCGTAGACAACTGATCCTGCCTCGCAGAAGCGGGAAAAACCCGCTATCATCTATCTATTCCAGATGATCAGGCAATGACAGGAGGTCAGATGTCCACCCTCGAACAGCGTTACACGGAAGTCAAGCAGCGCGTTGCGGATGCCGCAGGTCGCTCAGGCAGGACCCCGGGTTCGGTCTATCTCATCGCCGTCACCAAGTTCGCAGAGCCCGAAGATATTCGAGAGCTCGTTGAACTCGGGCACCGGGATTTCGGCGAAAACAAGGTTCAGCAGCTTTCCCAGAGGGCAGGCGTCATCAACGAATGGTTCGAACGCATGCGATTGCACCCCAGGGTCGCGGGCGAGCACACCGGGTTCGATCCATCCGAACCTGTCCGTTGGCACATGATCGGGCATCTCCAGCGAAACAAGGTCCGCAAGATTGGTGATGTCGTTCGTCTGGTTCATTCCGTTGACTCGCTACGACTCGCCGAAGAAATCCAGCAGGTAGCAAACAAGCTCGACCGTCAGATTGATGTCCTGCTCCAAGTGAATGTCTCGGCGGAAGAATCCAAGTTCGGCGTCCCCATCGCAGCAGCGGGGGCCATCGCTGAGCAGATCGACACCATGATCAATGTCCGTGTTCGCGGCCTCATGACCATGGCGCCAATCTGCGACGACCCCGAGGAAGCCCGCCCACATTTCACGAGATGTCGTGAACTCTTCGATGACATCCGCCGTGTCGGCATCGGCGAGGGGCATTTCGACCTGCTCTCCATGGGCATGAGCGGCGATTATGAAGTCGCGATCGAAGAAGGATCAAACATCGTACGGGTTGGGTCCGCGATCTTTGGTCAGCCGAACGCAGAGCACGCAGGTACCGAGTCGGCATTAAGCAACGCCGACTGACCGGTTTAGAGCTCACGCTCTATCAGCGTTCATTATCAACTCAGGCGAGCAGGACTGGCGATGTCGATCGGATGATCGTGCTCAAACGACCGTTGCTCGAGCGGGTCGCGTTCATCTGCGCTTGCAGATTCTGCCCAGGGCACGCCGTGGGACGCAGCTCACGATGGGTATAGACGCGGCTGATCGGAACCCCGAACCGCTGCATGCCATATGAGAGCAGCTGATCAAGCGATCTGAGTGACGCGGAAGTCGGGCGAATCTGCTCGTAGTTTCCAAAGACCACAATCCCGAGATTGCTCGGATTGTTGTCCTTCACATGGGCACCCTGCAACTCAAGCGGTCGTGCCTGCCAGACGCGTCCGCTCGGGTCGATCGCGAAGTGATAGCCAATGTCCGCCCAGCCATTATTCAGATGACCCTTGCGAATGAGCTGCAGCCGACGCAGAGAATCGGCATACGTACCGCTGGGAACCGGCATGATCGCGTCATGATGCACGGTGATCCGGTTGATACCCGTCATCGGGTCCGCGAGCCAACGCTTGGGGCCCGAACTGGTCCACTTGGCCCGTGGGATCACAAACGACGGAATCGCCGAGAGCGAATCGTTCGAGCTGACGCTGTGCGTGGTCGAAGGACGAGTTTGGATCGGGCTGGGGGTCGAAGAGTGGACGATCGGGTCCTCAGGGATCGGATCGCCGAGCGAGCCGCCCTTGGATTGAACTCGTTTCTGCGCACTGGAACTGCAGCCGATAAGCGAGCCGGCGATGCTCAAAGCAAGGCCTGTCTTCGCCACGGACGAAAGCGCAGAGCGTCGGGTAACGCTCGGCGTCTGGTGCGTCAGGTCAGGATCCGATTGAGGAGTTGGCTGTGTCACACAAAGTCCTTCGGCATTTCCCCATGCTTCGGTGCAATCCTACCACGCGAAGCGATCAACTTGGCAGAAGATCAGTGCCAAACTGAAGGGGATTTCGCAAACCACTTAGGTAATTTGGCACGATTTGCGCTGTACACCGGCACGGACACACGAAAACAGCGTATCTGTTTCGCTTTCAGGATAAACAAGGGTTAAAGTTCGAAAAGCATACGGCGTAAAGGCAAAGGTTGCCAGGGGACTCAATCGCCGTGTGTCGAACTTCGAGAGGAAACACACATGCTTTTCATGCAAGAGGAAGCGGCCACTGAGGTCGCGAACGGTGCCGAAACCGCGGCTGAACCCGCGAACGAACTCGTCAGCGGAGGCACTGAAGCCGCGAGCCGCCTGATGGAAGGCGACTTCAGCAGCGACACATGGATCCTGCTTTGGGATTCCGTCGGCTGGCCGATCACCAAGGCCGTCATTCTTATTATCCTCGTCCTGCTCGTCGCGGGCTGGGTCAGCAAAATCACCGGCAAGGCCGTACGCAAGGCCAAGGTCGAGGAAACCCTCGCACGATTCCTTTCCAACCTCGCACGCTACATCGTCCTCATCGCAGGTGGTGTCGCGATCCTCGGCGTCTTCGGGATCCCGACAGCAAGCTTCGCAGCACTGATCGCTGCGGTCGGCTTCGCCATCGGTATGGCCATGTCCGGCATGCTCGGCAACATCGCCTCCGGCGTGATGCTCCTGCTCTTCCGTCCGTTCAAGGTCGGCGATGTCGTCAGCGCAGGCGGCACCACGGGCAAGATCTTCGAGATCGGCCTCTTCACCACCATCTTCGATACACCGGATAACCGACGCATCATCGTGCCCAACAACGAGATCTTCGGCGGCACCATCGAGAATATCTCGCACCACGCCACCCGACGCGTCTCGGTCGATGTCGGCACCGACTACGGCGCAGATATCGACAAGGCACGCGAGGTCATGCTCGCAGCCGCATCGGGCACCGAGAATGTCCTCACCGACCCCGGCCCCGCGGTCGTCCTCACCGGCCTCGGCGGCTCGTCCATCGACTGGTCCGTGCGTGTCTGGGTCAACGCAGCAGACTACTGGGCGGTTATGGACCAGCTCACCCGCAATGTGAAGGTCGCCCTCGACCAAGCCGAGATCGGCATCCCATTCCCGCAGATGGATGTCCACATCGATGGCAAGGTCAAGCGCGACTGAGTTGTCTTGCAGCGGTGGCACAGGCGTCCCGCCTGTGCGCTGTGTGCTCCGGTTACTTGAGATTGCACAGGCGGGACGCCTGTGCCACCGGCAACTTGGGTTTTTCACAAGCCCACGCTCAGGCGTGGGCTTTTTCTTCGCCCTTACGAACCCGCTGCAGCCACTTCGCCCAGATACTCAGCACCAGCAGCATGTACAGCCGCTGCGAGTGGTCCCGCCCACGCCACGGGTTGATCGACTTCTCCCCAGCCGCGTCGTGCTCTCTGAGCATCTGCTCGACAAACTTCATATTCAACTCCACCCCAGATTCCGCCAGCCCCGGGAACGGGTCGGCGGAGTGCAGGTGATCGTAGAGCAACTGACGCATCCCGCCGTAGTCCGAGCGGAACCACTCACCGATGGGGATGGCAAAGCCCTGCTTGGGACGATCGACGATGTGGTCGGGGAGGTACTTGCGGGCGACTTGTTTCAGGAGGCCCTTCCGCCCGCCGTTGGGCATGAGGATGTCCAGCGGCGTACGGAGCGCCGCGTCGACGAGCTCCTTTGCGAGGAACGGTGCACGCACCTCAAGCCCGACGGCCATCGATGCTGTATCGGTCTTGCGGAGGAGGTCTTCTGGTAGATAGAACATGCGATCAAAGCGCAATGCAGTGGCCTTGTCTTGAGTCAAACCCCAGTGATCCATCGGTTTGATTGAAAGACCCAGCTCTTCATCGAATGGCGAGGGGAAAATTGCGACGAGCTCCTTGTAGCCCTCGCCCGCTGCGGCATTCAAGAGTCTCGAAGCTCGGGTGAATCGTGACTTTGGATTCCGACCAACGGGAAGAGCCTTGGCAGCAAGTGAAGCCAGCGAAGGTATACCGAGTTTGTGAATGAGCGAAAGGACGCGATGCCTGTCATACCCAAGGAAAAGTTCGTCGCCACCGTCACCAGCCAATGCGACTTTGACTTCACGCCGCGCCGAACGGCAGACCCAATACGTCGGGAGTAGTGAACTGTCTCCGAAAGGAAGCCCAAGCTGTTCGATCAGTTGAATCAAATCGTCTGACGGGTTTAGATTGCAGTCGAGCACTTGATGCTGGATGCCGAGATGCTTTGCGGTTACAGACGCCGCATCGCTTTCATCGAAAGAAGCAATCGGCATCCTGACGGTGTACGCAGTGATGTCAGCATGAGTTTCTTTGGCGTAATGACAGATCAGTGCTGAATCGATGCCGCCACTGAGGAAGCAGCCGATCGGTACATCGGCTTCGAGTTCAGATTGCACAGCAGCCCGGAGCAGTTCGTCGAGAGTCTCTATATCCAGATCGCGTATCTCATGATTGAGCAGGAGATGATGGGCATGAGCCCATCCGTCTTCATCATGTGATTCGTGGCTTGGTATGGAGTTCGATGTTCCCGGCAGCATTGACTCAGCGACGCCGAGAATCTTTGCGGCCTGATTCCAGCCATACTTGATCCAACCTCGGGTTTGTCCTGGATCGCTTGCTTCGGGTTCAGTCATAAACTGCGCGAGATTGAGCAAGCCCACCGGGTTGCTGCTCATCGCTTTGATCTTGTTCCTGTTGTTCGATTTGTACAATGGTTTCTGGCCAAAGTCGTCCCGCATAGCCGTAAAGGTTGAGGATTGGCGCTCCCAGACTGCGATGCCGTACATGCCGTCAAGGCAGTGTCGAACTCGAACCTGATCCGCCCGCCACCCATGCACCAGCACCTCCGTATCCGAGTGATCCGTCTCGAACACACACCCCTGCCCCTCCAACTCCTCCCGCAGCTCGCGATGGTTGTAAATACACCCGTTGAACACCACCGCAACCAGCGGCTTGTCCGGCTCAACCTCACTCGCGATGATCGGTATCTCGCCCGGCTGGTAGGTCAGGTCTGCCCGCAGTCGCTCGCCGTCGTGCACCATCGGCTGGTGCCCGCCGGCGTGGTCGATGATGCTCAATCGTCGGTGCACGAGCGCGACATCGACGATGGTGCCGTCTTCGCGGGTCGCGCGATCGCGGAACCGTCCCTGCCCGTCGGGGCCTCGGTGTTTGATGGATTCGTCGAGGATGTCCAGCCACTGCTCAGGGATCGCCTCAAGTGGCGGCGGTGGGGGGCCGTCCTTCGGGTCGTGGATCTTGATAACACCCGCGATGCCACACATCAGGGAGCAACCTCGTCCGTCTTCGTCGGCTTGGGTGTTGGCTTGGGCTCGGTGGGCTCCTGAGCCCTCGCCTCAGATTCAGCCTCGGCGCTCAGATCACGCCCGATCTGGATGTCATCATCGATCACAAAGTCCACGGTGTCCTTAAAGGTCCCAGAACGAATCCCCCAAATCGTGTGGATGATCCGTGTGGTGATGATCGCCGCAACAAACGCGATGACGAACGCCCAGGAGTGTGTGATGTTCGCGAACCGCTGCAACGCCCACATCCCCCCCGGGCCAATCAGGATGAAGATCGGGACGAGCGCCATGCGTTCCGCCTGGATCCGCGTCGCGTCGTGTACAAACCGACGGCTCTTGGGGCGGTCGTCGTGCTTGGGAAGATGCCCCTGCGGGTTCCAATGATTCGCGATCCAATGCAGCGCGTAATACACCATCACATCAAAGATCGTGTCCACAATGTACGCGATCGCAGCGATGATGAGCTTGTGCTCAGGCCCGATCCAATCCCCAATAAACTTCACCGGGAACTTCGCAAGCGCGATCGCGAGGAAACCGGCGGCAAGGATATTGATGTTGATATTGACGACCCGCTTGCGTTGGTAGAACTTGAATACGCGTCGGGGCATGGGCCGTCCTCTGTTTTCGTGATTAGTAGGATCGGCGGATGACCGCGTCGGCCATGAGTTCCAGCATCCGCCGCCCGGGAGAATCAGGAAGCTCGATCAACGCCCCCCTCGCCTTCTCAACATACGAAGCCGCGAGCGACTGGGTCGCCTCGATCGAGTCAGTAGCTCGGATCGCGTCGATCAGCTCGGGCACACCGGATCGATCACGGTTCTCCGCCAGCCGAATGAGCTCAAGCGTACCCAGCGTCTGCTCGTCGCCCGCATGAGCGAGGTGGTGGATAAGCGGATAGGTCAGCTTGCCCTTCTCAAGATCCTTGCCCACGGACTTACCGACCTGCTCTTCGGACCCCATGAGATCAAGCACATCGTCCTGAATCTGAAACGCGATCCCCATCGCCTTGCCATAACGCAGCAACGCTTGGACAACCGGATGCTCGCGCTGATCAAACCCAAGCGTGCACAGCGCCCCCAGCTCGCACGCCGCGCCGATAAGCGCCGCGGTCTTCCGATCAAGAATCTCAAGATAGGTCGCTTCGTCGAGCGAGTGGTTGTTGCGATGATGGAGCTGCAGCAACTCGCCCGTGCACATCACCGCCGACGCGTTGCCGACGATCCGCGAAGGAACGGGCGAGTCGAGCGACGAGCAAAGCTCGTACGCCGAAGCAATCAGGTAGTCCCCAAGGATCACCGAAGTCTCGTTCCCGTGGAGCATATTGAGCGTCTGCCCGCGTCGGCGGATCTCTGCCTCGTCGAGGACATCGTCGTGCACGAGGGTAGCCATATGGACCATCTCGCATACCGCCCCGCACACCTGGTGGGCACGCGAGCAGATCGAGCCGTCGTCCCCGGTTTCGATCAACGCATTATGCTCGGCGTTGCTCGCGATCCCGCAAAGCAGCACGAGCGTCGGGCGGAGCATCTTCCCGCGATAACGCTCAACATATCGACACATCTCATCGACCGGCGGAAGATCGGAGACGAGCTGTGCCTCAAATATCTCGATCACACCGGGGAACGCATTCGCGATGACCCCCTGGACGCCTTCGAGTTCGGACGGGATATCGAGCACACCTTGCAAGTGAAACACCACCTCAGTCGTAGGCCACGATGTAGTTGATAAACGCGGGGTCGGCTTCGCCCTCGAGCGTTCGTTCGTACTCGCCGCTGCCCTCGCCCTCATCGTCCTCGCCCTCCCAGTAGACATGGACCTCCGAGAAGCCCGCCTCCGAGAGAAGCTCACGAATCTCCACAAGCGACCAAAGCCGCCAGTGGTAGACAAACGCATCATTCATACGAGTTTTATCTGGGAACTTGAAGTGGATACGGCACTCCATGTCATTCGTGATCGGGTTGTAGCTCTTCTGCTCCCAGACATAGGTGAACTTCCGACCCGGACCATCATCGATCTTCTTGGATTCCCTCGTCTCCGTCATCGCCTCGGACCCACCGTAGTGGTCGAGGAAGAAGACCCCGTCCTCTCCGAGACTCGCACGAACCGCCTTGAAGTAGTTGCAAAGCTCCTCGCGCGTCTTGAAGAGCCAGTAGCTGAAGTTCATCGCGAGAACGATGTCCATACCCGTCGCATCACCCGGCTCGAGCACATTGCGATTCAGCAGGCTGATCCGAGATTGTGCGTCCTCATCCAGCTCCAACACATGGGTCTGCAGGCCCCAATCGATCGTGGGCTGGTCGATATCGAGCCCGATCGCCCGGTTCGACGCCCGTCGCCGGACCCACTCCGCGCTCGTGTTGCCTGTGCCACAAAAATCTTCACGGAGCGTAACCGCATCACGCCCTCGGATCTCCTGGAAGGTTTCATCGACGAAGTCAATCTCCGCTTCCACATTCTGGACGGAGAGCTGATACAACTCGTGCTTATTCGCAGTCGCGGCCGTGAACGCCCCCGTCTTGGCCGCCCGCTTGGCAGCCTTCTCTTCGAGCTTCTTGCTGCGTCCGGACTTATGGGACATGGTCTGCGTACTCATGGGTTAAAGATCCATTTCCTGATGTGTTGAGGGACGCCCGTCCCCCGGTCCTTCACCGTGAACTCAATAATAGTGCATCCGGAGGATGCAATCCGTTTCAGGGCGTGATGAACTCGGTTCCAAGTGGCTTCGATGCATACACTCGGATTCTCAATAGAGGAGTTGCAACGATGCGTTTGACCATGGTAGGAACTGGGTATGTCGGGCTTGTCACCGGCGTCTGTCTCGCAAACTCGGGCAACGATGTCATCTGTCTGGATGTCAGCCCCGACAAGATCGAAAAACTCGAAAAAGACATCTGCCCGATCTATGAGCCGGGGCTCACAGAACTGATGGTCAAAAACCGCAAGGCGGGGAGACTGACCTACACCCTCGACAAAGAGAAGGCATATCAAGCCGCTGACATGATCTTCATCTGTGTCGGCACCCCATCAGACGACAAGGGCCACACCGACATGACCTATGTCGACGGGGCCGCCGACGACATCGGCCATGCGATCAAGCAACTCGGCCCGGGCCAGAAGCCGAAGGTTGTCGTCGTGAAATCCACCGTCCCAGTCGGCACCACTTTCCGCGTCCGAGATCGAATCCGCGAAATCGTCGGCGATGACATCACCTTCTATGTCGCAGACAACCCCGAGTTCCTCAAAGAAGGCGATGCGGTCAACGACTTCAACAAGCCAGATCGCGTCGTCGTCGGCGTCGAGAACGACACCGTCGGCGAGATGTTCCGAGACCTCTATGACCCCTTCGTTCGCAACGGACACCCAATCTTCGTCATGGATGTCCTCTCCGCAGAAATGGTCAAATACGCCTCCAACAACTTCCTGGCCACCAAAATTTCCTTCATCAATGAGATGGCCAACCTCTGCGAGGCCTACGGCGCCAACATCAACCGAGTCCGCGAGGGCATGTGCTCAGACTCACGCATAGGGCACGCGTTCCTGCACCCGGGCCTCGGATACGGCGGCTCCTGCTTCCCAAAGGACACGCTCGCATGCATCATGATGGGCGACAAGGCAGGCGTCACCATGCAGGTCTCCAACGCGGTCCACGGCACAAACGAACGCCAGCGCAACCTGTTCTTCAACAAGATCACCTCGCACTTCGGCGGTGAATCCGGGCTCCAGGGCAAGAAGCTCGCCTTCTGGGGGCTCGCATTCAAGCCCCGTACAGACGACATCCGCAAGGCGCCAGCGCTCACGCTCATCCGCAAGGCCCTCGGCTGCGGAGCAAGCTGCACCGGCTTCGACCCCGTCGCAGCGGAGAATATCGCCAATGAAATGGGCTCCACCGTCGAACTCATCAACGACATGTACGAGTGCGCAAAGGACGCCGACGCGCTCGTCATCTCCACCGACTGGGCAGAGTTCAAATCACCAAACTTCGAGAAGCTCGCCGAGGTCATGAAGGGCAAAGTCATCTTCGACGGCCGCAACCTCTACCGCCGCCAGCACCTCGGCCAACTCGGATTCCACTATTACTCCGTTGGCCGGGCACCGGTGAAACCCGCCTGATCAGTTCTCGTATACCATGGGGTCATGCCGATTCCAAAGGACGACCGCGATCGACCATGCGCCGTCGCGAGACTGACCAGTCGTCAACTCGCGTGGCGATCCATCGGCATCAAGTCCCTGACCAAGGACGAACTCGTCAAGCAGGAACAACAGGTCACCCTCAACACCGAAATCGGCATCGCGCTGCTCGGTGGCGTGCTCGGCTGGATCCTGTGGACCGCCGTAATCATGCCATTCACCAGTCTGCAGAACACGCTGCTGGGGCATCTCCTGATCCCGTTCGTGTTCTCGATCGTCATCTCAACGCTCATCTGGTTCATCACCCTCACCTGGGTACGACAACGCAAGTTCTCAAAGATTGCAGGAATCCACCTCAAGCACGGACACTGCGCAGGTTGTGGCTACGAGCTCAGGGATCTACCCACCGAAAACGACGGCTGCGTCGTCTGCCCCGAATGCAACGCCGCTTGGAACGCAGATCGCATAGGTGCCGAGCATGCATGATCCACACCGAGTCATCCAACACGACTGGATCGATGCCATTTCGAACATCGATGATGCATCGATCGACCTGATCTATGTCGATCCACCGTTCAACACCGGCAAGACCCAGTCAGCAATCGCCGGCGAATACGATGACGCCTGGGCGACAACGGAAGAATGGCTCGGCTGGTTTCGTTCCAGACTCGAACGCACACTACCCAAGCTCAAGCCCACAGCATCGCTGCTCATCCACACCGATTGGCGAACAACCCACCATGTCCGGCTGCTCCTCGATGAACTCCTCGGCGAGGACCGCTTCGTCAACCACCTCATCTGGAAGTATGGCCTCGGCGGTTCCTCCCCGCGCCGCTTCGCACGCAAGCACGACGACATCCTGTTCTACTGCATCGACCCGGACACATACCACTTCGAAGCGCCAATGGTCCCCGCAACAAGCAACCGCATGAAGGGACAGGTGAAGAAGGCCACCGATGTCCTCGACATCCCGACCCTCAACAACATGGCCTCAGAGCGCGTCGGCTACCCCACCCAGAAACCCCTCGCCCTGCTCCAACTCCTGATCGGCGCTTGCTGCCCGCCGGGCGGCACCGTGCTCGATCCATGCTGCGGTTCAGGAACGACCCTCGTCGCGGCCAAGAATCTGAACCGACACGCAATCGGTTTCGATCAGAACCCCGACGCCTGCGAGATCACGATGGACCGACTCAAAAAGACACCGGCCCCGCACGACGCATAGGTCGGCGGGGCCAGTGTGAGAGGGGGCAAGTTGTGGTATCAGAGCCGCCGTTTAGCGACGACGCCGAGCCGCGGCCAGACCACCCAGGCCGAGAAGTGCCAGAGCACCGGGGGCAGGCGTGATCGCGACATTGTCGAGATCAAAGTCAACAACCAGCGGCGTGGTCAGCCCGTCAGGACGATCCGCGGAGACCTGGATGTTGCCAACGCTCTGCATGATCGCGTTAAACGCTTCAGGAGTCGGCGCACCCTCGATTGTGAGGAGCGGGTTGAAGAAGCTCAGATCGAACGAGAGGGTGACCCACTCGCCCGAAGCGACCGGGCCGTCAAGCTCAACAGCGAACGCGGGGAAGTTGTTCGAACTCGCAACACGCAACGCGATCCCCAGGTCCTGACCCGCGTTGTGGCGGAAATCAAAGCTGATACGATCGATGCCGCTCGCGAGGTAGTCGCCGACGAACGCATCACCCGACGCGTCGAAGTCATCCTGCCCACGGAAGATCGTCAGCCCGAAAGGGCCAGCGCTGTTCAGATCCGCGGTCGAGGTAATGAAGGCGCTGCCGTCGAGTGCGCCCGTTGCGTTGTAGGTGGGGGCGCTGAAGCTGCCCTGCAGCCACCCGTTGGCGCCGGTTTCGAAGGTCTCGGTGAAGGAGGAAACGCCTGCGTTAGCGATCCCTGCGGTCAGTGCGATCGCGGTGATGGTGCGGATGCTCATCTCGATACTCTCCTCAGAGTGAGTGGTGGGGTTTGTCTGTTCAGCCGGCGCTGTAAGCCGAAAGGAACGCGGAAACATCAAAGAAGTTCAGGGTGCAGTCGCCGTTCAGATCAGCGCTGATATCACCAGCGTTGAACGCGGTCAGAAACTCGGATACATCGAAAAAGTTAAACTCGCCGTCGGAGTTGAAGTCGCCCGGGTTCCCGACACGAACGGTGAGTTCCAGTCGTGGGGCAAACCCGAAGAGCGACGCGATCGGGTTTTCCTTCGTGTACCAGAACGGGTAGGTGACATCGCCGGTCCCTCCGCCGTCGCCGCCGTTCGCAGCGTGCAACGAAGTGATCGCGAACCGGACCTCGCCCAGCGAGAGCCCCTCCGCGAGGTAGTTGCGGATGCCAGGCTGGCACAAATCAACATCAAAGCTGAAGTCCGTGTCCACGGGGACGAACTCGCCCGGAAGGACCGCGTCGGTGTGCGCGATCGCCATCGGGGTCGCATCAAACTCTTCCTTGAGGTTGTTGGAGATGTTGACCGGCTCACTGCCCTCGAAGGGGAAATAGGCCGCGTACGCGTAACGCGAACCCTGCGTCGGATCAACCTCCGCGATGCCGCCAAACGCCGAGTACTCGCCCCAGTTCGTCTGATCGAACCCTTCCTGATACCCGATCGCCCACAGGTGCACCGGGCGCCCGTCGTCCGTGTCGAGCGAATCGTCAAGGAACAGGTAGGTGTCATGCGTGTCGTAGGTCGGGTCGTACCGGAACTCATCGCCGTTGGAGTTCGTGATAATCACGCGAGCGCTGAGGACCTGATACTCCGATGCGTCGAGCCCATCCGCGATATCCGCGAGCGTCTCGAACCCAACGACGAACTGCGCGTCGTGATCATCAAACCCGTCGAGCTCAATCGCACCGAAGGTCGACGCAGACAGACGCGTGCCCGGCGAGCCGTTGAACGGGTAGTTCCAGCGATCAAGCGAGGGTGCGTCATACTCAACCGTAATCGTTTCCGATTGAGCCATAACACAACCAGCGAGCACAGCGATGGCAAGTGAGGCAGAAGTTGCGCGATTCATATTCTTGATCTCCCATGGTGGAGCAGGGTGGATAAATTCAGCCGGACCTTGTTGAGATTCAGTCGCAGCAGGAAAACAATACCCCATCGATTCGATGAGATCGAGTCTCAGTTGCAGACATTTTTAGTTCTGCAAGATAGAATCTCATTCAGCGGGATTTCAGAGCCCCAAGACCGAGGCCCAGCATGACGCACCACCCAAACCAGAACAGGACAAGGTCGTCCGCATTCACGCTCATCGAACTGCTCGTCGTCATCGCGATCATCGCGCTGCTCGTAGGCATCCTGCTCCCCGCACTCGGCAAGGCCAAGACCACCGCCGCCGCCGTCAAAGAGCAGTCAGGTATGCGACAGGCCATGCTCGCCTACACCATGTACAGCGATGATAATCGCGGCAATCTCCTCATCGGATTTCCGGATCAGCAGCTTTGGAACCGCATGGTCCAGCGCGGCGATGAGCCAACTGATTTCAACGGCGAAACACTCGGCCGAACCATCGGCTCTCGCTACCCCTGGCGACTCATCTCCTACTTTGATGGTAACTTCGAGGGCCTCTATCAGGATCAGCGAGTCGTCGAACAGCTCTCCGAAGGTGTCAACGCCCCGGTCGCCTCTGGCGCCAACGAGGCCATGAAGTATGTCATTAGCCTCTACCCATCCTTCGGGCTCAACTCCTACTTCATGGGCGGCGGCGCACCCGGCGATTCCATCCCATTCTCCGAGAGCGGGCTGCGACTCTTTGGCCAGTACTACGCCACCAAGTTCTACGCCATTAACCGCCCCAGCAATCAAATGGTCTTTTCCAGCGCACGCGACAGGGCCGAGCCCAGCATCCTCCCCGGCTACGGCACCGTTCAAGGCTCGTTCATCATCAAGCCGCCATACCTCTACTCCACCTCCGGCCGTCAGTGGTCCAACAGCTACGACGATTACGCCGAGACCCCTGACCAGAACTCCGGTCGCATCAGTTTGCGATACAACGGCAAAGGCATCGCCGGGATGCTCGACGGGCACGCGGAACAGTGGGGATGGGACGAGTTCAACGACATGCGGCGTTGGTCCGACAAGGCCACTGACCCAGAGTGGCAGCTGGAACCCAACCTGCCCTGACCAGATCGCCGACCTATCCTCTGGGTCTATGAGCGAGAAAACACACAACGCACAGATCCCCGACCTCGTCGCCGAACTCGAGTGGCGCGGTCTCGTCAAGGACGCCACCGACAAGGAAGCACTGCGCGACCACCTTGCCGATCCAAAGGGCACCCCCCGCAAGGTCTACTGCGGCTTCGATCCCACCGCCGACTCGCTCACCATCGGCAACCTCGTCCCCATCATGATGCTCGCCCATGTCAAACGCGCCGGCCACACACCCGTCGTCGTCATGGGCGGCGGCACCGGCCTCATCGGCGACCCCTCAGGCAAGTCCGCCGAGCGACAGATGATGACCACCGAAACCGTCGAGCATCATGTCAACTGCCAACGCCCCATCTTCGAGAATGTCCTCGGCCAGATCGAAGGCCCCGAACACCTCATCAAAAACAACCTCGATTGGCTCGGCGGCATCTCCTACATCGAAGCCCTCCGCGACATCGGCAAGCACTTCTCCGTCAACATGATGATGCAGAAGGAGTCCGTCAAGGAACGCCTCAACAACCGCGAGCAGGGCATCTCCTACACCGAGTTCTCCTACATGAT
>DDGE01000051.1:16098-16701 GCA_002337545.1 Phycisphaerales bacterium UBA1910 | reverse complement strand
CGCCTACTACCAGTTCTGGCTCAACGCCACCGACGAGGACGCCAAGAACTGGATCAAGGTCTTCACCTTCCTCCCCCAAGCCGAGATCGAAGCCCTCATCGCCCGCCACGAAGAAAACCCCGGCAAGCGCGAACTCCAACGCACCCTCGCCCAGAGCGCCACCCAGATCCTCCACGGCACCGACGCCATGGAAAACGCCGAAGCCGCCGGCAAGGCGCTCTTCTCGGGCGAAGTGGGGACCCTCGATCAGGAAACCCTCGTCGAAGTCTTCGCCAGCGTGCCCACCACCGAGCACAGCAAGTCCGATCTCGAAGGCGAAGGCGCAGACCCCGTCGACCTGCTCATCGCCTGCGACCTGGCCTCATCCAAACGCGAGGCCCGCGAGTTCCTCTCCGGCAACTCCGTCTCCATCAACGGCCAGAAGATCGACGCCGACACCCTCATCAACGCGTCGCACCTGCTCCATGGCTCATTCATCGCCATCCGACGCGGCAAAAAGAAGTGGCACATGACCAAGTGGTCTTGAGTTCCAACGAGCCGCGACCGTGAGGGAGCGGTTTCTTCTTGAACGAGGACTACCGCTCCCTCACGGTCGCGGCTCGT
>DDGE01000051.1:14280-15939 GCA_002337545.1 Phycisphaerales bacterium UBA1910 | reverse complement strand
GTCCGCGTGCTCAGCAGCGCCGCGTGCGTCATTGACAGCACGCTCGAATAATCAATCGGTGGACGCGACGGCGCGACCCCCGCGCACAGCTCCGCAAGACCAGACTCCAGCGCACCCGCGTCCGTATTGAGCTCCGCGTTTGGCGACTCATGCGAATCCACCTGGTTGCCCGTCGGGTTGAGCCAGCGGAAACCGTGCTGATCGAGCGATATATGACCCTCGGCGCTCGCAAGCGTCATCTCAACTTCGCTCATGTGGAACTGATCCGAAAGATATACCGAGGCACAACGCCCGTCCGAAAAACGCAGGTTCATCGTGATCTCGCCGTGCAGGTTCCGCAGGGTCTCGCCGGGCAACGGGTGCATCCCGCGACCAGCCCGCGGCGACACATACGCCGCCTCAATCACACTCGGAACCCCGATCAGCCAACGCGTCAGGTCCAGCATGTTAAACAAACGAGCACCGAGCGATCCCAGATCCGACGGCCCCGTAAAACGAAGCATCGCCGAACGAACAGGCGCATAAGTTTCCAGCACGCTCGTGAGTTCCGCAACGATCGGGCGATAGCGAATCAGCGGAACAAAGCTGGCAAAGGACCCGAGCACGCCCTGATGCAGCACCTCCGCAAAGTTCGTCCCCGCGATCCCCGAAGCCGTCGCAGGGATCGGATCGAGTGTCGCAACGCACACATTGCGTGCGTGCGCCGCCCGCAGCGCATCCAGATCCGCGTCATTGGGCTCCTCGCCAAAGGCACCCGCGCCCCCCAGCAGGATCATGTCCGTATCGAGCGTCGTCAGCGCCTGCCGAAGATCGTCCACAGGATCACACCCGATCTCGGTCGCGACCTGCCCGGTGCGCGCGGAATCCGGGCACCCGGCACCGATCAACTCGATACCCGCCCCGCCAAGAACTCCAGCAAGCGAAGACGCTTGATCGGGGTTCGTCCATAAAACACATCTCGGCTGCGTCATACGCACGCATTCTATGGGATCTCAACGGATTCTGCTTGATCGATCCCGACGAAGATGCCGAGCGTACTATTCAAGCAAGACGCAGCAAGGCGGCTGCTCATGAGCAAAGAGCTCATGGGAGGAAAGTCCGAGCACGAAAGGACACGATGGTGGGTAACGCCCACCCGCCCCAACACACCGAAAGGTCCGGCTGGGGGCGAGGGACAGTGCCACAGAGAACAAACCGCCGATGGCCCGGCTCGCCGGGCACAGGTAAGGGTGAAAAGGTGCGGTAAGAGCGCACCGCCCGTTTGGCGACAAACGGGGCACGGTAAACCCCATCGCGTGCAAGCCCAAGCAGAGCTCGTGCGGTCCGCACAATGAGCTCGGGTCGGGTGCTGGGAGCATTCGCTCCTCACCGTGTTGGCAACAACGCGGGCAGAGAAATAGCCGCCCAAGGGCGAAGGTCCGATCGCGAGCCCCCGTCAATGGAGCTGATCGGAAACCACGACCTGGACAGAACTCGGCTTAGCAGCTGCGTCCAGCCGCAAGATCGCACCCCCCAGGGATCACTCTGGGGGGTGCGGCTCTTTGTTGAGCAACCAACAAAAAAGTGCACCCGGCGACGAGGGGTCGTGCCGGGTGCGTGGTCTCAGAGGGATTGAGACCAGGTCTGGAAAAAGAGGATCTGTGTTACGGGCAACCCGCG
>DDGE01000051.1:0-14112 GCA_002337545.1 Phycisphaerales bacterium UBA1910 | reverse complement strand
AAGTCCGCGATCGGATCGCCGGCGTTGTACGCGTTCAGGAATGCGCTCACATCAAAGAAGTTGATCACACCATCGCCCGTCAGGTCTGCCGGGCAAGACGCGCTCCCACCAAGCGAACCGTCCGCGTTCAGGTTGTGCGATTCAATATCCGCGTCACCGAAGTCGCCGACCTGCCACGCCGCGACGATCTGATCGCCCGAGACCGTGGACACCATCCGGGAGCGGTACGCCGGGTCAGACGCGAGCATGGTGCTCCAAACGCTCATCCCGTCCGTGCCCTGTCGAACCGCATGGATCACATCGTTGCCGATGCTGCCCCCGCCCTCGATCCACATCGTCACAAGCTCACCATCGAGAACCTGCATATTGATCGTTGCCGATGTGTTCGCATCCGGCGCGGTCAGCGACATCCCGCTGCTGCCCCAGAGCTTGTTGCCCGATGCATCGAGCGCTTGCGTCGAGACACCCTGAAAGCCCTGATTGTTCGCAAGCTCAACCCAGCCGACATAGGTATTCCCCGTGATCGGGTCATAGGTAGCCGTCGGCGAAACCCGCTCTCCCAACTGATCCGAAGCAGCCACACCATTGTGCGGGAACAGCTCTGTACCATCCGCAGCGAGCCGCTGGGCATACACATTCAAACTGTTCTGGGTGTCGTACCACGAGAAGGTCGTCGAGCCATCCGCCGAAGCATGGAACTCAGGGAAGTTGCCAAACTGCAGCGAACCACCGTCATACACCGCGACCCGGCTTGCCCAGGACTCGTTCCCGTTCACATCGATCTTCTGCGCGTGCAGCGTCTTCTGCCCAAGGAAGAACGCGTACTGGATCCAGGAGAGAACAACAGAGCCATTCTCCGTGCCGTGCATCGACGCCACGAGCGTCGTCAGCCCGTCCTCTTCGATCGCATGGGACCACTGGACCGCCCCGCTGGAATCAAGCTTCACCATCTGGGTGCTGCTGTCACTGCCCCAGGCGATCACCGCACCGCCGTCGGTCGTTGTCGCAACATCAGGCGTGGCCAGAAACGCGGTTTCACTCCCAAACTGCAACCCGTCAACGCCCCACTGAGGCGTGCCATCAGGCGAAACACGCTGCGCCGTAATCTGATCAGCGCCGAAACGATCATCCCGGAACGCCAGAACAGCGTAGCCGCTCGAATCAACATCAAGGTCGTAATCCTGCGTCGAGGAATAGCCACGATCCGCGATCAGAATCCCGTTGTCGGCCCACATCGGATTCCCCAACGAATCCAGACGCTGTAGCCGCACATCGTACCCATCGATGCTGGTGTACCAACTGATGTAGCAGCCACCGTCATCCGTCGCCACGATCTTGGGCTGAACCTGCTCGCCCGGGCCGTGCGCAACAACCTGGTGCTGGGTCGAGTCATCACTCCATTGCGCGTTCGCGCCAAAGCTCAATGTGCACAATGCCGCCGCGGCGATCGCGCATGTGTGTCGGGTGCAAGTATTCATCTTCATCGCTCCTGTATTCCATATTCGGTGATCAGAGATCAATCACGAGCATAGAGGATACCAACTGATTGATCTGTAATAAATAACAAATCTCGAAAAATACACCAGAATCAATCATTATTCTGTGCTACTCTTCATGCTGTGGCTTTGAGGGGAATCACAAAGATGAATCAAACGGCGGAGATAACGAGTCAGTGCGAAAAGCCGGAAGCGCTTGGAGCACGCCTGCAGCTCACGCTCGGTGCCGTGCTCAAACACATCGACGGCTGCACACAACGACCAACCGATATCGCAAGGCATCTCGATGTCTCCCGCGTCATGGTCTCAAGGCTGCTTAACGCGATCCGAAAACCAAACCCGATCGAGACCCTCACCCGCATCCCAGGTCCCGAAACACTGCGATCCATCGTCAGAGCCGCATCGAAGTTCGGCGTATCCAGAGCTGAAATCCAGGACGCGCTCATCAGCATCGACGAGTTCGACAACCTCATCCGTGATCAATACGGAACCCGCACGGCCATGAACGCCGCGCTCAGCAGCGCCAACGAGCAGACACTCGAAAAGTTCGAACAGTCCAGCCGCTACCAGGTCTTCAAGGGCATGAGTCAGATCGTGGGGGCACAGAGTTCCCTCTGGCTGACCGCAATGATGCTCACAGAAAACAAGGACGACCCGAAGGGGGTCGATGTCTCCACGATCCACGGCACATCCGGACTCCGCAGACTGCGACCCGACACACCCGTCCGCTTCGTATACGGGATCCCCCCGGAATACGAAGACCACCGCCAATCACCGAAACGCGAATCATTCGATGTCAGCTCGTTCATGCTCCATGAGCCCGCGCCGATCACGGTCGAGGAAGAGAACGGACAGATCATCAACACCTTCTCACCCGATCAGGTCGGCAAGGACGCCCTCTACGACATGTTCTCAGAGGTCTACATCCCCAAGGGCTCCTACAAGTACGCCAAAGACGGACGCTCGAAGCGAGGCACCACCGTCATCCCGGATATCCCCGTTGTGACACTCGTGAGCGATGTCATCCTGTGCGACGACATCTTCGAAGGCATCGAACCCGAACTCTTTGTCTACAACACCATGCCCCGCGGCGGCGCAGATGTCGAAGACAGAAAACGCGATATCGACCGGGTCCCCGTTTCAGAAGAACTCGTAGAACTCGGCAGCGGGCTCGAAGAACTCGAAATCAACGAGTTCCCCAAGTATGTCGATATGGTCCGCTACCTCTGCGAGAAAAACCGACGATCGATCGATTCAATCCGCGTCTATCGCCTGCGGGTGCAGTACCCGGTCTTCGGCTTCCAGTACACCATCGCCTTCAGAGTCCCAGAGGACCCGTCCGCGTCATGAAGTCATCATGAACCAGACGATGATCCCGATCACCGTGAGACTCACGGAAAAGCTGATCCATCCGCAGATGCGACCCGTCATCGAGAACCCGCGGGTGCTCCCCGCACGCTCACCCCGCTTGAACTGACGAATAGACAGCTCCCCGAAAATGATCGCCAGTGGGCCCAGCACAATCCCGGGCAAGCCGTACATCACACAACTGATCAGCGAAACAATCCCCAGAACCATCGAGGCGATCGAGAGCCCCGAGGTCGGCGGGTTGATGTTCGAATCCCAGATGGGCTTGCCGCACTCCGGACACTTTTCGTTGACGCTCAGCCCCGTGAGGATGTACCCGCAAAAAGTACATTTGGGATCATTGGGCAACGCACCACACTTCAAGCAAGGCGTGCTGATCTCGAGCCCGTCGCGGCTATGGCCACAACGCCCACAGAACGCGTGCGGAGCCGAACGCTCAAGCTGTATGCCCGCCGCCTCAGACTCTCCGGAGTTGTGCGAATCATCACGATCCGGATCGCGTGGGATGTGCTCATCAACAGGGCGTTCATCACTCATGGTCATTTACTCGGAATCACTCGGCTCGTTGGTCGTCACCACCCGCAGCTGACAGAACTGACGGTGCCCCAGCGGGCCCGAATGGTACCCGATACCGGACTTGCGCGCCCCAACCCACGGCGCGCCACCAGTCCCGCCCATCGAGCGATTCACGCCGATCATGCCCGCGGTCAATCGTCGCCCAACCTTGCGTGCGACCTCTTCTTCGCCGAAGACCACCGCCCCCAGCCCATACTCCGTGTCATTCGCCAGCTTGACCGCCTCGTCGGCGTCCTTCACCGTGGCAACACAGGCGATCGGGCCAAAGGTCTCGGTGACCATGATGTCCATGTCGTGATCCACGCCGTCAAGGATGGTGGGTTCCACAAAGTTGCCCTCGTGCTCGCCGCCGCCGAAGAGCACCTTGGCACCCTTGGCCTTGGCGTCCTCGACCTGCCGCAGCACATGCTCCTTCTGCTCACGCATGACCATCGGCCCGATGTTCGCGTTCTCATCGAGGCAGTCACCGATCGTGAACTCCTTCGTCTGCTCCAGCAGCTTGTCCATGAACGCGTCCTTGATCGAATCCTGCACATAGATGCGCTCGGTCGAGACACACACCTGCCCACAGTTACGGAACGAGTTCCGCGCCGCAAACGCCGCCGCCTGCTCCAGGTCCGCGCCCTCAAGCACGATGCACGGGTCCTTCGAGCCCAGCTCAAGGATCAGTCGCTTGAGCCCCGGTGCCGCAGCGGCCATGATGTGCTGCCCGGCGTTTTTGGACCCGGTGAACGCGATCATGTCCACATCGCCCGCGACCAGCGCCTTGCCCTGGTCGTCCTCGCCGTGGATGATCTGCAGCACGCCCTCGGGCAGGAACTCGTTGAGCACCTTCAAATACGCGTCCGCGATCAGCGGCGTCTGCTCACTCGGCTTGAGCACGCAGGTGTTCCCCGCTACCAGCGCCGGCACCACCGCCCAGTGCGGCATCAGGATCGGGAAGTTCCAAGGCGTGATCGCCGCGCACACCCCGAACGGGTCATAGTTCAGGATCGACTTCGCCCCGTCGCCAGTCAGCTCCTCGGGCTGCACGGCCTGCGCCACCTCGTCCGCCGTCTCCGCCATCCCCGCGCCGCACGCGTTGACCTCGCCAACCCCCTCCGCCAGCGGCTTGCCCTGCTCCAGCGACAGGATCCGCCCCAGCTCCTCGGCCTTGGCCACCAACGCCTCGCCCGCGGGCTTGAGCATGTCCGCCCGCTCCTGGGCACTCAACGCAGCCCAAGCCGGCTGAGCCGCCCGGGCCTTGGCAATGACGCCATCGACCTGATCGGCGGGCGTGACGGGAACGGAGCCGACCAGATCGCCGGTGGAGGGGTTGTAGGAGTTGAGGGTGTCGGTCGCGGTGGGGGTATTGAGGGTGGTCATGCTTAGATCGTAGTGCTCAATTCGCTGTATACCCAGTCAACCTTGGGAATCACATACGCCCGGCTACTAAGACGATGAAGCTCTCTTCGAGCTCCTCTTCGCCATCATCAACGGGCATCACATACGCGTTGCCTTCGTCATCCACCGCATCGGCGAGCTTGGTGTACACCAGCGTTTCGCTGAACCCAGCGTCTTCCATCGCGTCGCGCAGCTCCGGGATCGACCACAGACGCCACTCATACACGAACGCGTCCTCAAGCTCGAACTCGATCACGCCCGCCCGCTCAACGCGGAAATGGATCAGGTTCGTGACCATCCCGGTGGTGGGGTCGGCCGCGTGCTGCTCCCAGGTGTAGCGGCACAGCTTGCCGCCGAGCATCGGGTGGGCGCGGTGCACGCCGCCGAGGGTGTAGGCCGACTCGCCGCCGTAGGTGTCGCAGACGAAGACGCCCTTTGATGTTTCGAGTCGCTCGCGGACATGCATCAGATACTCGACAAGCTCCGCGCGGGTGTGCAGGTACCCGATCGAGAAGTTCCCGACGAATACCAGATCGCACGGGTCATCGATCTCGCGCACATCACAGAGGTGCTTGGTGATGCGTTCGTGCTCACCGCGTCGCGCGAGGGTTTCCTCGTCGAAGTCCACCGCCACGGCGCGGCACCCGTCCCGTTCAACCCAGAGGTGCGAGACGGCAGCGGTCCCCGCGAAGTCCTCGCCGAGCACCTTCGGATGATCGCCGTGGATCGCGCGGAGCAGCGGCACCAGGTCCTTGGGGGACTGCACGGACAGCTCATACAGATCGTGCTTGTTGTAATCCATGCTCAGAACGGCAGAAGACCAAACGGAAGCAGCGTCGGGTTGCTCGCGGCACCAGCGGCACCGGCCGCGACCACACCAACCGCGATTAGGATCATAAAGATAAGGTAGATCAGCGCGAGCGAGTTGAGCACAATCCCAACCCATCCGCACACCGCCCCGGCCTTGGCCATGCCAAGTGACGACTCAGGAGCATCTCCGGCGGCAACCGCGTTACGCGCCTTCTTCGCGAACACGATCGCGACGATGGCACACGGTAAGCCGAGGATACCGTAAGAGAAACACAACACGAGCGAGCAGATGCCGGTGACCATGGAAGTGATCGCCTTGCCGCTCGATTGCTGCTGCGGGGTGTACTGAGGGCCGGGTGTTTGTGGTGCTTGTTGGTCCATGTGCGGAGTATACCCCAATTTTAGTCAGGCCATGCGGACCCATTTAATCAGTGTACGAAGATTCGGCGGCTTGCCGAACATCAGCAACCCGACACGGAACACCTTCGCGGCGAACCACAGGAAGACCACCACGGCGACCGCGTTCACAAGGATCACCAGCCCCGTCTGCCAGACCGGAGGTGGGTCGTTGGACGCGACCCGCATAATCATGATGAACGGCGAGATCGGCGGGATGAAACTCGTGATCGTTGAGAGCATCGAGTTCGGGGCACGGATCACCGGCGTGAAGAAGAAGTAGGGGAGCATCATCATCATGATCACGGGTGTCATGAGCGATTGGGCTTCACGCATGTCGTTGACCGCGGAACCGATCGCGGCCATGAGCGACGCGAACATGAAGTAGGCGAGGATGAAGAACACGAAGATCAGGACGATGGTCGTCCAATCGATCAGGTCCATGCGCTCCATGAAGAAGAGCGCAAAGATGCCCAGCCAGCTGTACACGATGAGCAGCGAAAGCCCGACGCACATCTGACCGATGATCTTGCCCGTCATCAGTTCCATCGGCGAACACGCGGAAAGCAGGACCTCGACGACTCGGTTCGATTTCTCCTCGATCGTGGTCGTAAGGAGGTACTGCCCGCCCGTCATCGATGCGATGAGAAGCAGGATCATCGAGACAACGGGTATGATGAAGGTCGTGATCCCGGTGGAGGCCTTCTTCTCGCCTTCCTCAGTAATTTCCTGGCTCGCGCGTTCGTCGACATCGGAGATCTCGAGCACCTGCGTGCGATTAATACCCGCGTTCTCGTATCGGCGCTGACGAATGGACCAGCGGACGCCGTCTTTGATCTCTGAGACGGTCTCGTCGTTGAGCTTGGGGCGGAGGAACACCTGGAACCCGCCGTACCCTTCCTCCTCGTTGACCTTGCGGGTGGAATCCGTGTCGATGTCCACGATCGCGAGAATGGTCTCCAGATCGCCCTTGCCCTTCGCACCGGACGCGACCTGATCCTGCATCTCCGCTTTGAGTTCTTCGATGCTCGCATCCGGGCCCGCGGGGATCACCCGGAACTCGGGGTAACGGATGGTCTTGGACGCCTGATCGATGCGCTGATCGATCTGATCCTTCTGATCGTCGGCCATCGGGATCGCGTTCTTCGCGAACTCCTTGACATCGTCGAAGCGTTCTTTCCAGCGGGCTTCGACCGCTTCGGGTGCAAGGCGATCCACAAGGGTCTCGGAGACATCCGCGGAGCGATCCAGTATGTACACCGTTCCGGTATCAGCCGGTGGCTGAGCGCTCATCGTCAGCAGGATCACGAGCGGCATGATCGCCGCAATCACCGCCGGGAGAACCAACGCGCCGATGATGAACCCCTTGGTGATCGCGGTCGACGCGAACTCACGCCCCGCGACACGGGAGATCTTTGAAATATTCATGACTCGACCTCCTCGTCGTCCGTGTTCCCCGCGAGCAGCTCTGCTCGGAGTTGTTCCGCGTCCGCACCGCGCTTGCCGCCGGTCACGATCTCGATGAACACATCTTCCAGCGTCGGACGCTTGATCTCCACCCGATTCATCGGCATCGCGTCGAGCAGCGACTTCATCGCCTGCTGCGGATCGATGCCCTCGTCAAGAACAACCTCGAGCGACCCATCGATCGGGGTAACATGCGCGACACCCGGAACCACCGAGACATCGTGCGATCGACCGACGCCCCCGATCGGATCGACATGCAGCGCCCGCGGATCGAACCGCTTGCGGATGTCGTCGAGCGTGTCGTCAAGGACCTTCTTGCCCTGATGGATCATGACAACATGGTCGCAGTTCTGCTCGGCCTGATGCATGACATGGGTCGAGAAGATCACGGTCTTTCCACGCTTGTTCTCATCATCGATCAGATTGCGAAGCAGACGCATATTCACCGGGTCGAGCCCGGAGAAGGGTTCATCGAGGATGATCAGATCGGGGTCGTGCAGCACGGACGCGATGAACTGCACCTTCTGCTGCATCCCCTTAGAGAGCTCCTCGCACTTCTTCTTGTGCACATCCGCGAGGTCCACGCGATCGAGCCACTCCATCACACGCGGCTTGAGCCCGCTGCGATCGAGACCCTTGAGCCGTCCCATGTGCATCAGGAAGGCGCCGACCTTCATCTTCTTATAGATCCCGCGTTCCTCGGGCAGGTACCCGATCCGGTCCTTGGACTCGACGGCCGATTTCTTGCCCAGCACGGACAGCTCGCCGCGGTCCGGGAAGAGGATCGACATGATCATGCGGATGGTGGTGGTCTTGCCCGCGCCGTTGGGACCGATGAACCCATAGATCGCGCCCTCGGGGATCGAGAGATCGATCCCTTCGACGGCCACCTTGGATCCGAAGGTCTTCCGGACGCCTTGCATCGAGACAGCTTGAGACATGGAAACCCCTGTAGTGATTCGTGAGCACGAGTGTATGCACCTTGTATTGGGGAACCCGCGACGAAGGTTGCAGCCGGGCAGGATTGACGCATACGCTTGGTGTCATGGCACTCGCTGAGATCGATCCCAACCTCCGCACCAAACTCGAAGAACTCGATGAGAGCTATGCCGAGCTGACCAGGCGGCTTGAGGACCCCGCGGTCCTCGCGGACCATCGACAGGTCGCGTCGCTCTCGATCAAGCGGGCAGCGATCGAGCCGGTCGTGGAGGGGTACCGCGGGTATATGGACCTCGCCACCGAGGCCGATGAGCTGGAGCAGGCGATCAACGGCGATGACGCGGAACTGGCGGAGTTCGCACGCGATGAGCTGCAGACGGTGGTCGATCGCGCCAGCGAGATGATCGAGCGAATCAAGCAGACCCTCGTCACGAGCGATGATCTCGCGATCGGGTCGGTGATTCTGGAGATCCGCGCCGGGACCGGCGGCGACGAAGCCGCGCTGTGGGCCCGGGACCTGCTCAGCGTCTACACCCGATACGCGAGCACCAAGGGCTGGAGCGTCGAGGAACTCGACATGACGACGGATCCGAGTCTCGGCGGCATCAAGCACGCGGTCTTGAACTTCAAGGGCGAGGGCGTCTGGCATCAGCTCAACTTCGAGTCCGGCGTGCATTCCGTCAAACGCGTTCCGGAGACCGAGACCCAGGGGCGGGTGCACACGAGCACCTGCACCGTCGCGGTGCTGCCCGAGCCCGAGGAGGTCGAGGTCGCGATCGATTGGGGCAACGATGTCGAGGAGCACATCACGACCGCCCAAGGGCCCGGCGGGCAGAATGTCAACAAAGTCGCGACGGCGGTGCACCTGATCCACAAGCCCACCGGGGTCGAGGTGCGGATGCAGGAGACCAAGTCGCAGGCGCAGAACCGGGAAAAGGCCCGCCGCCTGCTGATCGCACGGGTCTATGAGATCGAACGACAGAAGATCGAGGCCGAGCGGGCGAAGGACCGCAACGCCCAGATCGGTTCGGGTGCTCGTTCGGAGAAGATCCGGGTCTATCGGTATCAGGACAACATCGTGGCGGATCAACGCCTCGATCAGAAGTTCAACAAGAGCAAGATCGTCGACGAAGCGGATCTCGGTCCGATGTTCGACGCGCTGATCGAGCAGGAAACCGCCCGCCGCCTCGCGTCACTCTGATCAGAGAGTGGTTACGGGCACCCGGCGCTGTATGCGTTGATGAACGCGGAGACATCGAAGAAATCGAATACGCCGTCGTTCGTGAAGTCTGCCGATTCGTCCTGTGCGTTGTATGCGCTAATGAAGGCGGACACATCGAAGAAGTCCAATGAATCAAACGGCTTCGCAAGATCCGCGTGTGAGCAACTCGCATCTGAGACGAGGGTGATCGTAAAGGTCCCGATGCGACCCGAGCCGGTGAACGGGAAAGTGTCGCTCAGGTTTGCGATCGGAAGATGCGGCGTGACATTCGCGTTCCCGGATGTGTAGTTCACGCCCGAATCCGTCCCCGAGTCGTACGGGTCGAGATCGAACACGAGCTCGCGTGCCCAGATCCCATTGGGGCGCAGATCGACACCATGAATTCCGACGAACCAGTCCGGGCTGGGCGCGATCATGGTGACAAGCGAGAGCAGCGGGAAGTCCGCGTCCACAGTGATGGTCCCCGTGCGGGTGTCGGGGGACAACGCAACGCCTCCGAGATTGATGAACTGGTTCGCGAGACCTGCGTTGATGTGCCCCGAGACTTCTGAACTCAATGGGGAGGGTGATCCCGTTTCAGCCATCACCTCGATCCCGTTGGTTGCGATCCCGCCGGGCTCCCAGAGAGACAGCGCGTCGGTATGTGTCGCGCCGATGATCGGCGAAAAGTGGGGGTTTGAAGGAAACGCCGTCGGGTGGGTAGCTTGGCTCCACTCCGCGTGGAACGCAAATGCATACTCGACCTGATCTTGCGCGAGTGAGATGTGGGAGGTGATCGTGAATGCGAGCAATGCAACGGCGGAAGTCATGCGATTCATATCAGTTCTCGTGTCGTTTGAGTTGGTGTACGCTCTACACACCATGGTAAACGGTTGTTTATTCAATGCAATGATCTTTTGAACCGCGATTTCGAGGATCTTTGGGGGCATTCCGGGTCAGCGGGAATGGGACGCGACGGAACGGGGTTCACGGCTATAATCTCTGCCTATCCATTTGAACACACGCCCTGACCGAGCCCGAACACACGCACGACGGGGCAAGAACCCGAGTGAAAGATTGAGAGCCGCTCCATGGAACGAAGCGAAATCTTTGAGAAGATCCAGGAAATCCTTGTCGACGCCCTCGCGGTTGATGACGACGAGGTCACGCCCGAAGCCAAGCTCATCGGGGATCTGGGCGCTGAGTCGATCGACATCCTTGATATCTCGTTCAAGCTCGAGCAGGAGTTCGGGTTCAAGATCGCCCAAGGCGAGCTCTTCCCCGAGGGCGTGACGCAGGATCCGGAGTATGTGCAGGACGGCAAGGTGACAGAGAAGGGGCTCGCGACGCTCAAGGAGCGCGTGCCTCACTTTGATTTCACCCAGCTTGAAAACGACCCCAGCGTCGAGAATGTCTCCAAGATCTTCACGGTCGATGCGCTCGTGACCTTCTGCGAGCAGAAGCTGCAGACGGCCTGAATCTGATTTCCAACCGATTGGGGGAATGCTCATGCGTTGGATGTGGATCGATCGCATCGTGGAGCTTGTGCCGCGTGAACGCATGGTTGCCATCAAGCATGTCTCGATGGCCGAGGAACATCTGCACGACCACTTCCCGAGCACATCGCGCCGCAAAGCGATGCCGATCATGCCGATGTCGCTGATCGTCGAGGGCATGGCCCAGACCGCGGGCGTGCTTGTTGGGCACGCGGAGGGGTTCAAGGAAAAGGTTGTGCTCGCCAAGGTGTCCAAGGCCCAGGTCACGCGTGATGCGACGCCGGGGTGCACGCTGCGGTATACGGCGACGATCGAGCAGTTCACACCGGTCGGCGCATCGACCAAGGGCGTGGTTGAGCTGATCGAGCCGGCGGCTGATGGTTGTGGCGAAGCGGAAGTTATCGGGCATATCGATCTGCTTTTCTCCCATCTGGACAACAACATGGGGGGTGTGCAGTACCCGGAAGAGAACTTCGTCTTCAGCGAGAGCTTTAAAACGCTGATGCAGACGAGCGGGATCGATGCGGATTTCTGAACAAGGAACCCCGGTTTCGCCGTATACTGCATAGAGATACCCCCCGAACCGTGGTGGAGATAGAAGATGCCGAAGATGATGAAGTCACTGATTGCCTGCTCGCTCGTTGCTGTTGTCCTCAGCGGATGCGGCACGGTCCGCGAGATCGACCGCACGGAGCGCCGCCCGCACACCGCGATGCGCGGCCCCGCGTTCAAGCGTCTGGTCCTGACCTACAACGAGGCCAACAACCTCGCCTACCGAGCCGACCGCTACGCCAAGGCCCTGCGTGACGCGGGCACGGTGGACCCGGACACGCTGCTCGAGGCCCAGGAACTCGCTTCCGACCTCGCTGAGTTCAGCGACGACATCGAGTGGTGCCTGGCGAACCTCCAGCGGATGACCTGGCACCGCACCGAGATGGACCGTTACTGGGACCGTTTCCTCGACCTGTACCCCGAGGACGAGGACTTCATGGCCGCGTATACCGACAAGGAGATGCGCAAGCCCTCGCCGAAGCTCGCCTTGAAGAACCAGGAAGAGTATCGCGACCTGCACGAGTACGAGCACCACGACGCGGAGTGGAGCACCTTCTTCCACCCTGTTGGCCGTAAGGTCTACGACCGCCAGATCGAGAAGCAGGATCAGTAAGATCAACGCAAAGCGAATCCCGAAGGGCTCCACAACGGAGCCCTTTTTCATGCGCTCTGTCGTCTGGTCGGTGGTGGGTGATGCGAAGTTGGTTGGCCTGCTGCGTTCCTGATTGTGTTGGCATGGGCGTCGGCTGTGGCGGTGTGATCGGGTGGTGGTGGTGCTCTGTGTGTTGGTGGGTTGTGCGCGGGATGGGGGTCGTCAATCGAGGGGGCGGGATCCGGCTCGGGTTGCGAGGTTGTCTCGTTCTCTGGTTCCGTGGGGTTTGGCTCGATGGGCGCGGTGCTGCGGAGGTAGAACGCGGCGGCCTTGCGGACGGTTTCGGCGTGGGTTGGGCCTGTGGGTTGCTGAAGCATGATGGCTTCGAGCGTGCTAGTGGCGCGTCTGCGGAAGATGGGCGTTCTGAGGCGGTCGATCGTTTCGAGCTCGGTGATGATGGCCGCGAACTCTTCGGACTCGAGGAGTTGTCGGAGTTGCGTAAGGTTGAGCTCGTGCTTGGCGCAGATGTCGAGGGTTGGGATGGGTTCGACGACGAGGTCGTGGACGAGTTCGGTTGTGAGTTGCGTGTGTGTCATGCGACGAATGTATGCGTGTGTTTGCGTGGCACAAGCGGGAAGTGGGGTAGTGACATGATTCTGCGCACAGAGCGTGAGATGCGCGTGAGATTTTGGGGTTGGTGACAGGCCACATTGCGCCGGAGACGGCGATTTCGGGCACCCGGAAGAGCGCGTTTGGGCGGCTTGTGTTTGTCGGTGGGGTTGGGTATTCGCCGCAATGCGCCGATGACGGCGATTACGGGCACCCAGAGGGGGGGAGTTTGGTGTTTGGGTGCCCCGACTCGCCGTCTTCGGCGCAGTCGGGCGAAATCACTGATTGTGTGACTTTGGCTTTGTGGGCGGGTCGATCGGGATCGTGTGCTCTCTGCATCCTGCGTACCAGCTTGCCGATGACCATGGCCAGTCGGTCTGGGTCGGTGCGAGTCCGCGTTTGACCGGGTTTTGATGTATGTAGTGAAGTTTTTCTTCCAGCTCAAGCCGGGAAATGATGTTGCGGTCGTATCCACCGCCGTGCTGCCAAAATCGAATCTTGCCTTGCGTCGTGCGGAGCTTTGTCAGGATCGGGGCATCGAGTTCATTCCATCTGCCGATAACCATTTTCGCAAAATCTCGCTTGAGTCGCCAGACGATCTTCGAGACCGGTGCTCTCTCGATGTCCGGCCAGATGAGCAGGTGCACATGTTCGGGCATGATGACCCAGGAGATGAGATGGAAGTTCGTGTTGATGCGTGTGTTGTGTATGTGATCGACAAACGCGTCTTTGATGCGGTCGTTGTTGAAGAGCGGGAGTTGTTGGTAACAGGAGAATGTGAGGAATCGGATGTGGTTGGGCGCTTCGATTCGCTTCATCTTCGGCGTGCGTGACATGGGTGGAGTGTATCAGATGGATGGAGTTTGGCCGCACTGCGCCGGGGACGGCGAGTACGGGCACCCGGAAGAGGGCGTTTGGGTGGCTTGTGTTTGTCGGTGGGGTTGGGTATTTGCCGCAATGCGCCGAAGACGGCGATTACGGGCACCCGGCACCCAGATTGGGTCACTCGGAGAGTTTGTTGCGGACGAGTTGGTCGAAGAGGTCTTCGGGGGCGGGTTGGCCGGTCCAGATTTCGAACTGGGCGGTGGCTTGTTTGACGAACATCTGGACGCCGTCGATGGTGCGGTAGCCGCGTTCTTTGGCGGCTTTGAGCATGGGGGTTTCGATGGGGTTGTAGACGGTGTCGAAGAAGACGGTGTCTGGCGAGAGGTTGGGCATGTCGGGGAT
>DDGE01000064.1:13492-17874 GCA_002337545.1 Phycisphaerales bacterium UBA1910 | reverse complement strand
GAGCCGGAGCGGCCGATCGGTGAGGGGCTGCCTGCGTTGGTGCAGGCGAAGCGTTGGCCGCACGGGCAGACGCTGCCGGAGGGGTCTGTGCCGCGGTATGTGTGCGTGGCGATGGTGGTGGGTCGGCGTGAGTTGGCGCAGCGGGTGATCCAGGCGGCGCGGACGGATGAGGCGACGCCGGGGGTGAGTGAGACGGAGTTGGGGGGGTAGGCGTGGTCTCGGGTGGCCGTACTCGGGTAAAAGACGCGCAGTGCGGATGTTGCATCGTTCAGCGTAAACTGAGTTGCCCTGTGTGAGTGGAGGTTTGGCCGCACTGCGCTGCTGCGCAGCGAGTACGGGCACCCATCTGGTTCTGCATCGCGTTTGAAGACCCCTCCGCTCCGCCTTTGGCGGACCACCTCCCCGCGGGGCGCGGGGAGGGACAAAATTACGGCACGATCAGGACGCGGCTGATGTGTTCGGCGAGCATTTCGTAGACGAGGTCGATGTCGCCGTTGGCGAGGCGGACGCAGCCCATGGATTGGTCGCCACCGATGGAGTCGGGGTCGATGGTGCCGTGGATGCCGTAGGAGGTGTGTGTGGCGGAATCGCCGACGCCGGTGAGGCCGATCCAGTACTCGCCGATGGGGTTCTTGGGGTCATTCGGGGCGTACTGCTCGCGTGCGTCGCGGGGGTTGACCCATCCGGGGTTTTCGAGCTTGTTGGCGGAGACGACGAACTCGCCGACGGGTGTGCCGTCGGCCTCGCCGAGCCCGACATCGAAGGATCGGATGTAGAGCCAGGAGGACGGATCGGCGGGTGAGCCGTGGAAGATGTCGATGCGGTGGTCTGACTTGTCGACGATGGCGTGGAATGGGCCTCGGACGAGCTTGAGGGTCTGGCCGAGGCGGATCTTGGATGGGTCGGAGATCTGATTGACGCGTGCGATGAACTTCCAGTGTGTGGCGAGCTCGCGGCGGGCGGCGATGCGAGAGAGCGAATCGCCGGACTGGACCTTGTACTCCTCGGTCATCGGGTCGCGTGGGTCTGCTGTTGGGGAGAAGACGAGGCGGTTGTTGATGACCGTGAGTTCGTCGCGGAGGAGCTGGGCCTCGGATGCGTTGAGGTTTGCGTTGAGTAGTGTTCGTGAGAGGAGGGCGCGAGCGCCGACGCGATCGTTCTGGTTGACGAGTCGGCGAGCGGAATCGAGCTGGATCTCAACCCCAGAGCGATCGGCGGTGCGGCGGTCCTCAACCTGAGGCTGACGGGCGGGGTCGTTGTCGGTATTCGTCGGCGTGGCGTTGTTGTTTGCCTGACGCGATGCGGCATCGAGGATATCTGTGTTGGTGGGCGTGGTGGAGTTGGGGGCGCGGTTGCTGATCTCGATTGGGTCCGGATTGTTCTGGGGCTGGTTTGTGTTGGACCCGAGCGCACGGGAGACCTCTTCGGATGTATCGCGGCGTTGACCCGATCCGGGGAGCGGGCGTGTGGGGCGATCCTCTTCGTTCGTAATTGAGTTCGCGAGCGAGTTGGGTTCCTGCGGATCCGTGTCCGTGTTGGATGCGAGTTGTTCGCCCTGCCCTGGGGTGGCGTCGGCGTTGGGGCGGATCAGGAAATACCATAGCCCCACGATGATAAGGAGGACGACAATCGCGGCGCCGATGCGTCCGAGCGGTCCCTTGCGGGATCGGCGGTAGTAGACCTGGGATGATCGTGATGTGTTGCGTGAGGATTGGCTGGGAAGACTCATCCGTGGGTCCTTTGGTCGCGAGGCGTGTTGTTGCTCGATTGATTTATACGGGATCGAGCGGGCCGAGTTCTGTGATGACGCGATCGACGCGGTGATCGTGTGGCTCGGTCGGGACCGAATCGACGATCTGGGCGTGATAGCAGACCCCGATGAGGGTGGGGTTGTGCCCTTCATCCTTGAGGGCGGTGATGTATCGATCATAGAACCCCGCGCCGCGTCCGAGCCGATTTCCGGCCCGATCGAAGGCGAGTCCGGGGAGCAGGATCACATCGATCTGTGCGGGTTCCACCACTGGGCACCCCGCGCGGGGAACCCTGATGTCGTATCGGTCTGGGATGAGATCGGTGTCCAGATTTGAGATATGGTGTGCAGTCATGGATTTACGCGCCCAATCGATGGATGGGATGGCGATGCGTTTGCTCGCGTCGATGGCGGCGGTGATGAAGGGGTCGAGTGAGAGCTCGGGGGCGAAGGCGGCGTAGGCGAGGATGGCGTCGGCGGGGGCGATGGCGGGGTCGGCGAGCAGGTGGGGGGCGAGGGATCGGGCGTGCTCGGCCTGCTCGGTGGTGCTGAGCTCGCTGAGACGCTGCTTGGCGGCGTGGCGGAGGGTGGGTTTGGGTGTGTTTGTTGAACCGGGTGGTGCCATCCGGGTCTCCTACAATTCGCCTATGAGATCAACTTGCAGATTCTTGGCCGTTGTGTTCCTGTTGAGTGTATCGCTGCTATCAGTGCCTGTGCTTGCTCAGCAGCAGGTTACGGATGGGTTGGATGGTGCGGATGCGGCTTTGATCGAGATGGCGTATCAGGGCACCGTCGATGACGTACGCTCGGCGATCGAGCGGGGCGGAGATCTGAACGCAGAGAACCAGTATGGCGCTACGCCTCTCCTGCTCGCGGCTGCGGCGAACCCGGATCCTGAGGTCTGTCGCGTGCTTGTTGAGGCGGGGGCTGATATCGATCATCGGGATGCCCACGAGGGAAGTACCGCGCTGATGTTGGCTTGCAGGTATAACGAGAACATCGACGTCGCCTATGCGCTTGTCGAGCTGGGCTGCGATGTGAATGCGGTCAGTCATTTGGGGTTCACTCCGCTCATGCTCGCTGCAGGGTTTGATCCACGGCCCGAGCTGACTTCATTCCTGCTCGATCACGGAGCGGATCAGTTCGCGCAAACACCACAGAATCAGAACGTGCTCCACTTGATGGCGTTAAATGGTTCATCTCCCGAGGTGATGCGTTTGTTGATCGAGCGAGGTGCGATTGTCGGGCAAGCCGATGCTCAGGGTCGAACTCCGTTGTACATCGCTTCGATCGAGTCAGATGATGCCGGAGTTCTTCAGGCGCTCATCGATGGAGGGGCGGATGTCAACGTCAGAACACCCCTTGGGCGGACGCCGCTCATGGGGGCTGCTGGCTCCAACCCGAATCCGGAGATTGCTCGGGTTCTGCTTGAGTCCGGAGCGGATCCGGATGAGCTTAACGATGAAGGTGTGACGGCGTTGATACTTGCTGCATACAACGGGCAGCCTGCTTCGGTGTTGCAAGCATTGCTTGAAGGGGGTGCAGAACCGAACGCTCAGAGCCCATTGGGTTCAACGGCTCTGGCATTCGCTGCGGAACGAGCCACGGAAGGTGAGGTTGTGCGTGTGCTGCTCGCTGCTGGCGCGGCAGTGGACCTTGCGCGGCATGATGGCGAGACGCCGCTGCAGATAGCTGCTTCAATGAATAAGTCAGCGGATGTGATGCGTGCGATTCTGGAGGCGGATCCTGATCTAGAGCACAGGGGGATCAGTAACCGCACGCCGTTTCTGAATGCGGCGCGTTCAAACCCAAATCCAGAAGTTCTTCGGCTGCTTGCGGCTGCAGGGGCAGACGTTGACGCTGCAGCAGACAAGGGGAGCAAGGCCATCCAGCTTGCGACTCTGCGCAACCCGAACCCTGAAGTTCTTGGTGTGCTTCTTGAGCTCGGCGCCAATATCGAGGAACCCGCGGAGCGTGGGTTTACGCCCCTGATGTTCGCGTCGGGTGTGGTTGATGATGTTCGGGTGCTTCAGAAGCTCATCGAGCTGGGTGGTGATGTCAACGCCAGGAATGACGAAGAATTGACGCCGCTGATGCTGTGGGCGATCGACTCAGAGCGTACTCGGCACGGAGAGGTGCTGATCGATGCTGGGGCGGATGTTTACGCTGTATCTGCTGAAGGGTTGAGTGCGCTGATGTATGTGGCGAGGCAGGCCGTGAACCCTGATATGATCGATGTGCTGATCAATGGTGGCGTAGATATCAACAGGCAATATCATACGATCAGCCCGCTTATGCTTGCGGCGCTCACTACGCAGAATCCTGAGATGGTCGTTCGCATGCTTGAGCTTGGAGCCGATGCAAATTTTCGGACGTCTGATGGAGATCGAGCGATCGATGCCGCGAGGCGGAACCCGGTGATGGAGAACACGGAAGCGATGAGGATGCTGGAGCAAGCAACACGCTAGCTCTCGCGATCGCTCTTCTTCGCCCTCGCGTTCTCGAGGAAGGTCTTGAGGATCTTTTCGCTGCCGATGTCTTTGGGTTCGTAGTAGCGTTTATCCACGCCGAGATAGTCCTGGCCGGTGAGCTGGTCGTCGGCGTTGTGGGAGTACTGGTACTTCTCGTCTTC
>DDGE01000064.1:4196-13289 GCA_002337545.1 Phycisphaerales bacterium UBA1910 | reverse complement strand
TTGCCGTCGCGGAGGTAGATGGGGACGGGGATGACGCGGCCGTTTTTGACATCGTCCATCGCGGCGTTGATGGCCATGTACGCGGCATTGCTCTTGGGGGCGCAGGCTAGATAGGTCGCGCATTGCGAGAGGGTGATCCGGGCCTCGGGCATGCCGATGCGTTCGACGAGGTCCCACGCGGCCTGGGCGATCATGATCCCGCGCGGGTCGGCGTTGCCGATGTCTTCGGATGCGAGAATCGCGAGTCTTCGGGCGATGAATCGTGGGTCTTCGCCTGCGTCGAGCATGCGGGCGATCCAGTAGACGGCGGCGTCTGGGTCGGAGCCGCGGACGGACTTGATCATGGCGGAGATGGTGTCGTAGTGACCGTCGTCGCCGTAGGTTGCGACCTTCTGTTGGATGGAATCCTCAGCGAGCTGCTTGTCGATGATCAGGTTCGGTTGGGATTGCACAGGCGGGATCTGCCTATGGCGGATGCCACCGGGTGTCGGTTGATTGGGCGAGGACGAGCGGACCGCGACTTCGAGCGCGGTGAGTGCGCGGCGGGCGTCGCCTTCGGACTTGATCGCCCAGACGCGTTTGGCGTCGTCGGTGATCTCGATGGATTGGTCGGGAAACGCGTCGGGGTGTCGCAGGGCGTTGTCGATGAGCTGCACCGTCTCGTCTTCGGTGAGCGACTCGAGGCGGAAGAGCGTGGAGCGGGAGATGAGCGCGGCGTTGACGGCGAAGAGGGGGTTCTCGGTGGTGGCGCCGATGAGGGTGATGAGCCCGCGTTCGACATCGGCGAGCAGGACATCCTGTTGCGACTTGGAGAAGCGGTGGATCTCGTCGAGGAAGAGGATGGTGCGTTTGTTCTGCTCGCCGAGGATGCGGGAGGCCTCGTCGATGATCTCGCGGATGCGTTTGACGCCGACGGACGCGGCGTTCTCGCGGACGAACCGGCGCGAGGTTGCTTTGGCGATGACCTCGGCGAGGGTGGTTTTGCCGGTACCGGGCGGGCCGTGGAGGATGATGGAGGTGAGGGTGTCGGCGTCGATCATGCGGCGGAGGAGCTTGCCCGGGCCGAGGATATGGGTTTGGCCGACGATCTGGTCGAGGGACTTGGGGCGCACCCGAGCCGCCAGCGGTGCGACGCGGGTGAGGGCCTGTTCTCGGTTGGGTGCCCACAGATCGTTCATACGGGAAGTGTACGGGTGAATGTGAAATCTGGAATCGGGGTGTGCGGAATTGTTACCAAAAGACGATATTTTCGTAACTTGTATGGAACCAAAAACTTGTGACTGCTAACATTCCTGTGATGACCTTTCTCTGGATTATTCTTGGGCTCTTAGTGCTTGTCGCCACAGGATTTGTGGGTGGGCGAGCGTACGGGCGCAAGTGGTCGCCTGAGCTCGGTGCGCTCGATGGGTTGTTATACCTGCTCGGCTTTGCGTACGCGCGTGGGGTGCACGATCTGATCGTGGAGCACGAGGAGGGGGCGCTGGACGATCTGGGGGGACCCATGATCGTGGTGTGCAATCACACGGCCGGGGTGGACCCGATCCTGGTGAGCCTGAGCGTGCCGACCAAGATCCGATGGATGATGGCGGAGGACATGCGACTCAAGGGGATCAACTGGTTCTGGAACTGGTTGGGCGTGATCTTTGTGGCGCGGAATCGGCACGGACGCACGGGATTGCGTCATGCACGCAAGCACCTCGCAGACGGCGGGGTGATCGGGATTTTCCCGGAGGGTCGCATCGAGCGACCCGCCAAGCGTTTGCTCCCCTTCGCGCCGGGTGTGGGTGTGCTGGTGCAGCGGAGCGGGGCGCGGGTGTTGCCGGTGATTATCGAGGGGACGCCTACGGATGCGAAGAGTGCGTGGGAGTCGCTGTGGATGCGGAGCTCGACGCGTGTGCGTGTGATGCGTCCGATCGATTACAAGGACTCGGGCAAGGGCAACGCGGAGATCGCGAAGGACCTGCACGAGCGGTATGAGCGCTGGACGGGGTGGGACTCGAAGGGCCCGGCGCTGAAACCTGAAGCAGATTCGGGTGAGCTGCTGGCGTTCGATGAGAACGGGGCGCGGCGGCAGATTGCTTAGATATCAAGAGTTGAGAAGTTCAGCATGACCGGTCGATAAGTTTGATGAACTTATTGGAGGTCTTATGCATTCCATCATTGCTGTGAGTCTGTGCCTTGTTCTGCGTGTCCCGATTTTAGAGGCCCAGGAGTGTCGACCTGTGTATCAGGACACGCTGAGCGTCGCTGATGGCTGGGATGCACCGGTCTTCGGGACTGATGTCGTGCTCACAGACGATGAGGCGTTTGTCGGTGCTCAGGAGGCGGTCATCGATGGGGTTCAGAGTGGTGCTGTATATACCTACGCACTCGTCGGCGGCGCGTGGGAACGGGTTGGGCGACTCGTGCCACCAGATGCGCGGGACGGTCACCGCTTCGGCACTTGGATCTCGGTTGATGGCGACACGATGATGATTGGTTCGCCGTATGACGATGAACTCGGTGAAGACACCGGCGCGGTGTATGTATACGAGCGAGTGGATGGGGATTGGGGCTTCGTCCAGAAGCTGTTGCCCTCGATTGGCGAGGAGCTTGGGGCCTTTGGGTATGTGTTTCACAGGGGTGAAATGGCGGTGATCGGTGCGGCCGCAAGGACCTATGGAGATATTGAGGGGGCCGCGTATGTGTTTGAGTATGACGGCAACGAGTGGATCGAAACGCAGCGGCTGACCGCGAGCGATGGGGGACCAGGTGAGGTCTTCGGGCTCTCGCCAGTATTCGATGACGATTGGCTGGCGATCGGTTCCCCCTTTGCTCGCAACGAGATCAATGAGCCCAACGGGGCGTGCTATGTTTTTCGTCGTGAGGAGGGAGCTTGGGTTAAAACGCAGGTCCTTGAACCGGACTTGTTCGATTTCGGGCATACCTTTGGCTTTGATCTCGCGCTTGAGGATGGGCGATTGCTGATCGGTGATCCGGATGCGGATCAGCGGCGCGGCGAGGTCGTGGCCTATGAGCTCGATACTGGGGTGTGGAAGCAAACGCAGGTGATCGAGCCGGAGATTGATGGCTTGATGGGTTTCGGGAATCAGCTCGCGATGGATGGGAGTACATTGCTCATCGGAGCGCCCGACACAGAGATGCACGCCGGGGCGGCGAGTGTGTATTCGTTGGTAGACGATCGCTGGGTGTATGTCGAAACGATTGGGCATGCGCCGGGTTCCGGCTTGTCGCTGTTTGGTGCGCGGCTCGATATCGACGATGAGGCCATGATGATCGCGGCTCCGCTGAACGATGTGAATAGCGGGGCGGTCTATGTGTACGGGTTTAATTGTGGCGGTTGCTCCGCCGATCTGAATGGGGATGGGGCGATGAACGCAGCGGATGTGGGTGTGTTCATGGCTGCGTTCGATGCCGGTTCACTCGTCGCTGATCTCACGCTGGATGGTGGGTTGGATTTCTTTGATGTGTCTGCTTTTCTAGAGGCGTACAGCGTGGGTTGCCAGTGATCACGGACGCTACTTCAGATTGCGTGAGCGGTCGGTGTGCGGCGGTGGGGGAGTGACCACAGCGCACACGGAGCACTGAGAAGAATTCTGAGCGGGGATGGGTGATGCGCGGGCGGTCTGGGCCGTGTGTCGTTTCCGCCTTTCTTCCTTGGTGTATCCCAAGTCCTGGGGGTGCCACTACTCGACGCGCAGCGGCGCAGTAGTGTCTTGCGGACTTCTAAAGAGCACTACTGCGCCCTTCGGGCGAGTAGTGGCACCCAGAGTCGTGTGTACTGGCAGGACTTACTCGCTCAACTTGGTCTTGAGTGCTTCGAGGCGCCGCTGATGGATCTCCCGATCCGGTTCAAGAATAATCAGCGATTCCAGCTGATGCTTCGCGAGCTCGAAGTTCTCCGCGATCAGCGCCACGCGTGCGGCGCGTTCGCGTTGGTCGGCATCAAACGGCGCGATCGCGACGGCGCGGAGTGCGGCGAGGATGGCCTTGTCGTGCTCACCGCGATGGGCGTAGAGCAGGGCGAGCTCACCCGCGTAGGCGGGGGAGTGGATCTCTCGGGCGTCGAGGTATTCGAGGTGCGGGATCGCGCGGAGCCGGTCCGCGTCGTCAGCGCTCGCGCGGTAATGACGCACGAGGCGTTTGTGTGGCTCGGGGTCGGTGGGGCGGATGGTGATCGCGTGCTCGAGGATCTCGATCTGGCGATCGGTGAGCGTGTCCTCCGCGCCCGCGAGCTCGGAACCGATCTGGAGGGTGATGAGCTCGGGGTGGTCGGGGTACTGCTCGAGCAGCTCGTCGATCTCCTCGGCGGTCGGGACCTTGGCGAGCTGTTCCTTGGGCGAGTCGTCCTCGGAGACGCCGAGGATCTCGTAGATGTCGGGGACATCGTCGGGGAGGAGGAGGTTGTGCTCGATGAGGTCCTGCTTCGCCCATTCCTTGAACGACGCGAGGAAGGACTCGGGGGTGACATCGAGGACTTCCTTGAACGCGTCGACCGCGTCGCGCCCGCGGGTGGAGGCGTCGAAGATGTCCAGCGGGGCTTGTGGGCCGAAGGTCTCGACGATGTACTCGAACATCCACGCGCCCTGCGCGTAGGCCTGTGCGCGGTCGGTGGGTTTCTTGGGGCGCACGAACGCGGTGTTGATCTCGACGAGGTTGAAGAGCTCGTCGTTCTCGTAGGCACGCTTGAGCAGCGCCCAGGTGTTCGCGTCACGCGGGGCGTCCTCGTTGAAGACGGCGTTGGCCTCGGTCATCCAGTGGATGACGCGGTTCTTGGTGCGTGCGAGGTTGACGGTGTGGGTGTATTCGTGCTGGAGGACGCGGGGCCAGTCGTAGGGGCCGATGGAAGACTTGGGACCGTCGCGGGGCGCTTCGATGGCGATGACGGGCCCGGTGGAGGCGGCCATGGTGTGGATGGAGGGCATGCCTCCGATTCGGACTGCGAACCACTCGTGGTTGGGCATGAGCTCGATGAGGGTTTTTTGAGCCGGTTCGTAGTCGTTGCCGCCCGGCGCGTTGCCCGCGACGCGTTCGTGGATGCGTTCCATGATGGCGGGCATCTCGCGTGCGAGAACGATGTCGGTCGTGTCGGGTTTGTAGCGGATGATGAAGTGCTCGGACTCGATGGTGTCGTAGGTCGCGAGTTCGGTGACGAGTGTGAGCGAGTTTTGTGCGCGGAGATCGAAAGGATCGAGCGTGAGCGCGTCTTCGAGGACCTCGCGTGCCTGCGTGTCGAGCCCGGCCTGCACGAGCAGCAGCCCGAGCTTGAGTCGCGGTTCGCCCCAGTGCGGGGCGCGTTCGATGACGCGTCTGTAGGCCTCGGCGGCTTGCTCGTATTGGCGGTACTCGCTGAGTGTGTCGGCGACGCGCATGTACGCGTTGGGTGATCTGGGTGAGATCGCGTCGTAAGCATCGAGGAGGAACTGGGTAGAGGTTGTGCGGAACCCTGCGGCGGATGCGGCGGCGTTGATCTCAAGCAGGTCGCGTTGGTTGGGCATTCGCGCGAGCACCATGTCCAGCGCCATCTCTGCGCCCTCGGGGTCCTTGCGCCGCAGAGCGACGCGGGCACGCAGGATCGAACCGAGCAGGGATGGGGGCGTGTCGTCGTCCGCGTTGTAGGATTCGTCGATTGAGGCGGCGAGGATGTCGAGTTTGCGTGCGATCTCGTCGGCGGTGTCGAAGTCGAAGGAGTCGACGGCCATGGATCCGATGATGAACGCGGCTTGTGCGTTGCGTGGGTGGAGGGTGAGTGTTTCGGCGGCGGCATTGCGACCGTCTGTATAGTTGTTGTGGGCGTACAGAAGACGGGCCTCTGCGAGCCGCACACGCCATGAGGTGCGGTCGATGTTTTCGCGAGCGTTGGCGAGGAGTCGGGTGATCGATTGGTATTCCGTGCGTGCGTCAGCTTGTGGCCCACGCAACCGGAGCAGATCGAGCATGCCTTGTGCGCCCCACGCAATCTGGTCCGCGTCGTCGATCCTGGTTGTTGTGAGCAGCGTCTCCAGCTTGGTGAGAACTTCGAGTGCTTCGTTGGTCTGCCCGAGCATTTCGTGGGATTGAGCGAGCAGGGCCAGTGTCTGAGGCGAACGCGGTTCCGGGGTCGCGTTGAGGAATCCCGTCGCTCGGCGCGGGTCGCCCCGCATCAGGGCGGCCTCGGCGAGCAGGTTGGGATCTGTATTCGGATCGAGAAGGAACGGGTGGTCGTAGGCACCCGCATCGAGCGCGGCCTGCGCGGCGTGATCCCGATCGATCAGGTCCGCGTGGGTCCATACCCCGTGCTGAATACGCAGGTTCAGACGCTCGTCTTCAGTCAGGAACTCGGCGCTGATCAGCTCGCGGAGGGCATCGGTGACCTGATTGATGTGATCGGGGACCTCGATGCGCCGGATGGGCTCGTGGTCGTGATTGTGCACATCGACGGGCGCGATCGGCGGATCGTTGTCCTCGGGTGGGAGCGCCGGGGCCTGCGCGCTGGCGCAGGTAGCGAGGAGAGCGAGCAGCGCGAGGGTGGTACGGAGGGATATGGTCATGATCGGATGTTAGGGGGATTCGAGATTGGGTTGATCTGCGTCGCCGCGCCAGCGGTTGATCTGGACATTCCATCCGGAGGCCGAGTCTGGCGTCGATGTGTCGAACACACTCGACGGGATCTCGGTGTTACGCTCAGTCTGGAAGAGTTCGACGACCTGCAAATCACCGGTCCAGTCCTGTTTGAGGTAGAGCGCTGGGAGGAGGGTCTCGGTGTTGACCCAGATCCGCACGAACTCCCAATCGTCCTCAAACCCGGACCCGGGCTTGGGTACGAGCTTGAGCTGGGTTGTGCCCTGAACATGGGGCTGCTCCGCGAGTGTTGTCAGCTCGGGGAAGTCCGCGTTGTCGACCAGGCCCTCGGTGGGAGCGTGGATCGTGATTTCGTAGTGATCGAAGAGCCGGTCCTGATCGCGTCCGAGTGAAACCCAGAACGGTGCGTCTCGCATCAGTTCCATGGGGTCGAGCGTCTCGCCCTGGGGGACGAGTTCGCGTTTGTTGAACTGCTTCTCTTCGGGGTTGCGTTCGACGAACCAGCGCCCATCGAAGATGTAGTGCTCGTCGATCTGGTCGAAGCGATCGTCGATCTCGAGCCCGGTGAAGCGCACTGCGTAGCGTCGTGAGAGCCCGGCGTCGGCGTTGTCATCGTTGCGGATCGCAAGGTTGCCGTAGCGGATCTGCATGTCGTTTTCGAGCGCGTTGATGATGGTGTAGCGCACGCCGCCCTTGAGGGTTGTGGTGGATTTGTCCTGTGCGGCGAGCGAGGTGAGGAGCTCGCGTGGGGAGTTGAACTCGAGTTGCGCGGGTGTGTCCGCATCGGGTTCGACGATCGTGTGGGGCGCGTTGAACGCGAGGAGTGGAGCGGTTGCGAGCAGGATGGAAAGCAGGGCGCTGGGCATCGGGAGAGAATCCTTCGGATTCGAGGGACGAGCGATCAGCCACTCGCTACCGGGGTTTGCAAGGAACGGTCAGCGTTCGTTTCGGGCCCCTAGTGGCTGATGGCTAGTGGCCGGTCCCTTCATTACTCTACCAGCAGAACTCCCGAAGGGTTCAGTTCATTGCACTGCAACCGCCCAAACAGCCATCCCTCTGACACCAGATCGGTTAAATGTGCTCGATGGGGTCAATGGTGTCGATGACGGATGTGTCGGGCTCGTCGAGGTAGAGCTGGGCGATGGCGGCGGCGGCGATCGCGTCCCGGCGAAGTTTTTTTTGTTTGTGCGTGAGCCCGGTTTGCGACATCTGCGCGTCGGCGGCTTGGGAGGTTTTGCGTTCATCGACAAGGACGATTGGGCGATCGACCCTAGACGCGAGCTTGGTGGCGAAGTCGCGGACGAGTTTCGCGCGTGGGCCTTCGGTCGAATCCATGTTGAGGGGGATGCCGAGGACGATCTCGGTCTCGGGACCCGAGGCCTGCTGGTGGAACTGTTTCACGATCGCGTCGATGAGCAGGCGCCCGTTCTCCTGATCGATCGGCACCTCAATCAACCCCGCGGGCGATGCGATGGAGGTGATCCGGTCCGCGAGGGCGAGCCCGGTGCGTTTGTCCCCAAGATCGATCGCGAAGATGCGCATGAGGCATTCTAGGATGGGTAGACCAAGCTGAGGGAGGTCCATAATGATGCGAATCTTTACTATTGTTCTTAGTCTGTGTTTCGCTTCCTGTGCCGCGCGTGGGCAGTTGGAGCAGTACTTCGAGGCGCTCGAAGAAATTGAGACAGCGAAAGACGACACACTGGCGGGACTCGTCGTGCGATTGGAATCATGCACAAGGCGGAATCAGGAGCAGACCCTCAGGTCGTTTCAGCAAGATATTCGGGACAAGAAGTACTACATCAACCACAGTGGGCCCGATGGCAAGAGCCTGTTCATGTACGCCTGCCGTATCCCGCCATCGGATCGGTTTGTATCATACTTGTTCTCGCGAAGTGTCTATCGCGACAGCCCTGATGACGACGGGCTGTACCCAATCCATCATGTTGCTTACAACCCGGACCCTAAAGCCTGCGCGAGCATATTCAGTCTCTTCCTTGAGCGGAGAGAGGATCCCAACAAACGCGATAGCCACGGCACCGATGTGCTGATGCATATGATCTTAGCAAATCAGACTTACAATCCAATCGCCACCGCTGTAGCTGCGATGGATGTTGACCTCAACCGCCTCGACGACCACGGCCACTCCGCGGTGTCTTATGCCGCGATGCACAACCACCGCTTCCGCATCTGGGAGCTGCTGGCCGAGCACGGCGCCGATCTCACGAAGACCTACACGAAGGACGAGCTCACCCCGCTGCACCTGGCGGCCCGCGAGAACATGGCCGAGGTGGCCGGCGCGATCATCCGTGCAGGCGCAGAGATCGACTCACGCGACGCCAAGGGCATGACGCCGCTCATGTGGGCGCTGCTGCAGAACAAAGACCCCCTGATGCCCAGGTACCTGCTGCAGGGCGGGGCGGATGTCACGCTCACGAATAACGCCGGTGCGACCATGACGCACGCCGCGGCTTTCGGCGGGCAGAACGCAGAAGTCTTTCAACAGATCCTCGACGCGGGCGCGGCGCCCGA
>DDGE01000064.1:525-3993 GCA_002337545.1 Phycisphaerales bacterium UBA1910 | reverse complement strand
GTCTGGGCACTGCTGAGCGAGCACGGCGCAGACCTGAACCGCAAGGGTGAGTACGAGCCGCCAACGCTGATGGTGGCCATTGATCGCGGCGTGAGCGTTGAGCACGCGGCGGCGATGATCGACGCCGGCTGCGATGTGAACGACCGGTGGGAGGTCGCGAACGGCTCGGCGCTGCTGATGGCCTGCCGGGGTTCATCGCCTGAGATGATCACGATGCTCCTCGACCACGGCGCGGACGCAAGCCTGGTGAGCGCAGAGGGTAAGGGCGTGCTCGACTACGCCGCACTGAACCCACAGCTTGAGGGACATGCGGTGGTCGAACGGTTGCGGTCGTTCGTCGGGGATTGAGCTTTACCTCAACCCGTGGGGCAACTCCTCGTGCAGCTTCTTGATGTCCTGCGCCCGATCCTTGGGCACCACGAGCGTGGCGCGTTCGGTGCGGACCACGATCAGGTCGTCGCACCCGATCAGGGCGATCGTGTGGGACCCGTCCGCGTCTTCCGCGATGACGATGTTGTTGTTCGCGTCGTGTGTTGCGATGGGGGTGCCGTTGGATCGGTTTCCGTGCTCGTCGGGCGTGAGGGTCTCGGCGTACGCGGGCCAGGACCCGACATCGAGCCACTTGATGTTCATCTTGACGCCGACGATTGAGACATCGCGTTCGTTGGACGCTGGCTCCATGATCCCGTAATCGACGGATGTCTTGTCGAGTTGGGGGTAGACCTCGTCGAGGACCTGTTGCTGTTTGTCGGTGCCCCATGCGTCCTGCAGCTGTTCGATGAGCTCGGCATTCTTGGGCATGAAGCGCTTGTAGAGGTCCAGCAGCGTCCGCGCATGGAAGACGAACATGCCCGCGTTCCAATCGAACCGTCCGGATTGGAAATATGCCTCGGCCTTCTCGAGTGGTGGTTTTTCAACGAATCGGGCGACTCTGAACGCCTTGTCGTCCGTGTCCTCGATTTTTTGGCCTCGCTCGATGTAGCCGTAGCCGGTGGCGGGGTGATCCGGAGTAATGCCGAAGGTGACCAGACGCGTCGGGTCCTGCTCGACGAGCGTGTAGCCCAGTTCGACGGCTGCGGCAAAGACATCCGCCGGCTCGATGAGCTGGTCCGCGGTCAAGACCGAGAAGACGGCGTCGGGGTCGTCCTTGGCGAAGACGGCCGCGGCGAAGGCGACGGCGTTGACGGTATCGCGTGGCATGGGCTCGCCGAGGATGTGCGCGTCGTCGAAGTGAGGCATCGCTTCTTTGATCTGCTCGCGGTACCGCTCTCCCGTGCAGATGTAGACGGAGTTGCCCTGCGTGAGGTTCCCGGCGCGTTCCGCTGCGAGCTCAAGGAGCGAGACGGTCCGTCCGTCATTGGTCTTGATGAACTTGATGAGCTGCTTGGGTTGCCCGTCCCGGGACATGGGCCAGAGCCGGGTGCCGGACCCGCCGGCCATGATCATCGCGTAACGCATGGGAGAGAATCCTTCGGATTCGAGGGGCGAGCCATCAGCCACTCGCCACTGGGGTTTTGAAATGAACGGTCAATGTACTTTGCGAGCCCTAGTGGCAAGTGGCTAGTGGCTCGTCCCTTCTTATCCGCCAAACACGGTCTGCACCAGTACATCGACATCGGCGCCTTCGGGGGCTTTGGTCAGGGCGATCTGGACCTTTTGCTCCGCGGTTGAGCGTTGCTCGCCCAGGGCCATGAGTGCGGCGATCGCCTCGGCTGCGGCGGGCGGGAACGAGGACTGTTCGATGCTCGTCGCGGGCATCGTCCGGGTGGCGGTGGCGCCGGCCATGATGGCGTCGCCGGCGAACTTGTCGATCTTGCCCGAGAGCTCGGCGATCATCGTCTCAGCGGAGCGTTTTCCGATCTCGGGGAGCTTGGTGAGGGCTTTGGCGTCCTTGGACACGATGTGGGCGGCGATGGTGCTCGGGGGCTCGACGAGGGCGCGGAGGGCTTTCTTGGTCCCGACGCCCTTCACAGAGGTGAAGACCTCGAAAAAGTCCCGCTCAACGGGCGATCCGAACCCGATCACGCGTGGGATGAACGAGGTGCCCTGCCCCTGGGCTTCGAGATACACGCGGGTGTGGAGGGTCACCCGCTCGTTGATTTTGGACGCGAGTGAGTCTGCAAGGTATTGCGGGATCAGGACTTCGAGCGCGAAGTCGGGGTTGGTGTAGACGGTTGCGATGGGGATCGCGCCCTCGGAGATGGATTCGAGTTGTGCGGCTAATCGTGTAAGCATGCGGGAATGAGGATACCCGCATCGGGCGCAGCGTATGCCGATCTGGGGTGTGAAAATCGGGTTGTTGTGGGCGGATCGAGCCGATGAGAGGGGTATGAGCACCCCAGAACCCATAACCGATTCTCGCGCCCTCGTTGTTGGGAGTGAACACGCGTGCGATCGATTGATCCGCCAACTCCGTACGATCGGCGAGTCCGATGGGATCGTGGGTGTGGTGGTGACGGAGCAGACTTCAACATCCACGATCGAGGGTGTGCGAGTCTTGGGTGTGATGGACGATCTGGTCGCGTTGTGTGCCTCGGAGAGCGTGACGAGCGCGATCGTGACACTGCCCGCGTCGGAACGGGCGTTGTGGCGGACGATCTCGGTGTCGTTGCATCGCGCCGGGGTGATCGAGCGGTTTGTGCCTCCGATGGATGAGCTCCTGCACAGCGCACCCGTTGTGACGACGCCTTCGGAGGTGACGATCGGTACGCCGAAGATCGATCTGGCGAAGCTCGTGGGGCGTGTGCCGCATGAGATCGATCGGGTGCTGGTTTCGAGTTCGCTCAATCAGAAGACGGTGTTGGTGACGGGCGCGGGCGGATCGATCGGGTCTGAGCTCGTGCGTCAGGTCGCGAGCTACCACCCCAAACGGATTGTCCTCATGGAACGCGCGGAGAACGCGCTGTTCGAGATCGATCGGGCGTTGCGTGAATCGTACCCGGAGATCGAACGGGTCGCGGTCTTGCACGATGTGGTGGACGCGTCGCGGACGCTGGGATTGCTTGAGCGGTACCAACCCCATGTGGTGTTCCATGCGGCGGCGCACAAGCATGTGCCGTTGATGGAGGACCACCCGGCGCACGCTGTCACGAACAACCTGTTCGGGACCAAGGCGATCGCCGACGCATCGGTGACTGTGGGGGCGGAACGGTTCGTGCTCATCTCGTCGGACAAAGCGGTAAACCCCGTGAATGTCATGGGCGCGACCAAACGACTCGCGGAGATGTACACGCAATCGCTCGCGCAGATGCCCGGGATCGAGACGCGCCTGAGCATGGTGCGGTTCGGCAATGTCCTCGGTTCCGCGTGCTCGGTATTGCCCATCTGGGCGGACCAGATCGCTGCGGGTCGCCCGGTGACGGTCACGGACGAGCGGATGACGCGGTACTTCATGACCATCCCCGAAGCCGCGACTTTGGTGATGCAAGCGGGCGCGATGTCCGGGCACGGGTTCGGCGGGATCGAGGT
>DDGE01000064.1:0-467 GCA_002337545.1 Phycisphaerales bacterium UBA1910 | reverse complement strand
GAAGCCGCGACTTTGGTGATGCAAGCGGGCGCGATGTCCGGGCACGGGTTCGGCGGGATCGAGGTAGGGCACTCGGGCGAGGTCTTCGTGCTGGATATGGGCGAGCCGATCGAGATCTTCAAACTCGCCAAGAGATTCATCCGCGCCTGCGGGTACGACCCAACGATCGGGCACCCGATGGGCGCCACCAAACCCAACACCGTCCCGATCGTCCTGACGGGCGCCCGCCCGGGCGAGAAGCTCTACGAGGAGCTCAGTTACGACGCGGAGGGTCTGATGCGGACGAGCCACCCCGGGATCTACGCGCTTGACGAGGAGACGGATGTCTCCGAATCGCGCATCGCGGACATGGTGTCGTCGATGGACGAGGTCCGCCGGAGCCAATCCCGCAAGAGCGTGCTCGAACAGATCGCCCGATTCATCCCCACGATGGACGCGAAGACCCGCCCGGTGTCGGCGGCATGAGC
>DDGE01000066.1:3403-20524 GCA_002337545.1 Phycisphaerales bacterium UBA1910 | reverse complement strand
TTGAGTTTGAGGCACTCAACTTTGTGCCTCCGAGTGCGGACGAGTTCCGGCACGAGCTATCCAACGGCGTTCCGGTGTACATGGCACCGAGCAACGAGTTCCCTCTCGTGCAGATTCGTTTCAGTTTCAAGGGTGGCGGGTACCTCGAGCCAGTGGACAAGGCCGGTCTTTCCGCGATGACCGGGCAGATGATTCGTACCGGTGGTTCTTCAATGATGGCACCGAGTGAGCTCGATGAAGAGTTTGACTTCCTTGCGGCGGATGTTTCCGTGGGGGTTGGTGCAACATCGGCGAGTGCACGGGTCGATACACTGACGAGCAATCTCGATCGCTCATTCGAGCTGTTCATGGACATGCTCCGCAATCCTCGCTTTGACGAGGGGCGTCTGGAAACTCTCCGTGGGCAGGCGCTTGAGGGGTTGAAGGCGCGTGATGACAACGGGCTCGCGATCGCATTGCGTGAGTTCAACTACCTGATGTGGGGGGAAGATCATCACGAGTCGCGTCAGCCAACGCGAGCGTCGCTTGAATCCATCACAACGGACGATCTTCATGATTTTCACGAACAGATCTTCCATCCAGGTAATCTGATGATTGCTGTGACAGGCGACTTTGAGGAACAGGAGATGCTCGCATTCCTCGAAGAGCATCTCAGCGGGTGGGAAGCAAAGCCAGAGGCCCCAGACGCACCCGCGCCGACGCACTCCTTCGAGCCCGGCGTGTACTACTACGAGAAGGACCAGCCTCAGGTGCAGGTTCTGGTTGGTCATCGGAGTCTCACCCGTGACGATCCCAATGCGATCGAGGCGGAAGTGATGAACCAGATACTTGGTGGTTCAGGCTTCACATCCCGTATCACGAACTCAGTCCGTACTCGTGAAGGCCTGGCGTACACGGCGGGTTCCTTTATGCAGACCCGCGTTGATTATCCTGGGATTTTCGCGTCATATTTCTTCACGAAGACTCCGACGACCGCGCTCGCAACGCGTCTGGTCTTCGACGAGTTTGAACGAATCCAGACTGAACCTGTTACAACGGACGAGCTGGAAACGATCCAGAATAACCTGATCGAAACATTCCCGCGTAACTTTGAATCCAAGGGAGCGATGCTCGGGATCTTCATGAACGACGAGCGAACCGATCGCCCCGAAGGGTACTGGCAGAGTTACCGAGACCAGGTCCGTGCTGTGACGCCGGAGATGGTTCAGAAGGCCGCCAATGAGTACCTTCACCCTGAAGATGCGGTTATTCTCGTTGTAGGCCCATGGGATGAGATCAAAAAGGGTAACGCGGATTCTGAAGCAGATCCGAACCGGGTTGCGACGATGGACGAGTTCTCTGGCGGCAAGGCCACTCGGCTCCCTACACGCGATCCGGAAACGCTTGAGCCGATCGAAGAATGATCGCTTGATTCATGCGTGTCTGATGCTCAATCGGACACAAAATCGGGTATATTCACAGGTCCAGCCGTACCCTCGGCTGGGCCTGTTTTCTTTCGGCGATCCATGCGTTCATCCCATCACGACATCGGTATCGCGCTCATCCACGGAGGAGTCTGCATGTTTGTTCGTTCTCGTATATCCACCTTGCTCGTCCTGAGTGGCGTGTGCTCCGCCGCTTCGCTGGCGCAGGACACGCGTCAGGGATTGATTCAACACCCTTCCATCTCACCCGATGCCTCGCACATCGTGTTTTCCGCGGCGGGGGATCTCTGGAGTATTCCGCAATCCGGCGGAATCGCTGAGCGATTGACCGTGCACCCCGGGATCGAGGGGCAGTCCCGATTCTTGCACGACGGATCGAAAATTGTCTTTGAATCCAACCGGGACGGGGCGCAGAATCTGTACACGCTCGATTTGATCGAAGACGGCGATCGGGTTGCGCCCGGTGAGCTCGAAAGGATCACGGAGTCCGACCGTGCGATGATGCTCGGCGGGTTCAGCCAGGACGGTGAGCGGGTCTTGTTCTCCGCGTACCTTTACCGTGAAATCTATCGACACCCACGCATGTATTCCGCGGCGCTGGATGGCGGCCCGATGGAACGCGTAACGGATGCGTTCGGTAGAGGCCCTGCGACGCACGCAGACACAGAGGATGTCTACTTCGTTCGCGGGTACTACTACCCGCACCGGGTTGCGTATCGCGGGCCGGGCAATATTGATATTTTCAAGTACTCACCCAGCACTGAGCGCTTCACGCAGCTTACCCAGTTTGACGGCAACGACTTTGAACCCAACATACTCCCCGATGGTTCGATGGTGTACATCTCCAGTCGTGATGGGCAGTACAACCTGGTGCGTCTCGCGCCGGGGAAAACGGATCAGGATCCTGGTGCGGTCCGACAGCTCACACACTTTAAGCCCTCAAACAACACATCTGACACAATCGCGCACGGTGTGCGGGACTTGCAGGTCTCTGCTGATGGATCGACCGCGGTGTTTGTCGTATGGAACACGCTCTACACGCTCGATCTCACGAATGATCGCGCGAAGCCCGTTGCTGTTGATGTGACACTCGCAGAGGATCTTGCGAAGGCAGATACTTATCGCAAGAACATCTCGCGTGAAGTCTCGGAAGCCGCGGTCCATCCCTCTGGAAAAGCTGTCGCAGAGATCGCACGCGGCGAGCTTTTTGTCCGCTCAACGAGCGAAGATCATCCGACGATCCGTGTGACAGACACGCCGTTCCGTGAACGCGACATCGTCTGGTCCCCCGACGGGACGAAGCTCTACTACACGGCTGACGACGGTGCATCCCTCGGAAATATCTACGAGGTAACCGTCGCACTCGCGCGTGAGGACCTGAACCCAGAACCAGATCCAGAACCCGAGGTTGAAGATACCGAAGCTGAATCGCAATCTGAGGCCTCAGAGGAAGAAACGGAAGCCGAAGATGCGGAAGGATCCGAGGAATCGGAAGAGGGCGAAGGTGCTGAGCCGACGAACGATGAAGAGACTACCGAGGATGGGGACGAAGAGTCCGAAGCGAAGGAAGAAGAACCCAAAGTCGATTATGCCAAGCGCTGGAGTGAGGCGTTGCGGTTTGAGATCTCGCCGGTGGTCGAGTCTGACACGCTCGTGTTTAGCCCTATGCCTTCGCCGGACGGAACAAAGCTCTTGTACCTGAAAGATCGCGGCGACATCGTTGTCCGTGATTTGGAAACAGGGGATGATCAGGTCATCATGGAACTCTGGTCCGACCCCGATGTTCAATGGGCTTCCGATTCGCGGCACCTCGTGGTGGCAGCGCAGGATCTCGACTTCAATGCGGATGTGTTCATTGTGGACACGCAGCCGGGTGATGATGGGGAACTCCCTGAGCCCGTGAACATCTCACGCCACCCGGATATTGATCACTCACCTCAGCTGTCGCATGATGGCAAGGTGCTGACTTTCCTTTCGGATCGTGACAATGAGAACTGGGAGTTCGATGTGTACGCGGTTTTCCTTGATCGTGAACTCGAAGGCATGGCCGGTTATGAGCTCGATCAGTACATCAAGGATGCCGCGGCTGCCGCGGGTAAGCTCAAGCCAATCGATCCTGTGGAGTCCGATGAGAACGGAGATGACGAGGAAGAATCCGAAGGGAAGGAATCTGAATCACTCGAGTTTGATGCGGAAGACGCGTACCTCCGTGTGCGTCGGATTACTTCGACTCCCGAGTCCGAATCAGACCTGCTCCTCACTCCTGGGGCAGACCGAATCGTGTTCTCAACGGTCATTGATGGCAGCCGCCACTATGTCAGTGTGGACCATCGTGGGCGTGATCGGAAGACGATCAAATCCGGCGGCGTGGGTGATCCCCGTCTCTCGCTCAACGGTAAGACCCTGAGCTTTGTTTCTGGAGGTCAGGCCGCGACCACGAGCCCGACGGGAGGTAAGACAACGAGTCTGCCGATCGATGCGACGATCACAATCGATCGCGATGCCGAGCTTGCTCAGAAGTTCCATGAAGCATCCAGTCGCTTTGGCCTCACCTTCTATCACCCCACAATGAAGGGGCTTGATTGGGATGCGATCAGCGAGCGATACCGCGAACTTGTCATGCAAACACGTACGCAACAGGCCTTTTTGCGTCTCATGGATCTGATGTGGGGCGAGGTCAATGGTTCCCACACCGCGACGCGGGGAGGTGACGGCTACTCTGCTGGCTCGTCTGCCAACGGGTATCTCGGTATCGATTTCACGGCGATGGATAACGGTTACCGGATCGATGCGATCATCAAGGGCGGCCCGATCGATGAGATGAAGAACGCGCCGAGTGTTGGCGATGTCATCGTCGCGATCGGTGAGCACCAACTCGTTGGCGACAACGGGCAGCTCATGGATCTGCATGCTTCGTTGGCCCACATGTCCGGTGATGAGGTCCTTATTGAGTACATTCCGTCCGACAGCATCGACGGCGAATCCAAGCTGGCTCTGGTAACGCCGACTTCATTCGGGCGGGCGTCCGTACTTCGTTATGACGATGAGGTCATGAAACGCCGGGAAGAGGTCGACGAGCTCTCTAATGGGCGTCTTGGGTACCTTCATATCCGGGGTATGGGGCTTGCAGAAGTGCGTGATTACGAGCGCGATCTCTATGCCGCAGCGCACGGAAAAGAAGGGCTCATTATCGATGTCCGTGACAACGGTGGTGGCTGGACAACGGATATCCTGCTCGCATCACTGACAGCACCGAACCATGCGTACACGATTCCGCGCGGGGCGGACCCTGCCAAAGTAGAGCCGGACAACTACCCGCGAGACCGGCGACTGATCTACGCCTACTCACGACCGATCAATGTCCTGATCAATCAGCACTCGTTCTCTAACGCTGAGATCTTCGCTCACTCGATTCGCACCGCGAACCGTGGCACATTGATCGGAACGCAGACCTTCGGTGGTGTGATTTCAACGGGTTCCTTCCGTTTGATTGATGGAACGACCGTGCGTCGTCCGTTCCGGGGGTGGTATCTGCCGGACGGTACGGATATGGAGAACAATGGCGCCAAGCCGGACATCGATGTGCCACAGACACCGACTGATGAAGCAGCGGGGCGTGATCCGCAGCTTGAAGCCGCAGTGAATGAACTGCTTGGGCGACTGGACGGGTAGAATCATTCAGTCTCATGACCCATGAAAAAAGCCCCGCGATCTGATGATCGCGGGGCTTTTACTTTGTATTGATGCGTGTCAAGTCTTACTTGTCATCATCCGTGATACCGATGCCGGTACGGACAGGAGGCGTCGGGCGGTCTGGACGCTGGTATCCACTTGTCTTGATCTCCTCGAGCAGGTGATCAATAGCCGCGTCGAGTTGCGGGTCACGCCCATCAAGCGAAGCAGTCGGGTCGATGTCAACCTCGATATCGGGGTCAACGCCGTGTCCCTCGATGCCCCATGTACCATCGAGTTCATAGAACCCGAAGTTGGGGACAGAGACATTGCCGCCATCGATCAGCTGAGGCACGCCGGAGATTCCGACGAGCCCGCCCCATGTCCGGGTACCGATGAGCTTTCCGAGCCCGTGGTGTTTGAAAAGCCACGGGAACATGTCGCCGCCGGATCCTGCATTGCCGTTGATCAGCATTGCCTTGGGACCCTGGTGCGAGTCGTACGGCCATGGCCAGTCAGCTCCGTCGCGACGGTACCAGTAGTTGGTGCGTGGCCGGTTGAGCAACTCGATGAAACGGTTGGGGATCTGACCGCCGCCGTTCCAACGCTCGTCGATCATGAGGGCATCCTTGCCGATCTGTCCATAGAACTGACGGAAGAGCTCGTTCTGGCCTTGGACACCCGTGTTGGGGACATAGATGTACCCGATCTTGCCGTCGGAGTGCTCTTCGACATACTTGCGGTTGGACTCAACCCATGCGCGATAGCGCAGCCCAAACTCAGACCCGATGGGCTTGAGTGTGACTTCGCGTTCGTTGACGGTTTCCTCATCTCCTTCGAGTGCGGAAACAATCGTGAGGGTTGTAGGCTTGCCTGCGAGGCCGATGAACGAGGCCCAGATGTCCTTGCTCGTATCGATTGCGGCACCATTGACGGATGTGATGATGTCGCCTTCAGAGACGCCAAGTCCGTGCTGGGATAGTGGGCCGAGTGCATCGGTGTCCCAAGGGGCCCCGCGATAGATCTTGGTGATCCGGAACCCGGAGTGCTCATCCCCCTCAGCGATTTCGTATTCTGCACCGAGGAGCCCGATGTTCGTGCTCGGCTGACGCTCACCGTCACCGCCCGAGTAGTACGCGTGCCCGACATTGAGCTCGGAGATCATTTCGCCAATGATGTAGGAAACATCTTCGCGCGAAACCGCGTCATCCACCATTGGGAGGTAGTGCGCGAGCACCGCGTCCCAATCGACGCCGTGCATATTTTCGACATAGAAGAAATCGCGGAAACGACGCCATGCATCGGTGACGAGTTCTTTCCACTCTTCGCGCAGGTTGACATTCGTGCGGAGATCGAAGTTGAGCGGCTTGGCACTTTGGCCGGCCTTGGCGTCAACAACCGCGAAACCGCCGGGGGTCTGTGCAACGAGTTTCTTTCCATCACCCGAGATACTGAACCCGAAGGCCATACCGAGTACGGTCTTCTCGCTGGGTTCATCAGAACGGGGATCGATGAGCTTGAGTGAGGCTCCGTTGGCGCCCTGTCGGATGTAGAGCAGCTCGCCCTTGTCGTTGCTCGCGAGATTCGCGAAGTTGCCCGAGGCTACGCCGAGGTCGTAGGCGCGAGCCTCAAAGTTCTCAAAATCGATCTCAACAGTTTCAGAGGCTTCAGCTGAGTCCTTGACGACTTCACTGAGCTCTTCTTCCGAAATTTCTGAGCTGGTGCGTCGGCCCTTCCATTCGCCAGACATGCCCATGCCCTTGATCTCCCAGGTGCCGGTCATGGTGTCGCCGTTGACCGTTGACTTCTGGATGATGGTCATGCCGGAATCAGAAGACTCCATGTACAGCTCATTCGAGTCGGCGTTCCACTTGACGACATCGCCGAGGTCGTCGGTCTCGCCCATGGATTCGGACTGACCCATGATGTTGCCATCCTCATCGACGATGATCATCAGCGAGAAGGAGATCTCATCGGTTGGCATGCCAAGGGCTGCAAAACCGGAAGCGGTGCCTTCCCACTTGCCCCAGAGCGGATGCTCGGTGTCGTATCCGTCGAGGTATGCTGATTCTTCTGAATCTTCATCCGTATCTTCGCCATCGGCGTTCTCTTCTTCCGCGTTCTCTGCATCCTCGGCTTCTTCAGTTTCTTCTTCCCAGGTTTCGTCGTCCGACTCGAGGAGTTGGGCGTTCTCAACCTCAGCGTTCAGCGGTACAGCGAGGAGGCGGCCCGTGTTCGCATAGACGAATGTTGATCCCACATCCTCATACTGCGGCGTGGTGAAGTCACGGTTCGATGCGTAGAAGAGGAAATCGCCCTTGCTCGAGAACGCTGGGCTCGAATCGTTGAAGAACCCAGAAGTGACCTGGTGCTTATCACCTGACTCGGTGTCATAGATCCAGATGCTGGAGCTGAACGAGCCTTCGGATGCCTTCGCGTAGGTGATCCAGCGAGAATCGTGTGACCACGATACGCCGATCGGATTTGCGAGTGGTTCGGTATCGAAGTGGCTCGCCTCACCCGATTCGACATCAACGAGATACATTTTGCCGGCTTTGTCGACAGCGTAAATCGTCTTCGAGTCAGGAGACCATGACGAACTCATGAAGTAGGTCTGATTCCCGTCGGTGAGTTGGCGGGTTTCGCCCTTGCCGTCGGATTGGGTGATGTACAACTCATACTCGCCATCCGCGTCGGAGAAGTAGGAGACCCATCGCCCGTCGGGGCTCCAGGTTGGGAGTCGATCGGCCGCTCCGGACGAGTTCGTCAGTTGGCGTGGTGCGCCATTCTCAACCGGTGCTGTCCAGATATCACCGCGAGCTTCGGCGACAACACGCTTGCCCGTTGAGGAAATGTCGCCGGACATGAGGTGATTGCTCGCGTTGACCGCCTTGGGACGCAGTGTCTCGCGGGCTCCGGGAACGGCGATGTCGATGGGCTTGGATTTTCCGTTGCTGACATTGAGCAGATGGATTCGTGAACCGAGTTGGAACACAATTTCTGCTCGACCAACATCGGAGACACCCATGGACGGGAACTTCACATCGTCGTCGGTGAACTTCGTGATCTGCTTGTGCTCGTCCTTGCTCGGGTTGTAGCTCCAGATATTCAGGCGGCCCTCTTCACCGTTGTCTGAGAGGTAGTAGAGCATGTCCTTGTGCCACATGGGGATGGTGTCGGTGCCTTCCCAGTCCGTGACTTTCCGGGACTCATTTGACTTGAGATTGAAAAGCCAGATGTCCGTCGCGAGCCCGCCGCGGTATCGCTTCCATGTTCGGAAATCTCGCGAGTTGGGTGTATAGGCGAGCCATTCCCCGTCGGGGCTCACACTTCCCGTTGCTCCGTAAGGAACGGGCATGGCTTCGGGCATTCCACCATCCGCATCGACGGTGAAGAGCTTCTGGTGTGCGGGATTTCCGCTGAGTCCATTGAAGGAGAACAGCAGGTCGCCGTCGGGTGTCCAATCGAGCAGTCGCTCGTTCGCTGGATGATGCGTGACACGCATCGGGATCCCTCCAGCAGTGGGGACGGTGTAGAGATCACGATCTCCCTCGTAGTTGCCGACAAACGCGATGTGCGATTCATCGGGAGAGAACTTGGGGTGCTGTTCCTGCCCGGCAGGCGAAGCGACTGGGCGGGCCTCGCCGCCTTTTTTGTCCACGATCCAGATATCGTTTGCGTAGACAAAGAGGATGTGGTCCTTGCCCACATCCGGGTATCTGAACATCCCTGAATGCTTGTCATCGTCCTGTGCGAGGAGGGGAGTCGCCGTCATCGCGATCCCCGCCGCGCCGATCAGCAGCGTGGTCTTCTTCATGTGGTGTCTTCCGATTCGGTTGTAGAAACTCTCAGACGCCGACACTCGGCGTAATGGTTTGTACCGATTTCATACCCACGAGTTTCGTGGGCGGGGCGATCTGCTCAGGAAATTTACGGATCGGGAACAGACGATTAGCAAGTTTTGATGCGTACGGGGTTGCTTTTCACAATGGTTCTGCGAACAATCACTACCTGATTGCGGGGTAGAGCAGTCTGGTAGCTCGTCGGGCTCATAACCCGGAGGTCGTTGGTTCAAATCCAGCCCCCGCTATTTTTAAGCCGGTGTCGAAAGACGCCGGCTTTCTTGTTATTGATGGCACCCCACAAAGGGACTGCCCGATTTCTTCGCGGCTCCCGCGTCAATACGCGTGGTTGCGCGGAGCGAGAAAGTCTCTGATGTCGCGCCCATCATAACCGAACTCGCATGGCTCTGATCCGGATCAGGGCGAAATCAACTCCAAAGTCTCTCGGGTCTCTGAGACCCGGTGCACGGGTGAATGGTTTGTTGTGCGCGGTGCATCTCGTGCAACCATACAGGTTTGGTATCGTCACAGCCTGCAACAATCTTCGAAAAAGCGGACACCGGTTCGTGAAACCGCATAGGTGCTTGATGGAGGGCAATGACGCCCGCATCAAGGACGATCCCCATGCCGAAGAAACGAACTGTTGACCGGACGACCGACCCGCAGACCATGACGCCTCAAGAGCGTCGCGCTGAGATATCGAGCATCCTTGCGTTGGGTCTGGTGCGAGCATCGAGCCTGCTATCGACCTCGCCGAAAGTCTCTGATTCTTCACCGGAGGGACTTGAAGATCGGGAAGATGCGGACCTCAGTGTGGGGAACACCAACCCCCAAGGAGGTCAATCATGATCGCACCGGACAAACAGGCCATGGTCGAAGCGGAGATCACCGAGTTGCAGGAGATGACGACCGGGCAGCTCGCCGAAAAGTACGAGCAGCTGCACGGGCAGCCCACACGCACCCGGCACCGCCAGTATCTGATCCGCAAGAACGCGTGGCGGATTCAGGCCAACGCCTTCGGGGGGCTCTCGGAGCGCGCCAAACGTCGAGCAGCCGAGCTCGCCAACGACGCGGACATCCGGGTCATGGCCCCGAAGACGATGGTTTGCCCGCCCCAAGACGGAAACTCGTCAAGCCGCACACTGCGGATGGCACCACGCGACCCGCGTATCCCCGCTCCGGGCTCGGCGATCGTGCGGACTTACAAAGGCAAGAAGCTCCGCGTGCTCGTGCTGGATGGTGAGGGCTTCGAGTACGACGGACTAGCGGTCCAGCACTTTGTGGTGCTCCGCCAGTCGGTTTCTGGTCGGTGTTTCAAGCTGCTTTTCGCTTCTCCCGGATCTTGATGTCAAGCCAGAAGAGCTTTGGATCTCCGCGTGCGGATTGGCGAGTGACAAAGATCAGCGGTTTGATTCCTCCTCGTGCAGTATAGAGAATGGGCTTCGGTTCTCTCCCTTCATTCTTGTCCTGAATCGTGTGCGCATGGTGCGCCCCATGCACCTGATGCTGGCTGTACTACGCTCTGTACTCAGTGCCATCATGTGCATCGAAGCCATCGGGTTGGTGAGCGCCCGCGCTCGTGCGATGCCGTATGGTTGGGGGATGGCGTTGGCAACCGAGTCAACCAGGTGCCAGATGCTGCAAAGGCGGGTATTGAGAATTCCCGATCTGACGGCTGATTTCAGCCCCTGCCGACAGCTCAGGAACGCCGCAAACTCATAGGCCTTACACGCTTTGCGGAACTCTTAATCGGATATGCTGTTGCAATATGCCCGAAGTTCCTTCCCGAGACCCGAACTTAACCGTCCTGCTCCAGCGAGTTGCTCAGGGTGATCAGCTCGCTGCGAATGAGCTTCTGCCATTGGTGTATGAGCAGTTGCGTGCGATGGCGCGGGTGCGGATGTCGCGTGAACGGGCTGGGCACACGCTTCAGGCGACGGCGCTCGTGCACGAAGCATATGCGAGGATGCTTTCGCCGGGGGATGGGTCGTTCGAGAACCGGAGGCACTTCTTTTTCGCGGCTGCGGAGGCGATGAGGCGGATACTCATTGATCATGCACGATCAAGAAACGCCGAGAAGCGTGGTGGTGCGGATCGGCAACGGGTGCGACTGGATATCTCTGCGATCGCGGATCTCGCGGAAGATGGAAAAACCTTCGAGATTATTGCGCTTGACGAAGCGCTTCGACGCATGGAAACACAGCGCCCCAGGGTGGCGCAGGTGGTGATCCTGCGGTTTTATGGCGGGATGAGTGTCGATGAGACGGCTGAGATGCTCGGTGTTTCAGCGCGAACCGTTGATCTTGATTGGGCGTTCGCACGCGCATGGCTCTATCGAGAGCTCTCGCGGTACGAGAGAGAGGAATCGAACTGATGAGTGATTCGTACGAGCGTGAACAAGAGATCTTTGCACAGGCATTAGAGCTTGATCCCGCGAAGCGTTCAGCATTTCTTGATGAAGCGTGCGGCAGTGATGGGGATCTGCGCGAACAGGTTGAATCGCTGCTCGCTGCGATGGACGAGGCGGGGCAGCACGGGTTCTTCGGGCAGCCGACGAGCGGTGCGGAAGAGGTGAGCGCTGAATCGTTCGACTCTGAGGATATTCGCGCGGGGGAGATGATCGGCCCCTATCGGATCATTGGGCAGATCGGTGAGGGTGGGTTCGGGCGTGTCTACCGCGCGGAGCAAGGTTCTCCCATCAAGCGTGAAGTGGCGTTGAAGATCATCAAGCTCGGCATGGATACCAAGCAGGTGATTTCTCGCTTTGAGACAGAGCGGCAGGCGTTGGCGCTGATGGATCACCCATCAATTGCGACTGTGTTCGATGCGGGTGCGACGGAGAGTGGGCGACCATACTTCGTGATGGAGTTCGTGCAGGGGTTGCCGATCACAAGCTATTGTGATGATCAGATGCTCGGTATCGAGAATCGGTTGGAACTCTTCTGCGGGGTGTGCGACGCGGTCCAGCATGCGCACCAGAAGGGGATTATCCATCGGGATCTCAAGCCGAGCAATGTGTTGGTTTTGAATCAGGGCGACAAGCACATTCCCAAGGTCATTGACTTCGGGGTCGCGAAGGCGATCGATGCCAAGCTCAACGCGATCATGACACAGACTCAAGCGCAGCACCTTGTTGGCACACCGGCATACATGAGTCCGGAGCAGACCGGTGTCACAGAGAGGGGCATTGACACCCGGAGCGATGTCTACTCCCTTGGGGTTCTGTTGTATGAGCTGATCACGGGCGTGACACCGATCGATTCAGAGACACAATCGCGGTCGAGCTATGAAGAGATGCATCGATTGATAAGGGAGGCGACGCCTCCTAAGCCGAGCACCAGACTTGGCTTGAGCGATTCGAGTATTGAAATCGCGAAGCATCGTCACAGCCAGCCGCGCAAGCTGATTCAACAGGTTCAGGGCGACCTTGACTGGATCGTCATGAAAGCATTAGAAAAAGATCGCGAGCGTCGGTATGAGAGCGTGGGGGCGCTCGCGGATGATCTGCAGCGATATTTGACAGATGCGCCCATTGCTGCACGGCCGCCCTCCAAGATGTACGCAACGCGCAAGTTCGTCCGCCGGAATCGTGGGGCGGTGATCGCGGTTGTGTCGTTGATGTTGATCCTCCTGCTTGGGGTCATAGGGACGACATGGGGGATGCTCTGGGCTCTCGATGAGCGGGAGCGAGCCCGGGTCTTGGCGGACAAGGAAATGCGTGCGCAGGTTGCGGCGAATGAGGCCGCGGAACAGGCAGCAAGTGAGGCGGAGCGGGCATCGCTTGAGGCCCAGACGGCGGAGGAGCTCAGCCGATTCTTTGTGATGGATGTCTTGTCAGCGGTGGACCCGGCCCGAACTTCTGATCGTGAGCTAAGCGTGCGCGAGGCGTTGCTCAATGCCTCTGAGAACATCGAGGGGCGGTTCGAAGGCCGACCAGACTTTGAGATGAAGATTCACAATGCGCTCGGGTATCTCTTCGGACGACTCGGCGTGCTCGAGCGAGCGGAGCATCATCACCGGCGAGAGTGGGCCCTCACTGAACAGGAGTTCGGGGAGTTATCATTCGAAAACGCACGCATCATGCATAGCGTTGTGGGTGACCTTGGTATGCAAGGACGCTACGCGGAAGCGATCGAACTCACGCAGCGACAGCTCGCTATCTTGGATCAACTCGATACACCTGAATCGAAACTGATCCGGTTGCGGTCGTTGGGTAACATGGGGGCGCTTCTCGTGCAAACGGAGCGTGTTGCGGAGGCGGCACCGATTCTTACAGAAGTGTTAGAACTCAAGCAGGCGCAGTTTGGTGATCGACACCCGACCACACTCAATAGCGTGGAATCGCTCTCTGTGGTGCTGGGACGACTCGGCGAGAATGAGCGGGCACTGGAGCTTGCGCGCGAGGCCTACCACGGACAGGCAGAGGTGCTCGGCGTGGGAGACCCGCGAACTCTGAACTCGCTCGTCAATCTCACGCTCGCGCTCGGTCGTCTGGGGCAGCATGAAGAGTCACAAAGGCTATTGAGGCCTGGTATCGAGGATGCGCTCGGTCGCTTGGGAGAGCAGCACCCGACTTCGATCTATTTGCGGAGTAACTATGCGCGTTCACTTTATGACGATGGGCAGTTTGAGGAAGCGGAGCGCGAGGTCATTGCGTTGTTGCCGGTAATTGAGTCGAGGGATCCGGAGATGCTCCAGCAGCAGAGCATGGCCACACTTTCGATCCTGGCGGGCTGTCTGATCGAGCGAGAGGCATTTGAGGAGGCCCTGGATGTCGCGGGTCGGGCATTGAACTCCGCCCGTAAGGTATACCCTTCGGGCGATACTCGGATCGCGGATTATCTATCGCTACATGCTGGTGTGCTCATGGATCTCCGGCGATTCCAAGAGGCGGAAACCGCACTGGGCGAAGCTTGGGATTGTGTGGATCGAGAGGGTGCCATTGCGGACCAGCTTGAGCCGGTTTCCCGTGCATTCGTGCGTTTGTACGAGGCGTGGGGGGAATCTGAATCCGACCCTCGGATCAGCGAGCGCCTCCGGTTCTGGGAATCGGAGCTTGAGCGTATTCGTGCGGGTTAAATAGCGGGAAAGCATTTTCGCCGGCATTCCTACCCTGTGTACTCACAAATTTTCAGAGATTCTTGCGCTCGTTGGTTACGTTCATCGCACTGCTCCAATGAAGGTTCTGCGGCACGGAGGGTGTCGTTCAGACAGAGCAGTTCGAGCATCAAGAATGAGGAAATCTGTGATGAAGAAGTACAACGAGCATGGGTGTCGATTCTGGAGGTCGTCCCTGGCGGGGGGGATGATCGCATGTGTTTCGATGCAGACGATGGCCACAATGGTGCATGAGCATCAGTCACCGAACCCGATCGATCTCGCGCGGATAGTCGGCACAGCCGAGCATCCGATGCTTATTGTTCCGATGGAAACCCCGGGGTGGGCCGCGGACATTGGTATCACGGGCGTGGAGCGGGTGTACAAGGGGATTTGCGGGCCAAATGGGGCGCACATCACGGGCCCCGACCTCTTCCGTGCGGCGGAGCTCGATCTGCAACGAGTTCTTGCCAATCAGCGTGGATCAGCAACTGAAGTCATTGGTGAATCGCCCGCGTTCGCGGTGAGCTATGATGCGACAGACCCGCTGTTTATTGGCTTGTATCTGCCGGTCATCCGGTCAGCGGCAGAGTACATTGACGATCAGTTTGACAACCGGGTTGAGATCGCAGCGACAATGTCGCTCGGTACTTTCACTGGCGATGTCATCGGGTCTGCAGGTTCGACTCGGTACACCATCCCCTGGTCGGTGTATGTTGAGGGGCTTCGTCAGCAGTCTCTGCGTGAGGATGCACGATTTGCTTTGGGACTGCCGACGAATGCGCTGGCAGTGAATTACAACGGCTCATCGAGCGCGACATCCGAAATGGAGATTCGTGTGACGGCGGCGCAGCTGCGTGCGATCTTTGGTGACAATGTAGTACCTCAGGGTCAGGCTGTGAGCATCACCTTCAACTCGAACACGACCTGGAACTTCTTGGGATGCGACTTTGAACCAAGCGGTGATCAGCAGAGTCTTATTGATGTCGCGGTGCATGAGTTCGTACATGCAATGGGATTCACCAGCGGGATCGCAGAGGGGGGTAACAACGATTCGGACCAGATCCAGGGGCTCGATGTGGCGAGATTCCGATTGCCCTTACTTCCCTTTACCGATGGGGGATTCACGCACAACTCTCGGCTTGGTGAGGGATATACCGATGAGTTGCACTTCTACTCAAGCTTTCCGACAAGCGGTACAACGCTGCTCGAATCTGGCGACAGCAATCAGCCGTCGCACCTGATCTATGAGTCTGATCCCGATGAAAAACTCGGTGTTATGGACCCTGTGATCGTGCGCGGCACGACCCGGTGCCCAAACATTTTCTCGGAAGACGATATCTTACCGTTGGATGATATGGGATGGCGCCCAGTCGCAGGTTTTGATCTGAATGATTGCAATGGGAACGGCAATCCTGATGTCGTGGACATCGCAATCGGGATTTCGCAGGATGTCGATAACGACTCGATCCCGGACGAGTGCGAGTCGTTCTCAGTCGGTGCTGGAGATCCGTTTACGGCCGCGGGCGTCACACGGACAATCTACGAAACTCCAGGCCTGACTGATCTGAGCTTCTTCGATCCAATGAGCCCGAGCGTGACGCCGGTGGTGAGCAATATCATCGCGGATATGGATGACCCGATGAGCTTCCCGAATAGCAACACGCGTGTGATCCAATACGAGTTCTCGATGTTTGTGCCGTCGCGAGACGAGTACGCGTTCCGCGTGGCACACCCGGGTAACATGTACCTGTTGGTTGACAACTTCGTGATCGGCCAGAGCGATCGCGCGGGGCAGATCCTTCGCAACAACAGCTCCACCCAACTATCAAGCCAGTCGTTCATGCAGCTCGAGGCAGGTTGGCACGATGTGCTCGTGCAGGTCCTGAGCAACGAGTCGACGCCGTTTGTACGGATGGTCCGCGAGTCACGCTCGCTTGGTGGTTGGGAAGATATCCCGGTCAGCCATCTCAAAGCCCTGAACTTTACCGATTGCGACGGGAACGGCGAGAACGACTTCATCGATCGCATCCATGATCTCGGATTCGTGTATGACTATGGATCCATCGGAGATGCGAACACAGACATTCGCCTTGATACCTGCGGGAGTGACTTCGATACAGAAATCGCGCTGTGGGATGCGAACGGGGTGCTCCTGACGCAGAATGATGATGGTGATTGCAGCTTGCAGAGTGTGATCAACTTCAACCTGCCCGCGGGTGAGTACATCGCAGCGATCTCAGGTTACAATGTAAGCTTTGGTCCAGATTTCAGTGTAGAACCTCTGGATAGTTGTACGAACGCGGGCAACTGGAGGTTGAATCTACAGAATAGCGAGGTGCTCTCAGGATTCATTCAGAGCGGCCGTGTCATATACATCCAGTTCTCTTTGGGCGATGCGGATTGTGATGGGGATGGTACACCAGATAGTGCCGAGCTCGATTGCGATAACAACGGTATCCCCGATGATTGCGAGGTTCCCACACAGACGGACGCAGACGGCTCGGGAAGCATTGGCGTGATCGGGTATGAGAACGAGTTGATCACAATCTCGACTTGTGGGAGTGACTTTGATACTGAGATCGCGGTGTTCGATTCAGCAGGTAATCTTGTCGCACAGAACGATGACTTCTGTGGTCCTGGATTTGGTCTTCAGAGCCAGCTCGATTTGTTCCTGAATGCAGGCACGTATTATCTGGCTGTATCTGGTTATAACGCCCTGTTCAGTGATGGGTTTGGGATCGATATCAATGTGGGGGGTGTTTGCAGCGAAGGGGGGACGCTGGACATCACAGTGGGCAGCTTCTCGGAATCGGGCGAAGGTTTTCTTCCGGGCCGAGTAGTCTTGGCCCCGTTCGAGGTTGGCGAGGCAAGTGCATGTGCTCCGGATCTGAACGGGGACGGTATTCTCAACTTCTTTGATGTCAGCGTGTTCCTTACAGCGTACAGTGCCAACGATCCAATCGCTGATTTCAATAATGACGGGATGTTGAACTTCTTTGATGTGAGCGAGTTCCTATCCGCGTTCACAGTGGGTTGCCCGTAAACGCTCGCTTTGAATCATGCTTATCGCTGACCCCGCCATC
>DDGE01000066.1:0-3189 GCA_002337545.1 Phycisphaerales bacterium UBA1910 | reverse complement strand
TCTCCCGGACCTTGATGTCGAGCCAGTAGAACTATGGGGCCCCGCGAGCGGATTGTCGAGCTATGAAGATCTGTGGTTCGATTCCTCCGTTAATGGCAAAGTAGACTTCCTTGGGCCCCTTCCTTTCGGAGGTTTCTCAATCGGTACGCCCTGATCTGAGTCGTATTCAGTTCATCATCAGTCCAAGCATCACGATTGCCATGAGTGCCATTGTGAGATCCTCAACGAGGGTGACTTTGGTCATGGGGAGATTTAGGGCGGTTCCGAGGCACGCGCAGCGGATCGCTCGCTTGTCGAGCAAGGCTTTAAGCACACCAATCGCGCCGATCAGCATGAGAGTCAGCGTGATGATGTTCGTGACCATTGGCATCCAGGCCATCAGGTACATCACGCCAAGCATCAGCTCGACATACGGATATGCCCACGCCCATGCGGCCGACTTGCGGGCGAGTAGGTCGTACCCGCGATACGCGGAAACGAAGCCCGGCGGGTCGAGCAGCTTGAAGAACGAGAACACGATGAAGAACCCGGCCATGAAATGACGCATCATGGGTTCGACGCGCCAATTACCTGTTGACCATGCGACGAGCAGGGTGACGCCCGCGATGAATCCGACGATCAGGATCAGTGGGTACAGGCTCTCGGGTGGAGTGTCGGCTGTCGTGGTGTGATGCGTCGTTGACGGGCTCGGCTTGGTGGATTCCGATGCGGTGCGTTGCAGCCCGGTGACTCGATAATCACCTGCACTTGTAATTGCGTCACGGACAGTATCATCATTGATATCCGTGTCCGTGTGAATCTCAGCCGAGCCATTCTTAGCGGACACGCTCGCTTCCGAGATCTGTTCGAGCGAGACTAAGGCGCTGCGGATCTTGTTCTCGCAGCTGCCGCAGTGCATGCCCTCGATGGTTGCGTGGATGATGTTGTTCATGGTTATCTCGCATTCTTATAGAGCATCTCGATGAGTTCATCGGATGCGGTGTTGAACTCGTTCTCTCCGAGGCGTGCCGCGTCGGCGACGCAGTGCTTGAGGTGGTGGCGGAGGAGCTCTTTACCGACAGCGCGGAGTGCAGACTGGACCGCGGCGATCTGCGTGAGCACATCGACGCAGTACCGGTCATCTTCGACCATCTGAGCGATGCCCCGCACCTGTCCCTCGATGCGTTTGAGCCTTGCCAAGTTACGGGTTCGATCGTGATCACAAGCCCCTGCCTTCTTCTGATTGCGTTCTTTATTACCCATACCCCCTTAGGGTATATTAGCGTGTCCGGCTTGTCAAGTGAATGTATACGGTTTGAGTCAAATTCCTAGGAAATGGAGCCTCAAAAAAAACGCACACCCGGTTGTCGGGTGTGCGAGAGGCTTCATTTCGTGGGCTTCGGGCTATACGGAGAACCCCAAATCAATCTACTCGGGCGTTCCCTTGAACTCTGGGATGGGACGCGCGTCTGCATCCGCCTGCGTGTCAGCGATACCGTTATTACTGATGTCTTTGATGAGCCATTCCATCTCTCTGATCTCGCGTCGTTGGGCTTTGATGATCTCGTCAGCGAGTTTGCGCACCCGAACATCCTTGATCTGGGCTCGTTCACTCGTCAGGATCGCGATCGAGTGGTGTGGGATCATGCCTTCCATGTAGTCACGATCCGATACAGTAATCTGCGATCGGACCAACGCGACCCCGCCTGCAAGCAGAAGGAACGCGATCGCGATCGTGACGATGTTCTTTGTGGTGTTCTTGTACATCTTGAGCATGAACAAGAGCATCACGATAATCATCCCGCCGCCCATGATCATGGTCATGAACAGCCGGGTTTCACTGAACCAGGCGTGGTCAAGGATCTGATACGAGTGCAGGTACATCAGGAAAAACATGACGGTCATGGACGTGACGATCATGAGTGCGAAACGGATGTACGGCGAGCTCTTCGAGCTTTGCTCATGGTGTTCGTGATTGTGTTCGTGGCTCATTTGTCTTCCTCTTCGTGAGTGTGAGTAAAAGGGGATATAGATATTGAAATGAGATAAAATGAACAAAGCGTGATCCGCTCGTTAAAGCGGATTCACACGAGTCGGGTATCCGTTACGGGTTTTGCTTTGCCCTCGCCTTATCGAGTTCTGCGAGGTACTCGGCTGGGTTCTCGAGCACCTTGGGTTCGCACATTGCGCAGCAGAACCGGATGAGGCGGCCCGCAAGAACAATCTCGGAGGGTTCGCCCATAGACCCGAGCTTGCCCCCGATCATGCACTTCTCGAGCGGGTAGTCTGTCCGCTGGGCATCGGCGGCGGCCTTGTCAATTTTGACGATGTACGCGCCCGGGTCCTTTTTGAACTCCTTGACGCACGACCTGCAGCAGAGGCGCACGAGTCGATTCGCGTGGATCAGGTTGATCGCGATGTCTTTCCCGTCTTCGCTCAGTGGCTCGCCTGAGATTGCGCAGGTCGTCATCGGGTAGAACGGAAGCTGATCCGCGATCATCTGCTCGTCGATCTTCTTGAAGTACTGTTCCTTGTTTTTCTCAAACCGACCCACGCACATATTGCAGCAGAACCGTACCTCGCGCCCGTCGATCTCTTTGACGACCGGGTCACCCATCGATCCCAGCGCCTCACCCGAGACCGGGCAGGTGGTGAGGGTGTAGGGCTGGCTCTTGACGGCGGTTGGGACGACGGTTTGCGCATCGGCTTGCGCGTGGTGTTCACCGGGCTCGTTGCCTGCTTTGGCGAGAGCAACGAACACGTCGCGTTTCGATTCGTCCCACCCCATAAACTCCTTGTCGCACCCAGGGCAACAGAATCCGATGGTTTCGCCCTTGTATTTGATCGTTGGGACACCCTCGACGATGGGTTCCTGCCCGATGGGGCACATGGTGTTTACGGGTGTGTCCTCGTCGTGCTGCGCGTGGTTGGTGTGGGGCTCATGGTGGTCAAGCGCGAGGGATGCAGGTACGCAGCAGGCGCACGCGATGACAGCGATTATCACTGAAGTCTTCATGTGGAACTCCTTTGTTCATGCCCGGATTGTCCGAGCGTGTTGGAAAGACGAAGCCTGAGCTCGGCCCATCCGCAGTAGAGGATGGGTACGACAAACCAGGTCAGGGATGCGACGGCCATCCCACCGAAAGTAGGGATGGCCATGGGGATCATGATGTCCGATCCGCGTCCGGAGCTTGTGAGCACGGGCAGCAG
>DDGE01000027.1:114266-141889 GCA_002337545.1 Phycisphaerales bacterium UBA1910 | reverse complement strand
ACAAGCTCCTCGAGGTCATCCTCGTGGTATTGACGAGCGACATCGTCGTGCTCGGGCACGCAGTTCGGGTCTTGGTCTGATCTGCGGTCGGTCATAAGGCCCGCTCACTCCGGTAGTACGCCGGTCTGCGGCCGGGCGAGTGGGAGTGTACGCATTTGGTGAGGTGGGAGTGGGTTTGGGAGGAGATTGAGGTGATGAACTCGGTGCGGTTGGGAAGGGTGCAATCGCCGGGAATCGCGAGCAAACAAACAGTATCACAATTAAGAGCCTCCATGATTCATCATCAACTCTTTGGGGTACTTGAACACGATTGCCGAATCATTCATGCCGCACAAACCACTTCCTGCATAGAGAGTATAATCAGACAATGCAAAATGAGATTCAGACATCTGTTACTAGCCGCCAACATGAAACACAAGGCCAGCCGCTAATCGACACATCGGATGTCGCTCTGGTGCTAATAACCACCGCCTGCACTTACGCAATCACTGTCTTGCGAACCATCAAGGAACAGAAAAGCATCAAACGAAATGAGCTCAGAGAACAGTACAAAGCAGCCCACAAGCAAAGCAGGCGTGCGATTCAAGCACTTGCCAAGTTGGCATCGACACTCGAAGTCGTCATAGAACGAGCAACCGAAACTCTTCCGATTGTCATGCCAAAAGATCAGATCGACAACTATTACGTTGAGCTATCCACCTACTTTGAATGCCTGAGTGAGATACATCTTTACACACTTGACGGAACTGTAAGAGATACAGTGGACCAGTACATCAGCGATCTAGCAAAGCCAATCAAACGCGAAACAGTAGACGACCTTAAGCACATTCGAGAACTCGTCATACAGTACGACAAGCAGCTTGATCTCATTAAAAAACAAAGCTCCGGAATCGCGGATTTAGCAGCAAAGCTGTGAATCAAAATCGACGCTAGCCGCGAATGGGCAATGCGAGACTTCCCGCTGCCTCGAAAAACTCCCTCGAAAGTCATTAGGCGGAATGCTGCAGGACAAGTCCAATTTAACAGAAGATACATTATAGGACCTTGTGCCTCTATTTCGGCTTTACGAGGCTCGAGGCAGGCGGGGTGCGTGGGCGAAGACAGATTGATCGCTCAGGGTGAATCTGAGGGTGTGTCCCGGATTGAGAACCGAGGGGACGGCGTTCGGTTTCTCACCATCGATCTGGACACAGGAGCTTTGGATCGCTTGCAGTGTAATTGATTTGCCAACGGCGCAGCGGGACGCCCTGAGCTTGGCAAAGAGGGCGAGGTAACGGAGACCGGAGGTGATTGAGGTTCGCCCAGCGATGTGGGCGATATCGAGGGTGCTGTCGTCCCAGCACGCGTCGCGGCAAGGGTTGAAGTGACCGCCGTAGTTCGGCATGTTGGCGATGACGAGGATGCCGGGTTTGGAGAGCTGCGGCTGGGGCTGGCCGTCGATCACGACCTCGGCGTGAGCGAATCGGGGGGTAAGGATCTCTTTGATAACGGGCTTGATGTACGCCCGGTAGCCACCGAGTTTGCGGGATTCCTCAAGCCGGTGGATGACGGATGCGTCCATGCCCAGCGAGGTCATGATCAGGAACGGGTGGTCGTTGCAGAGCGGGACATCGATCCGCCTGGGCTCAGAATCAATCTCGAGCTGCTCCAGGACCCCCGCTGGTTTGCGGGACATCTTGAGGGCGTGGCAGATGAGGTTGGCGGTCCCAGTGCCGCAGTGCTGGAAGGGGACTTTGGTTTGCGTGAGCAGGGGGAGCAGGTGGTGCACGGTGCCATCGCCCCCAACGATGACGAGGCGATCGGTATCGCTGAGGTCCTCCGCAACCGGGATTCCCCCCCTGCTGATGTCGTACATGGTGATTGCATGGCCACGACTCGATGCGAGTTCATGAATCGCATCGGCAAGGCGCTGGGCTTTGCCGCGGCCTGATCTGGGGTTGTAGACAATGGAGACACGCATGATTCGTGAAGTACATCGGTTGAGCGTAGCGGATACGGTCAAAACAGGGCGTATTGTCGTGCTATGATCGTATCTTATGGCTACTGCAGTACGATCACATGCCGATGTCGATGCAGCGTATACCGCTGCCCAGAAGGTGGTGGAGACACATCACCGGATCGCCGCGTTTCTTCACGAAGGGTTGACACTCGCGCAGATCGACCGGTTCGTGTTTCAGACACTCGAGGAACTCGGATGCAAGTCGTGTTTCTTCAAGTATCGCGCAGGCGGACTCCCCCCCTTTCCTTCCCAGGCGTGCCTGAGCGTGAACGACTGCGTCGTTCATGGGACGGCGGCATACCGCCTCGAGCCGCTCAAGGCCGGCGATGTGCTCAAGATCGATATCGGGGTTCGGTATCGAGGCTGGATGGGCGACGCGGCGTGGACCTATGTGTTCGGTGAGATGTCGCCGGAGATCAAGAAGCTGACGGACTCGGGCAAGGAGTCCTTAGCAAAAGGTATCGAGGAGCTACGCCCCGGCAATACCTGGCTCGAGTGGGCAAAGACCGTCCAGCGCGTTGTCGAAGACGAGTATGGGTTCCACCTGATCCGTGGTCTTGGCGGTCACGGGTACGGCAAGAAGCTGCACACATCGCCCTGGATCTCAAATGTCGTTCCGAGTCATCCAAACGAATGGCCGGACGCGAACAAACCGATCGAACCGGGCGCACTGGTCGCGGTTGAGCCCATGATCGGTATCGGAACCGGCGAGATTACACAGGGTCAGCGACAATGGCCCATCTTCACCGCGGACGGCACAAACTCGGTTCATTACGAGCATGATGTGCTCGTGACCTCAGACGGGCCGAGGATTCTGACGGATGGGCTGCAGGATGTGCAGGATGTGATCACGCGATAACCCCCTACCGAGTGGATGATCATGAATCGGATCAACGAAGCATTTGCGAAAGCGAAGGAAACAGGGCAGGGGGCTCTGCTTCCGTTTGTGTGCGCGGGCTCGCCGGAGCCGGACGCGTTGGAAAAGCTGCTCCCAGCAATGGAAAACGCGGGTGCAAGCGTTGTTGAGATCGGGTTCCCCTACAGCGATCCCATCGCGGACGGACCAACAATCGCGGCGGCGATGCATGTCGCACTCGAGCAGGGGATCACCCCCGCAATGATCTTCGATCAGGTCCGCAAGGTCCGCGATCAGGTCTCGATGGGACTCGTCGCGATGGTCAGCGTGTCGATCGTGGTCGCGATGGGTGGCCCGGAATCCTTCGTGAAACACGCAGTCGAGGCAGGCTTCGACGGGTTTATCTTCCCGGATCTCGCGTTCGAGGAATCCGAACCCTACCGCGAAGCGTGCAAGGCGCACGGCGCTTCGATGATCATGCTCATATCCCCCACTTCGCCCACAGAGCGGGCGATCGAAATCGCTAACGCGTCGACAGGTTTCGCGTACCTGCTTGCACGATCGGGTGTTACGGGGGCACGCGATGATCTCCCCGACATCTCGGAGCGTGTGCGTTCGATCCGCGAAAAGTCCAAGACGCCGATCGCGTGCGGGTTTGGGATCTCCAATGCCGATCAAGTCGCCGCGGTCATCAAGCACGCGGACGGCGCAATCGTGGGCAGCGCCCTCGTCAAGGCCATCATCGAGGCACAGAGTTCTGGGAAGGACTATGCGGTCGAAGCCGAGCACTTTGTCCACGAACTGGCGATGGGCCTGATCTCGATGGACCACATCTGACACGCGATCGCATACAATCCATGCATCGGCCCCGTAGCTCAGCGGTTAGAGCGCGCGACTCATAATCGCTTGGTCCCCGGTTCGAATCCGGGCGGGGCTATTTTCTATGGTACTGTCTGGTAACGACTTGCCATCACTCGACCGGCCAATGCTGTACGCTGTGGTTTCGTCGAATTCCGCCTCATTGCGTCCAGCAGTGCTGCGCTTTGTGCTGCGCCCTGCGGCGTCTACCAAGTACTCATCCCGAACTGTCAAGTAGTGGCGTCGCGAGACCTCTGGCGAGTGCCCAGCCCACGCAGCGACGACATGCTCAGGGAATCGCTCAGCCATTGATGTCGAGAAAGATTGCCGTAGGGTCTGGAATGTGCGGGGCCACGGCTTCACACCTGCACGCAGGGCTGCATTCTTGACCGTTCGAGGATGATTGTTACTCGAGATCGTTAGCAGAGGCCCTGACATGGTGCCTGTATGTTCCGCTAGCTCTTGGATCGCACTTCGTAGATCAGGCACTATCGGGACGGCCCGAAGCGGATAATCCTTCTGAGTCTTTTGTGCAGTGACTCTCATCACTTCAAGTGAAGAATCAAGATCTTCCCACTCCAACACCATCGTCTCACTTGGAGATCGAAGACCACCGAAGCGAGCGAGTGCGAATAACACCTTGTACGCCGGGCTGGGCAACTCAGCCAGAACAGCTCTGGCCTCATCCTCCGACACATGCCGATCTCGCTGGGCAGGGATCGAGGCAGAAGCCAAGCGATCAAATGGATTACTCATCAGAATGTCGCGGCCGATGGCCTCATTGAAACATGCTTTGAGTTGGCGGATATGTCGACGAACGCTCGACTCAGAGAGACCGTCGAGGTGGAGCGCATCACACCACTGGGCAGCAAGATCACGCGTGACTGATACAAGGCCGATGTCTCTGCCGAGGAAGGCAGTAAACAGTCCAGCTGACTGACTGTACAACTCAACTGTGCGCTCACTACACCGTGCGGAGACCGTTGCAAGCCAGATGTCGACCCACTCACTAAGACTCATGAGCCTCGCGGGAATACCTGTGTGATCTAGCAATCCGCTGCGCACGACTCGCTCGTACTGCTGAGGCGGTAGGTTTCTGAGCCATTCTTCATCTAGACGATCAACCTGACATCCAATGCGAACGGCATCTTCAATAGATTGAATGCGATCACAGAATCGATTGGCGTGCTTCTTCGGCACTGACCCTAGATTGATACGACTTCGTTTAGAGCCAGGGACAACAACATCTACCGCGTAAGCGGTCTTACCTGATCTGTGGCGGATAATCGTAACACAAGCCATTACGAGATTTGTCCCTCCTCACCTCGAATCAGTCGAATGAACTGTGACTCTGGCATCCCGTACGGTCCAGTAGAGCCAAAGAGCTTGCGCAGTTGGAGCTTGCCTTCACGGTTCCACTTCCGTACCGCCGTATCACCTACACCACATCTCTCGGCAATCTCTTTGACGAGCAAAAAACGATCCGCCGAAACCTCTAGCTCAGTTTCATGGTGCTCTGCTACCTCTGTAGCACATTCTTCCTCATACTCGTACGGTGATCGAGTTGTGCGATCAACTTTGGGAGGCACAGGCTTCGTCTGTTTCGACCGCTTCGATGATCTGTTGGGCTTGCGTTTCTTAAACGACATCGTCAACCTCCCAGCCATTTACCATGGCACGGGTGGCTCGGTAGTCGAGCAGAAATGCGATTTGCCCCCCACTGCCATCAGGACCAATGCTTTCGCCCGATTCATCGCTCTCCATCCCATCGTGACCAAACCAAAGCACTTGGGGGAGTGGCTTTGTCCTGATCAGCTCTTGCTTAACATCCACATTGGGGGAGCCAGCATGCCCATTTGAACCCGCCCAGGCGAGGATACCCTCAACTAGCTGGTTCATGCTGAGGCCGCTTTTGTCGGCCAAATTCTTCATTCGTTTATGAACGATCGGATCGAGTCGCAGTTCACATCTGGATTTGCTCATGACGGAATATATCCCGTCATTTTAGCCGTCGCAATAGCTGCTGAAGATTATTTGGCATTTATCTTGACTTAGATAGCTTATGGATCACCGCAGGATTCACCCTCACTGCCGTCTCAGCAAAGGCGATCCACATCAGAATGTCTAGGATTAATACACTCACAGCGCACTTATCTCCACTAGTGTATTTCGCGCTAGATTCGCCTTCTCAAAGAGGCAACGAGTTACGGGCAGCCCATCTGGAGTAGTTGCAGGAACAGAGAAACATCAAAGAAATTCAGAAGCCCATCACCATTGATGTCAGCTTCGTCACTTCCAAGTGAATGGAAAACGATAAAAGCTGAAACATCAAAGAAATTCAGCTCGCCATTCCCATCGAGATCTACATCACAACCCGTCAGGATTCTTTCACAAGAGTTCAGGTATGTAACCAGGCGGTTTCCGCCGACGACCTGCATTATGTCATCACTTCCATCACTATTGATGTCGAGCGTAATTAGACCTCGTGGATCATTGATTGCGCCCCCCTGCGTTTCACCGAGTGTGAACTGACCACTGCCGTCTCCCAAATGCACTTCGATTGTATCAGTTAGTAATTGCGAAAAGACAATGTCATCGTGGCCATCTCTATTGATGTCCCCAACGGCGACATCGTGCGGCATTGGGGCTGGAATAGTAAGCGGGAGTTCATACCCGCCAGTTCTATCGTTGATGAGAACGAGCCCATTTCCACCTCCCCAATTTGCGACAGCGATATCCAAGAACCCATCGTCGTTAAAATCTCCGGTGTCAAAATCTTGAGGTTCATGGGCAAATGGATAAGTCCTGTGGCTCAAAAGACCACCTTGGCTATTCACAAGCATAACCCCGATAGTCGAACTCGATCCAGCTCGGTCCAAATAGGCGACATCTGGAGTGGAATCATTGTTGAAATCACCTACTAATGCATCAGATGCGAGACATGGACCTGAGTACTCAGCAGTTTCATAAAGCTCGGAATTTTCATTGATGCCAAAAACTTTTGTCGAGCATTCATTAGAGAAAAACACGAGCTCCGAAAATCCCCCTGGCACCATCTGGGTGATAATGGCTGCATATGCTTTCCCCATCATTGTTTGAACTAGCGGAGAGAATGAGTGGCCATCAGTGCCACTGACAAACACGAAAAACTCATCGCTGTCACGACATGAAACAACAATGTCATCGAATGTGTCGTTGTTAATGTCACCCGTAGATATATGCACTGGATTCGCGCCAACGTCGATTTCATCTGATCGAAAAAACAAACCATTACCAGTACCATAAAGGATAGTGATGCTGTTGCCAAAGTGATTTGCTACAACAGCATCCTGAAAACCATCGCCGTCTATATCGCCTGTGTCTACATGCAAGGGGAATGCTCCCGTTTCATATTGAAGCTGGCTGTCTAAGCAACTGCTTCCAGATCCGCGATACCAGTCTTGGGGAGCTTGCGCCAAACTTGCCACAGCTGTAGCCTGCTGGCCTTGCGAGAGCACAGAAGCAAGTGGCAGTATGCCAAGAAGAAATATTAAACGCATGTACACCCCTGTCATCTGTAACTTAGAAAATGATTAATAGCGCCAACGCTTACGGGCACTCCTGCTGATACACAGCTAGTCACGAACACTCTTCTCAATACCTTCAAGGTACCATGCCTGGTCTGATTTGTAAATCCCCCCCCTCGCCTGGTCCTGCCCTACAGGAATTATTTGGCGTTCGGTTTTCTGAGCCCTTGCATGTAGTTGTGTGACTTTGCCCCCCGTATTACTGACGAGGGGCCATCGATTTCAGCAACAACGCGAAACCAGACGAAACGAACTCAGGATGGCATGTCAGCAGTAATTCTGTGCCGGGTCGCGAGAGAATCTCGCTCGCCCGACACACAGAACGCTGGGTCAAACCTCCGCACCTCGAAGCTTGGGCTGAGCGGGGCCGCCCCCTCCCAACCCACGCTCGCTCCGCATCGGCCTCTGCATGGACGCAGGCCGATGCTCCGACGAGCGAGGGCTGGGCGGGGACTCGTAGGGCGGATTTGTGATTCTTACTAGGCATCATCATCCCCTGAGCGATACAAAAGGGATTCAGCGAATCTCAACAAATGATCCCGATCATCAAAGCTAATCTGTTTCACGATTCGTTCGAGCTGTGAGAAAACCTCATCCGCTTGGACTGCTGCGCCATCTGCTGCGCCGCTCTCTGAATCACCCTGTTTTTCGCGGGGATTATGGCCCGTTACAGACAGACTCATAATCGCTTGGTCCCCGGTTCGAATCCGGGCGGGGCTATTTTTAGTTTTGTTGCTCTCGCCCTTGGTGCCCCGTAGAGATAGGCGATCATGATCCTCGAACGAAGCACCAAGCTGCGGCTCTTCACCGTGTTCTTGTTCTACTTCACGCAGGGCGTCCCGATCGGGCTGTTCTTTATCGCGATCCCCGCTTGGCTCGCGTCCAACGGGGCCACGACGGCTGATCGCGCTGCCGTCGTCAGCGCGTCGATCCTGCCTTGGACGATGAAGTTCTTCCTTGGCTTCGTCATGGATCGTTATACCTATCTCCCGATGGGGCGGAGAAGGATTTGGATCATCGGTGCGCAGTCCACGATTGTATTGTTCCTCGTGCTCGCGGCGGTGCTTTCGCCAGGATCTGAGGACATCTGGATGCTGTCCATGCTCGGGTTCATTGTCAACTCGGGCACGGCGTTTCAGGATGTTTCGATCGATAGCCTCGCGGTTGACATCATGCCAGAGGACGAGCGTGCGAGGGCAACGGGAGTTATGTTCGGCGGGCAGGTGCTGGGGATCTCGTCGACGACATTTGTCGCTGGTCGGCTCATCGAGCGGTTTGGCACGGAGGCAGGGTACCTCGGTGCGGCCGCGGTGGTTGGCAGTGCCCTCTTGTACTTGATCTTCATCCGCGAGAGAGAAGGTGAACGGCGCGTACCGTGGGGCAAGGGCGAGGCGCATCCACGCAATGTCGCGCTGCAAGTCGAAGCATGGAAGCCGCTCTTAGTTAACAGCGCAAAGGCCATGATCGCCCCGCTCAGTCTGTTGGCGCTCATCGTGTTCCTCGTGAGGTCCATGCCGTCTGGCGTTGCTGAGGCCTATCACCCGGGTCTTGCCACGAGCATCGGGGGATGGTCGCTGACGGAATACACCGATATGATGTCGAAGGCACAGTTCGCTGTGGGCCTCTTTGCGCTGACGGTTGGCGGGTGGTTGGTGGCGAAAATCGGTACCCAAAGATCCGCGCTGAGTATGTGTATCCTGATCAGTCTTTTCGCGATCGGGTTCGGGCTCGCTCGCCCGTTCTGGAGTAACGCAGCGCTGTTAACGGGCTACTTCTGGCAGTTGGAGTTTTTCGCCACGATGATTTCTGTGGCGTTCATACCTATCGCGATGCGGCTGTGCGATCCTCGCGTCGCCGCCACGCAGTTCACGCTGTACATGGCGGCCTCGAATGTTGGGCGTCCGATGGGCAACTCGGTCGCGGCGGCTGCGGATGGAGCGGGGAGTCCTCAGGTCATGTACTTTGTCGTGGGCGGCGTCTTCGTTGTGTTGGCGTTCATCATGAAACTCGCCCGCTTCCCAACCTCTGCCCCGGTGATCGAGGATTTGATCGAAGCAAAACAGCCCGTCCAGCCGGAGGAGCCGGCTCCGCCGATCAACTAGGTCTGTGGCTCGAATCTGGGTAGGGTCGTTTTTACGCGCCTACCGGATGGTGTTCGTTGGCTGCGTGTCTCACGGCCTTCGCGACCTTGTCCGCGATCGACTTGTCCAGCGGGTCCGGGATGACTCGCTCGGGGGTTGGGTCCCCCACCGCGTCCGCGAGGGCGTGGGCCGCGGCGAGCTTCATCCGCGAGCTGATCCGCGTCGCACGGGCATCGATCGCACCCCGGAAGATCCCCGGGAACGCGAGCACATTATTCACCTGGTTGGGGAAGTCCGAACGCCCAGTACCGATGACCTTCGCGCCCCCCTTGCGCGCCTCGTCCGGAGTGATCTCGGGCGTTGGGTTGGACATCGCGAAGATAATCGCGTCGTCGTTCATCGTGCGTATATCGTCCGCATCCAGCAGATTGCCAACGCTCACACCCACAAAGACATCAGCACCCCTGATCGCGTCCTTCACCGAACCCGAGATCCCCGGACGGTTCGTAAACTTCAATAGCTGCTTCTTCTCATCGTTCAGGTCCGTGCGGTCGGGAGAGATGATGCCCTTGGAGTCGCACATAATGACCTCCTTGACACTCACACACACATCCGCCTCATGATCGACGCATCGCAAGAGCTCCGCGATTGCCGTTCCCGCAGCTCCGGCCCCATTAATCACCACGCGTGCATCAGCGAATGATTTGCCAACAACCTTCATCGCGTTGATCATCGCCGCAAGGAGCACGATCGCGGTGCCGTGCTGATCGTCATGCATCACGGGAATCCCAATATCCTGCAGCGCATCCTCAACCGCAAAGCACCTCGGCGCGGCAATGTCCTCAAGGTTGATGCCGGCATACGAAGGCGCGATCGCTTTGGCAATTTGAATGAGTTGCCGAGTCCCCTCTTCACCCTCCGGGACATCGACACACAGAGGAACCGCGTCGATGTTCGCAAAGGATTTGAAGAGACAGGCCTTGCCCTCCATCACGGGCATGGCGGCGGCTGGCCCAATATTGCCCAGCCCGAGCACAGCAGTGCCGTCGGTCAGCACACAGACGCTGTTGCCCCGCATGGTGAGGTTGTAACTCTCTGCGGGGTTGTCACGGATCATCTCGCACGGGCGGGCCACGCCGGGCGTATACGCCCGGGAGAGATCGTCCCGAGTGAGCAGCGGCACCTTGCACTCAATGGACACCTTGCCCTTGTTTGTGCGGTGCAAATCAACGGATTCAGTGCTGTAATCACTCATAAAGTTACCTCGTCGCAAATCGCGTAGGGTTAACTTCTATTCTAGGCATCCACAAAGCCCCATCACAGATCGAGATCCGCAACAACCATCGCATGGTCGGAAACCTCCAGCCCGCTTTGCCGGTCAATATGACAGTCCCGGAGTGCCTTGTGAGCGGCTTTGTTTAGGAGCAGGTAATCGATACGCCACCCGCGATCCTTGGCACGCGCCTGCCCACGATTCGACCACCACGAATACGGCCCATCAATGTCGCCATACTTATCGCGGACAATATCGCGCCAGCCCATGTCGATCATGTTTCCCATCCACTCACGCTCGTGCGGGAGGAACCCGGAGGTGTTCATGTTGGACTTGGCGTAGAAGATGTCGCGCTCGGTGTGGGCGATGTTGAAGTCGCCGCCGAGGATTGTCGGGATGCGGGACTTGAGGAGGGGGTTAGCCCAGTCTCTGAAGGCGGGGAGCCATTGGTCTTTGATGGCTTGGCGTTCTTCGCTCGATGATCCGGAGGGGAGGTAGACGGAGACGACGCGGAGTTTTCCGGCTCGGGCGACGACGACGCGTCCCTCGTGGTCGTTGTCATCGATGCCTCGCGATTCTTCCTTGAGATTGTCACCGCATGCCCAGACAGCGGTGCCGGAGTACCCCTTTTTCTCCGCTGGATGCCAGATCGTGGACCAGCCCTCGGGGCATCGCATGTTTTCGGGGATCTGCTCGGGGAGGGCGCGGACTTCCTGGAGGAGGAGCACATCGGGGTTGATGCGTTTGACATGATCCTCGAACCCCTTGCGGAGGGCGGCGCGGATCCCGTTGACATTCCATGTTGCGATTCGCATCGGGAATGGTAGCGGCGGATCCCCTATCGTCCTCCATGAGCAATGCACACGCAACCGTGATGGCGGGGATCCCCCAGACGAACCTCGCACTGTTCCACAAAATCCGCTTCAATGTCGGCGATCCGTGCGCCTACATCGAAACCGACGACGGGATGCGGGTGCTGATCATCCGCGACATCGAGATGGAACGAGCGAACAAGCACGCCCGTGCCGATAAGGTGTTCTGCCCGGCAGACTTCGAACCAGAAGAGGGGCTCGATGGAGACCGGGAAACAGCCACTGCGCAGGCCCTCGCAGAATGCCTCGCACGCGGCGAAATCGCCAGCGTGACCGCGGATCGATCGCTTCCGCTGATCTATGCGTACATGATCCAGAGCTACGGAATTGAGCTCGAGTGCGATATCGATCTCGGAGTGGCGGAACGACGCAGCAAAGATGATCAGGAACTGTCCCATCTCCGTGCCGCACAGGCGACCACAGAAGAAGTGATGCGGGAGATCTGCGAGATGATCTTTGCATCCGAAGCAGATTCGTCAGGGACACTGATCCACGATGGCGAAGCGCTGACGAGCGAGCGGGTCATCTCCATGATCGATGTCGCGTTTCTCAAGCGCGGCGCGACCACGCCGCATGGATCGATTGTTGCGTGCGGCCCGATCGGTGCCGATTGCCATCATCGCGGCACGGGGGAGCTCAAGACAGGGCAGCCGATTATTCTGGATATGTTCCCGCACATCCGCGTGACGGGCTATAACGGTGACTGCACACGCACAATCGTCCACGGCGACATCCCCGAGGCGGTGATGAAAATGCACGCGGCGGTGCTTGAAGCGAAGCAAGCCGCGGAACAGGTGTGCAAAGCGGGAGCAACGGGCGAGGATGTCCACCTCGCAGCGATCAAGGTAATTCAGGAGCACGGGTACGGCGCGGGATTACCCACGGACGATGCACCGGACTCGTTCTGCTCGATGGTGCACGGCACAGGACACGGAATCGGTCTGGAAGTCCATGAACCCCCACTGCTCGATATGAAGGGCCCGGAGCTGGTTGTTGGAGATGTCCTGACAATCGAACCCGGATTGTACTGCAAGGCAATCGGAGGTCTTCGTATCGAAGACATGGTTGCGGTGACCGATGACGGGTGCGAGAACTTCAACACACTCCCAATGGATTTGCAGTGGAACTAAAAAATCGCCGCGATGGTTCGCGGCGATCGTTCAAAACCTGAATACCTGTTGGTTACTTGGCTTTACCCTGATTGGCAACCGCGGCCATCGCTTTTTCGACGGCTTCCGGGTCTCCCAGATACTGCTTCGAGATGGGCTTGAGATGCTCGTCGAGTGTGTAGACAAGGGGCATCCCCGTCGGGATATTCAAACCCACAATGTCGTCGTCAGAGATGTCATCGAGGTGCTTGACGAGTGCTCGCAGCGAGTTGCCGTGAGCGGCGATGAGGATGCGCTTCCCAGCTTTAACTTGAGGGGCGATCTCCTCTTCAAAGTACGGAACGACGCGCTCAACCGTGTCTTTGAGGCACTCAGTCGTGGGCACATCGCTCGGATCAAGGCCCGCGTAGCGACGGTCGTGCCCGGGCCAGCGCTCGTCGGCTTCTTCCAATGCAGGCGGAGGAGTGTCGTAGGAACGACGCCAGATGAGTACCTGCTCCTCTCCATGTTCCGCCGCGGTCTCCGCCTTATTGAGACCCTGCAGTGCGCCATAGTGGCGCTCATTGAGTTTCCAGGCACGAGTCACGGGGATCCACATCAGATCCATTTCCTCCATGACATACCAGAGCGTTCGAATCGCCCGTTTCAGCACGGATGTATACGCGACATCGAACTCGAACCCCTCTTTGAGGAGTAAGCGGCCTGCCGCTGCCGCCTCTTCATGCCCCTTCTCGGAGAGAGGAACATCTTTCCAACCTGTAAAACGGTTCTCTTTGTTCCAGGTGCTTTCGCCGTGGCGGATGAGGACGAGTGTGTACACTTGTGGCTCCCTATGGGTTACGAAACTGGTTTTCGTGAGCGAGATTCTACCCGTGAGATCGGTTGAGTTGTGATACAGGACGGATTTCACCCGTCGCTGCGTCGAAACACGGGACGCACAACGAAGCACCCAGTTCTGCGGCGTCACGAACATCATCTCCGAAACCCATATCGATCAGGCGCTTCGCATGAAAACTCGATGCGATCGCATCAGAAAGTCCTCCGCGGTCATCGATTGCTCCACGCGCGGCATGGAGCAGGAGCCGAGCACTATCATCAAGATGATGTGAAGTCTGCAGATCCTCTGCAAGAAGACCAGCGCAGATGCAATCTTCAAGCGACACGCGTCGGTCAGTCCCAGAGCAAACGAGTACGATATCACGGTCCTGAAACCTCACTTCATCGCATAGGGCTTCAAGATTGGTGAGCGATCCGGTGTAGACCGTGTATGCGTCGGCACACATCTGAAGCGCACGGGTGCCATTGGTCGTCGTCAGGACCAGATCCATACCCCGGATCGTGCTCTGGGCGTATTCTGACGGGGAGTTGCCCAGGTGAAACCCATCGGGCTTGACCCCCGACCGTTCACCACAAAGCAATGTATTCGGTCGATTATGGGCGACGATGCGGGCAGCATCGACCGACGCAACAGGCACAACACATGATGCCCCCTGGTCCAGTGCGTGGGCGATGGTCGTCGTCGCCCGCAGAACATCAATCACGACAGCGATGCGGTCACTGAGAAGGGCAGTGTCGAGATGGTCGGGAAGCGAAACAGCACTGATGGTGGGCATGATCGCAGTGTAGCCGATCAGTCCACGCGTATGGCGAGCCTGTGGTGACTTGGGGCAAACCACCGCATGTAGATATGCTCAGGATCGACTGCAGAGGGGCTTATCCGATTGATGAGAGACCGCTTCGCATGCTCAATCTCATGCGGAGTAAGCTCGAGCAGATCAATCGCGTCCATGACGGACTGCAGTCTCCGGAGACTGACAACCACTCCGAGATTCTGTTCCTCAATGGTGGCCAGGAGATCTGAAACGCTCTCGAACTGCTCATACTTGTCATGCATGTCCATGAATACAAGGGATTGCCCAATCGCTTGGGTGTTGTCACGCGTACCGTCATTATCCGCGTCAATACCCAATGCCGTGACATATGCCCGCGTCAATCGTTCAACACTGAAGCGGGTCAGACGATCAAGAGTGAGCCCAAAGTCTGCAGCCGAGCCCGCTTCGCGTGCGGTCGCATCCACGAGACGCTCGACGCCCGTGGTATGGCTCTCACGGATCGATTCAAGCTGTTGATCAGCCGGCGTGAATCCGAGCTCTGATAGGATCTGCCTCCCGGCATTGAGCGGGTCATCCGTACGGAGATTCACGGCGGGGTCCTCGTCGAACGCCTCCGCGAGATTCGCTCGGGTGTCTGGACCCGTATTCTGAGGGATGATCGTCAGATCGTACGGATAGAGGAATCCTGAGGAGGCAGGGATCATCGATGCGAAGAGGTCGAGGGATACCCCACCCTCAAAGACTTCAATATCAAGCCCGGGCGCGTCGCCGGTCCCCGAGTTATTGAGCAAAGTAATGGACCCGCCCGAACCGATGCGTGCAGGCCCCTCGCCGCCCAGAGCACCGATGATTGTGATATCGCCCGAGGCAATGATTTCGAGCCCCTCGTCGATGAGCGCGTTGGTTTCTCGATCGTCTTCATTGCCGAACCAGTCAACTTCTCCGGGTGCGCGGGCATGAAACACAACCTCGCCGCCTGATCGCCCGAGTGAAGCAATGCGAAGATCACCGAGAACATTCAGATCCCCCACCCCGATGGATGTGAACCCGTCGCCCTCCGCATGGAGACTCAACGATCCGAGTGAAGTCATCTTCTGCCCCTGCCCCATCGTGATCGATTCAGTTGCAAGGATCTCGAACAGATACCCGAGATCAGTGGATGGGTCGATCAGGTCAAGCCCCGCATTGGCACCGGTTGCAAAGACAAAGGCACTGGAGCGGGATGGATCTGTCAGGTCGCCGCCGAAGGCGATATTTCTGAAGGCACGGGTGGATGACCCGTTCGTGCCAATCCCCGCACGGAACTGGTAGGGAGCACGAGCTTCGCCCTGTCCCACCCACGCCTGCCCATCGTAAATAAACGACACATCAGATCGCCCATGGATCGATGAATAAACGACATCCGCAAAGAGGGCCGACCCCATGCCAACATCGAAAGTGGTCGATGTGCCCGAGATCGACACGGGGGTAAAGAGATTGAGTTGATCGTTGATGGACACATCGCCAAAGAATCGTGTGGTTGACGCGTGCACTTCGAGTGAACCAAGCCGGGAGACAGATCCCACATGATCCGTAAAACGGACAAAGCCGCCATTCGAATCGACATACAGGTCGTGTTCCGCCCCATCTTCAGAATCAACCAGCCCCTTGAACGCAATGACCGAACCATCGGTTGTGACAGCAACATCATCGGTAAGAACGAGATCGCCGGTGATGACAATCCCCGGACCATACGCGTGCAGGTCTGCACCGAGCTCGATGTGCGAATCCCCCTGCGCCAGGAGCGAAAGCTCACCCGCAGTGATATCCGAATCAATCGCCATATGACCCGCAGAAACTGCAACGGTGGTGTTCTTGCCGTCGATCGTGCCGGTATTCCACGCGGCCAGTGAGTAGACATCCCCCGAAGCCAGCGAGGGGGAGCCATTCGTGTCAAGCGTCGGGGTGTTCTCAAGATCGGTCGGGCGCTCAAGACGAACAAATGTGTGCCCGAGCAACTCACCAATCAGAACCTGCTCACCGGCCGCGAGCACAACAGTACCGTTCGAAGCCGAAATGGTGCCGTGGTTCGCGACTCGCCCGCCAACGAGCGCAATCAGATCGCCCTGGAGGTGCCCGCGGTTCTCAACAATCCCGCGCGCGTCGGTGAATCGGTAGGTGCCGGCCATGAAATCCGCGTTCGAGATATTCCCAGCCGCCGCGTACAACGCCCCGACATTGACCACCGCGTTCTGTCCAAAGATGACACCGGACGGATTAACGATGAAAACCTGCCCGTTGCCGATGAGGTTCCCCATAATCTCAGTAGGAACGCCAGAAGTAATCCGGTTCAGGACCCGGGAGGCCTCGGAGGGCATGATGAACTCGACGGTTTCACCCTGGGCGATGTTGAAGTTGAGCCAATCGATGATGGTAATCTCACCCGTGAGCACCCGGGTCCAATCACCGTCATACTCGATTGTTGCCTCGCCCTCCACGACTTCTCCGCCATCAGGAGACGCCAAAGCGATCGATGAGCCCAACATGGCAACGCAGACAAGCGGCGCGAGGAAGTTCGTATCTCTGGTATTCATAATGCAGTCCTTGCGATTCAGAAGGCGAACTGTGCCAGGAAATGAAGACGGGAATCCCCAACATCCACGGTCCGTGAAGTGCCAACGCCCAAGGGCGTAAAGGCCATGCCATAATCCAGACGGAGCGTGAGGTTTGATCGGATCTGTGCCTCAACACCAACCCCGGCACCCACGAGCGTCTCGGCACGCTCAAAGAACGGCGCATCGTTCGGACTCACACGGGCAACATCCAGGAAGCCCTTGAGAATCAGGTCCCAGTCAGCACTGCCGAAGGGCTGGGTGCGTGATGAACGAAACCCCTGACCAAACAGGGTGGTCGTTTCAGTGCTGATCGGCGTCGAGCGTCCGAGGTGATATCGGTACTCAAGAGTGCCAATGATCGCGTCGTCACCGACAGCCGATGACTCCGGGTAACCGCGCACCGAGTACGCACCACCCGCGACGGATTCGAAGTTGGGGGCCAATCGAGAGTTGAATGTCCATTGCCCACGCAGACTCAGAGCGAGCTCATGCGCGAGCTGCATCTCATCACGCCCCTTCTCTCCCCGGAATCCCTCAGGATCAATGTACGGATCAAGATAGAAGGAGTGGTTGAGCTGCCCCTTGAGGATCGTGAAGTTCTCATCCGCTCCGAATCGCCCCAGTCGGGCAACATCGAGCTCATCCGTGCCAACGACCGAACCCCAGTTCACCTCAAGCATCAGGTCGGCGTACGCATTATGGAGCGGTGTATTCTTCTGGTATCGAACGCCGATGGTCGGAAGGAGAAACTCCTCTGTTCCCTCGAGCAGAAGGATCTGATTCTCGACATTGATGTGCTCATAGCGCACACCCGCGATGAGATCGATGAACTTCGGGCCGTCCTGCCAGACATTGCGTCTGAACTCCGCACCAAGGGCGTAGGACTCGCCCTTGAAGTTCTCGAATCCGAGCCCGACATCGCGTGCGGTATACTCACTCCAGTTGCCGAAAAGCTTGAGACGGTTGTTGTAACCGGCATCAAACTCATAGGACGCGAGAAAGGCGTTGGTTTCATCGAACCAGGATGTGATGTAGTCCAGACGCAGCACATCATCGCGACCGGTCAGTTGCCGGTGCATGAACCCAAACCGTTCACGCCACTCATCAGTGCTCTCGGTGCCCGTATTGCTCACCGCGACATACGCGGTCCAGGGCTTGGGTTCGGTGATGACATAATCCACGACAACATCGCCCGGCACATCAGAAGGTGCAATCGCGACATCAGCTTTCCGCCCAGGGTGACGGTTGAGCTGGTAGACCGTTTCATCCACGCGTTCGCGTGTGAGCAGATCGCCCGGTTTCAGCGATATCCGATCGCGGAGGCGCTGATGCTCTGGACGGTTTACATTCGATTCCTCCGGCGCCGTCTCAAGATCCTCGACATCCGGGACGAGCCGATCACCCCGTGCAACAGTGCGGACATCCCCGACCGCCGCCCGCCAGATGAAAATCGTGAGCTCGTTCTCCCCGTCATCACGGAGGTCTTCCTGAGTCGTCCGATACGCGATCTCACGCGCGTCTGGCGTGACGAGGTGCCCGATCATCCCGTATCGAGATTCGAGCGCATCACGCACGGCGTTATTAATCGATGCGAGCGCAGAACCATACACAACCACGGGATCTTCCCCCGCGATGTTCCTGATATCGACCACGACCAAGGGGACACCCTCCCGAGGAGCGACATAGCCCTCTGCCAGTTGCCCAAGAAGGACCGAAATTGAACCCAGTTCTTCAAGTTCTGGGAGGTCCTCGTGCGAGAGCGGATACGCAAACCGTATCTCAGAAACCGGATACGCAACGCCGTCGGATGGCACAGGTGCAGCACTCTGAGATGCCCCATCAACCTGAGCCGCGGGGATGTCCTGAGCGAGGCCCGGCGCCACGGCGCACGCGAGGAGAATGCAAACAGATGTGAGTCGAGAACGCAAGAGTGAACTTCCCATCTTTGGTTATTCGGCCCCGTACGAAGTTTATCACAAGATTCCGCTTTCACCAGCCCAAGGTCCGATATCCATGACGGGTTTCGGATTTGCAAGGCAAGTACCCATCGCATCTTGCGCGATCGCTCCTATATGGGCAAACTTGATCATCAATCCGCTCGATTTGAGTCCCATGAACACGATCATCTCCTCGGTCTGCGTTTCAGCAATCGGTTTCGGCCTCTGCGCCCTGGGTGGCTGCACGAGCCATCAGCTTGAGCAGGTCACGCTCGACACAGGCGGGGTGATTGAAGTCCAATCCGCGTCACCGACCAAACCAGCGCCCGAGGCAGAATCCTCGATGTGGCAAGCCGTACTCGCCGAGTTGGATCTGCAGTTCGATCAGCCCACACAGCGTGAGTCCACCACTGGATCCAACGCCCTGCCTCAACTCATCGCAGGCGACTGGTTGGCCATGGAATGCGCCATCTCTGGCGGGTATTGGGATTGGGGACATGAAAGAGGCACCCCGGTGTTCGCCGAGGTGCCTGAGTCGTGGTCAGTTCCCGAGTAAAACCGTCTGGGTCTTATGGACGGTTGCGTGATCGGGTCACCATATCTGTATACGCGGTAAGATCTTGTGAGTTCACGACTCCGTCGCGATTCACATCAGCGTGGCTGCTCCCCTGCTCGTACGCAGAGAGGAATGCCGAATAATCCGCAGTACCCATCGATCCGTTCCCATCCGAGTCATACTGGGATATGAACTGATCAATCTCGCGACGCTGCTGGATCACCTCGTAGGCTTCCTGCGATTCTTCAATACTCAACACCCCGTCACCGTCACGGTCGAACTCGTCGGTGGCATCCTGCATCTGGTTGCGGAAGTTGCCCCGCTGATCCTCTCGCTGAACTTGGCGTTCTTCTCGGGAAAGCTCACCATCGCCGTCAGCATCATAACGAGCGAGCTCTTCCGCCCGGCGCTCCTCGCGTTGCTCCTGCTGGTATGCATCCATCGCGGCCTGCTCTTCTTCATCAAGCACACCGTTGCCGTCAGCATCAAACTCACGCATGAGTTCCTGCCCACGCTCAGAGTTCTCGAATCGAGCCATACGAGCGGCATTCCGCTCTTCTCTTGAGAGTCGCCCATCACCATCAAGATCAAACTGTGCCATCATCTCATCACGGAGCGTCCGCATCATCTCGCGACGCTCTTCTTCCGACAAGATGCCATCACCGTCGAGATCGAACTCCGAGGCACGGTCAAGGATCGCGCCAAAGCCGCCCCTGCCATTCTGCTGGTTGTTCCCACTCTGCCCTTGCGTGTCGATCTCACCACGCTCCGGACGCTCAGACGAGAGCTGGGATTCGAAGTATGAGTCCTGAACTTTGTTGGTATTCGAAGCCAGAAGCTCGGGTGTGGTTTCCTGCTCTTGTCCGCCTGAACGGAGCATGAGCACGCCTCCAAGCGCGGAAGCACCGATCGCGATCGTCGTTATGGCAATGACCTTGTTGTTCATCTAAGAACCCTCCAGGAGTGTGCGAGTTAAAAGGGCAACGCGTGGAGCCATGAAATATGACAGGCATCGGCGAATTAGTTGCAAAAAAAACGCGACCCGATAGGAAAGTATCGGGCCGTTCGTCAAAAAGATGCAAAATGGCGAAGGGGAGACTCGAACTCCCGACCTGAGGGTTATGAATCCTCCGCTCTAGCCAGCTGAGCTACCTCGCCGAAAGGGGCGTCAATCATAGCACTTCTTTGTCGTGAATCGAGCAGATTACGAAGAAATGCGGGCTGAGCATTCAACTCAGGGGTCGGTCCGGGGAGTCTCGACCTGGGCCTTCATCTCTGAAGGATTCGTGTGTCCCTGTGATGAGCCGGACGATTGTTCATGGGGCTTCGAGGACTCAAACCGTGCGGAATCAGACTTTTTCGAGTCATCAGTCGCATTGTCGACCTCATTCTTGATGTCGTCGGTCACATCCTTGAGCCCCTTCTTGAACTCAACGATCCCCTGCCCAAGCGAGCGACCCATCTCCGGGAGACGGCGTCCAAACAGCAGCAGCATGACGACGCCGACGATAAGGATCTCGGGCCAGCCGATGTTGCCGAGGAATCCGAGGGTGTAACTCGTGGTTTGCATGAGTGGATTCAATGGTTCTTCCTCCTGAGAGTCAACGGACTAAAGGACGCCATATTCCCATCGGGTGTCTTTGGATGAAGGCATCACCGGTTCTCGTACCGTTCTTCAGCCACTTCAATCACATTGTGCAGCAGAACGGCGACCGTCATCGGGCCCACGCCGCCCGGAACAGGGCTGATATGGCCCGCAATCTGCGAAACGGGCTCAAAATCGACATCACCGACGGTTCGGGTGTTCCCCGCTTCATCCATGATCCGATTGACCCCGACATCCACAACCACGGCCCCTTCGCGAACCATGTCCTCTTTGATCAGATGAGGGACTCCCGCTGCAGGGATGAGGATATCTGCGGATCGGCAGAGCTCTTTGAGCCCATCAGTGTACTTATTGCAGCTGATGACGGTGGCTTCCCGCTGCATCAGCAGAACCGCGATCGGGCGCCCTACAACGGCGGATGCCCCCACGACTACACATCGCTTCCCCTTCAAATCGTCCACGACGGTGTCGATCAGACGCATCGTCGCCAGAGCGGTGCAAGGGGCACGCATGGAGTGCCCATACACAACATTCCCGATATTGGCGGGATTGACACCCTCGACATCCTTCACCGGGTCAATCAGTTCCTTGATGTGGTACGCATCAACATCCGCGGGCATGGGCATATGGACCATAATCGCGTGGACTTCCTCGTCATCGTTGAGCGACCGAACCTTCGCCTCAATCTCTCTCTGTCCCGACCCGGACGGGAGCGTATGAAGCGTGTAATCAATCCCGATCGCATCACAGGTGCGGGCCTGATTCTGGGCGTAGACGCGGGCTCCGTTATCCCCGGATTCGACGAGCAACGCGTCGAGTCTTGGGGCGAATCCCTTCCCCCGCAATATGGCAGCGCGTTGGGCGACCTGCTCACGGAACTGAGTAGCGAGTGCCTTGCCGTCGATGATCTGTGCGCTCATGCGATGGATGATAGCGCAAGGCGCGCCCGATGAGACAATCTCGATTAGGATTGCACCATGAGCGACGAGAAACGCATCAACGAACTCCGGGACCTGCTGACGAGGGCCAACCGAGCGTACTACAAAGACGCGGACCCCATCATGTCGGATCGGGAGTTCGATGCACTCCTCAAGGAGCTGGCCCAGCTCGAGGAGGAAAACCCAACCCTCGCAGAACCAAACTCCCCCACCGTCCGAGTCGGTGGCGAGCCAATCGCAGGCTTCGAAACAAAGAAGCACGCGATCCCCATGCTCTCAATCGACAACACCTACAACGAGCAGGAGGTCCGGGATTGGGTGAAACGAACCCAGAAAGCGATGGGCTCAGATGCTGACTCCCCGCTCTTTTCAGACAAAAACGAACTCTTTGTGTGCGAACCCAAGATCGACGGAGTCGCGCTGAGCATCCGCTATGAATCCGGTCTGTTTGTCCAGGCCCTCACCCGAGGCGACGGAACCGAAGGCGACGATGTCTCACACGCGATCAGAACCATCCGATCGCTCCCGCTCACCCTTGAGCCCGAAGAGGGGATCACAATTCCCGATGTCCTTGAGATACGAGGCGAGGTATTCATCCCGCTCTCGGAGTTCGAGCGAATCAATGCAACCCGGGAAGAGAAAGGCGACGAGCCGTTCATGAATCCCCGCAACGCCTGCGCCGGAACGATCAAGCAGCTCAACCCCAAAGTCGCAGCGGAGCGCAACCTCGGGTTCCTTGCGCACGGCATCGGAGAAGTCAGCGACCCAAACTTTGCGACAACTTTTACGGGCTTCATCGAGCAGATCACAGCGCTCGGACTGCCCACCACGGATCAGCGGGCGACAGCAGATGATGCAGATGCCATCCTGAAAGAGATCGAACGGCTCGATCAAGCACGCCATGCTCTGGATTACGCAACCGACGGGGTGGTGATCCGTGTGAACAACCTGGCCCAGCAGGAAACGCTTGGAAACACATCCAAGTCGCCGCGATGGGTCATCGCCTACAAGTTCCCCGCAGAGCGAAAAACAACGACCCTCCTCGATGTCGCGCATCAGGTGGGTAAAACAGGAAAAATCACACCAAGAGCAACCCTCGAGCCCGTACTTCTCGCCGGGACCACCGTCACCCATGCCACACTCCACAACTACGGCATGGTTCGCCAACGCGATCTGCACATCGGAGACACCGTGCAGGTCGAGAAGGCCGGCGAGATCATCCCGCAGGTCATCGGCGTGGTCGAAGGAAAACGCCCGAAGAACGCCATGGCGGTCATGCCACCGCAAGTGTGCCCAGAGTGCGAATCCCCGCTGGAAATCGAGCCCCATCAGGCGATCGAGGAGCCAACAACGGAAACAATCCGGCGCTGTGTCAACCCCGAGTGCCCTGCGCAGATCCGCGAGAAGCTCGTCTGGTTCGTCGGGCGTCGACAGATGGACATCGACTCACTCGGCGAGCAGACTATCGATCAGATCCGAGCATCCGAGATCCCACTCAACCATTTCGCCGACATCTATCGGCTACACGAGCACCGCGACGCATTGCTTGAGCTCGAACGCATGGGCGAGAAGAAGGTCGAGAACATGCTCTCAAGTATCGAAGCATCCAAGTCCCGCGGACTCGCCAGATTGCTGGGCGCGATGGGGATCCGCCATGTCGGAACATCAACCGCGAAGGCACTCGCGAAGGTATTCCCGGACTATGACGCACTGCTCAGAGCATCGCTGCACGAACTCATGCCCATGGCGGTCAATCGAATGAGCGGGAAGAAGCGGCAGGAGCTCTTTGCGCTCGATGACAAAATTGAGAATGAATACGAAACCGGCCTGGGAGAGGATACCGCGGAGGTCTTTTACAACTATCTGCACTCCGAGCCCGCGCGAGAAATCTTCGAGCAGTTCCGCGAGCTCGGCCTCGACCTGACATCACACGACTATGTACAAGCGGGTGAGCAGACCGAGTCCGTATTCACAGGGAAAACCATCGTCCTCACCGGAACCCTCGAGCACTTCACCCGCCCGGAGTTAAGCGAAAAACTTGAAGGATTGGGCGCGAAGGTATCCGGATCCGTCTCCAAAAGAACCGATCTGGTGATTGCAGGCGCATCGGCAGGCTCGAAGCTTGCCAAAGCGGAATCCCTCGGCGTAGAAGTATGGAACGAGGCAAAGCTGCTCGAAGCATTGCACCCGTAAGGAAGTATCACGATTGAAGAATCTGGAACTCAAAGCCGAACTCCAAGACCCGAATCTGGCACGCCTGATCTGTCAGAAGATCGGCGCATCCAAAATCGGCACCATCCGGCAGACCGACACCTACTACAGCGTGACAAGAGGCCGACTCAAGAAAAGGGAATCCATCGCCGTTGAACGCGGTGTTGGCTCACCAGAACCCATCGAGTACATCTACTACGAACGCCCGGACCGGGTCAATGCCAAAGTCTCCGACTACCACCTCTTTACGCACGAACAGGTCCTGGAACGCTTCGGCGAGGCAGAACTTCCCGTATGGCTGACCGTAGAAAAGAATCGCGAGCTCTACCTCTACGAATCACACCGAATCCATATCGACGATGTGCTCGAACTCGGCTGGCATTTCGAGTTTGAAATCCTGATCAATGATCAGACGAACATGGACGACGCGCAGAACCTCGCCGAGCGTCTCAAGAAAACTTTCTTGCCCGCCTTGGGCGAACCAATCTCAGGCTCCTACTCAGACCTGCTCGCCACGGCCAAGGGGATAGAAGAATCCCAGCCCTAGAGCACTTTCCGGGGAGGCATGATCACATTCGCAAGCAACAGCCCCACGACGAGCGCCACACCCACAACCAGGACCGTGAAGCTCGATTGGACAGCGTCGATGGTCTCGTCGGTCATGAACATCTGAAGACTGCGAAGCCCAAGCGAACCAGGCACCAGGATGATCAGCCCAGGGAGCATCATCATCATCGCGGGGCGATCAAATAATCGCGCATACAAGTTGCTCGCTACGCCAACGCACATCGCCGCACAGAGCACCCCAACCTCTGGCCCGAAGTGCATCGATCCGTACCGAGCAGAATAGAACGCGATGAGCCCCGCCACGATCATCACCCATGCATGCCGAAGGTGGGCCTGAAACAGCACCGCCATGCATACGGACGCGACGAGAATTGTCACCAAATCGACATACCAGGGCAGATCCGCAGGGATGATCATCTCAGGGGTCCCCAGTGCTCGATCAACGATCGTCTGCCCAAGAACAACCCCGAAGCCGATGACAAGCAGAACCATGACCGCACCCGCAAGACGAGCAGTCCCGGACACGACATGCTTCATCGCGAGCTCAACCATCGCCATCGTCAGCGTCAACCCCGGAAGCAGGATGATCACACCCGCGATAATCGGGACGGTCGTCACATAACCGCCGAACGGGATCGCCATCGTCCCGGCGATCAGCGCCGCGCACAGACCGGACAGAAACTCCATCAATCGACTGAACTCACGCCGCCGCCCGGTAAACTGCACGAGCAGCCCAATCACGAGCCCAACAACTCCAGAGGCTACCATCTCCTTGATCGCACCACCAAGAAAGTTGCCGGCACAGAACCCGATGATCCCAAAGCAGATCACGATCATCCACACCGGGTACCGAGGGGCCATATTAACGATGCGCTTGATCTCTTCAATCGCTTCTCTCGTAGACAGAATCCCGTCGAGAACATTGTTGAAGACGCGATCGAGCGCCATCATCTTGGTCATGTCCGCTTCGCCGGGATGCACACGCGCCAGATAGGTATGCAGGTCGCCCGCATCATCCTCGAGCGAAACAAACACGGAAGTCGGTGTCGTGAAGGTCTGCGCGTTGTACCCGAACGCATCGGCGCAATAAGCAATCACCTCTTCGATGCGATTCGCGGAGGTGCCATAGGTTCCCAGAGCTCGCGCGAGCTCGATGAGAAAACGGGCTCTGGGCTCATCTGGGCGCGGCTGCTTGAACTGGGCGGCCGCATTCATGCTTTACATTGCCCCGCCGTCGAAAACGATGCGATCTCGCTCACGATGTGGATCAGGCTCAGGCACCGCCGACAGCAGCGACTGCGTATACCGGTGCTGCGGGTTCTCGATGATATCCTCGCGCGAACCCTCCTCAACGATCCGCCCCTTATACATCACCGCGATCCGCCTGCACACATGCTGAATCACCGCCATGTCATGGGAGATGAAGAGGTAGCTCAACTGGAACTCTTCCTGAAGATCCATAAGCAGATTGATCACCTGCGCCTGAATCGACACATCCAGCGCGGAGGTCGGTTCGTCACACACAATAAACTTCGGCTCAAGCGCAAGCGCACGGGCAATACCAATACGCTGACGCTGACCACCAGAAAACTCGTGCGGATACCGGTCCGCGGCTGCCCGAGGCATGCCGCATTTCTCGAGCAGGGTCTCGACGCGCTCACGCAACTCGTCCTTGTCGCTCACCATCCCGTGAATAATCAGCGGCTCACCAACAATCGAAGCAATCCGCATTCGAGGATTCAGTGAGCCCGCAGGATCCTGGAACACGATCTGCATATCTCGACGCAGTTTCTGAAGCTCAGACCCCGTCGCGTTGAAGACATCGTGCCCGTTAAACAGAACCCGCCCACCAGTTGCAGGGATCAGCCGCAGCAGGGTCCGTCCAACGGTGGTCTTCCCACACCCGGACTCGCCGACCAGCCCAAGCGTTTCACCGGGCTTGATATGGAACGAGACACCATCGACGGCCTTGAAATGGTCCGTGACGCGCTGCAGGAGCCCCGAACGAATCGGGAAATAGGTCTTTAACCCATCAACAACGAGCAATGGCTTATCGCTCGCCCCGGATGGTTCGTGTGTACTCTGGGGTTCAATCACGGCGGTGGTCTCACTCATGGATGCATCTTAGCCGATACAGACCCAACGCTTGTGGTGAAGTGTGACACGAAATCGTTGATTTTCGCACAAGAACCCAGTTGACGCGGCCGAGGATATGGGTATGCTTCTCTCTCGGAGTTCGCTCCGAGATCCTTTGGCAAAGCGATCCGTCGCAATGCTGATGGGCATATAGCTCAGTTGGTAGAGCACGGCATTGAAAATGCCGGTGTCCGTGGTTCAAGTCCGCGTATGCCCATTATTTCACGACACAAAGAAACAGCCGCGATCGTTTGATCGCGGCTGTTGTCTTTTAGAGACATGTGACAGCTTTATGGGCAGCCGGCGTTGAACGCCGTGAGGAATGCTGAGACATCAAAGAAGTCCCAACTTCCGTCATTGTTCAAGTCAGCCATCGGGTCCATATCATTGAAATCCTGCAGGAATGCAGAGACATCAAAGAAGTTTGCGACACCATCGCCGTTGTAGTCACACGGCTCGAAAATGATGTTGCCCGGCCCGTAAAGCACAAACTGGAACATCGCAGGCGGGGTATACCCAAGCCCACCCTCGGAGATCAGACCACCCGTGCAAGCGAAGCCACCAAACCAGTAGCCACCGTTGTACACGAAGTCTCCGCCCGAAGTTGGCTCATACAACACAAACCGGTCCTCGGCACCGATACCCGCACCTTGTGCGGTCTCATCGATGTCCCAAGTCCAGGTCCCGTCGCCGTTGTCGATCGCCATACCCTCGGGCACACCGAATCCAACACCGATCGTATCGGAAGACGAGCCAGGCAGCGAACCGGTATCGGAGTCGCTGTCAAAGTCATTCCCCTGACCCGGCTGAATGAAGTTCACGGACCAGGACCAATCAAAGTAGCCATCCCC
>DDGE01000027.1:104303-114041 GCA_002337545.1 Phycisphaerales bacterium UBA1910 | reverse complement strand
GTGGAAGTACCAAACGCGACGAGATCAACATCAGCTGTCCACCCGGTCAGCGCACCCGCGCCCTGGTTCTCGGGGGTATTGCCGGGCAGATTGAAGAACATGAAATCAACAATCGGAAGCCGGCTCGACTGATCGATCGCTCGACCATTGTCCGCTTCCCAGACAATCCAGTTGCCTGCGAGTTCCTCAACACCATCAACGATGCCGTCGCTATCCAGATCTACATCCGGATGCGCCACGGTCCAGTTAATCTGGATGCAATCCACGACCGTGTCATGCGCGATATCGCCATAGTCCAACAGACGCACATTGGTCGAGAGCGAAGTCGTGCCTGTCGCGTCATCAAGACCAAAGAAGTACTCAGTTGTGTAACCGAACGCCTCGCATGGATTCGCTACACCAGACGCCCAGACAGGCACACTCTCGCCGGTATCTGCCGGCGCAGTCTGCCCATCACTGAATAGGGTCACCACGCGTTCACCCGTAGCAATGTTGTAATAGATGTGCCCCGCGTTATTCACGGTGACGCGAGACGCATCCAACGCAACAGGGTTATTCGCCTGCGCGAGGGTCGCGGCACTGCCGGAAAGAACGAGAACAGCGAGAGCTGTTTGCTTACCTGTACGATTCATCAGAAATCTCCTATATGTTCATATGAACAACTTGGCCATTGACATAACAGGCGGCCAATCCTGCACGGGTAACACTTTCATTCACACGAGACTGTCACGGACAGCCCGCATTAAAATCCTGAAGGAACGAAGACACATCGAAGAAGTCGGTCTGCCCGTCCCCGTTGTAATCCCCACCGCCCTGCCAGTCCTGTAGGAACTCAGAAACATCAAAGAAATCCAGGACTCCGTCTCCGTTGAGATCACCCGGGCAGAGACCAGTGTCGTCCCCACGCGCAAGCAACTCAAACGCAAACACGCTCGGCGGAACATACGCCTCACCGACATCCGGACACGCAAAGTCACCGAACGAGTACGCCCCGGAAAAACCGACACCGTCTGAAGCTAAAAACAGTCCATCGGCACCGGTCGCAGCCGCGGGAACGGAATCATCAAAGTCGAGCCCACCACCTGGCGTCACATCCAGACCAGCCGGCCAGCCGAGCTGAATACCGATTGTGTCCTGATCACTCGCGGGCAGCACCCCACTATCACTGTCCGAGTCAAAGTCATTCCCGGTCCCAGGCAGGAAGGTCCGGATGCTCCACGACCAATCGAACAGCCCATCGCCATCCAAGTCAGAATCAGGCATCCCGTCGAAGTCCCTGTCCGCGTTGGAAACAGAAACCCCGTCACCGATGCCGTCGGAGTTCGTATCAACATCGTTGTTGCAAAACGCCGCAGTCTGACAATCGCCGTCAGAGTCACCGATCTCAAACGAGAGATCGGTCGCTGTGCCGAAACCAACGAGATCAACGCTCGCCGACCACCCAGTCAGCGCACCCGCCGCCACATTGTCGGGCGTATTGCCCGGCAGATTGAAGAACAGGAACTGGATCAGCGGCAGCCGGGTCGAGCTGTTGATCACCCGCGCGTCATCCGCATCCCAGACGGTCCACTGCGCCGCAAACTCCTCTACACCGACCACGCCGCTCGAAGAATCCGTGCCGTTCGCCCACTCATCGGGGATCGCAGTCACCCAGTTGATCGCGAGACAATCCACGACGGTATCCTTCTCGATGTCACCCGCCTGCAGAAGCTCCACAGCCTGGCTGACCGCGGTGGTCCCATTCGGATCATTGAACGCAAAGAAGAAACCGGTAGAACCAACCGCGTCCTGGATACAGTCCGGGTACGGCGCCCGCGTAGACCAGATCGGCATGCTGTCACCCGTATCCGCGGCAGCAGTCTGACCCGCCCGCTCAAGGGTCACCACCTGCTCGCCGGTTACAAGGTTGTAGTAGATATGACCAGTGCTCCCAATCTGACGCTGCGCCTGATCAGTCTGCACCGTGCCCAGCGCATGAGCGGAGCCGGCAGCAGCACCCGCAATCAACAGCGCACTACACAACAGTTGCTGGTGTTCCTTGTTCATGGTTCATTTCCTTTCCATCACAATACGAGCCGTAATCAACGGGCGGCTCATCCCGTTCGGGTATCAAACTCAACGACCGACAACCGCCAGTGGAGTGCTCATCAAGCATCAATGCGCATATCACACTCCATACTTGTAACCCGGAGCCCCGCCAGCGAAGCCGGGCAGCTCCAGTGAATAAGAACGCTCGAGGGATCCCAGCTCAGAGACAGCCCCCATTAAACTCCTGAACGAACGCAGACACATCGAAATAGTCGGTCTGCCCATCCCCGTTGTAGTCCCCACCGTTCTGCCAGTCCTGCAGAAACAGAGAGACATCAAAGAAGTCTAAATCACCATCGGAGTTCAAATCAGCAAAGTTGTCACACGGGCTCCCTGCTCCGTACAACACAAACTGGAACATCGCAGGCGGGGTATACCCCACCAACCCACCCTCAGAAATCAGACCACCCGAACATGAGAAACCACCAAACCAGTAGCCACCCAACAAGGTGATCGAACCAGTCGAGTTCGGCGGACTCCAAAGCACAAAGCGGTCCTCCTCACCCGTACCAGCAGCCACGGCGGAATGGTCAATCTCCCATGTCCAAGTCCCATCGCTATTCTCAACGGCCTCACCCTCAGGGAACCCAAAGCTGATCCCAATCGTGTCGGAACTCGACATCGGCAGCGAACCAGTATCACTATCGCTATCGAAGTCGTTCCCCGAACCCGGCTGATGGAATCGAACCGTCCACGACCAATCAAACAGACCGTCACCATCGAGGTCCGAATCAGGCAACCCATCAAAATCACGATCCGCATTCGCGACCGAGACGCCATCCCCGATCCCATCAGAATCGGTATCAATGTCATTATTACAGAACGCGGCAGTCTGACAGTCGCCATCAGAATCACCCAGCTCGAACGAGAGATCCGTGCCGGAGAAACCAGCAACGAGATCGACATCCATCGTGTAGCTGGAAAGCACACCTGCCGAAACATTCTCCGGCGTATTCCCGGGCAGATTCGTGATCAGGAAGTTGATGACCGGCAATCTCGAGCACCAGCCACCACGACCACCATTGGACGGCTCCCACAGCGTCCACTCGCCCGCCAGCTCTTCAACGCCATCCCCGGCACCATCCGAGTCCATATCAGTATCCGGATGCGCCACAACCCAGTTCACCTGGATGCAATCCACAACCGTATCAATCGGGATGTCGCCATAGTCCATCACCGTGACAGCAGTAGACAGCGATGTACTCCCCGTCGGATCATCAAACGCAAAGTAATACTCAGTCGTATACCCCTCCGACGCGCACGGATTCTGGACAAGCGTCGACCAAATCGCCTGAGTCTGACCGTTATCCGCAGGCGCTGTCTGAGAATCTCCCAACAGCGACACAACTCGCTCACCGGATACCGCGTTGTAATAGATGTGCGCAACACGGTCCACAGTTCCATATGTCGGCTCAAGCGCAACGGGAGAACCATCGCTCGCAGACATCGCGAAACCAGCGCACAAAGGAAGCACAGATATTGAACTGAAAATCATCGACCGCATTAAAATACCCCTGTCTCGTTACTGAAAAACCCGCAAACGCGGCATGTGAAACACATGTGATCCGAACGATCATAAAGCATGTCCGAACAAACGCTTTCGCAGTTGCATGAATCACCTAAATTTATCGAAATGCGACTCAATCGCAATGACTTGCCCAATACGCTCAAACCCGAAATCTCCGTTTCCATCGACACTTCTCCGCATAGAATAACACGCAGACACTCGAACACCCTTGGAGATCTCTTGATGAGCACCGAGACCACCAACACAGCACAGTCACAGCTGAATAACACCCAAATTACCGGCCCCGGCATCGATCCCACCACTGGAAAGGTCGATCCGCACGCCGTCACCATCTCCGGGCTCGTCCTCAACCCCCTCTACAGCCCCGACGACCTCCCAGAGTCCCTCCAGAACTACGACCGCGACATCGCCAACCCCGGCGACTTCCCATACACCCGCGGCCTCTTCCCCCAGGGATACCGCACACGACTCTGGACCATGCGCCAGTTCGCCGGCTTCGGCTCCGCAGACGACACCAACGAACGCTTCAAATACATCCTCAACCAGACCAAAACCAAAACCGCCGCCAACACCGGCCTCTCCACCGCCTTCGACCTCCCAACCCTCATGGGACGAGACTCCGACGATGTCCTCTCCCTCGGCGAGGTCGGAAAGTGCGGCGTCGCCATCGACACCATCGAGGACATGCACCGCCTCTACGCCGACATCCCCATCGACAAGGTCACCGTCTCCCAGACCATCAACGCACCCGCCGCCGTCATCTGGGCCATGTACCTCGCCATGGCCAAGCAACGCAACATCCCCTGGGACACCCTCGGCGGCACACTCCAGAACGACATCCTCAAAGAGTTCCACGCACAGAACGAGTTCATCTACCCGCCCGAGGCCTCCACCAAGCTGGTCGTCGACACCATCGAGTTCCAGTCCAAGCATGTCCCCCGCTGGAACTCCGTCTCAATCTCCGGCTACCACATCCGCGAAGCCGGCTCCTCCGCAACCCAGGAGCTCGCCTTCACCCTCCGCGACGGCATGGAATATGTCGAAGCCTGCCTCATCCGCGGCCTCGACATCGATCAGTTCGCCCCCCGCCTCTCCTTCTTCTTCAACGCCCACAACGAGTTCTTCGAGGAGATCGCCAAGCTCCGCGCCGCACGCCGAATCTGGGCCCGCATGATGCGCGACCGCTACGGCGCCAAGAACGAACGCTCATGGTTCATGAAGACCCATGTCCAGACCGCCGGCTGCTCCCTCACCGAGCAGCAGCCCTACAACAACATCGTCCGCGTCGCCTACCAGGCCATGGCCGGCGTCCTCGGCGGCTGCCAGTCGCTCCATACCGACTCCATGGACGAAACCCTCGGCCTCCCAACCGAAGAAGCCGTCACCATCGCCCTGCGAACCCAGCAGATCCTCGCCCACGAAACCGGCGTCACCCGCACCGTCGACCCCCTCGGCGGCTCCTACTTCATGGAAGCCCTCACCGACAAGGTCGAAGCCGAAGCCCTCGCCTACATCGAGGAAATCGACAACATGGGCCGCGGCCCATGGCAGCCCGAGCATGCCTCCACCTCCACCATCGACGACGGCGGCTGCGTCCAGGGCATCCACAAGGGCTACTTCCGCCGCAAGATCGCCGAGGCCTCCTACCGCTTCTCCGAAGAATGCGAAGCAGGCGACCGCACCATCGTCGGCGTGAACGAATACATCGACCCCAACGAAGACCGCCAGATCGACATCCTCACTATCTCCGAAGAAGTCGAAACCGTCCAGAACCAACGCCTCCAAGAGTTCAAAGACCGCCGCGACACCGCCGGCGTCGAACAAGCCCTCGACACCATCCGCGAAGCCGCCCGCAACGGCGACAATGTCATGCCCAGTCTCATCGACGGCGCCCTCGCCAACTGCACGCTCGGCGAGATGGTCCAGGCCATGGCGGATATCTACGGGCGGTACACGGGCGGGCCGGAGTGGTGATTATTTAGCTTCGAGCTGATCATTGATTTCTTGATCAGCCGCATTTACAAATTCGCCTAGAAAATCCAATGCCCAAACAGCATCTTTAGGCTCAAGAGCATTTGTCTTGCCGAAGTTTCTCTTTTGCGTTGAAAGGTCGCCTTCATGAGCGATCTTGTTTCTCCTGCTCGCTATCCACTCGACATGCTCGCGCAACTTCCCCTTTTCATAGCTCATTCTCGACGCAGTCTTCTCCCAAAAATCCGCAACTGCGATTAAGTTGAGGCCTTCGGTGATCTTGCCGGGGCTGATAAATGATCGATAGCCAAGCTGTCGATCAAAGACTCGTCTTAACTCTCCCCACACTCGATCACGGTCAATTGCCTTAGCAAAATCTTGTACCGAGACCTGCTGCGTTCTCAGTTCCCTGGGAGCTGACTTGCCTTGCTTCGCAAATCTGACCAAATAGCAAATTATCTTCCGGTGAAAATAAGCATCCATAGCTGACGACCCCATCATTATGGACGCTCGGAGCAAATCACGCATCTGGTCAGAACTAAAATCCTCAGATTTCAACTCAGCACCGTCCTTCAATACAATGATTGCTTCGTGACCATCTATCCTTGCGAGAGCTTTTCCCGTAGGCCACTTCATAAACTTCTCAAAGCTCGTGGCCCAATCTGATCGCATCGCGCGAGACCGCGTGTCTACTAAATCATGGTACAGCCGGGACATTCTTTGAGCACGTTCGATTGCTGCCTCAAACACTTCGAGTGCGTTATCATTAATCTTCATTCTGAACCCTTCTAGATCTAATCGCTGGCGAGCGGCCCAATATAGTCGCCCTGAATCTATTGGTATCGACTTCACTCCGCTTCGGCTGCAGGATGTGCCTTGAGTCAATCTTCGCTGGCCCACGCAGCTAGCATACTGATTGCCGAGATGGTATGCTTATATCATGACAGGTACGCAATCAAAATCACAACCCAAAATTGATAGCCCGAATCCGTATAGATTGCCCAACTCGCTCGGCATTGCTTCAGGCATAGTACTAGTTCTAGGAATGTGTCTGCCTGTAGCTCTCGCAGCGCTCTTGTCACTAGTGCTGGGGATGAGATCGCTTTTTTCCTATAGAGAAATAAAGTCAAAATATCCTGATTTCTATCCCATCCCAAAGGCAGGAAAAGCAACTGCAGTCGTCGCATGCTCGATTAGTGCAATTTATTTTGCGACTCTAGCTATTCTTTACTTTGCCGGGAACGATGGATGATTCTGGCGGGTGCCCTCCATCTCTCAACTCTGTGCCGGGTGCCCTCCACTTAGATTGGGTGCCCTGCTTCCGGCGCAGCCTGAAGCAGGCGGGTGGCCCGATGGAGCCCCCGGCTCCTTCGGGATCAACACCAGGCCACTAACTGATCTGCCCCACCAACTTCGCCACACACACCGCAAGCCCATACTCCTCATTGAACGCCGTGGCCTCATCCATCGCCTCATCAAGGCTCGTCGTCCAGAACCACATCGCATCAAGCCCCTGATGCGAACCCCCGAATGACATCGAAACATCCCGTATCACGGCGTAGCGATCCCGTCCCCGTCCCTGAGGAGCCGCACGCAGACTTTTGCGCTGCGGCCACGCGCGAATCCGTTCCCGCTGCTCAGGAATCAATCCCACCTGCTCAAACAGCAACGCCAGATTCCGATCATTCCACCTATACCGATCAGGCCATTCCCGCTTGTCTCGTGCCTCATGAAGCAGCGTGCACCCCGGCATGCCATAGTAGTTCATCATAAAATGAGCTCCGTGGATCAAGTTCTCAAACGGAGTCGAGTACGGCTGGATGCACCATGACTCCGCTTGCAAGTAGACACGCTCATTCGGATGCCGAATCACATACCGCGGTCGGGTGTACCCCAGCCAAGCAAGCCAGAGCTTGCGAACATTGAACACCGTTGAGCAAGGCTTTCCAAGCGCCTCCGAAAACCAGAGATTAATTTCCTCCAATGATGCCGGTAGCAAATTGGGCCCCTCACAAGGCCGATCAATAACCAGCATCCGATCCCCAAGCTTCCGCTGGATCTTCTCAGCCATCAAATGGTTTCGGATATATCGAGAGTGTAATGCCATCAACTCATCATTATATGCGGCGGGTCGCCCGATGGAGCCCCCGGCTCCTTCGGGATCAATCAACCCTCCTCTTCGCTGCCCCCTCCAACACGAGCGCAACCGCCCACACAGGGATCATCACCGGAAGCGACACGACCCCGACAAAGAGCAAAGCAATTGCACTCTGGGCGTCTAAGTTCCAGTAGAACGCGTCGATATACACGAAGAAGAACCACGACACATACGCCAGCATGCCGATCCCAAGAAGGATTGCCGCCCCACACGATTTCAGCACGAAGCACAACGCGTGCGACACGGCATGCGGTCCGAGTGTGAAGGGAACAAAGAACAAGAAGGCGTGCGCCGGCTCTGATCCTCGCGCAAGCACAACGCACACAGATACCCAGACGATGACGGCCAGTATGTGATTGACCTTTACCATTCAAGCTACCTCGCCGCCGGGTGCCGTCCCCGGCTCCTGCATGCCCTTCGTCACCAATCCAACCCCCGCTCAACCAACCACTCCTGTGCCGGCGTGTAGTCCAACCGAGCCGACCGCCGCATCCACGCTGTGGCCTCCTCCTCATCGACCTCCACACCCTCCCCTTCAGCACACATCCAACCGATATTGTGCATCGCGAACATGTCGTCCTTCGCCGCGGCCTGCTTGTACCAGCGCATCGCCTCCGCGAAGTCCTGCTCTACGCCGTCACCGCTCGCGTACGCTACGCCCAGGTTCAGCATCCCCTGCGCACTCCCCAGCTCCGCCGCCCGCCGATACCACCGAGCCGCGGCCGCCCCATCACGCTCCACCAGCTCCCCGAAGTGATACAGATTCCCCAGGTTGATCGCCGACTCCGGGTTCCTCTCCCCCGCCGCCCGCTCATACCACCAGATCGCCCGCTCAACTTCCGCCTCAACCCCTTCCCCCATCTCATACAACACCCCGACATCGTGCATCGCCCCCACATCCCCAAACTCCGCCCGAGCCAGCGATTGCTCAAAGTACACCTCCGCCGCCCGCGCCTTCTCACCCGCCGGCGACCGCCCACACCCCAGAGCCATCAAGAGCGCCACCCACACCCCAACGATCATCATCTTCCAGCACATACAACCACCATACCACGTCCGCGCCGCGCCTTATGCAGGGTGCCATGCAGGTGGCGAAGCCTCCTGCATGTCCTTCACCCACTCACCCCTCCCCAAAGCACCACCCCTTAAACGCCTCCAGCCCCTCAACCTCCCCCTCCAAATCCCGGTGCTCAATCTCCACAATCACCCCCTCCTCCACACGCACCCACTGCTCACACGCATGCCGATGCACTCGCCCCCGATGCGTGATCTCATCCCAGAACGAGATCACCGCCCGCCCATCATCCGCCGCCCGAACATCCGAGCCGTACGCGATCGAATCAAACCGTCGGCTCGCCTCATCCCCATTCCCCCGATAGCTCGCAACAACCGCCTCAGCCCCCTCGACCCGTACCCCGCGCAGCAAATACACACACCCGTCGCCGAGCAGCGACCGAGCCGTCCCGTAGTCCTCCCGATCGAGCGCCACGGCGAACCGTTCAACAACCTGCAAATCACGCGCCTGTATCGCCGTCATCCTTCTTCTTCACCCCGGGCTTCACCACAACGAAGATCGTAAACAATGCCGCACCAATCGCAACGCCAGCCCCAATCAATGCAATAGCAGTGTTCGACATACAAAGCTCCTCTCAGCTAAAACAGACGGCGGGTGCCCCGATCGAGCCCCGGCTCCTTCGGAATCAACTACTCATCACCAGCTCACGACGCCGCCCGCTCCTTCTCACCAGCCGCAAACCAACCACAGATAAACACACAATCCCGCAACCAGCATCTTCAAGCTCATACCACCACCATACCACACCTCAAACCACCCGAAAAGCCGCATACCGCGAACCCCGTCGGCACACAATCTCACCCGCATCTCACCCTTTGTGCGCAACATCCTGTCACTGCAAAGTTCCCGCTTGCATCTCCACAACAACGCCGTACAATTCCCAACACCCCCGTAGACAACCCAGCGCCCCCAATCACC
>DDGE01000027.1:95763-104061 GCA_002337545.1 Phycisphaerales bacterium UBA1910 | reverse complement strand
CCCGTCCTGACGGGGGAGGTGTCCGCGCAGTCCGCCTCTGGCGGAGAGGGGGCCCCCCAACCGCCAACCACACCACCACCCAACAGCCACCCTGATGCCCGATCCCTGTTGGCTGATCGCTTCTCGATCCTCCTCGACGACCTCCTCGATCCCCACCTCACCCCCTCAAGGATCTGCCAACTCCACAACCTCACCCTCGCCCAGCTCCGCGCCATCACCGACTCAGACGAGTTCAAGCAAGCCCGCGCAGACACCGCCGCCATCAACGACTCTCGACGCGAATCCATCCACGACCAACTCCACACCCAGGCCCTCGCCGCCGCGAGTGATCTCCTCAACGAAGCCGCCGAACTCGCCGAGCAGAACCGCACCTGCACCACCGATCCGCGCCCACAACACGCCACCAACCCCGAAGCGCACCGCAGAGCCCTCAGCGCCGCCACCCGCCACCACGCAACAAACGCCCGCCTCCTCGAAACTCGAAGAAAGACAATCAACACCATCCTCAAAGAATGCAAAGCACCGCGCGATCCCCTCACGAAACCCGCCGCCAAGAAACCGGCGAAGAACAAAAAACAGCAACGCCAGCCGCACAACACGACCGGCGTCACCAATTCTGTCAACCTCAACGCAGAGGACCAATCCCCCGCATCAGGCCATCACGGGCATCCCGCGTTATACGCATTCAGGAACGCGCTGACATCAAAGAAGTCCAAGACGCCGTCACCCGTAAAGTCCGCAACGGGGTCCTGCGCGTTGTACGCATTCAGGAACGCGGACACATCGAAGAAATCGAGGACGCCATCGCCGCTCAGATCAGCGGGACACGAGTTGTCCATACACGAAACACCCAGGACACGCACATCATCGATGCCCGCCTCCACGATCGAACCATCGCCGAGATCGCTCGCAACAAACTTGACGCGAACAGTCGAGGTCAGATCGACAAAGTCAGACACATTAAAGCTCGTCTCGATCCACCCGCCGGATGTCCCGGCACCACTCGGCCCGACCGTCTCGACAACCTCGTAGTTCTGACCATCGTCATCTGAAACGAGCACCGTAAAGACATCCGCGTTCGGCGAAGCGCCGGTGCTGTTGGAGTACCACCTCGCGTACGAAATCGTCGCAGATTCGGTCGAGCTGAGATCAATCTGCTGACTCACCAGCGATGTCGTACCGCCATCGACATCATTGTCGCCGAGCCCACCGCCCGGGCTCCCCTGCCCAGTAACCCAAGCCATGGTGCCGCTGGCGGAGTAATCATTCTCCGGCTGCGCCGCCGTTCCATTCGGATTCACCCGGACCCAAACACCGGTCGTGGCATTATCACCAGGCGCACCAGCCGAGAAACCGACAGGCGTCTCGAAGTCATACAGATCATCAAAGTCCACCAAATCCGCGGCAAGCACGCTGTAAGAACTCACAGCACCAGAAGGCGCAGTCACTGTCGTACCGGACTGAAGATCAAACGAGATAAAGTATTCCACATTCGTCGGGCAATCGCCTGGCGCCGGGAAGGTTGCAGAGAAACTCGTCGCCGAGTTCATCGCAAGCGGGAACTGCTGGAACCCCGACCCCGTGTCGACATGGAAAGTCCCACTGCCCGGCACAACCGGATCCACATCCGAGGGAACAATCTCCACGCTCAGCGTCTCTCCCCCATCCGAGGAAACGAGATCGGGCAACCCACTCGGAAAGAGGATCTCAAGACCGGTGACAAAGTCGCCACCAACCGATTCGATGTCATCGCGGTAAATCGCCGTGCCGGTCCACCATGAGATATCGCCGTACACACTCGTGCTCGTCGTACCACCCGAGAGCACACCCGCAATCACCCACTCCCCACCGAACTGAACCATGACCGGACCACCGCTATCCCCCGGCGCCGTGGTCGCTTCGAACACCAGCGGATCCGAGCTGCTGCTCGGGATCGTGTTCGCGCCACCAGTACCGTTGTCGAAGTCGGTCGAGATGATATTGGTCCCGCTAGAGCTCGCCGGGCTGCCGTATGCATCGATGATGTTCTCGCCACCCCAACGGAAACCATCAGACGAGAACCCGTGACCCGAGCTGCCCAGGCCGTTGTACCCGTAGCCAAGCGTCGCGGCGATCATGCCCTCCAGATCATTCGTCTCGTCGATCAGCCGCACAGGCTCGGCGATATTAGCCGGAACCGATGAGTTCAGCACATGGATGGACACATCGCCGCCGTCCAGGAGTGAGCCACTGCCGGCGGGCAGTATCGAAGACTGAACCGTGACGGTGAAGGTCGGGCTGTTCGAGTTGTCGCCGAAAAAGACAGTCGTGCCGGCACCGATACCACAGTGTCGGGCGCTGAGGACGACATTGGGAGCGATCAGCGTGCCGGTGCACCCACCCACCCGGATGACAGCATCAAACGGTGCGGCGTAATCTCTTGAGCCCTGGGCACCGATCGAGTTGTTGATAACGATTCGAGGGAAGACCCCGTCGTCGGTCTCGGGGGAACCCGGGGCGTAGGTCTTGGTGTCGATCTGCCGCATGGACAGCACTTCGCCGGTCTGTGCATCGATGACCATCTCGAAGTGCGTCGGGCTGGCAGGCATGTCGAAATCGGGAAGCGATGAGGTGACCTCCCATGCCAAGACGGCTTCATTGCCGATCCGGAACAGCACCTGCTTGGCAACAGAGTCGATCGCGCTGGGCACGATCGTCTCGGCCAGGACAACGGCTCCGCCCTGTGTGATGTTCACTGGGCCGCGGCGCAGCGTCAGTTCTTCCGAGGATTCGTCATAGATTCTTGAGACCGTTCCATCGGCATCCTCGATCACGATGATCTTTGCGCCGTGAAGCGGGAGATCACCGATGAACTTCTGAAAAACCAACGCGTCCGACGGGATGCCTTTCGGCGATTCAGTCAGTTCGATGCGGGAATCTTCCTGTTGCAGGTACGCGGTTGACTCATTGCTTGCCAGGTGCGCTCGAACGCTCGCCTCGTCCGCGAAGGACAAGCCGCTCATCCACAGGCCGAAGGTGAGCGCAACCCCAGTCGTTTTCGTAAACTTCATCTCTCAAGATCTCCAAATGGTCTGCGCGATCAGGAAAGTTTTCTGATCAGCGGACGGGGACGAGAACCGCCCTCGCCAAACTACGGCGGATACATAAGCCACGGCGATTTTAACAGAAAACCGGGCAAACCACCCCCGGAAAGCCGCCTCAAGGCGACGATATCTGGAGAATTTCAGCCCCAGTCATCAGGGCGTAGACCGCATCTGTTGAGAGCGACTCGATGATGATCCCGAGCTGATTGATCGATGGTTCCGTGGTCACACGGATGATTGATACATCAAATACTCGGCGGCTTCGCTCTGCCTGTGGCGAGCCCCTCAGTCAACGGACTTCCTCTCAACTGTGAGTTCCACCCGTTCCGGATGTCCGAACCATGAGTATCGTTTCGCCCCATCGCGCCCGGCGTATTCCTGTTCAAGCAGATTTGTTACATCCCCCATTGAACCGTCTGCTGGTACCCATTTGTTCATCACATCCGGGAAGTCCACCGAGCAGTTCGCACACTTCTTGTCATCCAGAAAACGGATCGGACACCAGAACGATTCCACATTGCGCAGCATCTCCGACCCGAGCGACCACACCCCGGTCATCCAGTCGCAGTACAGACACCAGATCAGGTCATGCCCTACCAGACCATCGAACTTGTGTCGGGATACATTCACCCACTCCCCCATGGGATACCGCGGGAACCGCACGAGCACAATCAACGGCGGGTACACAATCCATTCCCCGATCCGCACCACCCAGAACACGGGGACCGCGAGTGAGGTCACCCATAACGCAGCGTGATTGCGTGGGCGTCCGACCAGGCGGTTGAGCACCGTCACAATCCGAGGGCCCTTTACTGCGTCTCGATGCGCCAGCTCGTGCCCCCAGCACCACAGCACCAGCCCCACCACTTGGCCGGCGATCCCCCCGAGCAGACCGATCCAACCGAACACGATCGCCCCAATCAGCCACGGCGCAACCGTGAACCATGTGACCAGCACATCCAGTCCCGGTGCCCGCGAAAACCAACGCATCACCGCCCGACCGGGCGATCCCAGCTTGGCGATGATGTGCAGCGCAATGGCGCCTCCCAGCACCGCGACCAAGGATCCGCCCGCTATCCAGAAAAAACTGTGCATCGTAGAAACTCCCTGTGATTGAGTTGAGTACACGGTACGCCAAATTGCATCTCGCCGTGGGCGATTCCATGAACCTTCCGCAACGATGTTTTTGCGAGTAGAGCATCACGGAATTAAATCCAGATTCACTTTCGATTCATACCCATCCCACACCCCAAATCGATACTTGTGTATCCAACGGTGAAAACCATGATTTGTGAACCAGTATTTGAAAGGAGAAACGAAATGAACCGCGACCAACTCGAAGGTAATTGGACTCAGGTGAAGGGCAAGGCGCAAGAGAAATGGGGGAAGCTCACCGATGATGATATCGATGTCATCAACGGGCGTGCCGAACAACTCGAGGGCAAGATCCAGGAACGATACGGGAAATCCAAGGAAGAAGCCCGCGATGAAGTCAACCAGTTCTGCAACTCCTGCAACTGCTGACACACCGGGCACCTGAATTTTGGAATGTGCACTCAGGATCACGCTGTTCTTTTGTGAGCGATGGAGCGTATCGGCATACGCTCCTGCATGGCGAACGAAGGAACAGTTGTGATCCTGTGTGCGATGCAAGGTGAGGCCGACGCGATTATTGAGCGTTTGGGGATGACTCCTCAGTCAACTCCGTGGCCGACGACCTTGCCGCCCCGGATGTGGGCGGGAGATGTGGGCGGTGAGCGTGTTTTGCTGATCACGAATGGTCATGACCCCAGGACCGGTGCCGACCTGATTGGAACCACCCCCGCGACGCTGGCGACGAGCCTGATCGTGGAGAAACTGAGCCCGCGTGTCATCGTCGTTGCGGGTGCGGCAGGCGGCTGCTCCCAGAGCACCCATGTCGGGCAGGTCCTGATGATCGAGAAAGCGTACCACCATGATCGGCGGATCCCGCTTGAGGAGTTCGCGGAGTACGCCCACGGACCGGAAGAACTGATGGCGAGCACGCATCTGGCTGAGGCGTTTGGGGTGGAGTTGGCGAATATCTCTACCGGGAATGCGCTGGACACGCTCGATTGGGAACTCGATTTCTTCCGGGATCAGTGTGTAACGGTGAAGGATATGGAGACCGCCTCGATCGTCTGGACCGCGAACCTGTCCGGTTTACCGGTCGTGGCGATCCGGTCGATTACGGACCACTACGATCATCCCTCGCCGGAATCACAGTTCATGGCCAACTTTGAACTCGCATTGCGCAATCTCGCGGAATCGATCGGCTACGGGCTTCCAAAGGCGGTTTCTGGTCGTTTGATCTGAGCGTATCTGGTATGCTCGGCACATGATGAAACGCACCGTTCTACTTGTCTTCGCGATCGCAACCACGCTCGCTCAAGCGCAGAGTGTTCAGGATCTGGCCGACCGATATGACCGGGCGTATGCGAGCGAGCGATATGAGCTTGCGCTGAAGACCGCGGAACAGATACTTGATTTGTATCCTGAATCCGCCTGGTGGCAGTTCAACACTGGCACGGTGCTGGCGCGTTTGGGCCGAACCGATGAGTCGATCGAGCATCTCAGACGATGCGCCGATCTGGGATTCAGCGGTCTCCGGTCCTTTGAACAGAACGCGGACCTTGACCCGCTGCGGTCGGACGAGCGTTTCGAGGAGATACTTGATCAGGTTCGCACGAGTGCCACCGAACGCATGAACGCTTTTCAGGATAAAGCGAAGAGGCACGATCCGCTTCTGTACATTCCGGACCGAGGCAGCGGCGATCGGCTGTTGCCGATCATCATCGCGCTTCACGGGACGGGTATGGATGGGCGTCCGATGCATGACGCGCTGCTTGAGACAGCGAAAGATCAGGGCATGATTCTTGTGAGCCCTGATGCGCTGCGGGCGTCTGGGAATGGGTTCAGCTGGACCTATCGCGATGAGTCGGAGTGGTTTGTCGAGCATCTGATTGATCGCATGGTTGAAGAGCACGGGGGCAATCCGAATGCGGTGTACCTGATCGGTTTCTCGCAGGGAGCGAACATCGCGCTCAACATGGGGAGAACTCATCCATCGCTGTTCCGGGGGATCATCTCCATCTGCGGTCATTATGAGTCTCAGGTCGCGACGCTTGACGGCGTTCCGTCACCGTTTTATCTGATGACGGGTGCGCGTGATAACTGGCGTGGGACATATGCAGCTGCCAAGCGTGATTTCAGGGACGCTGGTGGTGAAGCGGAGATCAGGATGCTTCCGGGTCTTGGTCATCAACTGCCACAGGGGCGGACTGCGCTGCGTGAGTTCAAGAAGGCGTTCCTGTGGTTTGAGCGGGTGCATGCTGACGCTGAGCAGGCCCCATAATTTCGCCTTGTCCGTGTTTGGTTCATCTGATTGGGTGTGCACGGCTGCGTATGGCTGCTTTCTCCTTCCAAATGATGAGCATGGGACGATTTCTGGGGCGGATGTGCCGATATATCTGCGTGATGTTCTCGAAGAAGAGCAAAAAAAACCTGAATCCGGGTGCCAGCTCAAATACCCGTGCTCTGCGGGCTTTGCTCGCGGAGGCGATCAGCCGGAATGCGACGGTTGGTATCGTTCGGCTCGGGTATTCGGGTCAGGACCCGCTCGCCCAAGGTCGTTTGATCGCTTGGGAAGACGAGAACATTGTTATTGAACAGCTCCAGGTGATTGGTCGCGATGTGCAGTTGTCGAAGGACACGCGTGTCGAGGCGTTCATTAAGTACAAAGACACCACGCTCGTGTTCGAGGCCAAGATTGTCGCGAAGGCAGAGGTGTCGAAACTGAACGATCAGCAGATTGTGGAATCGCTGCGAATATCTGAGCCGCAGTTGTTGCGGAAGGGTGACCGTCGTTCCGCGTTCCGATCGTCAGTGACGGCGAGCGGCGATGAGATCCCGGTCAAGATGTGGTTCCTCGACCGTGTTGAGGAAGGCCCGATCGATCACGCGCCGAATCGTATGTATGCGCAGGTGTACTACACGGATCTGATTTCGGCCCGGCGAAGCGAGTACATCATCGAGCGTGACGAGGATGGTCAGGAGTTGCGTGATATCGATTGGGGCGAGGTTATTCAGGAAGCGAAGCTGGATCAGCCGCACGCGATCGGGCGTCTCGTTGACCTGACGGCCAATGGTCTTGGCATCCTGATGTACGGCGTGATGAAGATGCAGCTCGATCGCTTTGAGCGGATCGCCGTGCAGTTTGAACTGGATGGCGATTCGATTGATCTTGTGATCGAGGTTCGTCACGGCATGGATCTGCGCGGCTCGACCTGCAAGCTTGGATCGCTGATTGTTCATCCGAGCATCAGCAATATGCATGCTCCGCAGCGTCGCTTGCTCGAGACTGTCGCCATGCGAGTGCAGCGTGAGCAGCTCAAGCATCGACGCTCTGCCTGATCAGCCGCGGGTTGCGAACCAGAATATCAATGACCAGAAGAGCGCGTGGAGTGCTGCGATCGCGTAGAGCGTCCACATGTATGAGCGTTTGCTCGTTTTGTGGTGAATCATTCGCGTGGTGAGTATTGCGCCGGGCCATCCTCCGACGAGTTCCATGGAATGGAGTGAGCGTTCTGGAACGCGACGCTTGCCTCTGATTGCGCGTCGTTTGTCCGCCGCATGCATTGCTGCGCTTACGAGACTCATGACAACATAATGCGCGAGGAGAAGCTTGATCAGCATGGCTGTGCGGATCCGAGAAGTCGATCGGTGTCGATCGGTTCCTGCATGACACACGCGTGCCCCCAGAGAGTCAGATTGAGCATGGGCCATGTCATGTGCCAATACTTGGCGGGGTTGGCAGCGACGAGCCCGATCGCTTGCTGGGAGAAGTACTGGCGTGCGAACGGTGATTCGAACAACACATCCTTGAACGGCGTGAGCCACTGCTGGAAGGGGAGCGGGAAGCTCGCCTTTGGTCGGTTCACGATTGCGTCCGGGAGTTCGGCTCGGAACGCATCGCGGAGTGCGATCTTCGATTGCGCTTCTTGCCCTGCCTGGGTGAATTTTTGAGACATGGGGAGCGATCGTGCTGCGATCACCATTTCTGTATCCGCGAATGGCGTCCGCCCCTCCACTCCCGCGAGCATTGTGGCCGTGTCGAGTCGTTGGAGCAGGTTGGGCAAGTTCATGCGGCGCTGGAACTCGAGGTGGGCCTGGAGCGGTGAATCTGTTGCCGCGCGTT
>DDGE01000027.1:57838-95572 GCA_002337545.1 Phycisphaerales bacterium UBA1910 | reverse complement strand
CGGACGGGGTTGAGTACGCTCGGTTTGAGTTCTTCGGAGATCCATGCGTTGATCCGCAGGTGGAAGAGCCCGCCGTCGGGGTCGGCTCGTGGATCTGTAAGCTGGGATACATGCTGGACGCATTGCTGCATGACGGGGACATAGCCGGCGAAGAGTTCGTCGGCGCCTTCGCCGGTGAGCGTGACGATGTGCCCCTGGGCCCTGAGGGCCTTTGCGACTGCGTGAATGGCGATTTCGTTCGGGGTGCTGACGGGGTAGCCGAGCGAGCTGATCATCTTTGGGAGCTGATGCACGAAGTCGTCCTGCGTGACTTCGATCTCGTGGTGCGTCGTGCCGAGGTGCTCTGCCATCTCTCGAGCGTAGGCGAAGTCGTCGTCGAACCCGTCCGAGCGTGCGCCCGCGCAGTATGTGTGGAGATCGCCGAGTGAACGCATGGCGATGGATGTGGTGATTGCTGAGTCGAGCCCGCCTGAGAGGAGTGCGCACATCGGTACATCTGATCTGAGGTGACGGTGAACGCTTTCTTCGATGGTCTGGCGGATGCCTTGGGTTGGCTCGGTGTGGGCTTTATCCCACCAGTTGATGTGCTTGGAACCGGTCGCGTTGTTGAGATCCATCGTGATCCAGTCTCCGGGCTGGAGCGTGCGGACCGCGGCGTACATGGTGCGATCGCCGAGGGTTGTTCTGATTGAGGAGAGGTAGGCGCTGAATGTCACGGGGTCCGGGGTGCGGGGCACCTCTGGGTGTTCCAGGAGTGATGCGATCTCTGAAGCAACGAGCATCTGCTGGCGGTGTTCGTTTCCGATGATCGTGTAGTAGAGCGGCTTGATGCCGAGCGGGTCGCGTGCGATGGTGATCTGTTCTTGGTGCGTGTCATAGAAGAGGAAGGCGAACATGCCTCGCAGTTTCTGTATCGCTTCATCTCCCCATGTGATCAGCGCGTGGAGGAGTGTTTCTGTGTCGCAGTTTGTCCGGAAGACCACGCCCATGGAGGCGAGTTCGGCGCGGATGTCGTGATCGTTGTAGAGTTCGCCGTTGTATGCGAGGATGTAGCGTCCGTCCGGCGAGGACATCGGCTGGCTGGCTGCTGGGGTGGGGTCGATGATGCTCAGGCGTCGGTGCCCTATGCTTGCGCGTTTGTTCTCCCACAGGCCGCTGTCGTCAGGGCCCCGATGGGCGATGCGATCCCGCATGCGTTCGACGGTGTGTCGAGCGATGGGGCTGAGGTGCTGTCCGAGATTGATGATTGATGCAATGCCACACATGCCCGATCTATCGACAGATCAAGGTGAATCTGGTGAGAAGTCATCCCGCATCTGGTTTGCAGGTCTTGCAGGGTTCGTGCGTGGTATGGATCTTCTGGCGGGTGGTTGGGGTGGCGGTATCCGTGAGGTGCGGGCACTCTTGGCGATGGTATTTCCGGCCGTGCTTGGTGACGAATACGCGATCGGCGGGGTGGGTCGTTTGTGGGGTTTCGGGGCGGGGCTGTGGCTCATCATGGAGCGTCGGCTCATTGGGATCGCTGGTTGGGCTTGCTGTGCCCCAGATCCCCCGCTGAAGTGTTTCGGCTCGGTTGGTGTAGTGCGAGAAGACATCCTTGTGGAGGGACATCCACGAAGAACTGTGGCGGGTGTATCCCTGGCGGACCAGTTCGAGGTTGACCAGGGTTTGGTCCGGTTGACGGTAGAGGTATCCCACGAGCTTGTTCGATGCGTTCCGTTTCCCGAGTGGGTCGTGATGGATGGCGACCTGTTCGTTGAGGACGAGCCGGGAGAGGGCGTCGATTGCGATACGGGCGTTGACTGATTCTGCGCGGGTGAGCGCCGACACGCCGAGGAGATCGTACCGCTCGTGCTTGTCGCCGATTCGTATCAGTACGGTGTTCTCATCGAGGACCCGCGTGACTTCGCCATGGATGAGGAGGGCGGGGTCTGGGGCGTGTGGGATCGGCGGTTTGTCGTTGTCGTCGGGAAGGGGTGCGATGGCGAGCAATGCGCAGAATGAGACAATCGCTATGGTGAACATCGCGATTGGTCTTTGCGTTTGATTTCTGAAACACCGCATTGCTCAGACCCAGACATTGACGATCAGGTGAGGCTCTTTGAGCTTTGCGGTCCATGTGCCGATGCCGGTGGTTACGAACTTGACCTCGTACTGCGGGTGCGCATCGAGCCATTCGTTGATCTGCTGGTCGAGGAAGTCGAGCGAATCGCCGGTGAGTTTGCAGTGAAAGCTCTTGACATGGATCGCGCCGGTCCCGGTGACATTCGGCGTACGGTTCCAGTTGTCCTCGTGTTTGCCGCCCCCGAGCTTCTGTTGGAATGTCCGTATCTTCGAGCTCGAAGCGGGTGCTGACTGGTCGGATGGCGCGACCTCTTCGGCTGCGATATCCAGCGGGAGCGTGTCGTCCAGAGACAGCGATTCTTCCTCTGGATCCTGCTTCTGCTTGTCGTCATCGGGCGGCGTTGGCACTGGGCCTGAATACCCAGGTGGAAGTGGATGTCTGAGCGGTCCCCTCATCGATGGGCTCCTTTTGCATGTCACACACCCTGAGCGTACCAGAAACGCACAAATCCGTCTAGTCGATCGAGCGGAATGCCCATTTCCCACCTTCAAGGCGAGCGACATAGTCCTTGGAACCTTCCCCCCAGTTGATGCTGGCTCGGATTGAATCCCCTTCTTCTTCCCATGCCTGTACGGTGCCCTCAGCGACTCGTGTGACTCTGCCCCGTTTGGCGGAGAGCTCGCCTTGGTATTCAAGATAGATTGCCCGGTGATCCGGGGCATTTTCCGCGATGAATGCCGATGCATTGTCGGGGCGATGCATGACGCGAAAAGTGCGCAATCGATGCTCGATTTCGAGATCGGGTTGATCGATCAACCAGTCGTAGTGATCTGGGGAATGCTCTGTTGTGTGTAGCAGGACCACGGTTCGTCGCATGGGGCATGGTATGACGCATGCATCGAACCTACGATGTCTTGAACCTGCGACAACAGGATAATGGAGGTCTGCAGCATGAACCGTTTCGGCGCGACAGTACTGGTGCTCATCATGGGCGTAACGATGGGACTCGGGGCGTGCACGCCCGCGAATAAGGTAAAAAGAACGCTCGCGCTCAATGACCTGCATATCCGAGCGGCGGTGGCCGAAGACAAGGGGGATTGGGACCAGGCGTACGAGCTGTGGAGCGAATATGTTGATCGGCGTCCTCAGAGCCCACTCGCGGAGTACCGTTTGGGGCTCGTCGAGATGCGTCTGGGGCTTTATGGGGATGCCGTGAGCCACCTGCGGATCGCGCACGATCTGGAACCCGGCAATATCGAGTATCTGGAAGCGCTCGCGGATGCTCTTGTGGCATCGGGAGATACGGATCAGTTGATGACGCTGCTTCGTCAGACCGCTGATGAGGGGCCTGATGGTTCTGGGTATCTTCGAACGGCCCGTTATGCTCAGGAAGCCGGGTTGATGGATGAGGCTCGCGAGGCGTTGTCTTTGGCAATTGTGAATGCTCGTGGAAAATCGGCGAAGCCGTATATCGCGATGGCGGACTTTGCCCGGGTGATCGACAATACGGACCTGGAGATCCGCAGTTTGCGACAGGCGCTGTGGTTTGATCGTACAAATGAAGAGATCGAAGCCCGTTTGGAGGGTTTAGGGCTGATTCCTGGGCCGTCACTCGCGATCCGTCCTGAGTTTTGAATCTCGCATTTTGACATTGTCGGGATCGCATTCTATGCTATATCCGTATTTCCGGATAATAGGATATGAAGACGAATCCCAAGGACACCATCTCGAGCCAGAACACCGTTGAGCTTCTCTCTCAGTTGGGAGATGCCGTGCGTTTACGGATGCTTCGGGTGCTCGAGCAGCATGAGCTCTCAGTGGGCGAGCTTGTGAAGGTTCTTCAGATTCCGCAGTCATCTGGTTCTCGCCACCTTCGTGTTTTGAGCGATGGTGGCTGGGTCTTTAAGCGCTCGGTGGGTCCTGCGTCGTATTACCGGGTTGTGATCGATGATCTTCCTGCGGAGCATCGCACGCTGTGGGTGACGATTCGGAATCAGCTGGGCAATGACTCGACTCTGGCGGAGGATGATCGACGATTGTCTTCTGTGCTTGCGGAACGCATGAGTGATTCGGAGGCCTACTTCGGTCGGGTCGCTGGTGCGTGGGACGATATTCGCGGCCAGCTGTTCGGGAATGGTTTTACGGAGCACGCGTTGCTTGGCTTCGTGAATCCCGAATGGGTTATTGCGGATCTGGGATGCGGGACGGGGAATGCGACTGAACTTCTCTCGCCGTGGGTGAGAGAAGTTGTTGCGATCGATCGATCACCTGAGATGCTTGCCGCGGCTCGCTCACGATTGCTTGAGCACGGTGGATCTGAAGATCGCGTCCGGTTCGTGGAGGGGGATCTCTCTCAGCTTCCGCTCGCGGATGGGAGTGTTGATGCCGCGGCGTGCGTGCTCGTGCTGCACCACATCGCTGATCCGCTGGAGGCATTGAAGGAAGCCCGTCGTGTCCTGCATGCTGACAACGGCGGCGGGCTGTTGCTTGCCGTGGATATGTGCAAGCACGAACGCATGGAATACAAGCACGAGATGGGGCACCTGCATCTGGGCTTTGATGATGCACAGCGGGAACAGCTTTTTCGCGAGGCGGGATTCTCATCGGTTCGAACACACAAGCTCCGCCCTGAGGTGGAAGCATCGGGACCATCGCTCTTTGCTGCGGTGGCACATATCTGACTTACTTGCTGCAGGAAGTACTGCACCCACGGGCAATGGCCCGGAATGAAAGGGATTGACAATGACAGCAGTCGCAACAGCCGACGGACTAACAATCGACGAAGCAAACGGCATCCAGTTCAAGGTGCGGGATCTCTCGCTCGCTGAACTTGGGCGGAAGGAACTTCGCCTGGCAGAGCACGAGATGCCTGGGCTGATGGCTCTCCGCGAGCAGTACGGATCGAAGAAGCCGCTGAAGGGTTACAAGATCATGGGTTCGCTGCACATGACGGTTCAGACCGCGGTGCTTATCGAGACTCTTACGGAGCTCGGTGCGGATGTTCGCTGGTGTTCGTGCAACATCTTCTCGACGCAGGACTCTGCGGCGGCGGCGGTTGTCGTTGGTCGTCCGGAAACCGGCGGCACACCCGAATCCCCCAAGGGTATTCCCGTCTTTGCTTGGAAGGGCGAGACGCTTGCGGAGTACTGGTGGTGCACCAAGCAGGCACTGACATGGCCTGACGGGTCCGGGCCGGACCAGATTGTTGATGACGGCGGTGATGCAACGCTGCTGCTGATCAAGGGTCTCCAGTTCGAGAACGATGGCAATGTCCCCTCGTTCGATGCGGAAAATGATCCGGAAGAGTGGGGTCACATCCTCAACACCATCAACACCACGATCGCGAACAACCCGGGTTGGTTCCAGAAGGTCACCCCGGCAGTACGCGGCATCTCGGAAGAGACCACCACCGGTGTGCACCGCCTGTATCAGATGGCGGAGCAGGGCATCCTCCCGTTCCCGGCGATCAATGTGAATGACTCGGTGACCAAGAGCAAGTTTGACAATGTGTACGGTTGCCGTCACTCTCTGATCGACGGCCTGAATCGTGCGAGCGATGTCATGCTCTCGGGTAAGGTCGCGGTCGTCTGTGGGTATGGCGATGTTGGCAAGGGTTGTGTGCAGTCGCTGCGTGGTCAGGGCTGCCGCGTGATCGTGACCGAGATCGACCCGATCTGTGCGCTTCAGGCGGCGATGGAAGGCATCGAGGTCAAGACACTTGAGGATGTCATCGAGACCGCGGATATCTTCATCACCACCACGGGCAACAAGGACATCATCACGCTCGACGACATGAAGCGGATGAAGAACAAGGCGATCGTCGGTAACATTGGTCACTTCGACAACGAGATCCAGATGGAGAAGCTCCAGCGTGATCCGGATGTCGAGCGTATCAACATCAAGCCGCAGTTCGACGAGTTTGAGTTCAAGAGCCAGAACAAGAGCATCCTCGTTCTTGCTGAGGGTCGCCTGCTGAACCTCGGTTGTGCGACGGGTCACCCGAGCTTCGTGATGAGCGCGAGCTTCACCAACCAGGTGATCGCGCAGATCGAGCTTGCTGAGAATCTGGACAACTACGAGAACAAGGTGTATGTGCTTCCCAAGCACCTCGACGAGCAGGTTGCTCGCCTGCACCTCGATCAGTTGGGCGTCAAGCTCACCAAGCTCACTCCTGAGCAGTCCGAGTATCTCGGAATTCCGGTCGATGGGCCGTACAAGCCTGAGCAGTACCGGTACTAATGGTTGATCACTGAACCACTCCAAGGCGGCGTATCGACGGGTGCGCCGCCTTCTTTATGTCGATCGCGATCGAAACATGGCGTTGGTTGACGACCCGGGAAGGTCTTGATGCGATCGCGTGCGCACCGGCCGATCGGTCCCCCGCTGCGATCTCCCGGCTTCGGAAGAAGTACGACGCGGAGCAGGTGCACGGGATGCTCGAAGCCGCTGATGCGCGGAAGCGGGCAGCCGCGAAGCTTGATCCCGCGTGGTGCGAGCGGTTGGTCGCGGATCGACAGGGCGTGGAGATGGCGAGTTCAGCCCGATCGAGCGTGCACAAATCTGCCCGATTCGCACGAGTCCTTGGAGCAGGCGCACGCGTGGCGGATCTGTGCTGTGGCATCGGTGCTGACGCGTGGGCGTTGAGTGGGGCGAAGCTGACTGTCACGGGGGTCGATTTCGACGAGTGCAGAGCGGTGATGTTCGCGCACAATCTGCCTGAGTGCACTGTGGTTGTGGGTGACGCGCTGGATGGCTGCCCCAGCGATAGCGATGGGTTTCATCTCGATCCTGCGAGACGGACTGATGCGAGGCGGACCCGGTCGATTGAGGATTTTCAACCCGGTCCAGAGGTGTGGGGGCGGGTGATCGAGCGTGTTGGGAGCGGCGCGATCAAGCTTCATCCCGGGGTTGATGCGTACGAGTTGCCCGAGGGTGAAGTCGAGATCATCAGTGAATCGGGCACGCTGACGCAGGCGGTGCTCTGGGTCGGACGGCTGGCGGGGGCACACCCTCGGAGCGCGAGCGTGCTCACCGATTCGGGGGTGTTTACGATCTGCGGCGAGCCCGAGCGGCCGGATGATTCCGCCGAGATCGGCGAATATCTTGGCACACTCGATCCGTGTCTTGAACGCGCGGATCTGGTCTCGACACTCCTGCAGGGTGCTCGTCTCTCGCTTGTCCATCCTGGTACGGGATTGGTAACGAGTACGAGTGCGGAGCATCACCCGATGATCCGTTGGTACAGGACGCTGGAGGTTCTCCCGTGGAATCAGAAGCGGGTGAAGTCGGCCCTGCGTTCGTACGACGCGGGCGTCATCGAGGTACGCACACGCGGCGGCGTGGTGAACCCGGATGCGTTGCAGCGTGCCCTGAGGGGCAAGGGTTCGCGATCGGATCTGAGTGTGCTTGTGTATCGGTTGGGCGATCGGGTGGTCGCGGTGATCGCGGAGCAGGCACATACGAAAAAACCCGCCGGCACGGCGATGCCGACGGGTTCGGATGGGGGGCATGGTGATGCTTAATGGATCAGCACCCCGCGCGGTAGAGCGTCAGGAACCGCGAGATATCGAAGTAGTCGAACCGACCGTCGCCTGTGGTGTCTCCGGGTATGAGCTGATTGTTGAACAGGTCGATGAAGTTGGAGACATCGTTGAAATCGAGATCCCCGTCCGCGTCGTAATCCGCTGGGCACGAGATGATGCCCGACTCTGGGATCATCGCCTGTATCTCAATGCCAGTGTCGAAGGTGCGGGTGATGGTGCCGTCGGTTGGGTCCATCTCGTGGATGACGCCGTCGGTTCCTCCGAGGTAGAGCATGCCATCGAGTGCGACGGTGGCGTTGACATCGGAATCCACCGAATAGGTTCCTGCGTAGTTCACGCCGCCTTCGAACTTATCGAAGAGGTAGACGGTGCCCTGCTCTGCGCCGAAGAACGCGATCCCGGAGAGGTACATCGTGTCGGTGTCGAAGGCCATCGACTGCACGAAGGAACCGCATGCGGCGAAGAACTGGAAGGTGTCCTGCCCGATGTGTGCACGCATGGCGAGTGTGGAGTGCCCGCCGACAAAGAGCCCGCCCGCGTCGAGTCCGATCGTGGTGATGTCTGTATTTGTGATGAGCGCGGAGTTCTCAACATCTCCAGTCGTGGGGTTGACATAATCCAAGCGACCGCTGGAATCAGCGACGATGAGGTGCTCGCCGAGCCACGCCATTGCGTTTGCGTCGGAGTCGATCGCGAAAGCGCCGTTGACGAGATTTGTAGCGATGTCGTAGGTGTAGAAGACGCCGTTGGTATCTCCGAGGTAGAGGGTGCCGTCGTGTACAGCCATCGAGTTGACTGGTCCCGAGCAGACGCCTCGGAAGGAAACGATGCCGGTGTCTGTATCGAGGGCGTGGACGACGCCCTGGGACCCTGCGAAGAGGATGGTGTCGGCGCTGGCGCCCTGTGCAAGGCAGGCTGCGGCGAGGATGGCGATGGTTCGTGGGGTGTTCATGCTGATGCTCCTGTATGGGAAGATGCGTTTGTGAGCACGACCTGTGTCGTTGGGTCTATCTTCGAGGGCAAACAGGAAAAACGGCCCCCACTCTTTGGTGGGGATCCGGGAACACACCGAGTGGTGGGTTCAGAGGTTGGGTTTGGCTCTGCCGATGAACAGGGCGAGCAGTTCGCCGCGCGAGGACACATCGAAATGACGGTAGATCGCGAGCACATGATCGTGAATCGTGGCACGAGCGACATTGCAGCGGAAGGCGATTTGCTTCTCGGAATCGCCCATGAGCAGGCGTTCGAGCACCTCGCGTCGGCGTTTGGTGAGTTGGCTTATGCGTGGCTCCTCGGCTGCGGCGAGGAAAGTGCCGATCTCTTTGTTGATGATCATGTGCAGCATGGCGACGAGCGCGCGTTCACGGCTGGTGAAGTCTCGCGATCCGACGCCCTTGTGGAGCCAGAGTGTGGTGCATCGGTCGGGGATGCCGGTTGGGCAGATCGAAATGATGTAATCATCGATCCCGCATTCTCGATGGATTTCGTTGAATGTGTGCGATCGGTACCAGGATTCGCGTCCCCAGATCTGATCGCGGGAGAGCACGAGGGTCTCGCCGGAGAACTTGGACAGGTATGGGTATTCGGGAGTGCGTTCGACGGGTATCGACTGCGCGTATTCTCGCCAGCGGACTTCCGCGTCATGCGAGATCCAACCGTCGCGATGGGTCCCGAGGTATCGGGTGTCGTGGGTGTTCGTGTTTCCGAAATGCTCGATCTCGGAGCTGATGATGACCTGGGCATCGACGATGGTTCGGAGTTCGCCGAGAAGCTGTTGACGCCAAGCGTCAACATCGGCTCCCAGATCGCGACAACGCCCTGCGATCTGGTGGCACTCGTGGATATCTCTGGCGGACAGCTCTGTGAACATGGCGATGACAGTGTACCACGGTCTGGTCCGATCGAGAAACCAGAAGGGGCGTGTGAAGTGTTATCGGCTGAGTTTCGGGGGGTCTCGATCTCGGTTCGTGCCCGTGAACAGGGCGTTGGAGGCGTCGGGGTCATCCCCCGCGACACTCCCGTCGGGGTTCACAACATAGCCGAGGTCTTCGAGAGATCTGGCTTCGATATGCCCGTCGCAGAACGCGACATTCGTTTTATCGCGATGTCGGGTGTGGGGAGCGGAGCGGTGTTCCATGCTCCGATTCCGGCGATCGGCGAAGTCGTTGTTGCCCGTGAGGCGAGGCGGATCGAGGGCGTACCCGTGTCCGCCTTCGGCGCGGAGTTCGGGGTCTCGGGTGCCGTCGTTCCGGTTCTGGGTGTGCTGGGAGATGGGCTTGCCCGCGGCGGTGCCCAGCGAGTCCGCGAACATCACGGTGCTCGAGGCGTTGAGACTCGATGCACGCACGGGAAAGTTGATGAACCCGTCGTTTTCGTCGTCGTTGAGGAATCGCGTGTTCCCGAGGAACTGGTGGTTGTACCCGTAGGCGTAGTTTCTGGTGTTGTTCCATTCGGGGACGACGGGGCAGAGGAACACCTCGTTCCCGTCGACTGCGGTGGTGTGTTCGTCCTCGATATCTGCGCTGGGCTGGGTGAATGCATCGAAACCGGCCGCGGCTCCGATGACGGCGAACCACCTCGGTCGGTAATGATCCCCGTTGCCGAGTTGGTAGACATTTCGTTGCTCATCGGTATAGCGCCCGGGTTGAGCGGGGACGGAGACATCCCGGTTGGTGTCGGCATAGATCTGCCACCCCGTGGCGACCTGTCGCATGCGTGTGGAGCAGAGCAGGGTCTTGGCGGTATCGCGGGCACTAGCGAGCGCGGGGAGCAAAATCCCGATCAGCAGCGCAATGATCGCGATCACGACAAGCAGCTCGATCAGGGTGAAGCCGTATCGGTTGGGACTCTCTGCATCAGAACGGTGCATCGTGAAGTCCTTTCGGCTGAATCGGTCGACCCGTTCCATGATCCACTGGATCTGACGCCTGATTCACGAATCGGTACACTGATATTCGGACCTGCGAGCAGGGACGCCCGCAGCATCGCCCCCAAGGAGGCGGCATGAGCCATTTCCGCGAGATATTTCGATCTACTACCTTCTCATTCGAGTTCTTCCCGCCCAAGAGCGAGCAGGGTGCCCAGTCGCTCTTTGATCACATTGTGAAGCTCGGTGCGCTTGGCCCTTCGTTTGTGAGCGTGACCTACGGCGCGGGCGGTTCGACGCGGACGCTGACGCGGGATCTGGTGCATCGGGTTGTGGAGGAAACCGGAACGCGGACCGTGCCCCATCTCACCTGTGTAAAACACAGCGAGGACGAGATCCGGAGCATCGTTGAGGGATACGCGCAGCGCGGGATTCAGAGCATTCTGGCGCTCCGGGGTGACCCGCCCAAGGACGAGGCGCACAACTTCTCAGATGACCGGTTCTCGAACGCGTCCGAACTGGTGAAGTTCATCCGTCAGATCGGGGATGAGCAGCGTCAGGCGAACGGGTTTGGCGGGTTCGCGATTGGGGTTGCCGGATTCCCCGAGGGGCACCCGGGGACACCGAATCGTCTCACGGAGATGGACTATCTCAAGGCGAAGATCGATGCTGGCGCGGATTACATCATCACGCAGATGTTCTTCGATAACCGGGATCTGTATGACTTTCGTGATCGGTGTGAGATGGCGGGGATCCGGGTGCCGATCATCGCGGGTGTCATGCCGATCCAGTCCATCGCGGGGATGAAACGGATGTCAGAGCTGGCACTGGGCATGCGATTCCCTGCCCCGCTGCTGCGTATGGTGCGGCGTACGGACGGGTCTGACGAGGCGATCCGGAAGGTCGGGGTGCATTGGGCGACGGAGCAATCGCGTGATCTGCTCGATCATCGGGTGGACGGGATTCATTTCTACACGCTCAACAAATCGAACGCGACGCTTGAGATCTACAAGACACTCGGTGTCCAGCACTCGAACCAGCTCGCGAACGGCCCGACGCTGGATTTCTGATCACTTGCGTGCAGCATCCACGAGCTGATCGATGATCCGCTGCCCGAGCGGTTCGTTGTCCGTTCGCTCCGGGTGCCACTGGACGCCCAAGTAGAATCTGCGGCTTGGATCATCGATCGCTTCGATCACGCCGTCGTGCGCGGTCGCGAGCGTACGCATCGATCCGGGATCCTGCATCGCCTGTCTGTGCTTGGAATAGGTCATCCCGGACGCGAGGATCGACTCGTCGATGGATTGGATTTCGTGGCTATGCTCCCAATGATCGGCGTGTGATTGATGCGTCTCGGGGAGATGCTGATTGAGGGTGCCGCCGGCGACGAGGCCCATCATCTGCATACCGAGGCAGATCCCGAGCACGGGGATATCGTGGTGACTCTGGAGTTCGCTGAGCAGTCCGGTCTCGAACTGCTGTCGATCATCGAGCACACGGACGGATTCGGGATGGGTTGGGTGTCCGAATGGTTCGGTGACGGGGTCGTCTCCCCCTGTGAGGATGAATGCGTCGAATCGTTCGATGAGATCGGGGATGTGCATCGGCGCGGGGGGGATGATGACGGGGATCCCTCCGGCGGCGAGGACCGCATGCGTATAGGTCATTGTTGAGAACGCGGTGGGTCTCTCATTGCGGATCATCAAATCCGCTGTGATTGCGATGAATGGGTTGGATCTGGGCATGAGATGATTGTCGGGCGATTCCGGGCGGATTGTGCATGAACGGACGATAAGATAGGCATATGTCGTTAAGAACATTGCTGATCTGGTGCATCATTGCGGGATTCCTCGGAGGGGGCGCGCTGCTGCTGCGTCAACAGCATGCGGAGTCGGCTCGATCTCAGCCGGTGGAGCGGGCCGGGCTGCAGTTTGACCCCGCCTCGATTGTCAGTCTTGAGTTGGGGACTTCGGATCTTCGTGTCGTGATCGAGCGATCGGAGACACAGATCGATGAATGGACGGGCACCTGGTCATCAGGTGCAGGGACACAATCATGGGGCGTGTCTCCGACGCGTGTGCGGGGTGCACTGAGGACCCTTGCCACAACCCGTGTACGACTGAGCGAGAATCGGCTTGTTGATTCCGAAGGTGGTATCCGTCTTTCGTCCCGTGATGGTTCGGTTATCTCTGTTTCATTCGGCACAGATCGTGCTGGTGGAAGAAGCCCGATCCGTCTTGAACAGCGCGATGAATCGGGCGCGATCGAGCGTGTTCTCGATGGCTGGGTCGAATCACAGATTCTCGATGCGTTTACATTCGGCAATGCGCTAGATTGGCGTGACCCGAAGCTCATGAACATCGCCCTGTCGAGTGTCCAGAACATCCGGGTGAGTGCGGGTGAGCATATGATGCAGGCGGAACTCATCGGCACGCGGTGGATGATCACAGAACCGTTCTCGCTCCACGCCGATCGTGACCGGGTAGAATCGCTCATCCGCACGATGACCATGATGGAAGCTTCGGACTTCATCGATACGCCAATCGATGAAGCAACGACTGGCCTTGGTGCCCCGATCGCGAAGATCGATATCGAGACAGAAGACCACGCGTACTCGATCTCTCTCGGTCAGCAGGCAGACCTGAGCGCCGAGCAGCTCTACGCAAAGTTCTCTCGGGATGGCTTGGACACCGTTATCACGGTGCCGGTTGCATCGCTTTCCAAGCTCACGGCTTACCCGGATGCGTACATCGCATCGATCGCCCAGCCCAATGCCCAGACATCCGTCAGTGCACTGCGGGTGCTCGGGCGGGACGATGTTGTCCGGTTTGAATCGGTGCGGGATCAGGGAGAATGGCAGGTCGCGGGATCTCGGGTTGATACGATCACGAAAGATGCGATCGGGCGACTGATTACGCTTCTCTCAAGCACAGAAGCAACCGCGGCACGCGTGATCGGTCCTGAGACGGCGTTTCCGCGTGTAATTGCGGGGGTCGCGCTCGTCGATCGTCAGGGCGAGATTCTTGGATCGTACGATATCGCGTTGGAGCAGACCGATGAGGGCATCAGCCTGCTGGTCGCCCAACCGTTGGATGAGGGGCGACGCGTCGTATGGGCGTATGTCGGCGAGAATGCGCAGGCGACCGCGACATGGCTGACGCTGAGTGCGGGACGCCCGGTTTCATCGAACTAAGTTCGGGTTTCAAACACTTGCCACGGGGGCATTCTTCGCGATATCTGTGCGGAGCTGCATGCCGTGGAAATGTATTTTGTCGGCCGCTTCGTACGCCCGCTGGCGTGCCTGATCCATGGTGTCGCCGAGTGCGGTGACGGCGAGGACTCGCCCGCCGTTGGTGACGACATTCCCGTCTTCGTCGAGCTTGGTTCCCGCGTGGTACACGCTGACGCCGTCGATTGATTCCGCGTCGTCGATCCCCGTGATCGGGAACCCGGTTTCTGGTGACTCGGGGTAGCCCTTCGATGCCAGTATGACGGTCACGCAGGGTTGAGGCGAGTATTGAACTTCGATCTGATCGAGTGTTCCAGCGGATGTTGCCCAGAGCAGCTCGAGCGCATCGGAATCCAATCTGGTCATCAACGGCTGGCACTCCGGGTCGCCGAATCGGACATTGAACTCGAGCACCTTTGGTCCGGCTGGTGTGAGCATCAATCCTGCGTAGAGCACGCCTCGGAACTCGATCTCGTCGCGACGCAACGCGTCGGCAATCGGGACGAGGACCTCGGACTCGATCTGATGCATGACCGGCTCGGAGATCGTATCTGCGGGGCAGAACGCTCCCATGCCGCCGGTGTTTGGGCCCTCGTCATTGTCGCCTAAGCGTTTATGATCCTGGCATGGTGGGAGCACAAGGATGTTGTGCCCGTCGAGCAGTGCGAGGACTGAGACTTCTGTCCCGTTGAGTGCTTCCTCGACCAGGATGGACTTGCTCGCGTCGCCGAATGCCTTGTTGACGAGCATGTCCTTGGCCGCGGCGATTCCCTCTTCGTTTGTTTTGGGGACGATCACGCCTTTGCCCTTGGCGAGGCCTGTGGCCTTGATGACATAGAGCTCGTCGCGGGTGCGGAGGAACTCCTGTGCCTGCTCGAACTTCTGGAAGACCTTCCCTTCTGCGGTCGGGACGGATGCAGCCTTCATCATCTGCTTTGCGTATGCCTTGTCGGCTTCGAGTTGCGCACCTTTGGCCCCGGGCCCAAAGATCATGCGATCGGAGCCGTCGGATTTCTTTCGCAACGCGTCTGCCCATCCCTCAGCGAGAGGGTCCTCGGGACCGATGACGACGAGCTCGATCCTGGCCTTGTCGCAGAACTGCGCGAGACGGTACAACTCGTTCTTTGAGACTGGCACATCGACCGGCTTCGCGAGCTTGGCGATCCCGGGGTTGCCCATGTGCGTCGCGTACAGCGTACCGAGCTTTGGGGATTTGTTCATAGCAGCGGCAAGGGCGTGTTCGCGGCCACCGCCACCGATGAGGAGGACATTGACTTTGTCTGGCATCTGCATGCTGAGATCATAGCTCGGGCGCATGAAAAAAGAGCCGGACATTGCCCGGCTCTGGGGGTGTTTGGTGAGGTTCACCCTTTACGGGCAACCGACCGAGAAGAGGTTCACGAACTCGGAGACATCGAAGAAGTTGAACACGCCGTCACCCGTGAGATCCGCGGCTGGATCGTTGGCATTGAAGGCGTTGATGAAATCTGAGACATCGAAGAAGTCGAGCGTACCGTCGCCGTTGAAGTCGGCGGCACAGTTGCTGGGGGCTGGGTATGAAGAGAGATCAGATTCGAGGAAGTCGGGGCTGGTGCCGTCGCCTTCCGAGATCCCGACGACCGCATCGCTCGAATCGATTCGTTCCCACGAGATCACAATGGTGCCGTCGAAATGGAGCTCGATTTGGAAGGTGTTCTGGTTGCTTCCTGAGTACTCCGTGACTCGATCGTACGAGATGACCATTCGGTCGGCGAGTTGCTGACGGTAGACAGTCCCGGAAGAGGACGGGTTCAGATCGTCGAAGAGCCCGGAGATTCGTGGCTGGCTGAAGTGATCGTCCAGGGATTCGGTGTAATCCGTGTCCGAGCCCCCGAGCGTGATGTACCCGTTGGAACCGACATAGAGGTTGGTGTACGCCTGGCCGTAGAGGGTAATCGTGTTCCCACCGGAGATCGATACAAGCTCGGAGTCATCGTCTGAGAGCGATACCGGTGAGCCGTCTGTTGGTTCGAATGGGAGCACGCCGCCCGCGAGTGGCTCGATGTGTGCCTGGTATCCATCGACCGTGTTTGTCGGGGTCAGGGTGAGCGAGAGCCCTTCCAGGTCGAGCCCCGAGGTGAACTCTTCGGTGAAGAAATCTGGGATGTCCGGGGTGGTGAACGAGTACCCCGCACCACCGTTGTTGTCCATCGAGCTGTTTCCTGCCTGATCGGTGCTCATGACCGAGGCGTAGTAGGTTGTTTCGTCCTGCAGCCCGCTGATGGAGATGGAATGGGAGTCAGAAAGTGCGTTTGAGGAAACCATCTCGGTCATGCTCGCCGGGGATGTTCCGTAACGAACGGTGATTGATGCTGGCTCATCGAGCGTTACATCGATGGTGGCGCTGCGGGGTTCGATGTCGCTGAATCCGACCGATGAAACGAGCGGCGGGGTGCAGTCGATCGTGGCCGATGCGGTCACGAGGACATTGAAGTTTCCGTTGCCGTCATCTGCGTCGATATAGCTCGCGGTGATTGTGGCACCCTCTGCAACGAGCAGGTCTGACCCAGCGCTGTCGGCGTAGGTAAACCCGCCGATGAAGGTCGCGGATTCCGGTGCGGTTTCCGTGAGGGTCAGCATGATCGGCAACCCGGGGGTGGCGGAAGATTCGAGCATGACATCGACCGAGTCGACGATCGTATCGGAGGTGTTGAGATCACAATCGACGATTTGAACCGTGCTTGAGCCGGAGCAGGGGTAGATCGAGTTCCCAAGGCCGACGATCCCCGCGGATGAACAGTTGATCAGGGTCGATGAAGAGACAAGGCCGAAGGATTGAGTCGGGCCCTGTGCAACATTGAAGCCCACCACTTCGACGGTGTATGCACCGGGTGCTGGGTTCAGGATCGCGACCTGTTCGATATTGTTGCGATCGTCGCGGACCGACTGGATGGCATTGGAAGAGGGGCTGGCGGGGTTGAGTGTCCAAGGCATGTGCACCGTGCCCGATGAATCGATGACGCGGAGGTCGAGATCGTTCACGAGCGCGTTGTTGACATTGGGTGCGCCGGGTGCGTCGTCCCATGCCGCGGTGACCTTGAGCTCCGTGTCACCTGGGTTCACGATGATGATGGCACGGAAGGTGCCGCCTTGTGTGACTTCTGACTCGACGATGTTCTCGGCGATGATGGTATCCGCGGCGTTTGTTGCACGGATGGAGCCGTAACCGTACTCGAAGTCTGGACCGGGGCGACCGCGATCCACCGCGCTGTTCGCGAGGAGGGCCTTGAGGGTGGCGTTCATTGGATCGTTGCGGTCGGGGAAGGTCATCCGGTACTGCTCGAGAAGGAGCGATGAGATCCCTGCGGTGGTCGGTGCGGCCATGGAAGTGCCACAGAATGTTGTGTAGCCGTTGGACGAGCTGGTAGATGTGACTCCGAAGTCGCCGCTTGTCTGGCACCCTGGTGCGGAGATATCCGGCTTCAATCGGCCGTCATCTGTTGGCCCCCATGATGAGAACGAGGAGATGTTGTCTGTGTTGGAATCGACCGAGCCGACGGTGATGTGGTTCTTTGCGGAGCCGGGAGGCGCGACAGAATAGAAATCGCCGAATCCCTCGATGTCGCACCGTGAGCCCTGGCGTTCGTTGCCCGCGGCCCAGACGATGCGGAACGGTGATCCCATGGAACCGCGTGCAATTGCATCGATGAGTGCGGCGGTTGTGCCGTAGTCTCCCTGCCAATCGCAGTTGTACCCATTTGACTCAACATTTGAGCCGATGGAGTTGTTGGAGATATCGACGCCGTAGAGGTTGAATGCCTCGAGGTAGTCGGCTTCGACATCACCGGGATCGGTGTAGAGGAATCCCGGCTGGAGCCCGCCTACGACTTCGAAACCGTAGCTGACAATCTCAACAGACGGGGCCATTCCCCGATGATTGCTGTTTCCGGTTCCGTCCCCACCGACGGTCCCGGCGACATGTGTCGCGTGTCCTGAAATTGAATCGGTATCAGATGCACCAATTGTGAGGCGTGATCCGTAGTCCTGGTGTGCGAATGCCTGACCTGCGTCGTAGACGAGGACGGTAACACCGTCGCCGCTGAGGTTGTACGGGCCTGCGTTGACCGTGTTGACTTCGGTGAGCGCTCGGTTTTCTGCGTTGTTCTCGCTGAGCGCGGGGATCGGGGGTTCAACCCACATAACCTTATCCTGCTCGGCGAGAGTCTTGACCTGGGAGGCCTTGATCAGGATTGAAGCGGAGTTGATTGACTTCACTTCACGCACGACGCGTGCGTCGAACTGATCTGTGATTTCACGCAGCGCTTGGGCACGATCCACATCTGCGTGGAACATCGTGATCACAACGACATCGGGATCGGCGCCGATCTGATCGAGTTCTTCCTTGCTCACCATGCCGGACTCGGCGAGTTTGGTGCCGAGCGGTGATTTCGTGATGGCTTCGTGATCGATCATCCAAGAGCGGTAGATTCCACCTTCGAGATCGCGATGGAGTTTCTGTTGACGAGTGATTGAGGAGATCGAGGAAATCGAGGCGCGTGAGAGGGCGTTGTGATCCGCCCCGAGGCTCAGGGTTGCGAAGTAGCTCGTCCCGCCGAGGGCGGTGGTGATCTCGAGCCCGAGCTCTTTGAGGTGTGCACGATCGCTTTCTTCGATTGGGTAAGCGAAGTGCACGAGGACACGCGATTGATCTTGGCGCGAGGCGAGCTGATCGATCCGCTGTGCGATCTCGGGCTGACTCATGATGGCGACGGCCGTCGTCTGCCCGTTGCTCCACTTGAGTGTTTGTGTTGCTGGATTCTGGGCGTTCTGGGCGTGCACCGATGCGGCGAGGCCTGCGACGGTGCATAGGACAGCGAATCGGCGTGCGGTTCGCGACGCGTTGGGAACACAATGCATATGGATGACTCCGGGGTGTGCGTGGGTGGTACAAAAAGCACCCCTCCGAATGGCGGGGTGCTTCCATGTTCTTGGATTGTCATCTCCCTGTCAAGGGGGATAGGCGGGCATTTCGCCCTTTCAATCGATGTTTCAGGCGATCTGGCTGCACTTTGCGATTGCGACTTGGATCGCTTGATCACGATCGATGAGTTCTGCCTTCCCCTCGTCGGCTCGGGCTTTGAACTCAACCTGATTCGCTTCGATGGTCTTCGGGGAGATGATGAAGCGGAGCGGGATCCCGATCAGGTCCGCGTCCTTGAACTTGGGGCCCGGGCGATCGTCACGGTCATCGATGAGGACATCGAACCCCTGTGCCTTGAGCTCGTCTGCGAGTTTGTGTGCTTCATCCATCACGCCGTCCTCTTTGGGCTTGATCACGATGATTTGAGCGTGATACGGCGCGATCGCGAGCGGCCAGATGATTCCGTTGTCATCGTGGGCGGATTCGATGCACGCGGAGAGCGTCCGCGAGACCCCGATGCCGTAGCACCCCATGATGACATCCTGCTTCTTCTGGTCTTTGTTGAGGACACTGAGACCCATCGCGGATGAGTATTTGGTGCCGAGTTTAAAGATGTGCCCCACTTCGATGCCGCGTCTCGCTTCGAGGTTCGTGCCCTGTGCGCGTGGCGACGGGTCGCCTGCCTGGGCGTTCCGGATATCGGCAACCTTGATCTTGTCATGGGCGATGGCATCGGCCATGTCGCGTGACCAGTTAAAGCCCGTGACATGGTGGTCGGGCTCGTCGGCACCGGTTGCCCATGAAGGCGCGGCGAGCGCATCTGGGTCGACAACGAGCGTGAGCTTCGTGGAGTCGATCATGCGTGGCGAGACATAGCCGATGGCGAAGCCGGCTTCCTTCGCTTCTTTCTCCGGGGCCATCTCGATCCCGGTGCCGACCGCGTCGCGGACCTTGCCCTCGTTGACATCATGGTCACCTCGGACAACCGCGATGACCCACTTGTTCTCGGTGCCGGTGCGTCGGAAAACGATGGACTTGAGCATCCCGGCTGCGTTGGTGCCGAGGTGCTCGGCGACGAGGTCGATGCCCGGCATGCCTGGGGTGTGGTGTTTTTGGAGTTCAGCGGTTGGGGCCACATCGAAGGACCAAGGGCGTTCGCCGATCTCGGCTTTCTCGACATTGGCTGTATAGCCGGATTCTGGGCAGTAGAGGATGGTGTCCTCGCCGTTGGCGCAGTTGACCATGAACTCGTGAGATGCGGAGCCCCCGATTGGCCCGGCCTCTGCTTCAACTGGGGAGAAATCGAGCCCACAGCGTGTGAAGATGTTCGTGTATGCCTGGTACATCTTGTCGTATGTATGGCTCAGTCCTGCTTCGCCTTCGAGTTCGAGGTGGAAGGAGTATGCGTCCTTCATGATGAACTCGCGGCAGCGGAGGAGGCCGGCGCGGGGGCGTGCTTCGTCACGGAACTTGGATTGGATCTGGTAGAGGTTGAGGGGGAACTGCTTGTAGCTTGTCACGGCACCGCACATGAGATCGGTGATGACCTCCTCGTGGGTGGGGCCGAGGGCCGAGCGTCGTCCGTGCCGGTCTTCGAGTGTGAAGAGGAGGTTGCCGTAGTCGACATCTCGCTTGGTGTCTTTGTAGAGCTCGATGGGCATCAGTGCGGGCATCAGGAACTCTGATGCGCCGGCGGCGTCCATTTCTTCACGCACGATTGCCGAGATCTTCTTGATCGATCGCCACGCGAGGGGAAGGTAGTTATAGATGCCAGCGCCGACCTGACGGATGTACCCAGCGCGAACCATGAATACATGTGACGGCGTTTCCGCGTCTGATGGAGCTTCACGGGTTGTTGGGATGAGGGTTTGCGACCATGTGTGGACGCACCCGTTGCTTGGGTTCAGTGCAGCGTGACGGTCGGTTTGGGCGTTCATTGTGCTCATATCGAGCAGAGTGTACGCACGCATCAACTTGGAACCCATTCCCCACGAAGATGGGGTTTGAATCAAATTGTGGTACGGACGCCCGGTTTGGGCTCGAGCATGGCCGATTGCCTTGGATCGATGGTCTTCCAGGCTTCGGAGCGCTGCTGTGCCATGGCGATGTCACCGGCTCCTGTCCACCAGCATGTATCGATCGGGATGGCGATATCCTGCGCCAAGTCCGCGATCTGATCATCGCTGAGATCCACGAAGGGGGTCTCGATCAGAAGCTCCGGCGCGGTATCGGGATTGGCGTCTATCGACACCAAACGAGAAATGAGCATCGCCCGATCGATGGCCTCACCGATGGCCGCGATCCGGTCCGGGTGAGATTCGGGGATTCTGATGGGCCAAACGACGCGTTTGAGGCCGAGCTGCATCGCGAGGTAGGCCGCATCAAGGAGCATCCGTGATTGCTGAATGCTCGTTGTAATCTGGGCAGACTCATTGGAATCCGGTGGGTAGAAGGCGTGATCCGGGAGCACATGCAGTGCATAGATCTCGGCTTGGCTTCGAGCCGCGGATTCGAGAACGGGGAGGACAAGATCGAGTTCGTCGGAGTTTTTTGCCCACCATGCCGGCGCGAGTATGCTCGGGTCGATGCTGTTGATCGACTGTTGTTCGCTGGCCATGGCCGTGGCGATCAACGATTCGATATCTGCATCGGTCAAGATCAGGCACTGTTCTGGTGTGAATCGGGGAACGATCATAATCAGGATTGTATCGGATCTGACTGATGTGTGCTCGGTCAGTGATTTGGGGTTGGTGCTCGGAAATCACTGAGTTCTATCGAACTGAAATATTCGATTGTTCTGGCGAGTCCCTGCTCGAGTTGGACCGAAGGTTCCCAATCGAGGAGCGACTTGGCACGGGAGATATTTGGCTGGCGCTGCATCGGATCGTCCTCTGGCAACGGCTTGAATACCAGCTTTGATGACGAGTTCGTGAGTTTGATCGTCATTTCGGCAAGCTGTTTGATGGTGAACTCGTTGGGGTTACCGATATTCACCGGGAGATGGGCGTCGTCGCCCTCGTAGCGCATCAGCCGGATGATGCCCTCGACGAGATCGTCCCGGAAGCAGAACGATCGGGTCTGTGAGCCATCCCCGAAAATGGTGATGTCGTTGCCCTTGAGTGCCTGGATGATAAAGTTCGACACGACGCGGCCGTCGAAGGGGTGCATGCGCGGGCCGTAGGTGTTGAAGATGCGGACCATGCGAACATCGAGGTCGTGTCGGCGGTGGTAATCTGAGAAGAGCGTTTCCGCAGCTCGTTTCCCTTCGTCATAGCATGCACGCGGCCCGATGGGATTCACATTCCCACGGTACGACTCGGGCTGGGGGTGTACGGTCGGGTCGCCATATACCTCAGATGTCGAGGCCTGAAGCACGCGAGCGTTGCATCGCTTGGCCATGCCGAGGACATTGATCGCGCCCATCACGGATGTTTTCATGGTCTTGATTGGGTTGTATTGATAATGCCCCGGAGCGGCTGGGCAGGCGAGGTTGTAGATTTCGTCGACTTCTAGCCAGATCGGATGGGTCACATCATGGCGGATGAGTTCGAAGTTGTTGTATTGGAGAAGGTGTTGGACATTGGATTTTTGCGATGTGAAAAAGTTGTCCAGGCAGATGATATCGTGACCATCCTGGATGAGTCTTTCACAGAGGTGGGAGCCGAGGAATCCGGCACCGCCCGTCACGAGTACACGCTTAATGCTCATAAATACTGCTCTCTCTACTCACTGACGAGTTGAACCTGCGAACCGCTTCTTTCATCGGCAATACGGCGTGCATACTCCACCATCGCGTCCTTCGGGCTCCAGCGTGGTTCCCAGTTGAGCCCTGCCTTGGTCTGTGACATATCGGCGCAGGTGTAGTGCTGGTATGTCGGAACCATTTCCTCAGGCATATCGAAGTACTCGGCTTCGACATCGGTTCCCAGCGCCGTGTTGATCGCGTGGACGATGTCGTTGAAGGAGGTCGTCTGTCCCGAACCGAGGTTGTATACGCCGGGTGTTGCTTCGGGCTGGGCTGCTGCGATGGTGCAGGATACAACATCTTCCACGAAAACCTGGTCCCGTTCGTGCTCACCCATTTTGAAGAGTCGCGGACGCTTGCCGTCAAGAACCTGGTTCGTGAGGTGGTAGACCATGGAGGCCATCTTGCCCTTGCGTGCCTCACCGGGGCCGAACACATTGAAGTAGCGAAGCCCAACAACATGCGGGAGCGGCTCGTCTGATGCACGGCGTTCATCGAAAAAGCGGAACACCTCTACATCCATCAGCCACTTTGAGAACCCGTATACATTGTTTGGCTTCCCAGCGGAATCGATGGAGAATGGCACACGATCGTTGGCCTGAGGGGGAGATCCGTATGTTGCGGCGCTGGAGGCATATACGAGCGGGACATTGCACTCCACGCACGCCTCAAGTATGTCTGTGAATGGCTCGGTGTTTCCACGGAGCATTTTCTGCTCATCGAACTCGAGGGTGTCTGTGATCGCAGCCAGATGGAAAACGGCTTTGGGCTCGAGCCCAACAAGCGCGGGTTGCCAGTTCAGTTCGGCGATGGAGTCGCTGAGGGCAGACCCCTTAAATGGGGGAAGCCTTCTGCGTTCCAACGCTTCGACGATGTTCGCATACGAACCTGTCCGGAAGTCGTCCACGACATAGATCATCGCGTCTGGTTCGCGCTCCAGAAGGGTCGCGACGAGATTGGCCCCGATGAATCCGGCGCCGCCTGTAACGATGTAGACTGGTTGAGAGTCGCTCATGGGGGATTGTAGCTCCGATCTCAGACGATCGGATCAATCCTCTGGCAGGGGCGGCAGACGCAGGAGTTGCCCGATCGATATATCGTCCATCGAGCGGAGTACATCCCGATTTGAGTCGTAGATGAAGCGTGCGTGGCGGGTTGAACCATAGATATTGAGTGATATCTTGGACAGCGAGTCCCCCGGACGCACGACATACTCGATCACTGCGCTTGGGTTGGGTGTATGTGATTCGATCACCCCGGGCTCTGTATCTCGCCCTTCAACGATCCCTTGTATGTTTTCAGGATCCTTTGGTATGCGAATTGCCATGCCCTCCCGGAGCTGCTGCGGGTCAACGAATGGGTTCGCCCTTGCGATCACATCCCATTTATCCGGAGATCCGAAGTAGCGGCGAGAGATTGTCTGCATGGTCTCGCTTTTGGCCACGATGTGTTCGAAGAACTCGGGTTGTTTGAGGATGGGCCCTTTGGGCTCCGTCGGGGGTGGTTCCGCCTGCTCTCTTTGGGCGGTCAGTTGCCCGACCAGGCTCCCCTGCTCGGTATTGGGATCCTGATTCTCCTCGGTCGTATCCCCTGATCGTGTGATTGCGGGTGGATCAACCTGCTCGGGCTGTTCAAAGGTAATCACGGGCGAGTTCTGGTCGCTTGAGGGCTGCCACATCCAGTAGACACCGATCCAGACCACCACCAAGAGGCAGAGCCCGATGAATATTCTGGATGTGCGTTCGTCCATCATGGATACACCTGAGATCAATTATAACTGCCCCGAATGGTATCGGGGCAGTCGGAGGTGATGCATCAGAATCCGACCGATTAGATCGTTTCGTTATCGAGGGCGTTCTGCTCATCCTCAAGTCGGCGTCGCTCAGAGATATCTCGTTTGCGGCTCCAGACAAGCGGCGATGCAACAGCGATTGACGAGTAGGTACCCACAAGCACACCCACGAGCAACGCGTAACTGAACGCGTGGACACCGGGGCCGCCATCGATGTAGAGAAGAAGGATGGCGAGGAGTGTCGTGCCCGAAGTCACGAGGGTACGGGAAATCGTCTCGTTGATTGAGCGGTTGATCACCGCCTTGGATGCGTATGGGAGCTTGCCGCGATTCTCACGGATACGGTCCATGATGACGATCGTGTCGTTGAGCGAGTACCCGATCAGCGTGAGGAGAGCCGCGATGAGGTTGAGGTCGATCTTGAACGGCTCGATCATGAGGGTATTCGCGATCGAGGAGAACGACTCATGCTCGTAGATAATCTCTGCGAAGGCGATGAGCCCGACGACGACGAGGACATCGTGCGTGAGCGCCACGATCGCAGCGGCAGAGTAGCGTACCGAACCGAATCGGACCCAGATGTAGATCAGGATCAGCATGAGCGAGAGGACTACCGCGGCGACGGCGGTCGCACGGAAGTTCTCGGCGATCGCTGGTGAGAACGACTGCACGCTGAGCTGATCCGAGGAGTTGGCGAGCGCTGCGATCACGAGATCCCACTCTCGCTGTTGTACCTCGTTGCGCCAGACATCCTGGTTTGAGAAGTAGTCGAGCGTGGGGTCGAGAACCAGAATGACGGCGGTGGTTGCTGCCTCTGGGGTACCCTCGAGTGCGATGATGTCGAGCTTGCGTCCGACGATGTCTGAGAAATCGTCCTTTTGTCGTGTGATCGCGATTCGTTCGCGGATCTCTGACACCGACTGTGGCGGCGATAGGTTCTCGAGGAGGATCGCAACGCCGCCGTTGAACTCGGACACATTGTTCAAGAACTCAGTGCGTTTGATATTGTCACCCAATCGCTGATCGATGATCGGGTATGTGGGCGCGGCGCTGGCTTCGAGCAGGTCAGACCCTTCGAACTGGAGCGCAGGCGGCACATCGATCATGTCGCGGAAAGCATTCACGATCGCGTCCGCAACATCGTTCTTGTTTGTCGCTGTGGTCTTGATGTTGAAAGTGTCTGCCGTCAGCCCGTCATCCTCAGGGTTGATCGGAAGGACTTCAGCATTCCTGAGGGGCTCGATCTCGGGGTCGTTCTCCCCGAGCTGGTGCACGATCTCCTCGACTTCGGGGCGGGACATAGTGTATCCCTCGCCCGGAGTTTCGGGGTTGTCCTTGAAGGCGAGGGTGATCTGCGTACCGCCACGGAACTCCGTGTCGAGCATTTTCTCACCCTGCACCACGATCATGGTGATACCGAGCCCGACGAAGAAGATCGATACAAAGACGGATACCCAGCGAATGCCGATCCAGTTGAGATTGGGATTCAGCGCTCGCTCGAGCGGTTTGATCAGCATCGGGAGCATCGCGATCTTGCGGAACTTCAGCTTGTCCACGAGTGCGACGAGGATGATGTGTGAGAAGAACAATGCAGAGATCATCGTACAAACCACACCGATACCCAGCGTGATCGCGAAGCCTCGGATTTCCTGTGTCCCGACATTTGCAAGGACAAGACAAACGATGAGGTTGGTGACATTGCCGTCGACGATCGAGCTCAGCGCTTTCTCGTACCCGAGACGCACGGCCTGTCGAAGATCGAGGCCGCCGTTGAGTTCTTCGCGGATACGCTCGAAGATGAGGACATTCGCGTCGACCGCCATACCGAAGGTCAGGATGATTCCTGCGATGCCGGGCAGGGTCAGCGAGGCACGCGAGAGCGCGAGCGCCCCAAGGATCAGCACGGCGTTCGCGGCGAGACAGAGCACCGCGACGACCCCGTAACCGAGGTAGTAGAAGAGCATGAACGCCGAGACGATCACGAGTGCCCATTTACCCGCATCGATACCTGCGTCCAGGTTGTCCTGCCCGAGTTCGGGAGCGATGACATTCTCGCTCAGGGGTTCCGGGGAGAGTTTCGCTTGGAGCGAACCCGCACCGAGGACCCGGATGATGTAGTTGATCTCATCCATCGAGAAGTCGCCCTCGATGATGCCTCGGTTCGTGATTCGTGCGTTGAGGTTTGGTGCGGTGTAGACCTGGTCGTCGAGGAGGACTGCCATGCGGTAACCGACATTGGCACCGGTGAGATCACCCATGCGTGCGGCACCCGCGGGGTCCATTTCGAAGCCGATTGCGGGGCGGCCGAGCGAGTCAGCGGTCTGGTATGCACGCGAGACCTTCCATCGCGCGTCGTCCTGCGTGATCCTGAGGTCTCGTGTATCCCACGCGAGCATGTAGTAATCGCCGTTGTACTCTTCAACGACATAGCCGCTCTGGCCGAAGGTGAGGAAGTAGCTGGCGGGGTTCTCGAGGAGTCTGTTGTATGAATCGATCGAGTCATACCAGGAATCGACCTTGTTGATCTTGAACCATCGAGCATCGCGAGCGTTGGCCTGCTTCGGGCCTTTTTCGCGGAGCTGATCGCGGAGTCGTTGCTCGTCCGGGTGGGAGAGTCCGCCGCCACGCCCCTGCGGGTCAACGGTGATGCGGAAGCTCAGGACGCCGGAGGCCTGCACGAGGCGTTTGAGGTCGCTGGTATCATCGAGCGAGTCGCGGTTTGCGGTGTATTCGTCGAAAGCAGCAATGACGCGTTCGAGCTGATCGTTGATCTCTGGATACTGCTCTCGGATGTTGTCGAGTGCTCGTTTTCTTTCTGAATCAACGGGGATGTACTTGTCGCCGTCCCGGATGCTTTTTTGCTCGTCCGAGCGTTCGAGCGCACGCTTGATTTCATCGGGTGAGATCGCGCTGGCGAGGGCCTGGTCTCGAGCGACCTCGTATTCGATTTCTGCATCAGCTGCACGCTCTGTCAGGTTGGCGAGTACAGCTTCGGGCGTGTCCGGATTCAGTGAATACAGGCGGAGCTCGGCCCGCAAGCGTTGTGCTTCATCGAATGCGGTCGCAGCGCGTTCGAGGGTCGTTTTGACAGACTCGCTGACTGAGCCGAGGTCGTTCACTCGTGCGGCGCGCTCTTCGGCGGGGAGACGCATAATGCGCCCAAACTCTGAGTCGTCGATGGATGTTACGCTGAGCTTGGAGAGCTCGGTCTCGAACTGCTGCTTGAGAAGCTTGACCTTCTCAGATGGGAGCGGCATCGTGATCTCGATCCGATCCTGGCCCTGACGCACGATTGAAATCTCGAACAGGCCGTTCGGGTCGATACGCTTTTTGAGGACATCGATGACCTGGGGGATGACCTCATTTGCGGACTCCGTTGAGCCCAGCTCAACAGAGTAAACGAGCGAGGCGCCGCCTCGAAGGTCTTTGCCCAGCCCGATTTTCTCGCTCGGCGGATATGACGCCCAGAACGAAAGGACGAGCAATGCGATCGCGATGATGATGTTGCGGCCGAAGTGTCGCATGCGGTTGAACCTCTATGGGTCAGTTTTCAGAACCTGATCTGTGTACATCTACCGAGCGTCTCGATCAGGCGCCGGTACTTTGTGTTTCTTCCTCGGTGGACTCCACAGATTTCGCGTGTTTCTCAACCGTTGCAATTGAGCCCTTCGCGAGCCAGAGTCGTGTGTGGGATGCTCGATCTGTTTCGATGAGGACCTCGTCGCCCTTCATCTCGACGATCGTGCCGATGATCCCGCCGGCGGTGCGGATCTTGTCCTTTTTGCCGAGCGAGGCCATCATCTCCTTGCGACGCTTTTTGTCTTTGCGTCCCGAGAACATCGTGATGAGCAGCATTCCGCCGAAGAGAACGAGGATCATGAACATCATGTCCATGCCGCCGCTGGGGCGTGCGGTTTGCCCGGCACCTGCCCCACCATCTGCTGTGGAAGCGGGCTGCTGTGTGGTCGTGGAGGATGGGCCTCCAATTAGACCACCGCCTTGTGGGGCGTCCTGAATCAATACGGGCATCATCCATGCCGAGGGCATGAAGGTATCGTGCGTCATGCTGTCCCTTTCAACACCCCGACGGACTCCAAGCCGCCGGGTGAGGATGATAGGTCGGGAATATGGGTTGTGTGACGAGAATTTGGGTTGGTTTCAACAAGCGAAACCCGAACATCTAGTCGCTCTGTGATTGCACTTCGATTGCACGATCGACTATAGAGGCCAAACTCGGACGGTTTCGTTTGAACGATTCCCACTCGTTCGAGTTGATTGCCTCACGAAGATCATCCATAAGGCGCTGGAAGAACCGGAGATTATGGAGCGTGACGAGGATCGGGCCGAGCATCTCACCCGCGACGAAGAGATGACGGATATATGCCCTGGAGAACGGGCGAGCGTCATATGTCGACCACCCATGGGAGGCGGGGTCACATGCCGGGCAATCGCACCCGAGCTCAATTGGTGACTCATCTTTTGCAAACTTCGCGTTTCGGAGGCGGAGTTGGCCGTCTGTGGTGGGATCGGCTGTGAAGGCGTTCGCGTTCCGACCGTTGCGGGTTGGGAGAACACAATCGAACATATCTACCCCAGCGAGGACGGCTGCGGTGATATCACGATCGTAACCAACCCCCATGAGATAGCGGGGTTTGTGCTCGGGCATCCTTGGTGCTGTGTGCCGCACCACTCTGGCGATATCGTCGCTTGTCTCTCCGACTGCGACCCCGCCGATCGCGTAGCCGGGGAGATCGATGTTGCAGATGCGTTCCAGGCACCAGTCGCGTCTCTCGAAATCTGTGCCTCCCTGGATGATCCCGAAGAGGGCCTGCGAATCGGGATTTGCGTGCGCTTGTTTACAGCGTTCGAGCCATCGCACGGTTCGTTCGTTCGCGATTTCGAGCCGGGCGTTGTGGTCGTACCCCTTCTTTTTCATTGAATCACGCAGCGCTGCCTGCTTGATCCGGACCTGATTCGTAGGTCCCGCGTCTGGATCGACGGATGGGGGGCAATCGTCGAATGCCATGATGATGTCCGGACCAAGCTCGTTCTGAACCTGAATCGCGATCTCAGGGGTCAAGCGAATCGTGGAGCCGTCGAGGATTGACTTAAACGAAACCCCATCCTCGTCGATGGCGTTGAGATCTGCCATTGAGTAGGCCTGATACCCCCCTGAATCGGTCAGGATTGGGCCGTCCCAGTTCATGAACTTGTGAACCCCGCCCAGTTCCTGGATCAGCTTTGACCCTGGTCGGAGCATGAGGTGGTAGGTGTTGTTGAGGAGAATCTCGGCGCCCGTTGAGCGGACATGGTGCGGAAAGATACCTTTGACTGTCCCTCTGGTACCGACAGGCATAAAGGCGGGGGTATCGAACCCGCCGTGCGGCGTTTCGACGCGTCCGGTTCGGGCGTTTCCGGAAGTCTTGTGAACGGTAAACGAGATCGGCTCAGGCATTCAATAAGCGTAGGGGCAACGCGATCAGGCGTCCCTGCTCGCTTCGCGGAGCTTTTTCTTGTCTTTCTCGCTGAGGGATGCGAATCCTTTTTTATTGACCTTATCGAGGATGGCATCGATCTCGTCGGGGTGCGGCCCGTTCGTGTTTTTGTAGTTTCGGAGGACGGACTTCTTGTTTGACTTGTCCTTCGGCTCGCGAGAGTCGCCGAACACATCGAAGAAATCGCTGAGGAGATGGGATTTACGGATGAAGAAATATCCGGCAATCGCGCCGCCGACATGAGCTGCCTCACCGCCTGCGTTTCTGGTCCCGATCAGCAAGCTGAAGAAAGCGATCGCGACATAGCCGTACGCGAAAGTCTTCATTTTCATGGGGATCGGGGGGAACAGGAGCATGATCTCGTTGTTTGGAGCGATCTTGGCACAGGCAACGATGACACCGAACACGCCTGCCGAAGCCCCAACGAGTGGCATATCCGGCGGTATGTTCAGGAATCCGATGAAGTTCAGGATGATGAAGAGCAGCCCGCCGAAGAGCCCGCATACGAGATAGAACGCGAGGTATTTCTTGCCCCCGAGGTACTGCTCGACCATCGGGCCGAAGATCCAGAGTCCGAGCATGTTGAAGCCGATGTGCATCAACGAAGTCGGATCATGGAGGAACTGGAAGGTGATGAGTCGCCAGACTTCGAGCCGGCCATAGGCCTGATTCAGGGTCAGAATCCCCGCGTTCCATACATATGGCTGTAGCAGGAACATGAGGATGTACACGATGATGTTGATCACGATGAGCCATGTCGTGATCGACCAATCGGGAGAACGGGCGAATAGCCGTTTGTTGCCTCTGGATGGGGGGGCCCCCATGCCTCGTCCTGCGCTGACATAATCGCGATCGTAGATACCCATGCACTCTCCCGAAGATTGTTCGATTATTGGGATTGTCGGCTGGTTTCTGTCGCTCGCTTCAGAGTTCTCCGCTCCTTGCGAGAGAGAGCACCGATCCCTTGATTGGAGATTTTCGCGAGGATGCGATCTATCTCGTCCTGGCTGACACTATCGCGTACGGCTTGTGGTTCTTCATTGTTCTCGGACGCAGCAAAACCGCCGCTGAGCCCTGGGATCATATCCGCCGTTGCGAGGAACTGGAGTCTTCGGCGGTGCATCGAGCAAATCAATCCACAGACGACACATAGCGCAAACAAGGGTGTCCCATCCTGCATGACGAGCGCAAAGATCCCGATCACGGTCGCAGAGATCAGCCCCACATGCACGCAGAGCCACTGGGCGCGATGATCCGGGTTGGACTTTGAAAGAAACGATTCCACTATCCGGGCCCCGTCGAGTGGATACATCGGTATCAGATTGATAACGAGAAGCACAAGATTTGCCGCGTGGATAGCACCGAGGGCGACGAGCCACCAGGCGGTCGATCCATCGGGGAAAGTAATGACCGCGCCTGTGCCTCGGAGTGTGAGCGGGTTAATGAGCAACGATTGCCAATCCTGCGTGATCAAGAACAGGGGCAGCGCGAGCACTGGGAGCATGATCAAGTTCAGCAGGAACGGTGAGATCGCGATTTGTAATCGAGTGAACCAGTGCTCGGGGACTTCGGGAGGAATGAGCCCCCCCATCGGCCAAAGCATGATTTCGATCGGATTTCCGCCTGATCGTTTCGCGACGATCGAGTGAACGATTTCTCGCAAGAAGACGAAAAACACCACTGCGCCAAGGCGCGGGAGGACAAAGACCAATCCGTCGCGGTTTCCCGGGAGCGTGAAGATCAGCTCAACGAGCAGATAGACCACAAAGAGCAGATGGATCTTGATTGGGGTTCTGCCGAGAGCCCCGAGTCTGAAACCCCATGCGAGCGGGTTCTCTCCATCGCCGAATATCCGGGCGAGAGCATGCTTGATCCCGGCCAGACGGTCGTGGCGATCAAACTCGCTGGATTGCCAATCGCGTTCACCCATCTGGTGCCGATCTCCTTGCCTCAGATAATGCCTTTGGCCTGCGCTGTGCGAACCGCCAGCATCGTCTTTCCATCGGTGATTTGATTCCCGTTCACCATTTCGATCACGGCTTCGGGCTCAAGGAGTTCTACCGACAAGGACTCGTAGGGTTCGAGTTGTTGTCCAACATGCGTGAGATCGCGTGCAACAAAGACATGCATGAACTCATCCGTGAGCCCGGGCGTGGTAAGGAACTGACACAGTGGCTCGAGCGTTGCGGCCCGATATCCTGTTTCCTCGAGTAGTTCTCGACCAGCCGCAACCTGCGGATCCTCCCCCTTATCAATCCCGCCGGCGGGAAGTTCGAGAAGGAAACTGTCGATCGTAACCCGCTCATTGCGGACCATGACGATCCGGGCCCCATCCTCCGTTTCAAGGATCGGGAGGATCGTAGCGGCGCCGTTATGACGCACCATGGGCTTGGTGCGGGTCACACCGTCTTTGTAGTTCACCGTCAACTCGACGAAGTCGTAGCTGTGTCCCTCGTGGATGAGGGACTCTTTCTCGATCTTCATCTGCCGCTCAGACATCTCATCGCCACCATGTGGTGGAGCCGTAGACCGCGCTATCGCCGAGTTCTTCCGCGATGCGGATGAGCTGGTTGTATTTGGCGTTCCGGTCTGATCGGCACGGGGCGCCGGTCTTGATCTGCCCGCAGTTGGTCGCCACGGCAATGTCGGCGATGGTCGAGTCTTCCGTCTCTCCCGAGCGGTGAGAGAGCACGCACGAGAATCGGTTGCTCATCGCGTAGTTGACGGCGTCAAAGGTCTCCGAGAGGGTCCCGATCTGGTTGACCTTGACGAGGACCGCGTTGGCGGCGTTCTGTGCGACGCCCTTCTCGACGAACTTCTTGTTTGTGACGAAGAGATCATCGCCGACGATCTGGACCTTGTCGCCGAGCTTGGCTGTGAGCTTGGACCAGCCGTCCCAGTCGTTCTCAGCGAGTCCGTCTTCGATGGACCGGATGGGGTACTTCTCGCACCAGTCGGCCCACATAGCGATCATGTCGTCTGTGGATACGATCTCCTCGGTGGAACTGAAGAACTTGTAGCCCTCCTTGCCATCTTTCTCGGCTTCATTCCAGAGCTCGGAGGTTGCCGGGTCGAGTGCAACGAAGATTTCCTCGCCCCACTTGTATCCCGCCTTGTCTACGGCTTCCTCGATGACTTTGAGCGCGTCCTCGTTGTCTTTGAGGTTTGGAGCAAACCCGCCCTCATCGCCGACGGCCGTCGACATTTTGTTCTTCTTGAGCACCGACTTGAGAGTGTGGTAGATCTCAACACCTGCACGCATCGCCTGCCCGAAGTCATCGAAACCCCAGGGCTGGATCATGAACTCCTGGAAGTCCACTGTGTTGTCGGCGTGCTTGCCGCCGTTGAGGATGTTGAGCATCGGTACTGGGAGGGTCTTTGCTGACGAGCCGCCGAGGTAACGGTACAGCGGGAGCCCGGAAGCCTCTGCTGCGGCGCGAGCGACGGCCATGGAAACGCCGAGGGTTGCGTTGGCGCCGAGATTTGATTTGTTCGATGTGCCGTCGAGCTCGATCATTGCGGCGTCGATGCCTTCCTGATCGCGTGCGTCCATGCCTTCGATGGCGCGGGCGATCTGGTCATTGACATTTTCCACAGCCTTCGCGACGCCCTTGCCCATCCAGACATCTCCACCGTCGCGGAGTTCTACGGCTTCGGATTCGCCTGTGGAGGCCCCTGAGGGGACTGCGGCGCGACCAACGACACCGGATTCGAGGACGACATCGACTTCGACCGTCGGGTTTCCTCGGGAGTCGATGATCTGACGGGCGTGGATGAGGTCAATGTCGAAGGGCATATGGGTACTCCGTTGGGGATGTGCTTTCGTAAGGTTGAGAAACGATAGCCCGACAAGCGTGCATGTCGAGACTCGATCGGGTAAGGTGGCGATAATCCTCACCGCAACACCCCAAGCGATCCGAGGCCCCGGCATGCCGATCTCATCAGAACAGTTCCAAGAGAAAATCGTGTCCATCCGCACCCGGCTCGTCGAGCAGGGCGTCCTTGTGTCTGAACTCACGGAGGGGGTGTTCGATTCAATTTACGCGAGAGACACGAATCGGGCACAGGACATCATCCAGCGTGACGATGAGGTTGATCAGGCGGATATCGAGATTGAACGCGATGCGGTCGATCTGATGACGCGAGCGGCTCACGACACCTGCCCTGCACGAGCGGACCAGATCCGGAGTCTGTTGACCGCTGTCAAGGTGAACAACGAGCTCGAACGAATCGCAGACGCAACGAGCGCGATAGCAGCACGGGTTGTTGCGCTGGGTGATCGTGAATCGCTTTTTCCCAAGACTACCCGGGTGATGACGAACTCAATCCTTGCGGTACTTCGTGAAACGGTGAAGGCATTCGACGAGACAAGCGCCAAGCGGGCCAAACTGGTTCTCTCGAGCGAAGGAAATACGCTCGCGTTTCATGAGGTAATCACCCGCGACGCTGAGATGCGGGTTGCTGACGGACGGTTGGGTGTGGACAACGCATTTGATCTCCACGCGATCATCAACCAAGCTGTCATCATTGGTGATCACTGCTCAAATATCGCTGAACAAGTGATTTACGAGGCGACCGGCACCATCGTTCGGCACACGAGCGGTTCAGGGTGGGTCGAGCAGGACTTGCCGGGACTATGAGATGATCGTGGAGCCAAATCGGTGAGTTCGGCTTCTCTTTCGTTGAAGGAGCGTTGCTCAAAGATGCTGCCCTGGTTCATCTGGGTCGCGTTGTTCCTGTCTGTCTGGGGCACGCTCATCTTGACTCAGAACTGGTGGGGTCGGGTTGCGGAGCATTGGCCGATCGCTGTCGCGATGGCGATCGGGTCGTATGTCGCGGGCTCAACCCCGATGGGTGGCGGGACGGTTGGATTCCCGGTACTCGTGCTTCTTTTCGATCAACCCGCGGAGTTCGGGCGTCAGTTCAGCTTCCTGATCCAGGCGATCGGGATGACGAGCGCCGCCATCTATTTGGCAAGTTCCAGACGATCGATGGCCGTGCGGGTCATGGTCTGGGCGGCAATCACCTCTGCGATTTCACTCACGCTGACGCATTACCTGCTGTTCCCGATCGTGGCCGGCTCTGTGGTAAAGCTCACCTTTGCGTGCATCTGGGGCGGGTTCGGGCTCGTGACCCTCGTGAAACTCAAAGAACTGCTTTCGCATCATCATGCCCCCACTCTCGGCGCTCGTTCGGATGCGGTTCTGGGTATTTGTGCGGGAATCGTGGGCGGCGTCGCGTCGGGTATGACTGGCGTTGGGATCGACATGGTGATCTACACAGCGCTCGTGCTGATCTATAGAGCTGACCTTCGCCCTGCGATAGCGACAAGTGTGGTGCTTATGGCGTGGAACTCGATTGTTGGGTCCGCCTTATGTCTGATTGATGGCTCGGTGGAAACCGAGGTCTTTAGCAACTGGCTTGCCGCGTCCCCGATCGTGCTCTTTGGAGCACCGATCGGGGCGTTCATGGTGGCTCGGATTCCGCGAGGGCCAACGCTGGTGTTCGTATCGATCCTTTGCGTCCTGCAGTTAATCTGGACACTCACTCGGATCGACGCGACGCCTCGGTTGTTACTCATCGTTGCCGGGGCGGTCGTGGGCATGAACATCCTCTTCCACCTGATGCATGTCTTTGGGCGGCGGTTCCGCCCGGACCCGGGTGAAGAGGGGATGTCGTTGCTGGACCCCTGAGGGCCCATGGCGATTACTTTTTGGGTGCCTTGTAGAACGGCATCTGCACAACCGTTGCGGTCAGGGATGTACGCCCGGCGTCGATCTCGAACTGTGTTCCGATCTCGGCTTTGTCAGCAGGGACGAACCCCATGGCGATCGATTTTCCGAGCGTTGGCGAAGCGCATCCTGAGGTCACGATGCCGACCGAGTCTCCGTCGAGGAGGGTGGGCATGCCCTGGCGTGCGGTTCGTTTCGAGTCGATCTCGAAGCCGACAAGCTTTTGGGCGGGTCCGCCCTCGTCGCGTGTCTTGAGGAGAGCCTCTTGGCCGATGAAGGTCTCGCCCTCGTTATCGACGGACTTGTCAAGCGCGATTGCGAAGTCAATGCCGCAGGAGAGCGCGTTGATATTCTCGCCGAGTTCGTGCCCGTAGAGCGGCATTCCGGCCTCGAGACGGAGCGTATCGCGAGCGCCGAGACCGCAGGGCTTGAGCATCTCGTGGGCATCATCGTTGCCCATCTCTTTCATGAGCATGGATATGGCCATTTTGACGATGGATGAGGGCATGATCACCTCAACGCCGTCTTCTCCGGTGTAGCCGGTACGAGCGACGATTACCTTGGCGATCATGAGGTTCTTGGTGAGGAATCTGTAGCGTTTGAGCGTTGGAATTTCCGACGAGACTTTGCCGATGAGATCCATGACCTTGGGGCCCTGGATCGCGATCATTGCGGTTTTCTCGGTCCGGTCTTCCATCTTGACATCAAACCCGCGAGCCGCGATGACATCTTTCATGTGGTCGATGATCTTTTCACGATTCGAGGCATTCACGACGACAAGGAGTTCGTTCTCGCCCATCCGGTTGACGATGACATCGTCTTTCACGCCGCCCTGCTCGTTGCAGATCAGCCCGTATCGGCACTGCCCCTCCTGCATGGATCCGATCTTGCGTGTGCAGGTATGCTCGAGGAGGCGGATCGCGTCCTTGCCTTTAAAGCTCAGTCGCCCCATATGGGAGACATCGAAGATACCGCCGGAGTTGCGGGTCTGTTCGTGCTCTTCCTTGATCGATGTGTCGTACTTGATGGGCATTTCCCAGCCGGCGTATTCGACCATCTGGGCGTTGTAGTCCGCGTGGTACTGTGCGAGCGGGGACGGCTTGAGCGTGGCGTTGTCGGTCATCGATGCCTCGGAAAAACAGGGGTGATGTTGTACTGTCAAGCGTATGCGATCGGGGTCCACGGGGCGTTGTCGATCAATCGAACACCCCCTACTTTCGCGGCGATAAGTGCACGGCAGGGGACATGTGGGTGGATGCTTCTATCTCCCAGCGGCATGAGCGTGTCGGCCGGGCGGACGACGGCGTATTCAGGATCGATCCCGCCATTGGCGAGAATCTCACGCATGAGTGATTCTGCAAGCTCTGGCGTCTGAACGCTCGAGGAGGCGAATAGGGCTTTGCTGATCGCGACGGATTGTGCGCGGGCTTCGGGTGTCAGGTTGAGATTCCGTGAGCTCATGGCGAGCCCGGATTCCTCACGGACGGTTTCTGCGGGGATGATCTGCAGATCTCGCCCCTGTAGCTTGCTCATGGTGCGGATGCATTGGAGTTGCTGCCAGTCTTTTTCACCAAACACCGCAGCAGAAGGATCACACAAATCGAAAAGACGCGAGACGACCTTGCACACGCCGTCGAAGTGTCCGGGTCGGCACTCGTCTTCCAGGCCCGGCTTGCTCGCGACCTTGGGGATGATGACACTGCTGGTCACATCCTGGCCGGGAGGATAGACGGTATCAACGCTCGGATGAAACACGATGTCCACTCCCGCATCCTGACACATCGCGAGATCGTCTTCCATGCGGTCCGGGTAGGTGTCGAAGTCCTTGGGATCGTTGAACTGCTTAGGGTTGACGAAGATTGATACGACAGAGGGAACCCCCTCGATTCTTGCTCTGCGGGCTGCGGCCTGGATAAGCGAGGCATGGCCGCCGTGCAGCGCTCCCATCGTGGGAACAAGGACGCAGTTGCGAGTCAGTTCGAGATCTGGGGTGTTGAGCACACGCATAGCTGGACATGAGTGTAGCGCGGCTTGATCGCGTCTACGATCCTGTATGACCCGTTCTCCGTCTCTAGATCGATCCCGCTGGGTGTCTCATATCGAGTCCATGATTGCGGGCGTTCTTGAACCCGTCCCGTTTGACGCGGATGTCGCGTCACGCGTGGGATACATCGAATCGTTCCATGATGAGTACGGGAACCGGCGAGCGAGTGACCGGGCGTTTCTGGCCCATCTGCTCGAGGTGTCCATCTCACCTGTTCGCCCCTTCGATCAGATGTCGCTCGATGAGCGTCTGTGGTGGTGCGTCGCGGACAACACATCAATCCCGAGTGGGTTGATTGGACTTTCTGATGCTTTGCTTTTCGA
>DDGE01000027.1:50840-57717 GCA_002337545.1 Phycisphaerales bacterium UBA1910 | reverse complement strand
CAGGCGTTCTGGACAGTGGCGTTGCGTGAGAAGGATCGTGAGTTGTGCGAGCGGGCGATGAACGCGGCACGCTGGCATATCGATGAACTTCAGCCGGACAACGCGATCAATCGCCCATGGGGTCTGCCAGTCTTCGTAGAACTCGCGATTGCCGAATTGGACGAGACCGTTGCGCAGACCGCAGATCTTCATGCACAGACACTGCTTCACAACGCGTGCATCAACTTTGGAAAGCCCGATTTATTGAGTGCGTTGATACTCAGAGACTCGGTTGAGCTGCTGAAACAAGCGGATCAATGGGCTGATTTCTGAGGCGACCCGTTCTTGTGGTACAGCCAGGTCCGCAATGCGGGGTTCTTGTTGAACAGCTTTTTCCATACGGTCTCATCGCTCTTGTATTGGTGGGCCAATGCTGCGGCGACGAGTCCCATGAACATCGGCTGTGGGGTGAGCGGGCGTGAAGTGAGTTCCGGATGGAACTGGGCACCGATGAAGTAGGGATGCGTGATGGTGTCCTCGTCGCCCTCGCTCGGGAGTTCGAGGATCTGCATGATGGGCTGTTCGGGGTGACGCCCCGAGAAGATAAGCCCGCCTGCCTCGAGTTGGGTGATAAAGCCCGGATCGACTTCGTAGCGGTGACGGAATCGCTCGTGGATGGCGGTTTTCCCGCCGGCGAGGAACTGCGCGAGGGTGTCCTGTTTGATCCGGACATCCTGGGCCCCAAGACGCATGGTTCCGCCAAGGCCTTCGATTTTCTTCTGCTCAGGGAGTTCAGAGATCAGGGGCGAGCCGCACATCGGGTCAAACTCTGTTGAGTAGGCATCCTTGATTCCGAGCACATTGCGGGCAAACTCGATGACCGCGACCTGGAAACCGAGACAGATACCGAGGTAAGGCAAGCCGGTCTCTCGGGCGTGTTTCACCACTGAGATCTTGCCCTCGACGCCTCGTGAACCGAAGCCCCCGGGGACAATGACCGCATCGATGTCTTTCAGACGGCCGGCGACATTCGCGTCCGTAATGTTGGTGGTGTCGATCCAGTCCTGTTCGATCTCGGTGCGGAAATGGGCCCCGCAATGCTCGAGTGACTTCTGGATCGAGGCGTAAGCGTCCATGAGTTCGGCGTACTTGCCGGTAATGGCGATACGGACTTTCTCTGACCGCGGCGCGACGAGACCATCGACGAAGGTGCTCCATCGCTTGCGCATGTCGTCTTCCATGCGGGCATCGACCCGGTTGTGCAGATCAAGGATCGAGAGGATCTCACGATCGAGCCCCTCCGCACGCATTTCGTCTGGGATCTTGTAGATCGAATCGCGATCGTGCATCGAGAAGACGCGGTTCATCGGGACATTCGAGAACATCGCGATCTTTTCCATCACCTTGGGATCGGCCGGTTTCTCGGCGCGGCAGGCGATGAGATGGGGCTGGATGCCCGACTCCATGAGTCGCTTGATCCCGAGCTGGGCGGCCTTGGATTTCTGTTCGCCCAGTGCCCGTGGTTCGATGACATATGTGAGAGCGACGAAACAGACCGAGCCGGGCCCTTCCTCGAAGGCGAGTTCGCGGAGCGCTTCGATGTAGAACCCGTTCTCGTAGTCACCCACCGTGCCGCCGACTTCAACAAATACGATATCCGCTGGGCCTTCGCCGTCGCCTCTGAGGGCGAGCTCGCGGAGTTTGCGTTTTACCTCGCCGGTCACATGGGGGATCATCTGGACATCGCGTCCGAGGTATACCCCTTGGCGTTCACGGTCGAGGATCTCGGAGTAGATCTGACCCGAGGTGACAAAGTTTCGTTTCGTCAGATTCTGGTTGAGCATGCGCTCATAGGTTCCCAGATCCATGTCGCACTCGGTTCCGTCTTCGAGCACGAAGACCTCGCCGTGGCGGTATGGGTTCAGGGTGCCCGAGTCGATGTTGAGGTATCCCTCGCACTTAATGGGTGCGACGCGGAGCCCCTTGTCCTTGAGGACCTTGGCCATCGAGGATGAGAAGATCCCCTTCCCGAGCCCCGACATAACGGTGCCGAGGATGACAACATACTTGTGGTTGCCCTTCTTGTACCCGTCCGGTATGGGCGAGTAGTACTCCGAGTTTGCCATCGAACGCTCGTTCGCGGAGGCGAGAAGATCGGAGCCGCTGTCTGAGGCGGCGTTGGGTTTATGGAGCGAAGGATTCGATTGGTCTGAGGCGTCGCTCTGGGTGGGCATCCCTGATCGTACCAACTCTGGAGCGGAATATGCAAGCGAGCCCGGTTCCGGTTCGTTTAAATCATGTCATTTTTTGTAAAATGTCGCTCAACGAAAGCCCGGTATTGTTCCGGAGTGTCGATCCCCGAGTGGGATGAGTCCACCACGGACGCGAGGATCGGATACCCATGCGCCAGCCAACGGAGTTGCTCAAGCGACTCTGTCTGCTCGATCTCGGATGGGGTCAAATCGAGATATGTCCTGATCGACGCGACAGAGTATGCATAGATCCCCACATGGCGATAGGGAGGATCCCCGGGTGAGCTCCGTGGGAATGGGACAGGTGCGCGTGAAAAATAGATTGCGGCCCGAGCATCTCCCCGATCCATGCCGAGAACTGCTTTGACAATGTTGGGGTTTCTGAAATCCTCGTCTGTGAAGATTCGGGTGACGACTGTTCCGACCCCGATCCCATCGATCTGCGCCCCCGCTTTTCCGGCGGCATCGATCACGGCGGGCTCGATCTCGGGTTCATCGCCTTGGACATTGACCACGAGCTGATCGTCATCCAAACCAAGGGCTTTGCTGGCTTCGGCGAGTCGGCTTGTCCCGTTCTGATGTTCTACAGAGGTCATGACGACCTCGAATCCATGGGACTCGACGGCCGACCTGATCTCATCGGCGTCGGTCGCGACGACCACGCGATGCACGGACTTGGCCTTGCTCGCTTGCTCGCAGACATGAACGACGAGTGGCTTGCCCGTCTCGGCTGCGAGGGCTTTGGCCGGGAATCGGGTCGAACCGAGCCGGGCTGGGATGATGGCAACGGCTTCGCGAGCCATGTTCAGGCCTTGAGTTCGGTGAGCATTGATTTGATCAGCTCTCGTTTCTCACGGACATCGCGATAGCTGAACTGCTGGATTGCGATGCCTGCTGCGATTTTATCAGCACGCTCGGCGGCTTCGACATCGTTGTCTTTTTGGGCCTTGGAGATCAATGCTTCCATGAGGCCGTATCGGATATCCATGCCGAGTTCGGAATCGTCGTCGTCTTGGTTGCCCAGTGCCTGCTCGAGCGTTTTGATCGCTGCGTCTTCCCATCCGCCAAGCCTGAGGAAGGATTTGCCCATCAGGTTCTGGACATGCCTGCGAATTTTGGGATCGCTTTGAGCAAGCTGGAACTGCTCGATCGCTTCGTTGTACTCGCCTCGTTCGTAGAGAATAACGCCGAGCTTGTACTTGAGCGCGAGATCCGTTGGATAGTTCTCGACCTGGAGTTTGAGCTCGTCGATCTGGAGCTTGTCGAACTGCTTGGTGGCCTTCTCGAGCTTCTGCTGGGCCTCAGCGTCGCTCGGATTTGCCGCGGCAGCGGCTTTGATCTTGTCGAAGGATCGCCGGGCGCGGGTCATCTGGATTTCGCCGGCTTGCTTGCGGAAGCGGAATGATCCTGACTGCTTGTATGCCTGGTTGAACAGGGTCATCGCTTTGAGTTCGTCGGGTCCCTTCCCGCGTGCCATCAGGGCCTTGGCGTATTTCTCGAGCGAGGGAATATCGTCCGGGCGGGCTTCATACTCCTGCTTGGTACGCTCGACGATCGCGTCCTTAGTGGAATCGGTCTTCGCGACGGAGTCTTCCTGTTCGAGCTTGAGTTGCTTGTCGGCGTCGCGGATGTTCTTACGGAAGCCGCCCGATTCCTTGTCGTCGTAGCCGCCCGAGGTCATTGTGCTCTGAGCGAGCATGTTGCGGACCTGATGCTGGAGATCCGCGTCTGAGGGGTCCATTTTGCAGGCGTTTTCGCCAGCGACAGCTGCGAGTTTGTACGACCCCGCCTTTGCAAAGGCCTCAAGGAGCTTGACAAACATGTCCTTTTTGGCTTTCGGGTCGTTGAGCGCGAGTTTCAGGGCATGCTCGCCAAGCATCTTGACCGGCTCGGTAATCCCGAGAGTTGCCGCTGCGGATGTGACCTTGATCGCATTGCTCGTATCGATCCGCTTGAGACCGAAATCGAGCAGCGTAGTGATGTACTTGCCGACAGGACCCTTGATCGAAGTGACATTCTTTGTTTCTTTCGAGACGCCTTTTTTGCCTGATGTGGCAATGTAGACCTCCGAGGATTTGAGGAACCCATTGAGGCCCTCCATCGAAGACGGGTCCCAACGCAGCCCGGAGAGCCACATCTGCATCGCATACTCATAGTTCTCGGATTGATGCACCGTTCTGGCTCGATCAAAGAACGCTTGCGCTTTCTTCGGCGAGAATGACTCGGGTCCGAAATCGGGCTGATCGCCGTTGTTGTCGTCGTTGTTGTTGTTTTTCTTACCAAACAATGCCACGATGTTCGCTCCTCGGATGCACATTTCGGGCGATCGCCCGGAAATGAAGTGTATCCGGAAAACGCCTCTCACGCGTCAAGAACCGCCACAAGTTCGTATCCTGGCCGTATGATCTGTCAATGAGTACTGACCTGAGTCAAATCGACCCCGCCAAACTCCGGATTGACCTGTATCCGACAGAGGTTCTTCGGATGAAAGCATCCCCGGTTCCGACGGAAGATGGTATCGATTCCTCCCATCGGGCCATCGCGGAACGGATGGTCAAACTCATGGAGGGAGCAAGCGGGATCGGGCTTGCGGCACCGCAGGTCGGCCTTCCCATCCGTATGTTTGTGGCACATGTGCCTGCTGATCCTGAGGGCGAACCCGACCCGTCTGGCTTGCCGAACAGTACAGAATCCGCTCAGGCGTACTTCAATCCGGTGATCACCGAGTTCTCCAAGGATCTGGAGCCCTATGAAGAAGGGTGCCTGTCCCTCCCAGGGATCAACGGCGAGGTGACACGCCCGAGCACTGTGACGATGAAAGCCATCGATATTGACGGCAATGAGATTGAACTCAAGGCGACAGGGTTGCTCGCACGGTGCTGGCAGCACGAGATCGACCATCTCGATGGGGTTCTGATCATTGATAAGATGTCGCAGATGTCGCGACTTAAAAATCGTGCTCGGATCAAGTCGATGGAAAAGGCCGCGAAACGGTAAGCGAGAGGGGTTCGGACATGGATGTCGTCTTCCTCGGATCGGGTGCCTTTGGTGTTCCCACCCTTGAACTGCTCGCGCGAGAGCACACTATTACCGGGATTGTGACTCAACCCGATCGCAAGGCGGGGCGAGGCGGCAAGCTCACCCCCACGCCCGTCGGAGAATGGGCCGCGGAACATCTGCCGGCAGTTCCGATCATCAAACCAGAGAAGATCAACACCGACGAGGCACGCACAATAGTTCGCGGCTGGGGTGCGGACGCCTGGGTTGTCATCGCGTACGGTCAGTACCTCGGGCAGAAGCTGCTGGCGGATCGCTGGGCGATCAACCTGCACGGGAGCCGACTCCCCCGCTGGCGGGGGGCGGCTCCGATCAACGCGGCCATCGTGGCGGGAGATTTGATCTCGGGGAACAGCGTGATCACTATCGACAAGGAGATGGACGCGGGTGCGGTGCTCGGGCAATCTGAACGCACCATCGAGCCCGACATGACGGCTGCGATGTTGCACGATGCGTTGTCGAAGGATGGGCCGGAACTGGTCGCACGCGTTTTGCGTGATCGCGCCAAGGGCAATGAGACTTATACCACGCAAGACCCGTCTCTTGTTACCGTGGCGCCCAAGATGTCCAAATCTGATGGTGTGGTCGACTTCAAAATGCCCTCAAGGCTCGCCGCAGCCCGGATAAACGGGCTCAACCCGTGGCCGAGTGTGACCGTCGGCTTCCGCGAGGAGACGATCAAGATTAACCGGTCGCAACCAGCAGGCGTCGAATCCCAAGAAGAACCAGGAGTTGTTATCAGTGCAGACGAGGGCCTGGTTGTGTGCGGCGACGGGCGGTGCATCCAACTCCTGAGTGTGCAACCCCAGGGCAAGCGGGCGATGGACTGGAAGGCATTCGCGAACGGGCGCTCGATTGAATCTGGCGAGCGTTTGGTTGGTCGTCCGATCCCGAATGGAGGTTTCGCATGAATGCGTTGACACTCTGGGATCTCTTGCCCACTCGCCGTCCGAAGCGCAAGGCGCGTCCGAATCGTCGCGTGTATCCGGCACCCGCCCCTACTCATTCCAGCACGAAGAAGCCGCCAACCGGGATGCAGCTCCGGTACGAACAGGTCACGCGGGAGATGCTCACGAAGTACGGCGTACGCGTCAGAAAATGGCGAACCTCGATGTCTGGGGTCGCGTGGCAGGTGACCTACCAGGACGGGACCGTGTCGAAGCTCATCGAGTCACCCAAGCCCAAGGGCCCGATGTCCGCGGCGATCTTCCTCCACGAGATCGGGCATCATGCGATCGGGTTCGGCACCTACAAACCCCGATGTCTCGAGGAGTATTACGCATGGAAGTTCTCGATTGATACCATGCATGAGCTCAACCTGAATGTCACAGATCGCGTGATGGAGCGGATGCACGATTCGTTGAACTATGCGATCGAAAAAGCCCTTCGGCGTGGGCTCAAGCGATTACCAGGAGAGCTGGTCCCGTACCTCGAACCTCGACGCACCGCTGGATAATCCTCCCCACTGATTGCGTCCATACCCACCCAAATAGCGAACCCAATCGCATCTGGAATAGTACGATGTGAACGGGAGTTCTACCTTATAGTCAGGGCTTACGGAGGCTATGGATGCTGATAACCAAGATTTC
>DDGE01000027.1:48627-50634 GCA_002337545.1 Phycisphaerales bacterium UBA1910 | reverse complement strand
CCCCTTGCGATAGACACGCACACCAATGAAGGACATAACGCGATGAGTACGGACACGAAACCAGTAATCTCTGAGAGCGGGTACGATATCACGCCACTCGCGGAAGATACGGTCGAAACACTCGCTGCGGATTTGAATGATGAAGAGCGGCGGGTGATCCTGAACGACGGAACCGAGCCAGCGTTCTGTGGCAACCTGACCGACAACAAGAAAGACGGCACCTATGTCTGTCGACTTTGCAATCTTCCACTGTTCAAGAGCGACTCAAAGTTTACCTCTGGCACCGGCTGGCCCAGCTTTTTCCAACCATACGACGAAGACCATGTCGGGACGCATGTTGACAACTCGTGGCACATGGTCCGGACAGAGATCACTTGTGCGCGTTGTGGTGGGCACCTTGGGCATGTTTTCGATGACGGTCCAAAACCAACCGGGAAGCGGTTCTGTGTGAACTCCGTGTCGCTGAGCTTTGTTGAAGCGGGCGAGGAGTTGCCCAAGATGCCAGATGTCGCGAGCACACTGAAAACCGCATACTTCGCTGGTGGCTGCTTCTGGGGGGTCGAGGACCGCTTTGCTCAGCTCGATGGTGTTCAAGACGCCGTTTCGGGCTATCAGGGGGGGGACGACAACAACCCGAGCTACAAAGAAGTCTGCTCCGGCGCAACTGGGCACGCGGAGTCAGTGATGCTCCGATACGACCCGAATGTGATCAGCTATCAGGAGCTTCTTGAGTTCTTCTTCAAGATCCATAATCCCACGCAGGGTAACCGTCAAGGACCTGATATCGGAACGCAGTACCGTTCAGCGATCTATCCGACGGACGATGAGCAGATGAAGCTCGCGAAGCAGTTCATCGAAGATCAGCAGCGTGAGGGGAAGTGGGCGAGCAAGAAGATCACTACCGAGCTCAAGATGGCCCCGAAGTTTTACAAGGCCGAGGAGTATCACCAGGACTATCACGCCAAGAACGGCGGGCATTGCCCGATCCCGGATTGATCCTCGATCAAGAGTGACATGAAAAAGGCCTCCCGGTTGGGAGGCCTTTTTGTTTCGAGTCCAGGGGATTCATCCCAACGCGTTGTCGAGGTCTGCGATGAGATCTTCTACGCCTTCGATCCCGACACTGAGACGGATGAGGTTGTCGGAGATGCCGAGCTTCTCGCGTTGATCCGCGGGAACGGACGCATGGGTCATGATCGCGGGGTGCTCGATGAGGGATTCGACGCCGCCGAGCGATTCGGCACATGCAAAGAGCTTGGTTTTCTCCAGCATCGCGCGGGACTCTTCGAGCCCACCCTTGATGTAGATGGTGATCATGCCACCGAATCCGCACATCTGTTTCTTTGCGAGCTCGTGCTGCGGGTGGGATTCGTGACCGGGGTAGATGACCTTCTCGACCTGCGGATGGTTGTTGAGATGATCCGCAATTTTTGCAGCATTCTCGCAGTGTCGCTGCATACGGACATGGAGTGTCTTGGTGGATCGCAGGAGCAGGAAGCATTCCATGATCCCCGGTACTGCGCCCTCGGAAAGCTGGATGAACTTAAGACGCTGGTGGATGTCATCGTCGTTTGTGAGCAGTGCTCCGCCGATCGAGTCAGAGTGCCCGCCGATGTACTTTGTAGTGGAATGGCACACGATGTCTGCACCCAGCGACAGTGGGTTCTGGAGGAACGGTGTTGCGAAGGTGTTGTCGACCGCGAGCATGACGCCGAAGCTCTTCGCGATATCTGCGACAGCCTTGATGTCCGCGATCTTGAGGGTTGGATTGGTCGGTGTCTCCAGCCAGATCAGTTTGGTGCGATCGTCGATCGCGTTCTTCACCTCATCGAGGTCGGTCATGTCCACCATGACGGTTTCGATGCCCATCTGGTTGAAGACGCGATTGAAGAGCCTATTGGTCCCGCCGTAGACATCGTCACCGAGCAGGACCTTGTCACCCGAGCTCAGCAGGTGCAGCACGGCACCCGTCGCGGCGACACCCGAGGAGAAGCACAGCCCGTGCTT
>DDGE01000027.1:29007-48432 GCA_002337545.1 Phycisphaerales bacterium UBA1910 | reverse complement strand
ACAAAGGTCGAGGTCTGGTAGATCGGCGTCATGATCGCGCCGGTGGATGGGTCTGGGCGCTGACCGGCATGGATCGCGCGGGTCCCGAACTGGGCGTTACTTGAAACTTCCATGGGTATCGTCCTTCCGTGAACGGGAGTTAGTTGCTCTGGTTCTTCTTCGCGAGATGTTCGATCATGTCGATCTTGGAGATCACACCCTTGATGTCTGACCCGTCAATAACGATCGCGACATGATCGGTTTCAAAGATGCCATAAAGCTCTTCGACGCGTGCCTTGGGGTGCAGAAGCCCACCGATCGCATTCATGATTTCCTTTGCGGGGGTGTTCATGGCGATCGAGTTGGAGTGCAGACCGCGGAGCACATCCACCTCGTGGATGATCCCGACGGGCTTGCCGTCCATATTGACGACGGGGACCTGCGAGATCCCGTTGTCTCGCAATGAATTCACCGCTGCACTCACGGAATCGGACTCGCTGATCGTGACGACCGATGCATCGGGATTGATCAGGTCTTCGATAAGACCGAGCCCCTTCTCGGGTTCGAGGAACCCGTGCATCTTCATCCACTCGTCGGAGAGGTACTTGGTGACATAACGCGTGCCCGAATCGGGGCAGACCGCGATGACGGTCTTGCCCTCGCCGAGCTGCTTGGCGACCTGGCAGGCGATGTGGACCATCCCGCCGGACGAACCGCCACAGAAAAGTCCTTCCTCGCGGGTCAGGCGGCGCGCCATGGTGAAACATTCGTAATCGTTCACCTGATACATCTCGTCAACGACGCTGGGGTCGAATGCCTCGCACTTGATGTCCTCGCCGAGCCCCTCGACTTTGTAGACATAGGGGGTCGGGAGTGTGCCGGTCTTGAAGTAGTGGTAATGGACGGACCCGAGCGGATCGACGCCGATGATCTGTGTCTTGGCACCCATCTTCTTGAAATAACGCCCGATCCCCGAGGCCGTGCCACCGGTCCCGGTGCCGACGACGATCGCGTCGACTTTGCCGCCGTCGGTCTGCTCGTAGAGTTCCTTGCCAGTAAGGACCTCATGGGCCTCGATGTTCCACTGGGAGTGGTACTGATCCATGTAAAATGAGTTGGGCGTCTCCGATGCGACCCGCTTGGCGACATTGACATAGTGATCGGGCGAATCGCCCGGCACATCGGTCGGGGTGATGATGACCTGAGCTCCGAACGCGCGGAGCCCGTCGATCTTTTCCTGGCTCATCTTGTCGGGCATGGTGAAGACGGCCTTGTAGCCCTTCACCGCTGCGGTCATCGCGGCGCCCATGCCTGTGTTGCCCGAAGTGTTCTCGACGATGGTGCCGCCGGGCTTGAGGAGACCTTCTTCCTCGGCCTTGGCGATGATGAAGCTCGCCATGCGGTCCTTGATCGACCCCGCGGGGTTCATGAACTCGCACTTGGCGTAGACCGTTGCTGATCCGGGCTCAACGACCTTGTTGAGCTTGACGAGCGGGGTGTTCCCGATCGATTCGAGGATGTTATTGGCGATGGGGGCGGACTTCGTTTTCGGCTCAAGCGTGGCAGTGGTTTGCATAGGATGATCATAGGGTCCGGAGGGTCAAAAATGACTTTGATGTGGCCCAGAAGGGGATTCAGATGACGGAAACAACCCCACGAAAGAAACTCGTGATTGCCGGCGGGAGCGGCTATCTCGGGTCTGCGTTTGTGCGTTATCTCAATGAGCACGCATCACACGAATGGGACATCGTGATCTTGAGCCGTTCCCGACCAGATTGGATTGAGAGCGCAACACGAGTTTCTCACATAACTTGGGACGGGCGAACGATCGGAGATTGGGTGCAATCTCTCAATGGATGCACCCATATTCTGAATCTTTCAGGGCGTTCGGTTGATTGTCGCAAGACGCCCGCTCGGTGCGATGAGATCCTCCGATCACGCGTGGAATCGACCCTGGTCCTTGGAGAGGCGTTCCGATCGCTCGGAACTACTCCAGAGGTCTGGGTGCAGATGAGCACCGCACACATCTACGGCGACCCACCCAGTACGGTCTGTGATGAGTCTTCAGCGTTCGGGTACGGGCTCGCCCCCACTGTTGGGAAAGCGTGGGAGCAAGCATTCGAGGATGCATGCCCGGAAGGACCGAGGCGTGTGATTCTCCGGACGAGCTTTGTGCTCGGCCCTCAAGGTGGTGCGTTCCCGACATTGCGTCGGGTCGCGAAGCTTGGGCTCGGCGGCAAAGTCGGTTCGGGCACCCAGGGGATCAGTTGGATCCATGAGCTCGATATGTGTCGCATCTTTGAGGATGCGTTGACGAACGATGCTCGATCGGGCATCTACATCGCGACAGCACCCGAGCCGGTTGGGTATCTGGAGTTCATGCGTGGATTGCGAAAACGGATCAGGCAACCGATCGCACTTCCGGGGCCGGAGATCGGGCTGCGATTGATGTGCTCAACAATCCTCGATACTGATCCGGAGCTGGTTCTGTATGGGCGTTATTGCGTGCCCAAGCGATTCCTCGACGAGGGGTTCGAGTTCACCTACTCCACGCTCGATGAAGTGCTGGATGCGCTGACGAGCGCATAGAAAACACCCCCGGCAGGATTCGAACCTGCGACCGTCGGATTAGAAGTCCGGTGCTCTATCCAGCTGAGCTACGGGGGCTAGACCATCGATCAGCATTGGTTAAAAAACACCAATCTGGCCGATCAGAGGCACATCATGATAGCCACACGATTCACCGTCTTGTTTTTACTCCTTATTCCCTTTTCCAACGCGTTCGGATCGGACACGCAGCCGGTTGCGCTTCGGGTTGCCACTTTCAACATCGAGGATGTCCGTTCTGAGCAGCTTGATACGAGCGATGACGAACGCCTCATGCAGATCGCCGCGATCATTCAACGCATCCGCCCCAACATCGTGCTGCTGAACGAGATCGAGACCGCTCAGACGGACGGGCCGAGCAACGCGGAGAAGTTCGCGTACAACTATCTCGCGGTCTCCCAGGGCGAGGGCTTGCGTCCGATGTTCTATGAGACCTACACCCCTGCAACAAATACGGGCATCCATTCCGGGTTCGATCTTGACAACTCCGGTACGGTTATGAAAGAGGTTCCTGAGCGAGCACTTCAGCAATCCTCGGCCCATCGTGAGTACGGCAATGACTGCTTCGGTTTCGGGACTTTCCCCGGACAGTATGGGATGGCGTTGCTCGTCGATCGTCGTCTGGAGATCGATCGCGAGGGGATTCGTACCTTCCAAAACTTCCTCTGGAAAGACCTGCCCGGCGCAAAATTGCCCCGAGGAGTTGATGGTTCAGACTGGTACGATGAGCAGGAATGGAACATTCTGCGTTTGCCGTCAAAGACATTCGCCGATGTCCCCGTTGTGCTCCCGGACGGCGATGCGCTCCATGTGTTGATCTCGCACCCGACACCACCAGCGTTTGACGGCGAAGAAAAGCGCAATGTCTTGCGAAATCACGACGAGATTAAACTGATCCGTGCGTATATCGACAATGAACCATCACTCTATGACGATTCGGGGCATACGGGCGGTCTCAAGATTGATGCACCCTTCGTGATTCTCGGCGATCTCAACGCGGATCCAACGGATGGTTCTGGATTGGAGATGACGCTCTTCTCTCAGCTCTTCTCGAGTCCAAAGCTCGCGAAGGACGCTCACCCGTCCTCGGATATCAAGTTTGAACGGCTGGACCGGACCGATACAGCACGGTTCGGGCTTCGCGTGGACTATGTGCTGCCCTCCGCTTCGATCACGATCACAGATTCAGGTGTGTGGCGAGACGCGGGGTCGTTTGAGCAGTTTCCCTCCGATCATTTCCCTGTTTGGGCAGATGTGATCGTTCCCTGAGTGACTATGATTCTGCGTGAGCAGCACATCGAGCAGCGAACCCATTCAAGCCCCGGCTGATCGCGCTGAACCGAGTGTTTCGGTTTCGCTATTCGGTGCATGCAAAGAGCTCACGAAGCCCGGGATTACGAAGCTTGTTACGATCACGGCGCTGGTCGGTCTTGGGCTCGGCGGATTGCACTACGGCATCGAGACACCACTGGAGTGGATCCGCTACATCCTCGGAGTTGGCTTCGGAACCTCAATCGCATCTGGCGGGGCCAATGCGCTCAATATGTGGTACGAATCCGATCGCGATGCGATGATGAAGCGCACACGCGTGCGCCCGATTCCGTCGAAGCGACTCTCTCCGCGATTCGTGCTGCTCTTCGGGCTCGGCATGACTATTGCCGGCTGTGGAATCTTGGCATTGACCTGCGGGATGCTTCCGGCGCTTGTCGCATTGATGACAGCCGCTTCGTATGTGCTGATCTACACGCCTCTCAAGCCCATCACCATAACCAACACGCTCATCGGGGCTGTCCCCGGTGCCTTGCCGACCATGATCGGAACAACAGCGGTGGCGCCAGGTGCCGGTTTCGCACCGCTGGTTGAACCGATCGGGCTGATGCTGTTCTGCATCATGTTCCTATGGCAGCTACCCCACTTTTTCGCGATCGCGTGGATGTGCAGGGTTGATTATGAAGCGGGCGGGTTCCGCATGCTCCCAATCGTGGACCCCGTCGGGAACCACACCGCAGCAACGATGGTGGTCACCTCCGCGTTGTTGATTCCCGCCGGCCTCGCGCCGCTGTGGATCACGCCTGAACTGACATCGATCTGGGCAACAGGGCTTGCGTCGATCCTTTTGGGCGGGATGTTGGTGATTCTGAGCTTCAAGTTTGCGATCAGACGAACGGACCGAGCAGCCCGTGTCGCGTTCTTTGGTTCGATCATCCATCTCCCGGTATACCTTATTGTTCTTGTCGCGGAAGCTGGTGTGCGAGGGTTCCTCCTGTGAGCGCGCTCGATGTTCGGGATCTGCGGGTCGTGTATCGCCGCAAGGGCGAACCCGATCGCATAGCACTCGACGGTTTCTCTTTGGAATCTGACAACGAGATGCTCGCGCTGCTGGGCCCCAACGGTGCGGGCAAGTCCACTCTCATGGGTGTGATTGCCCAGACCATCTCTCCTGATTCGGGAGAGCGAGTCTCCCCGGCTTCCCGACATGGGCTCTCGATCGTCTTCCAAACCCCCGCGCTCGATCAGCTTCTGACGGTGCGCGAGAATCTGCAGATATCAGGTGCTCTGCATGGGATCCCGAAGGGCGAGATCGAATCACGAGTTGCTGCCCTTTCTGATGAACTCATGATCTCAGACCGTCTCGATGAACAGGTCCGGCATCTCTCCGGCGGGCTTGCACGAAGGGCGGATCTCGCGCGGGCCCTTATCCCGCACCCCACTCTGCTCCTGCTCGACGAGCCCACGAGCGGGCTCGATATTGATGCGCGGAGATCGTTCTGGGAATCGATGCGTCATATCCGCACGCAACTCGGCATGACCGTTCTCCTCGCAACCCACCTCATCGATGAAGCAGAACGCGCCGATCGGGTCGCGATGATCTCAGACGGTCGATGTGTCGCGATTGACTCACCAGCCCGGCTCCGAGATGCACTCGGGGAAAGAGTACTCCGCATCCATACTGTCACACCGGAGCAAATCGAGTCTGCTATGAGTTGGGTGCGTTCGCTCGGTGCTATCCCTCACAGGATTGACCAGATCATCATCGTTCCGGACGCGCAATCGATCGAGATCCAATCGTGCCCGATCGAGGGGATCGGGTTGACAATTGCTCCGCCGACGCTTGAGGATGCGTATTCGATCCGCACGAACGAGGGGACGCTCATATGAGTGGGTTTGGCGCTATGAACGCACTCGCCAAACGCGAGCTGGTCCGTCAGACACGCCAGCCATCGCGGATTATTGCGAGTGTTGCAACGCCTCTGATGCTCTGGGTGTTCATCGTCGGCGGGTTTTCAAACGCGATGGGCAAAGTCGCGGGCGACGAAACATCCCTAACCGCCTACACCATCCCGGGAATGGCCTCGCTGACTGTCATGTTCGCTTCGATCTTTGCGTCGATCTCTTTGATTCAAGATCGGCACGATGGAGTGCTCCGAGCCGCCTTGATTTCTCCGGCCCCCAAGTGGTCGATCGCCATGAGCAAAATCGGTGCTGGCAGTATTATCGCACTCATCCAGGCGATGATCGTTCTACTCGCGCTCCCATTCCTTGGAGTCACGCTCACCCCCGTTGGCATTTTGGGTGCGATTGGTGCGTTATTGTGCATCTCCGTCGCTCTCATTGGAGTCGGGCTCGCGATGGCCTGGATCGTGGATTCAACACAGGGATTCCACGGCGTTATGAACTCGCTGCTCATGCCGATGTGGCTGCTTTCGGGGGCCGTCTTCCCTGTCGAAAATGCCGCTGGATGGATGCGGGTCATCGCGCTGCTGAACCCCTTGACCTGGTCTCATGCCGCGATGCGGGATGCTTTGGGAATGAGTGATGCGTTCAATCCAATCCTTGCCTGGGGTATTTCCGCGGGCTTCGCCCTCTTTGGGGCAGCGTTAGGGATCTGGGCGATCTCCCGATCGAGTAAACCGTGAACCTCATTTTTGTATAGAATCAACCATGTCTCCACGCGTCTTTATCCGTTCACTCGTATTGCTCGTGATCACCTTCGTGGGGATCTTGATCTATTTATTTGTGTTCTCACCTCAACCGCAGGGATTGCCCAGCGATCAGCTCATCGATCTGAACGAAGACAACCCGTATAGCGCGCTGTACATCCCCGATTTCAAACTTGTCGATCGCAACGGCGAAGAGTTTGACGATACATATCTCGACGGGAAGTACACCATCGTCGATTTCTTTTACACAAGTTGTCCGTTGATCTGCCCCGGAATGAGCGCTGTGATGCGCGAAATTCAGTTCGCTACGGAGGGGACGGATATCCAGTTGCTGAGCATCTCGATCGATCCTGAGGTTGATACGCCGCAGGTCTTGAAGAACTACGCGAATGGGTTCAAGGCCGAGCCTGCGAGATGGAAGTTCGGGCGGGGGACCGTCGATATGACACAGATCCTGCTTATGGGAGTCGGGTTCGAGTTGGGTGCTTTGAACACGGAAGATGGTTTCCGAAACATCGACCATCCATCCTCGATCCTGCTTGTGGGCCCTGATCGCCATGTCATCGACCTATACCGATACAGTGACCCGGATGAGGTTCAGGAACTCATCGAAAAAGCCCGCGAACTCGCGGGCTGATAGGGGCTGATGATCACAAGGTTACTTCGCGGCCTTTATCGCGGCTTCGACTTCCGAGACCGTTTTCGGGATCATTGAAGAGAGGTTCTTGTATCCCTTCTCCGTGACGAGGATGTCGTCCTCGATGCGGATGCCGATCGATTTGTCCTGCAAGTATAAACCGGGCTCGATCGTTACCACCATGCCGGCTTTCAGCTTGACATCGGGTGAGGGATCGTGGGTTTCCAGGCCGAGATGGTGACCTACGCCGTGCAGGTACTGGTCACCGTAACCTGCATCGCGGATCACCTTGCGAGATGCCTCGTCTACTTGCGCCATCGTTGCGCCGGGCTTGACCGCTCGTATGGCAGCCTGCTGAGATTTGAGCACGAGGTTGTAAAACTTGGCCTGCTCCTTGGTGTATTTACCGTTCACGGGGACTGTGCGTGTGATGTCCGAAGCGTACCCATTGATCTCAGCACCGGAATCCACGACGATGAGATCACCGTCGTTGCAGACGCCGGTGTTTTCTTTGTAGTGCAGGATCGTTGCGTTATGCCCCGAGCCCACGATCGGATCAAAGGCGTTGCGGATTGATCCAGCTTCAGCAAAGCCTCCGACCAGCGCGTTATGGAGTTCACGCTCGCCCACGCCGGGCTTGAGTTTGGCCATGAGCTTGTTCAGGCCGTTGTGCGTCGCCTTGATCGCGTTCTGGATCTGCTTGATCTCCGCGGCACTCTTCACAAGTCGCAGGTTGATGATCGCGTCGCTCATATCCACGATCGAGCACCCGGGTGTGCGGGCTGCGATCTTCTGGAAGAGATCAAGATCGGGGGTAATGGGCTGGGTATACGCGGCTGTTGGGTGCAGACATGCGAGTTTTTTCGTTCGACGCGCGGCCCCGCTCAGGAAGCGTGGGAGTGCGTTGGTTCGCATCACGGTGTCGAAACCATACCGATCGCGTAGTTCTTGCGAGATATGATCCCGGTACCCGTCCCAGACATCCATCTCCGGATTAACCGGTTGGAGAAAGAGAATCGTGCGTCGCTTGGGGTTCGGGTTCTTCGGATCGAACAGAATCACGGCTCCGGGCTCGTTCGCGATCCCGCTGAGATACCGGAAGTTCATATCCGGGAACCACTCGCCACGCAACGGCGGGGCGCCTGCGCCAGCGAAAACCACGCCGACCGCGTCCTTGAGTACTGAACTGATTTTCTTGCGTCGAGCCTGATACTCGCTGACCTTGATTGCCTTGTCCATATGCGTATTCCTTACGGATGGGATGTTTCGTTCAATGCGTTATGCAACGCGATGCGGGCGTTCTCTCCACGCATGTCTCGTTTCCCAAACCCTTGAATGCCACCAGCATCCAGTGCCTCCTGAAGAGATTCGGGGTAGTTCGAGATCAGCATGAGCGCGGGGTGATCGCTCGCGTGGCGTCGGATGAGGTTGATCCCAGAATCGTCTTTGAACGAACCATCGAGTATCCGATTCACAAGGTGAATCGTGAACTCGCCGATACGAGATTCAAACTCGGATTGAGAGTTCAGGGTTTCGATCTGCGCATCGGGATAGAACCCTGAAATCGCGCTGCGGAGTGCGAACGCGTCAGGGGTGCAATGCCCGACAAGTGCGATTGTGGGTTTCTCGGTTTCATGACTCATATTGAGCCTCCGTTCCGTCCTGCTCAACATCTGATACGGGCGCGATACGAACGCGATGTGCATCGATGAAACAAACCATAGGACCGATGCGGTGTTGCGTCGGTTCTGTGGAAAACGATTTCACCCCCCGAATCCAAGCGTTGATTGTCTCGCGAGAGATTAAATCCTGCCCCTGATTGGCGCAGAGTAGTCTGCAGACGCGATTGGGAAGCATGCCGAGCACCGGCTCGGGGAATGAACGAAACACCCGTCGATCCCAAATCATTCCATCGGGTGTTGAACTCGCATCCCCGATCGCTTTGTCGATCATCTCATCCATCATGGCTCGGATCGACATGAGATCGTTGGTCCAATCGGATGCCCGAGCCGCGATACTCGGACATACTGATCGCATCATGGGTACGACATCGTGCCGGATCCGATTCCGAAAATACGCATGATCCTGATTGGTCGGGTCGTCGCGCCAGGTGATTGCTGCACGCCTGAGCATCTGAACGATCTCATCACGCGGAATGTCAAGCATCGGGCGAACGAGGGTGGACCGTTCAAGCTGGGTCTTGGCTCGCATCCCAGTCATCCCGCGGAGCCCAGATCCACGCATCAGATGCATCAGCAGGGTCTCGAGTTGATCATCCGCGTGGTGCCCGGTCGCGATATATGGACAATCGTGTTCTTCTGCCAAGTCCTGGAGGACCGAATAGCGCCCGCTCCGGGCGTTTGCCTCAAGATTACCCGGAAGACTCTTCACCCGAATATCTCTCGACACGAACTCGACGCCCCACTGCTCCGCTCGGAATCGCACAAGCTCCCGATCAGCATCAGTTTCTTCCTCGCTTCGGATATCATGCCGAATGTGAGCGATCACGGATGATCCTGAGATGCGTGACAGGGCGAACGCGAGTGCGATCGAGTCCGCCCCACCGGAGCACGCGACGAGTGTCCGGCGATCCCCGTCGCGGGTATGCTTGTCGCCCGTGAGCTCACGCCAGCGGCGCAGGATCCGCGCCACGATATCGTCGCGTTTCCAGTTCTGCGATTCTGACTCATCGTCAACGGGCTGGATCCTTGCATCATCCACACTCCGATGATAGAGTGGGCGATCGGTAGATACTTGCCGAAAAGTGGAGTCGAACCTTGCAACTCGGACCTGACGCAAACACGGAAGAACCCCGCCTTTCCCCGCAGGAGGCGAGTGGGGATACGCCAGAGGCGACAAGCGGAGAAATACAGGATCATCAGCCCACGAACTTCCTGGACCAGTTCAGAGCCGAAAACTCGATGATCCCCAATATCCTTCTCGCGTTGGGGATGATCATTCTGGTGGTCCTGATGTTCCGCTCGCTCAAGAAGACTCACAAATCCAACGCCGCACGGACCAACTCCATGGGCAGCCCGTCCGAAAGGATCGAAGAGATCCGTCATCGGGCGGAAACCTCGATGGAGCCCGCTGAGCGGCTTATGGTCGAAGCAGAGGACATCGCTCGCCGACTCGGTGCCGTGCTGGATAACAAGGCCGCTCGCCTCGAACTGCTGATCGAGGAAGCCGACGCCAAGCTTGACCAACTCAATCGGGCGGTCTCATCTCAGTCCAGAGCACCTCGAAATCCTGCGGATTCATCTCCGGACGAGCAGGAAGCACCTATCTCGACGCGTCCAGCGGTGCCCGCCCGCTCGATCGATCCTTCCCTCCTCGATCGCGCTCGTCTGGAGCAAGACCAGCATGAGCGTGATACACGAGTCGCAGGCAGGATCGAACCAGAACAGGCCAACGCGCAAGAGCCGGAACCGGAAGAAATCTCAATCTCCGACCAGATTCACGAGCTGGCGACTCAGGGCAAATCATCTCAGGAGATTTCGCGCCAACTCAAGCAGCCTATCGGGCAGGTTGAGTTGATCATGAATCTTCAGAATAGAGCGAACGGCTCCTGATCTCAGTCGACCCAGTCTTTTTCAACACGCATCCCATTTGGAATGGTACAGGCATCTCCCGTTTCGATCATGCTCGCGACTGGATACGCCGTGTAATCGAGAGAAAACGCACCCGCGGGTCGATGATTGCCCGACAAACCGAGACCGCCGAAGGGGAGCTTCGAGCTTGCACCGGCTGTGCCACAGTTGATGTTTCGGCACCCAGCGCGACACTCATTGAGGAATCGGTTCTGCATTGATTCGTTCGCAGTAAAAATCGATGCGCTCAGGCCGTATCGGGTCGCGTTTGCCTGCTTGATGGCTTCATCGAACGAATCCACAACACTCACTCGCAGCAACGGTCCGAAGACCTCCTCGTCACACCCCGCATCATCGCATCCAAGGGTGAACTCATCGACCTCGATGATCCCCGGGGTAATGAACCACCCTGCCCGATCAGGCATCCGTGTGGATTCCATGAGGACACGCCCACCGCGGCTCGCGACCTTTTCCTGGAACTTGAGCACGGAATCGAGCGCTTCTTCAGATATGATCGGGCCCATAAACACCGGCTCCTCTGAGCGAGGATCGCCGATGATCAGGTTCGATGCTGCTTTGAGAATCGCTGTGGTCACTTTCTCGGCTACATCTCGATGAACGATCAATCGACGCGTGCTCGTGCACCGCTGCCCGGTTGTGTTAAATGCGCAGCGGGTAATCTCGGTGACGGCCTGATACAAATCCGCGTCTGGCATCACCACTGCGGGGTTGTTGCCCCCCATCTCAAGAGCGATGATCTTGCCCGGCTGGTCGAGATTCGCCTCGGTGATTGCCCTGCCCGCGCCCCATGATCCCGTGAAAAGGACGCCGTCGACCTCTGGACTCCCACACAGAGCGACAGACTCCGCTACTGCTCCGTGCACGAGATTGATCACTCCCTTGGGGGCATTCTCGGCTTCCAACGCTTCGTGGAACATCTCCGTGAGTAACTGTCCCACGCCCGGCGCCTTGTCCGACGGCTTGAACACGATCGTGTTCCCTGTGAGCAGCGCCGGGATGATGTGGCCGTTGGGGAGATGTGCCGGGAAGTTGAATGGACCGACAACCGCCAAGACCCCATGAGGTTGGAAATGGCATCTGGCTTTCTTTGAATCGTTGAGGTCAAACTCAAAATCTGTGACGCGATGACGCCCGGACCATTCCCCCTCTTCAAGGGTAATGTCCACCTTTGCACCGACAAGATTCGCTTCGGCATTCGATTCCCACAGCGCTTTGCCGGTCTCATCTGAGATCAAAGAACCAAGTTCTGATGAGCGTGCTTTCGCAATCTCTTGGAACTTTCGAAGCACAGCTATTCGTTTATCAATCGTGGTTGCCGACCACTCGGGGAGCGCCTGGCGTGCCGCATATATCGCCTCGTGGACTGCCTCAACGGAGGAGGTGCCAGACCAGACGACCTGATCCGGTGCCGCTGGCATCGTGGAACGGATGGAATCGCCAGCCATTGGTTGCCATTCACCCGCGATGAGATTTTTCCCGTCGATGGTGACAGTCGTTCTACTCTGCGTGCTCATTGATGCACCTCTGTTGCCTATAGACTTTCTATCTCGTTCTGGACGCACGCTTTGTCGTGGTCTTCTTCGCAGATGCTTTCGATTGTGATTTCTTCTTCTGGGCTTTCTTACCGCTCTTTGGGGCGGCTTTCTTCGCTACCGACTTCTTCTTAGAAGCTTTCGATGCTGCCCGTTTCTTCTCATCGCGACCGGGTTCGATCGGTACTCGCATCGGTGTACAGCCAGCCATCATCCCCGGCTCGGCCCGGAGTGCAATGGCTGTTTCTGATGTGACACGGATGCGCCCCGAACGATCGATCTGGAAGGCACACTGCACCGCCCGGAAATCGCCGTCATTGTTCAGAACTGAAACGATGCCGGCTTTATTCGTCTGTTCGTGCTTGATCGAAGGCCCCAACTCTGCGGAGAAGGTGTCTTTGACGATCTGGATCTCATCCGTTTTGGCCGTGATGTACGGGCCGCCATCGAACGGATCGACAAACCCGTGGTACTCAAACCCGAGACGCTCAAGCATCCGCCGAGCAGGTACAGTTTCCGGGCCGACCTCACCAACCTGCGCCCTTGCCTGGGGCGGAAGTAGAGAAAGATGGATATCTCCCTCAGGAAGCAGATCTGTCATGAAGTTTCGGGAGTACTGACAAAATCGATCGGCCTCGTCATAACTCAGCGGGATAAACCTTCGCCCGAGGGTATCCCACACGAGAGACTCACCCTTGCTGGAGATCGGAGCCATCAGTTCCGCCAAAATAGTTGGCCGGAACATCTTTCGATGCAGCGCGATAAAGTGGAATCGAACGAGTGAAGTGAACTTGCCCAGCTTGAGCTTGTGGCCTCTAAAACTCGGTTGCATGATCAGCCCGCCGAGCTCCGTCGGACCTGACTCATCGAGGTACACGCGTGCGACCGTGTGCTTCGTCCCGAACTTCAAGTCTTCCGCGTACTTCTCACGCGTTTCAAGCTTGAAGCAGACATTCGGGTGTCCGACGCCGCCCATCTGTGAAACGACCTGTGAAGAACCGATACATCCTTCCGTGTTCAGTTCCTCGATGACGAACATGAAAATATCTGCCATCGCGGTCTTTTCGGAGAGGCCGCTGGAAGTGCTTTCCATCGGTGGTTTGTGGACCGTCTTTGCATCGCGGGCCGCACGCAGAAAACTCTGCCGTGAGTTACGAATCTTGTTGGCAATGATCTCCTGATCCGGTGGCAGGTTGATGAAATGCACCATCTTCGACAGCTTGTGCAGTGTCGGCAGATCCGAGTTCATTGCTCGTCGGACGACGAACTGAGGGGTTGATTTGGGCATAGATCAGCCCTCCTGCGCGACGCGCGAAAGTGCACGCTCGAGGCACTCGAAGACGCGAGGCCAGTCTTCCATCTTCATGACTGGCAGCGGCGGGAGCATCCGCACATGGAACGGGCCGTGTCCACAGTAGAAGGAGATGACCCCCTCCTCGTACGCGTACTTGCAGGTCTTCGTGACCTTGGCCTTCTCACCCCCAAACGGGGTGAACTTCATCATGCCGCCGACACCGCCGACGAGTTCCTTTGTTTCCGGCGCATCTGGGAACCAATCGGGATGCTTGTCGATCAGTTTCTTCACCTGTGAGCGGAACTCAGCGTGATGTATGGCAAACTTTCCCTTTGGGCCGTAGTAATCATTGCTGCTTAACTCATCGAGCAGCAATGAGCCGACGGTAAAGTCGCTGGTGTTGCCGGTGAATGTGCCACTCAGAAGACCGGGCTTTGGGTTGTATCGCTCGGTCCAGAGTGTTGCGCACGCCTGCGTCATCTTGCCTACGCAGAACACATCGACATATTCACCCAGGTCATACTGCTCATACGCGAACATCGATTCGGTCCGCCCGAAGCTTTGAATCTCATCATCCCAGATCGCGATGCCGTTGTCACGACAGACATCCATGAGGGCCTTGAAGAAGTCCCGCTTGGCCACATTGAAGCCGCCCTCACCCTGCACGAGCTCGAAGATGAAGCACGCGTGCTGCTTGGGATAGCGGGTGATGTATTCTTGCAGACGCTGGACGCAGTAGTCGGTGAACTTCGCCGGACCACCCATCTCATCGGCAACTGCATCGTTATAGAAAGGGATGTAATCGACCTGCGTCGAAAGCGGAATACCAACGCGCCCGCCCGCCGAATCGCCGATTTGGGCCATGGTGACAGATCGTCCCATGAAGCAGTGCTCGAAGGCAATCACCCGCGAGGCGGGAGCGTGCTTCTGGTAGCACACCTTGATCGCACTCTCGTTCGCCATCGCGCCCGATGTTGTCAGGAAAGCATGCTTCAGGTTCGAGCTGCGAGAAGCGAGTTTTACGAGCTTTTCGCCGAACTCGTACGCACCAAAGTTGGTCTGCAGGTTTCCGTGCTTCGTGGCCTCATTGATGCCGGCGACGAGTTGCGCCTTGATGACCTTGGGATTGCCATGACCCAGGAAATGAACCCCGATACCGGTAAGCATGTCCCACTTCACCGAACCATCAGCCATCTCCACGAGTGCGCCATTGCCCGCACCCGACCCGATGGAGGGATAGACAAGGTTGTTGCCTTTGACCGCTTTACATCGCTCGATGATTGATTTGAACGATTCTGCGATCTCGGCATTTGGAGCTTTGGTGTCTGTAATGCTCCGGTTATGCTCCATGACCTGCTCGACGAGCGCATCGATGCTTGACTGGATCGCCGGGTCGTTGCTGATCGCTTTGCCTGTTGTTGTGTTGGTTGCCGTCGTTGGTGCCGACATGACATTGCTCCTCTGTATCAAAGAGTTGAGGTTTACAGTGCCGCGGAACCGCCTGCCGAGAGGCGTGCGATCAATATCGCAAGCAACTGGCAGCGTTCAACGAGGCTCGAAAGATCAATCCATTCATCCTTGGTGTGCAGCCCGCCGCCACGCACGCCGAGCGTGTCGATCGTGGGCAAACCAGCGTTCTGAAGCACATTCCCGTCACAGACTCCGCCAGTTTTGGCGAAGGGGAGTTTCTGCCCCAGCGCCTCGGCGACAGATCGAGCACGGAGCGCGAGCTGTTCGGTCTCTGGGATCAAGGGTTTGGCCGGTCTGTTAAAGCTCCGGTATACCTTGACCGCGGGCATCGCGTCCCCATCGGTTTGTAACGCATCAAGCTGCACGCCTAACTCATCGGCAATCGAGTTGTCCGCAAAGCGTACATTCCCCCAGGCAAAGGCAGAATCGGGAACCGCGTTCGTCGCGACCCCACCCTTGACAGGTCCGATATTGAGAATCTTGCCTCGCTCCGGCTCCGGGAACCGGGATGACTCTTGAATGCATTCCGCGAGCTTGACGACTGCCGAGACTCCGTCTGTAAACGCACGACCGACATGTGCGCTTTTTCCCGTCGTTTCGATCATGAACTGCCCTGAACCGACACGCTCAATCGCGAGTTCGCCACCCGGGAGCGCCGGCTCAAGCGCGAGCCCGAAGTCGTGCAGCTTCGCCTGCTCGATAAGCGCCTGCTCGCTGTGGTATGTCCCGGTTTCCTCGTCGGCATTCATCGTGAAGGTCCAGTTGGCCCCCACTCCGCATTCCTCGAGTGCCTCCAAGGCAGCGACCGCGATCACAAGCCCCCCCTTCATATCGACACAGCCGGGGCCCAACGCAGTCTTTCCATCCGTTGCGATTGAGAGTTCTCGAAAATCACCCTCGGGATCGTGCACCGTATCCAGATGCCCCGCCACCAGCACCCGGTTCTCCTTTGCACCATTCAGTCGTTCTGAAACAACCGTCGGAGGCGTGTAGTAGCCTTGCTGGTCGCCTTGAAGCCAATCCGGCTTGGGATCTCCAGGGACCATGTGCGTCTTTGCCCCCAGCTCCTGCAGCCGGATACCGAATCGCTCACGCGTCTCTTCGATCGCGGGTTGATTGTTGCCCCCCGTAGGGATTGAGACATGGAGACGAAGGTCTTCGAGCAGATCATGAGCCCGAGATTCGATATTCTTCGCGACGCGTTGTTCAAGTTCTGTCAGTTGCACAGGCGAGTGTATGGGCGGATCAAATCGCCCTTCCAGCGTCAATAGCCCCGATTTCTGCCGATCGCGGTTTAAACCTGATAGGGCTAGAAACGGTTTGGAAATTTTCTGCGCCTTCAATGCGATCTGGAATCAATCACTCCCAGATCCACGACGACGCCGTTGCCAAAGTACACATCCGCGTTGAGCTCATCCGAACTCAAAGATGTCAGCACAACACCTGTCCGTTGAGACGCCAGCGCATTTCGCAAGTCCTGGATCGAGGGCCCCGCGTGACGAGCGTTGTTCCGTTCATTCGCATGGAAATGATAATGCGCCAGAGATCGGTCACTAAACCTGAACATATCGTCACTCGCTACAAACCGCTCATCGCTGATGCGATCACGCTGCCGCGGCCTGAACAGAACGGCTCGCCAATCGAACTGGGAACCACTCTCGATAACCCCGCCGTACTCAGTTGAGTCGTCTTTTTTGTCCAGCGCCCGTTGGGTGAACAACTGCTTCTGAACTTGCTCCGACTCCAAAGACTGGTCGACCACAAGCACCGTGAGCAGATCTCCCCAGCTCATCCGGTCAATCCAGTCACCCAGGCGTTCAAGCCGTGGCTCTTCGCCTCGCCCTGGCTTCCGTTTATGGACGGTTCGTCCACGAAGCCTGGAGTTAAGCAACCCAAACACGCCTTCTCGATCCAGATTGAGCCACCCGGGCTGATTCTGATGCACCCATCTGATTGGCTCAAGATTCCGCAAACGCAAATCTTGTCGCTGGAAATCCTGGAGCGAACGAACCGCTGACCGGGTCTCTGCCCACCATTGCTCGTTCTGGGCACGGTTGCGAGCGTCTTCATGGTGCCGGAGAGAGCCGAGCCAAGCAACTTCCATACTGGTGTCAGGAAGCACCCCGAGTTCGTCCCTCGCCAGACGAAGATCCTCGATGAGTTCTCGCGATTGGGTATCGATCCGCTCGTCCGCGATATCGACGGATGAAATAAACTGGTCACGCATCTCGCCGGACTGATCAAGACGCCCGAGCAAGCCCCATGCCTGATCACGGGTGCGATCACCGCTGCGGAGCACCGCGTTCTCCTGCTGTGTCGCAGTTTCCTGGGTCGGGTTCAGGAAAACATCGAACACGACCCGTTCGATCGGGAAGTCTCCGCTGAGGCGTTGGATCGCCTCGAACTCCGCACGATCTTGATCTGGAACCCCCGGGATTGGGCGGGAGAGACTGCGCACAAACGAGGGGATCAGTTCATCCCAGCCAGATTCAACCGCGTGGTACGCAATCACACGCACCGCCTCCTGATCTCGCTCGGTGGGAAGCAACAATCTCGCCATCGCTCGCGAGTCTGCGTCCCCTTCAGTCGACCGATCTGACATCAGAAGATCGATAATCACCAGTCGCAGTTCGGTATCCGTGCCACCGGACCATGCGAGATTCTTCATGGCGTATCGCGTGCGTTCGCGATCCCTGATGCCTTGCTCAACCTCAACCCAGGCCGCCTGAGCCGCCGCGACCCGATCACGCTCGAGCAGTTCCGGGTTGCGCAAATCGAGCAGAGGATTCCCAGAGGGCTCATACATGCTCGAGGATGAGCACGCGCAGAGGAGTGTGACGGATGAGAGTGACAGGATCAATGCGAGCTTGGTATGCGTCTTCATCATCTCTAGTGTAGTGTCGTGTGGCACGAAACGCTGGAACTGCGGGGTCGAGAACACCTAGAATGACGCATGGTCCATGTCACCAAAGGCGGCAATCCGATCGACGATTCCAAACCAGCTGACTCAAGCGAGGGGTTATCGATTTCTGAGCGAGTCGCGCTGGTCATCGATCGAATTCGGCCCTCCGTACAAAACGATGGCGGCGACATCGAGCTCGTCGAAGTCACCCAGGATGGAGTCGCACGCATCAGGATGCACGGTGCCTGCGTTGGATGCCCCTCTTCAAACATGACCCTCCGACTCGGGATCGAACAGAATCTCAAGACCTATGTCCCTGAGATCCGGTCTGTAGAATCGATCGAAGACGAGTAATGATCAGATTCAGCGGACGGCTGAGCTCGCCCACTCCGTAATTCCCTGTTTCCCGCCTCTAAATGCGCCCGAAGGTCCGATATCCGCCGGGCCCTGTGCGTAATTACAGTCATGCTTAGGGGTTATGAACCAGATTCTTCTTGCCCCCCCTACTCACACTGGTATACTGCAACATCGGGACAAAGCCGTTCCGACATACGGAGTGAGCAACGGATGCTGGTCATCACACGAAGAGAAGGCGAAGAAGTCGTCATCGGAGACCCCAAGAACCCGATCGGCGTTGTTCGAATTGCGAGCGTCAAAGGCGAACGAGTACGCGTTGCCTTTGATTTCCCGCGTGATGTCGAGATCCACCGGCGAGAGATCGCGGACCAGATCATCATCGAGATCGAAGAGCCGCCCGCTGTGATTGGCGAGATCAAGCCAGCGACTGCCCAATGATTCTGAGTCTCTAAAGTACAAAGACGAATCTCAAAAAAACGCCCCGCATTGCGGGGCGTTTTCGTTGTGATCCGAACGAATCGAATAGATTACTCAGGTGTACCAGAGCTCATGTCATAGACCCAGCTCTCGATTGCACGATCAAGCTCTTGGATTTCACCTTCGTTGAAGAACAACCCGAGTTCACGCTCGGCAGCCTCAGGCGAGTCGGAGCCGTGAATCAGGTTGAAAGAGTTCGATACCCCAAAGTCGCCACGAATGGTGCCCGCATCGGCCTTGGATCCGAATGTTGCCCCCATCATCGAGCGTGCGATGGTGATCGCACCGATGCCACGAACGGCCATGACACACACGGGTGAAGAGGTCATGAACCCGACGAGCCCGTCGTAGAAGGGCTTGCCCTGATGGTCTTTGTAGTGGGTCCCCGCGAGTTCCTGGGAGATGGTCATCATCTTCATGCCGACGATGGCCAAGCCCTTCTCTTCGAAGCGGGTGATGATTTTGCCCATCAGACCGCGCTGGACGGCATCGGGCTTGAGGATGATCAATGTGGTTTCCATGCTGGGAATCTCCGGTGTGATGTCCGTCTCGTCCACGAAACACGCCCGTCCCGTGGGGTCGAGATGGTAGGCCCGGCCCACGCAATCGTCATGATGC
>DDGE01000027.1:11303-28776 GCA_002337545.1 Phycisphaerales bacterium UBA1910 | reverse complement strand
TGGCCCACATGGAACAAGCAGCAGGCTGCCTGAAGGTGATCGCCCACCCCGTTCGGCTCCAAATGATTGAAGTCCTGCTTGATCACCGTTTAAGTGTCGGGGAGTTGGCCAAGATCACGAACACCCCTCAGAATGTCGCTTCGGAACACTTAAAACGACTCAAGGACCACCAACTCATCTCGATGGAGAGAGATGGGAGATATGTCTATTGCCGCGTTGTTGAGCCAGGGATGCGATCCATCATCCAGTGCATCCAAGCTCGATATACATCTCCGCCAACTCCAAACCCAAAGCCGTAGCCAATTCATATCGCACCCTTGCGATATCTAGGAGAAAACCTGTGACCAGCAACCCAATCATGAAACTGCTGAAGGAACCGAGATGGTCGCCGTACCTCGTCGGGATCTTGCTGGGCGTCCTCTCATGGATTACCTTCGCGACGATGAATAAAGCACTTGGGACCTCCACGACGATGGTCCGGGCCGCGGGAGGCGTCGAACGCCTGGTTGCGCCGGAACATGTGGATAATGAGCCTTACTTCGTGAAGTACCTTGGCACCGCCGCGGAACCTAAGCCTGTGATCGAATGGCAGTTCGCGCTCGTGATCTTCCTCGCGATCGGAGCGTTCGTCGCAGCAACGCTCAGCGGGAAGATCAAATCCGAGCATGTTCCGGACCTGTGGGAGCAGCGATTTGGCCCTTCCAGGTGGTTCCGCTACGCTGCTGCATTTCTGGGCGGCATGATTCTGATCATCGGCGCTCGCATGGCAGGCGGGTGCACATCAGGTCATGGGCTCTCGGGTGGGATGCAACTCTCTACCTCAGGATGGATCTTCATGGGTGCGATGTTCGCTGGGGGACTGCCCACTGCCGCATTGCTGTACGCAGGTCTCCGCACGAAAGGTGGTGCATCATGAACGCTTGGTTTGCTGATCCAACAACACTCTTGCTCGGAGCCATCACAGGGCTTTTCTTTGGCTTCCTCTTGCAAAAAGGCGGGGTCACCAACTTCAATGTCATCGTCAACCAGTTCCGGCTCAAGGACTTCACGGTCCTGAAGGTCATGATGACCGCGATCATAGTCGGAGGCCTTGGGATCTACGCGATGCGGTTGATTGGTATGGATGTTCCGCTGCACATCAAAGGAACCGCTCTCCTTGCCAACACACTCGGCGGCCTCATCTTCGGCGTCGGCATGGTGATCCTCGGGTACTGCCCCGGGACGGCGGTCGCTGCCATCGGCGCGGGCTCTCGCCATGCGATCATCGGCGTCTTGGGCATGCTGGTCGGCGCGGGGATATATGCCGAACTCTACCCATGGCTGAAGGCGAACATTCTTGAGGTTGGCAGCATCGGTAAAGTCACCATCCCAGAGCAGATACACATCTCGCCCTTCGTTCTGCTCATCCCGTTGCTGATCGGCGCGATAGTGATTCTGCCAAGACTTGGGAAGAACGCATCCAACCCGTCCCGAGTCTGAACCTGCCAACACTCAACAACACCCACACCCGCATCGCGGGTGTTTTTATCTGTATTGCCCTGGGTTATTAATCGCACCATACCCAGAGTTGAACCCTGTGCGCGCACTTGATTGAGCGTCCGCGATATCTCTCAATCGGTAGTAGCTGCCACCAACACTGGTTTTCACATAGATATCCCACGAGTTAAACCCCGTATCTCCATACCCCGCATCGGGGTCATCATTCCGAAACCCATTGGTGGGCGGCCTGAAGATATCGACATGCCCGTCCTGGTAGTAGGTGGCCCCACCGCCATCGTGACGGGTAGTCCATTGATCGAAGTTGCCCCACGCCCCGTCCGTGACTCCTTGCGGCCCGTTGTTGTTGAACCACCAGGAGCTTTCTTCGATGATGAGTGGCAATCCGTCCATACGGGTCAGTTTGTTGTTGCCCATGGCATTGTCGAACTGGGCCCGGCTGAGTTCATCATCGTCCGCGTGTGTCTGGTTGAAGTACCAGACATCGAACTGCACCGTGTCCTTTGCTCCCTGCGCGGGTGCATTGAAGGTGTAGTCGAAGTTCAGTTCGCTCTCGCCGTAGAAGTACTCACCAAGCCTTATGTTGTCCGGGTCATCCACGATGCCCATGGGGTCCCGCCTCTGGTTTGTTGGGCACGCGACGATCTCATGGGCATTGTCAACATAGTCCATCAGCAACCCAACCCCCTTTCGTCGCGATCCGGGGTTGTTGTATAGGTAGGCCCAGTTGATAGTGTTCAGATCACCTCGCGCGTTTCGACGCCCTCGCGTGGTCTCGAATCGGCCTGTTGGCATCGATCTTCCATCGTAGTCGTATGCGTACAAGCTATTGGCAAGGCCGAGCTGCCTCATGTTGGAGAGGCAGATCGTTTTCTGGGCTGTTCTCCGGGCAGAGCCAAGTGAAGGAAGAAGGATTCCGATCAGCAATGCGATGATCGCAATGACCACGAGAAGCTCGATCAGCGTAAACGCGCGGCTCACTCCGACGGGTTCACCCCGCTTCTGGATACCAGTTCTGAGCATGTTGAGACCTCCACACGAGCGTGTGTGAGGCCAGCTTAACATAAATCTGACAATGCGAACATCGTCTTCTGGCGTCAATTTTCATACAAGAGCAAGAGACTGATCTATGGATGGCTCTGAACGCCCGTTCCGCTCATCGTCTGAGCGTTGCTCTCGCCGGAAACACCCACTGGTCGGAAGATCTCGATGGCGAGTGTGTCGTCCTCTGGAGGCAATCCCCCTCTGAATGCCGCGACCTCTTCAAGAATCTTCTCCGCCCATAGTCCTTGCGTTGAATCCTGAGCTCCCAGCACCGCCTGCGAGGCAAGTAATCGCCTGAGCCCATCAATGTGGAACATCTTCCCCTCAAGGCTTCGTGCTTCGATCGCCCCGTCTGTATACGCAATCAACGAGTCGCCCGGCTCGAAATCGACTTCGATCTGCCCCGACTCGAAATCGTCATCAGAGCATGCTCCAAGAACAAATGTTGTTGGATCGAGGTCCTCAAGGGTCCCATCGACACCCCGGATAAAGGCAGGCGGATGGCCACCTGACGCGTATTCAATTTTTCCACGCTTGTAGTCAGCGCGGATACAGACCGCGGTCGCATAGATCGAGTGCTTCGCAAGCGTGAGATGCACATACCGATTGAGGCGCTCGAGCATATCACCGGGCGAGATATCTGAGTTTTCCGCAAATGCAATATCGATCTCGCCGTGGAGCCGATTGACAGTGAGTGCCGCGGGAATCCCGTGACCGGTCACATCGACAATCACGACGGAAAGTCTGCCCTCATCATCGCTGAGCTTTGTGTAGAGATAGTCACCACCGATCTGCCGCATGGGCTCATATCGGTAGGTGTAACAGAGGTTCCCGGTGGCAATTGGGGCCGGGAAGAGTGCCTCGTGGACCTGGCGGGCATACGCGAGCTCCTGACGCAGCATCCCGTACCGTTGATTCAAGAACTTGTTTGTTGCTCGCTGCACACGCTGGGAATGCTTCACACCTGAGATGAATACCGCGGGTGTTGCGAATGCGGCGTAGAGGAGGGTTGTCACGACGGCTGGGATCCACCCTTCGCCCTCGATGACCATGAGACTGAACGCGCTCGACAAGAGTATGGAGATGACAGGCACCAATGCCTGCTTGAGTGTCCAGGGGAACATGCAGCACGCTATAAAATGGGCGAGGATGAACGCGGCAAGTGAGGGCCCGCCACTCATATCCATCACGCGGGTCCCGATCCCCTGGACCCCGTCGAGCATCACGAGCCCCATGGTGATGTAGATGATCGTCTGACTCTGAACTCGCTTTCCGAGTACCAGCAGCAACGAGCCGAGATACGCACCAAACCAGATCACCGTCGTGAGGAAAAAGAACGCTTTCTGCCCGCTGTTGGTCAGCATATTGGCGATCCCCGTCCCCTGCAGCAGCAGAACGATGTAGATCGTCATGAGGATCAGACCGATCCCTCCCCAGACTGAGATGAACCAGATCAAGCGGGTCCGGAGCAGATCGTCCGTCTCCTGCCGGAAAGTCCTGCGGAACTCAGTTGTCTCAAAAGATGCCGTTGTCAAGATTGATCCCTGCTGTGGTAATGGCCTTTAAGCTCTATAGATTTCCAATATCAAGATATCGTCTGATGCGTTTCCTGCACGCTGATTTTCCACATCTTCGAGGATCTGGACCGGCCACCGCTTGGATTGCTCCACCCAGTTGCGTGAAAGCACCGATTCAACCCCCTCAATCCCGTACATCGTGTCCCCGCTAACCCTTGCCTCGCTGACACCGTCCGTGTATGCGATTAGAGAGTCACCCGCTTCGAACGGGAACTGTTCCACACGAGTTTGAAGGATTTGCTCGACTCCAACCCCGAGCACAGCGCCGGAAGGCATGATCCGAGTGAGCTGCCCACGAGCATCGCGCAAAACCGGCGCTGGATGCCCCGCGTTCGCAACGAGAATAACGCCCTTCTCCGGAACGACGCGGATGGCGATCGCAGAGACGAGCACGGCACTATCGGCCAGAGTGAGACACACATAACGATCCATCGCGTTGAGCAACTCGCCAGGTTCGATTCCCGGGTCCTCACCAGTCAATCGCATGAGTTCGCCTTGCAAGCGATTCGCAGTCAGTGCCGCTGTGATGCCGTGCCCGGTCACATCGAAGAGCACGAGTGTGACCGCGGAGTCAGATTCACCGGGGTCCTGGATCGATGCGAAAACTGAATCGCCGCCGATCTGACTCATCGGCCGATAGACATAGGTAAAACGGATCTCGCCGGACGACTTGGGTTTCGGGAATCCACGCTCATGAATCGATTTGGCTGCCTGAAGATCCTCACGGACCTCGTCATACTTGCTTTGGATGAAGTGCAGTTCGAACTGATCCTGAAAACGGGACATACGGAAGAACGAGATCATCACACCTGGGATGGTGACCGCAAAATAGGAGAAGATCGCCGCGGGAACCGAGTACCCTTCTGGGTGTTCCGCGATCAGCATGCTCAGGCTTGCACCAATGATCCACATCAGACTGAGTATGAGTGTCTGGCGTGGACTCCATGGCAACAATGCAGCCCCCATCGTTAGCCCAACGAGCACACCAACTAAGGCGCCTTCGCTTGGGCCGTCTTGCCCCGCGATACCCCAACGAATCAATGCGACGATGCCCTCGACAATGATGATCAAGAGCGATAATCGAACACACCAGAGTTTGTGGAGATCTACAAAGTAGACGGTGATCGCAGCAGCGAGATAGAACAATGCCCATGTGAAACTGAGTACGAGTTGTGACGCCCCCACAGCCCCCTGACTCATGAACTGAATGAGTATCATCGCAATCCCAAGCAGCGCCAGGATGCCGAGGAACTGCGCGGTGCTCCGACGAACTTCCGACTCCGACATATTGTCAAGGAGCCTGTTGGATTCAAAGTCACGAACCGAGCGAATCAGTTGTCTCATTTGTTGGTGCACGCAAACATCATACGCACACTTTGACCTGAGCAGATACGCCCTTGTGTGAATCTCGTCCGGATGAGCAGATCAACGATTCTTGCCTGGAACCCACAGGACATCCGAGTTCCCATTGTCGTTGGCTACACGGGCAAGAACGAAGAGGAAATCAGACAGCCGATTCAGGTATTGCATTGTCACGGGCGAGGTTGTGCTCGGCTCAGCTGCGATAAGCATTGTCACAGCACGCTCTGCCCGCCGGGTGACCGTGCGAGCAAGATGGAGTTCTGCAGCCAATCGGGACCCGCCGGGAAGCACGAAGCTCCTGAGTGTCTCCAGTGGAGCATTATATTCATCGATCAGGTTCTCGAGCATCTCGACGCGGGCGGGCAGAATCCGCAATGCGGCCCCTTCTTTCTCCTCGTCTTTGATCGGAGTGCACAAGTCGGCTCCCAGGTCGAATAGATCGTGCTGGATCGACTGGAGGACTTCTGCCACAGGGGAGCCATCTGACCTCGCAGTGTGGACAACCATGCCAAGCACGGCATTCGCCTCGTCTACCGTGCCATATGCCTCGACGCGCGGATCGTGCTTGGCAACGCGTTTCCCGTCGCCTAGCCCGGTCTCTCCCGCATCACCCGACCGTGTATAGATTTTCGTGAGTTTGACCATGGAACCACAGTGTATTCCGCTAGTTGATGCGTGTACTGTAGAGACCAGCCACGGAGGGTGACTTGAGCAGTTTGTACGCGAAACAGAGCGAAACCAACCCGGTCCGGATCGAAAAATCTGAGTGCGAGATCACGGATTCAGGCTTGAAGATGCGATGGAAGCCGCGGGCCGAAGAGATCGTCACGCTGGATCTTTTTGAGCGTGTGCTCGCCGCCCGGGGCCTCGGGAGTGAAGCGGAGGCATTCCTGACGCCTTCGCTACGGACCTTGCACGATCCAACCCAGATCCCGGATCTAGAACGCAGCACTGATCGGATCCTCCGAGCGATCGAAGAGCGAGAATCCATTGTCATCTTTGGCGATTACGATGTGGACGGTGTGACCGCGTCCGCAATACTGATCCACACGATCCGCGCAATCGACCCCGCAGCCCGCGTCAGATCCTACATCCCGCATCGAGTAGAGGAGGGGTATGGGCTGAACGAAGATGCTATCCGAAAACTCCATGCCGAGGGTGCCACGCTGATCGTCTCAGTCGATTGTGGGATCACTGCGATCCAACCCGCTCTGATCGCGCGTTCGCTCGGTATCGATCTCATCATCACTGATCACCACAACCCACCAGCCTCTCTCGATGACATACCGGAGGCATTTGCTGTGGTGCACCCGCGGCGTCCGGACTCGGAGTATCCGTTCGGTGAACTTTGCGGAGCCGGGGTTGCGTTCAAGCTCGCATGGAATCTCTGTGTCGTACATTCTAAGAGTGAACGAGTTCTCCCCCACTTGCGTGAGGTTCTCGTCGACATGCTTGGCTTCGCCGCCCTTGGTTCCATCGCAGATGTGGTGCCGCTCGTCGATGAAAACCGGGTGATCGTCAAGCACGGCCTCCGCCAAATACCACACGCGCGCAACGAAGGACTCCAAGCCCTTATCCGCGCTTCATCTCTCGATTCACACAATATTGATACTGAGGATGTCGGATTCCGCCTGGCTCCTCGCCTGAATGCGATCGGTCGTCTGGGTCATGCGCAAGATGCACTCCATCTCATGACCGACGCCGCAGGAGCGGAAGCTGATCAGCTGGCGGAAAATCTCTCACGGATAAATGATCAACGCAAAGCGATTGGCGAAGCGATCTTCGCCCAGGCCGTTGAAATGGCCGAGTCTCTGGGGATGACCGCAAACGATCGACGCGCGATCGTCCTTGCTCACGAGGAATGGCATCCGGGAGTTGTCGGGATAGTCTGCTCGCGTCTCGTAGAGCGGTATGCCCGCCCTGTCGTACTCATGCAACGCGACGGTGACATCTGCAAGGGCTCAGGCAGAAGCATCGATGGATTCAATCTGCACGCAGGGCTGGATGCATGCGCGGAACATCTCGTTGGATACGGCGGGCACGACATGGCCGCGGGAATGCGGTGTCGGATCGAGAACTTCGACGCGTTTGCTGAGTCATTCATCGCCTACACCAATGGCAAGCTGCTTGAGCAAGATTTGGTCAACACTGTTCGCTATGACACTTGCGCTGCTGTTGAAGATCTCTCCGTTTCCTGCGTCGAATCGCTTGAGCGGCTCGCACCGTTCGGCGCGGGAAATCCCACTGTACGGATCCGGATCAGGAACGCGAAGCTTATCTCTGATCCGAGCCCGTTTGGACGAAACGGAAACCATCTCTCGTTGCGTATCAGTGACCGCGCCAACCCCGGGGCAGCGATGAGGGTTGTCGGGTGGAACTGGGCATCGATGCGAGATCGAATTCCCCCCGGAGCACCGGTGGAGCTCGTCGTAGAACCAAAAATCTCCCGCTGGAACGGGAGAAGTACGGTTGAGCCGGTGCTCGTCGATCTGAAAATCTGCTGAAAGAGCTTTATTCTGTCGTGGAGGGAGATGATGCGAAGGTTGCACCTCTCGTGAACTCTGTTCGCATTCTCGCGTACTGGGCGTTCGTCGGATCGAGCTCGGATGCATGCGTGATGCTCATGAGCGCCTTGTTCGGCATTCCGAGATCCCGCTGGATCACCCCGCAGAGAGCATAGAGAACCGGGTCACTCGGATTCTTATCAATCGCAGACAGGATTGACTTGAGTGCGCTGCGATGATCCTCGTTCTCACGGTGATACATCGCGTAGAGCATATAGCCCTCATGCGATTCTGGAGCGAGCGATACGACTCGTGTCGCGGCTTTGCGTACCGTGCGGAGATCGCCGATCATCATCGATGAGTTCGCCAGACCGATCCATGATTCAACATCACTGCGCCCCTCGTCCTGCGAGACGATGCTCTGATAGATAGAGCGGGCTTCGACCGCGCGACCGGTGTTCATGAGTGCCTTGGCGTGCAGTACCTTCAGATCCTCTCGCGTTTCATTGCCAGGCTTCTTGAGGAGGTGAGAAATGCTCTTCTCTGCATCTCTCCAGTCGCCAGCCTGGATCTGTGCGTGGATGAGGTTTTCTGCGATCCCCTCGTCGTCAGGAGCGAGAAGGCGGGCCTGAAGGAAATAATCGACCGCGAGCTCAGGGTCCTGCTCGATCAAGGCGATGTGACCGAGTGTTTGACGGATACCCGCGTTGTTCTCAGACATCGGGATCGAGTTGAGGTACATCTTAGCTTCCTCGATTCGATCGAGGTCGAGCATCATCTCAGCCGCGGCGACAGCATAAACCGGGTTGTAATCGTCGAAATCACAGGCCATCTCGAAGTGCTCACGCGCCGAGTCGGGCTCGTTGATCCGTTCGAAAACGATTCCCAGGTAGTAATGCGCATCGGGCTCTTCGGGGTTGAGTGCTGTCGCGGTTTGCAGCGAATGCAGCGCGTTTCCGAGATCGCCCATCTCGATCAGAATACGCCCCTTGAGGACATGTGATTTGACGACCGTGTCATTGATTTCAAGCGAGGTATCTACCTTCCGGAGCGCTTTCTCGAGGTCACCCGCAAGAAAGGCCTGGCGTGCGAGTTCCCATTCCGTGGCACTCTTCAGGAAGCTCATCCGCTCCTTGGCCATCGAGACGCCCTCGCGGGTGTAGTTGCCCTGCCCGGAACAACCAGCGAGTGAAAGAAGGGTCGCGGCGGAAATCACTACGGGAAGTATTCGCTTGTTCATCATTTGACGGGACTCCTGAGTCAGTGGTTCGTGATGCGGGTCAGATCGACCGGAACAGACCGCTTACTCAGTGAAATCCGCAAAATCGTCACCCTCGGTTGGCACTTCGGTAAACACGGCTTCCGAATCGGAATCCTCGCCTACGACATAATCGAAGCTCATTGGCCAATCCAGACGCAGCGCGCCGCCTGTAGGCAGCGGGATGATCAGTTGCCCGCTGAATCCAGCGAGAGATTGAGCGACAGACTCCTCGAAGACGGCGTCAGAGTCCTGCTCGAACGAATCGAACGAGGATTCCTGGCTGACCTCGGTTGTCTCACCGGTAACGACAGACTTCATCTCATCGAAGTTATCCGCCGGGATCTCACTGAACTCTTCAGCCTGTGCAAAGGTCTGTGGCTCTTCAAACTCGACTTCTTCGAATGTTTCGGGCGAGTCGATTGTTTGATCCGATTCGGCATCGACGGCTGAGAGCTGATCCGTGGGGACTTCAGCGAATGATTCCGCAGGGACCTCTTGGATGCCGGGTTCGAACGATTCAAACTCGATATCTTCGAAGTCGCCGACATCAGAAACGGGTTCACTACTGGCGGATTCCAGATAAGAATCTACGAAGTCGCTGTCCTCAGCACTGACACCGGAGCCGGCCGGGTAGTTCAGCTCATTGTGGAGCATGCCATTGATGATCGAACGCGAGGGGGTGGTGCGAACCTTGCCTGTAAGCTCTGAGCGGAGTGCTCGTGCATCTGCCGACTGCGGGCTCAGGCTGAGGGCACGATCGACCTTCGCGAGCGCCTCTTCGATATTGCCATCGTCTGCATACTGACGGGCATCGATGAGAAGCTGGCCAACACGACGCTCACGCGACCAGGGGAGAAGCCCCTTGCGTGCACCGAAGCGTGCGTGCTCGATGTACTGATTGCTCATTTCACCGACTTCTGCCAGCACCGTGTCGTTCACGATCGAGGGCGTGATCAGGAAGATGATTTCCGTGCGTCGAGTCGAATCATCAAAGCCCTTGAAGGCATTCCCAACGAGCGGGATATCACCGAGCACCGGAACCTGGGTACGGCTCGAAGAGGTGTTTTCGGTGAACAGGCCACCGAGCACGACGGTCTGGCCGTCACGCACCATGACATTAGTATTCATCTCAGTGGTATCTTCATCAGGGATGGTGACATTGTTGCCAGCACCGTCTGCCACTGTTCGGAGTGCGAAGTTCGAGACCTGCGGGCGGAGTTCGAGGCGGATGAGGCCATTCTTGGACACAAACGGGCGAACCGCGAGCTGGGTGCCGACATCGAGGAACTCAACGCTTTGGGTGGTCGAGGTATTGGTGGTCGTCGAGTTGAGGTAACCCACACGGGTCCCGACGAGCACGCGTGCCGGCTGTCGGTTCAAGGTAAGAAGCTTGGGATTTGAGACGACGGTCACATCGGTAATCTCATCGAGAACTCGCATGAAGACGCCGACATCCCCATTGACGAAACCGGCTTTCAGCGTTGCCGCACCTGATGTGTTGCCGGGGGTGGACTGCAACGCTGTGCCGTCGCTCCCGCCGGGGACATCTACTGCGGTCCCGTCGACCGTTTCACCTGAACCTGTGATCAATCCGTCGACCACACTCAGCGGCCCGCCAGTACCAACAAAGTCAGTGAAATCGAGGTTCTGGATGAGAGCAAAGTCCACACCGAATGCGTTTGCTTCGTTCAGGGTGGTCTGGAGGATCGTCGCTTCGATAAGAATCTGAGCGGGCTTAGTATCGAGCTCGTTGATCAGCGATTGGATCTCTTCGATGTTCTCTTCATAGTCGTGCACGACGATCGTGGCACTGCTCGCGTAGGTATCAGCCCCGGAGGGTACGCCATCTGTGATTGTGAATGCTTCGGTTGCCGCGTTCGCGGTGATCGAACCATTCTCAGAGAGCAGCATCTTCGCGAACTCTGCGGCGTCTGTTGAGTTCAGGTAATCGAGGTCGATGATCCGTGTCATCGGCTGACGAGAGAGGGCCTCAAACTCTGCCAACTCTTCTGCGGTGTAGACATAGATGAAGTTGCCCTTCTCGATGTAGCCGAATCCGTTCACATGGAGGATCGAGTCTAGGGCTTCGTAGAAAGTGACGCCGTAGAGGTCAGCGGTCACGGTCGCCTGCACATTGTTGGAGCTGATGATGTTGCGCGAGGACTGAATGGAGAGGAGCTGGAGGATGTTGCCCAGGTCCTCGTTATTCACATGCAGGTCAACAAGGTCATAGTCCGAGACTTCGACGGCACCGTTCAGGTTGTCGATGCCTTCCTCGGTTGCTACGGGGTCAGTGTAGTCGATGGGTTCAGCGTAGCTCTCGTCGTAGACCGGCACATCTTCGGGGTATATTTCATCATCGCTCTCGGTCTGAGCGGCCTTGGCTTGGCTTTTGAGTGCCGCGAGTAGACCGAACCCACCCGCGTCCTGTGCGGTAGCATTTCCGGCAAGGAGCGAGAGCGCCAAGGCGGGCATCACGCCGTTCTGGAGGCTGAACCCGAGAAGGTTGAGCTTGAAAGTACGATTAGGCTCGATGAAACTCATGTCGTTGATCCTCAGCGTTGCGGCTGCTGCCTCTGTCTGATCCGGAGCGTCCCGGGAGGTATTGCTGCATTTCGATCGGCAATCTGACGGTGTCACTTTGCGTAGACCTTGTGTATTCGGGGATGCCGTGCCCTTACAAGCGGCACCAACTCGCCCGATAACACGCACGAGGGTTGATACACTGGGTTACGGATGCGGTTCGCGAGGACGCTCAGTTCCCTCTGGATCGGATGATTCTTCAAGGATCAAATCATCCGATGAATCATCTGCCTCGGCTGCGTTGTGCTCTTCCCGGGGGACTGCATACGCACTGCGTGGGATGTCCGTCACGAGTCGGAGCTTCGCCCATATCAGAATCCCTGCGAGTGCGCCAAGACACAGAAGCAACGAGAGATTCCTCGTTGCGTTCCCCGCCTGTGGACTCTTGAGCTGATGATTGCTGTCGTTGGATGTGCTCATCGCGCGGCTCCTTGTCCCGAGAGACTCGGAATCCAACGCGTCTTCCTTCAGCACGCGTTACAAAGTCGATGAATAGCAACGACTTGCTTGCAGGTTAATCCAACTGGGTGACAGTGATACGACCGGTAAACGCTGCAACATCAATACGGAACCGGCTGAGTGAGCCCGCGAGCACGACCGATCCCCCATCGCTCAGCGTGCTCGAACCCGCTGTGGCGACAGGACCGCCAATCTCATCGAAGATGAGGACATTGTCACCGTCGAACTCGACCGACTCGATGAATGTGCCACCGAACTCTTCTCGATCGAATGAAACGACATAGCGTTGGTCCGGTCGATTGATGTCGTAGATCGCGTTGTTTTCAACATCGATCGTTGAGTCCTGAACTTCGACCAAGGTGTATAGGTTCTCATCGACATCGAACACGAGTGCACGCTGCTCCTGATATCCCAGCGCGTCCATCTGGGCAAAGCTGATATCAGAGACAAGCGTGCGAACCGCGGCCTGGATCCGGAAGACACCGGCCTGCGAGAGGTTCGGGGTCACAACAGCCGCTGCGATGCCAAGAATGGTGACAACCACGAGTACCTCGATGAGTGTGTACCCGCGGCTCAGGTGATTCGTATGGCGTACTTGCTTCATTGCAGAGACCTCGCTTGCTTGCTCCGCCCCCATCAACGCATCATGGCAACGGGAGTGGTTCGTCATTCGCGTCGAACCCGCCAGCCCAGATTTCACCCGTTGTGTCGTTGTAGATCCAACCGTGAGCGGTTTGGTACGAACTGTCGGGGGAGGTGCCGATGATAATCACACGCGCGTTCTCGCCCCCCACATATGGATTCGCGGGCGCTTCCTTCAGATACTCACCCGTGTTGGCGATCAGATCACCCCATGTGCCATCGCCCGCGGTAACTGAGGGGAGTTGATTCTCGTTTCGTGCCTGAAAGACCGCGACGGCTCGCTTAATTTTTTCCAGCTCGTGCACGGTCGTTCCGACGGATGCCTCCTGGGTTGCGTTGCTCATCGCGGGCACGATGACCGCCGCAAGAATCCCGAGAATGACTACGACAATCAATACCTCGACGAGTGTGAATGCCTTGTGATTGCGTACTTGAAGCTTCATAGAACTTACCCCTTCAATCCAAGTCGATCCGGCCCGTTTCCGGGCCGGATCGTAAAGCTTAGCTTTCAACCGTAAAAGTTACGGCTGGATCGCAACGATGTTGCCAGTGGCACGGTCATATGCCCAGCCATCGGTGCTGTCTGTGATTTCGTAGACGCTGTCACCAGAGCTGAAGCTGGTATTCGCAACAACAGAGCTCGAGTTGGTGAAGGGGTTGACCGGGAGTTCCTTCAGGTAGTTCTCGCCGATCATGGTGTCCGCGGTGCTTGAATCGCCCCAGCCATCAGTGACGAGGTCGGGGTAAACACCGTTGTTACGAGCAGCCCAGAGTTCGAGCTGATTCTCGATGGTCGAGACCTGGGTCGCGACATTACCACCACGCGCTTCATTCGCGGCGTTCGTGAACTGCGGTACGACGATCGCGGCGAGAATGCCGAGAATCACGACCACAATGAGGATTTCGACGAGGGTGAAGCCCTTCGCCTTGTTCTTTCGGGTTGCATGCATTGGTTTAGTCTCCTTGCAAACGACTCATGAGTGACACGCTGTCGGTCCGGCCTCGCCGGTTTCCCTGGCCCCGCTCTCCAGCGAGAGCCCGGGGTCCCCTGAGCGGCAACACACCGCACCACGCAAACATCAGCGTGCAAACTCATCATCGTCATGCCCAGAAACTTGAGTGAGTCTCGCATGAATCAGTCGTGTTAAACACCCCCCAACCGTGCGCTCTGCCACGCTGTTGACGCTTATGAGGGCTCAGACGCACTTGGATCGAAATGAAATCGGACCTGCTCATGTCCGAGAAGCACAACATAAAAGCGGGCACTTGGCCCGCTTGGTAGAGAACAGGATGATGTGTATGCTGTCAGTTCGTTTCCGGAACGAAAATCAGCTGCAGCAGCGTGTCGTTTTCGACCTCAAGGGCACCCATTGTTGCTGCTGCGGTCTCGGCCAGCTCATCATTCTCTGATTGAGCAAGCTCGATCAAGCGACGGATCTGGCGGTTATTGAGCTGATTGCCATATCGCTTGCCCGAGTCTGAGACAATCGTCAGCATCTCAACCTGCAGGTCTTCGCTTACCTCAAGCGCTTTATTCATAATGGCCTGCTGTGCCTTCGCTTGAGGCATGTAGGAGATGATCTCCGCGACATCGAGCATCGTGAAGCCCTCGACTTGGCCGAGCACATCGATCAGGATCGATGCGGCATCAGAGATGTTGAGGACCTCGTTATTCGAGATCGCCAAGTTCCGGAGGACCTCAATCGCTCTCGTTGCGTACACATCTGCTTCTTCGGTTGAGATCGGACCACCCGATGCGACTTCCAAGAGTGTCTCGACGGAGTTATCGAAGGCTGAGCCGCTGATCGATTGGCGTCGGACGGAAATGGTCTGATCACGCCCATACTGACGCTGCATAGCGACGAGATCATCCGGCCCCATAAGCGCCAAGACTGGAGAAACGGAGGTTTTGTTCTCGGTTCGAGCTGTCTCGATGCTCAGGAGGGTGTTGTCGAATCCTTGGGCGCTGACAATCAGATCGATTGTCGGAGTTTCCGCGATCGAAGCAGCAAGCTCACCGAGCCCGCCGGGTGCTGGGGGGAGCACGGTGAACCCAACTCGCTCAAGCGACGCGCGGTACTGGTCGTAGCGTTCACGATCCTCGCCTGTAAGAATGACCGCGTAGCGTGCGGAAGCATCCTTCACAGCACTCGCGAGCAGCGGGATGACACGCTCGGAACCGTTGAAGGATTCGCTGGGCAACGCATTGCCGAGGGCCAACGCCGTTTCGAACTGGACCCGCCGGTTCTGGTAGTTAAGCGATTCGAGCAGGGGGTAGCGCCCATCGATTTCCTGCCCCCAGAGCGAACGAGACCCTGCGGTCTGCGCGATCGCCTGGATGGCACTGCGGACGAGTGGCGTGTCGCGGGTATCAATCCCACGACGAAGGACTACCTGATCGATCTCTGGGCCAACCGCCACGCCGAAGTATTCTGCGTCGCGACGATCACTGCCGTACATCGGGTTCTCGTACCCTTCTGGAGTGTCAAAGCTGCGTGAGTAGTTGGAAGCAACCCAGAGCGCGAGGGTTTCGTCGTTCTGCGGGTCGAGCGACAATGCACGCTCGGCCAGACGCATCGACATCGCCTCGTGGAACACAGGTGTACGGACAGGGACCATGACCAGACCCAACCCTGGATCGAAGTTCCAGACCAGCTGGAAATCCTCATTGGGGAAGCTGGTTAGTTCTGCGGGCTCTGCGTAATACGAGTCCGCGAGCAATGCGTACATATCCGCCGTATCGCTGCCAGGGTTGCCCCCCAAGCGTGATATCGCACGCCCGGTTGCCTGGCGAACGGCGTTATTGGTGGTGTTCTGGTATACATCAATGAGGACGGGGAGGCTCGTACGGTACGGGATAAGCCCGAGTACTTCAGCGACGGCTTCCTGACTCGTCTCATCGAGCCCGGGGAGCGCGGCCATCAGCGGTGCGATGGCTCCACGCCCCAGATCGACCATGAGCCGCTGAACCTGTGCCTTCAGCGCCAGATCCTTGTTTTGAAGGTACGCATCGAGCAGTTGGGGCATCGCATACTCGCCAGCGAAGATCAGACGCTCGCGTGCGAGGGTGCGTGCTCGCAAACCGCCCGTGAGCAGCCCGATATTGCGTGCAATTTCCTGAGGATCACGAGCGCGATCGAGCTTCCCATCACGGAACATCGACTCGAGCTGTGCCGCGATCGGCTCAAGAACGGGGACCCGGAGTCCAGCTGCGATCGCTTCTTCGAATCGCTGCTGCTCGCGAGAGCTTTCTACGAGATCCACAAACTCGGTTTCTGTGATCCCAGTCTCAACAAGGCGTGTCCCCAGATCCGCCGCCACATCAAAGCGTGCGATCTTGACGAAGTGAATGAAGTCGCGGAGGAGCTCCAATCGCTGTGTCTGGACTTCGGATTCTGGCTGAGCCGTAACTGACGCGCCCTGTGCCTGAGTCACGGGGATGGCGAGACCAGAGCCCGCGAGAACCAAAAGCGAGAGGGACAGGCCGGTCAGGTTTCTGTTCTGATAACGCACAGTCGTCTCCTGTGGGACAGGGAAAGTCCAGATCGTCGAGTGTTTGGAGCGCAGTAAACCCGCGATCCGGGGGAGAGCCATCATATACGAGTGGATCGCTCGTGTGTTGCCGAGCAGACCCGAAAGAAGGGCAAAGTGTATCGGACGACAGCTGCAATCGTCAACGCGATCTGGCCATGCCCGAGCTCCCTGCGAGGGCCCAGAACCGCTGATTTAGGTTATTCTCCCGAGTCCGGATATCCGGGAAATGCCCGAATCTCTTGCGAATTCGGTGCAGACATCAAGCACAGGCATGTTGACGACGATGAAGCGGGTGATGTGGCGCGTGAGGATTGCGCTGCTCCACTTCAAGTCTGTACCAGAGGTGAGATGATGCCTGTAGAAAAAGATGTGCTTACAACTGGGGAAGTTGCGAAGATCTGCAATGTCGCCCCCCGAACGGTATCCAAATGGTTCGATTCCGGCCAACTGAAGGGATACCGCATCCCCGGGTCGAAAGATCGTCGCATTCCTGTGACCGAGCTTTATCGGTTTATGAAGGCGCATCACATCCCTATGGATGGAATTACATCGGGCAACACCCGTGTCCTTGTCATTGATTCGGACCAGGAAGTCTCTGATGTCCTTGAACGCGTTCTGATGGACCAGACGAACTACGAGATATCCACAGCGAACACCGCTTTCAGCGCTGGGCTCGAGTGCGAACGGTTCCGGCCGCATGTCGTGCTCATCGATATCCATATCGCTGAGTGCGAACCACGCGAAATTGCACAGCTCGTTCGTTCGAGCGAAGCCATGCAGATGACCCGCCTGATCGGCATGTCCGGTAAGCTCACCGATGGGCAGGCACAGGGGCTCCGCAGCGCAGGATTCGATGGCTTTCTCAAGAAGCCCTTCCAGGTCCGCATGGTCGTTGACGCGATCGAACAGGCAACAAATATCGCCGCCTAACTAGATTCCCAATATATAGCTCACCACCACTCACCCTCGATCGCAAGGACGCGATCGAGGGTGATTCTGTATCGACCAAC
>DDGE01000027.1:10817-11103 GCA_002337545.1 Phycisphaerales bacterium UBA1910 | reverse complement strand
ATTCTAGATTAAGCAGCCAATACCTACTCAGGAGGGACACAATGACAAGCATCGAGACTCACGACCCGAAGAAGCAGGCCCCGATTCTCCAATCGTGCGTGGCCGCTTCGATTGACCTTTCGTTGTCATTCAAGCATCTCCATTGGAACATCCGTGGCCCCAAGTTTCAATCGATTCACGAGTTCCTAGATATCGTGATCGATCAGGCCCGATCCGGGACCGACGAGCTCGCGGAGCGCCTCGTAACGATCGGCATGCCCGCTGAGGGCCAGCGTCACAAGCTCCA
>DDGE01000027.1:669-10620 GCA_002337545.1 Phycisphaerales bacterium UBA1910 | reverse complement strand
CTGGTACCGACAGATGAGTGATAGCTCAACCATGTTGAATCACAAGAAAAAGGCACACCACTATGGCGTGCCTTTTCGCATTTGATGTTAAGCACTGAAAAGTTTACTTCATCTCACCCATCGCTGCTGCGAGGACATCGCACGCTGCCTTGAGATCCTTCTTGTCGATCATCTCCGTTACGGTGTGGATGTAGCGTGTGCCGACGGTCACGCCGACGGCCTTGGCGCCAGCAGCGGCCTGCTGTGCTGCGGCCCCGTCCTGCCCGCCTGCACCGAGGATTGAACGCTGGTATGGGATACGGCTCTTTTTCGCGATCTTCTCGATATTCTGAACCATCTCGTAATCCGAGATAAAACTCGAGTCTTTGATGTGGAGCGCGAAGCCCTTGCCCTGAGTTGTAACAGATTCTGCAGCTGGCACTCCGGGGGTATCGCACGAGAGGGTCACATCGATCCCGATGCCGTAGTCAGGCTTGACTGCGTAGGACGAGGTCTTTGCACCACGGAGCCCCACTTCTTCCTGAGTGGTGAATGCGACCACGATGTCGCACGCGTTGCCCTTTTTAGACTTGATGAATGCACGGACGGATTCGATCCCGAGCCAGCAGGCGACGCGATTGTCGAGCGCCTTGGATACGCACTTGTTGCCGAGTTCCAGGAATGGCTCATCCATCACGACATAATCGCCAATCTTGATGTTCTTATTGACCTGCGCGGGGCTCATTCCTGTGTCGACAAAGAACTCCTTAACCTCGGGAACCTTCTTGCGATCTTCGGGTGAAGAAATGTGAACAGGTCGCCCACCCGGATTCATGACGGCTTTGAAATCACCGTTGTCGGTGACGACGAGTACGCGACGCGAGAACAGGTTTCTCGGGTCGAATCCCCCGGCTGGTGAGAGCCAAAGGAACCCCTTGTCGTCGATGCTCGAAACATAAAACCCGATCTCGTCCATGTGACAGAGGAGCATAAGCGTCTTTGCCTCGCCCTTGCGGAGGTTCCCCGATGCGGTCCGCGCTTTACGCCTGCAGATCAGGTTCCCCATCGCATCAACCTCGGCCGAATCGAAGATGTCTTCGATCTCAGATTCGATGAGTTCACGGACACGCTCTTCGCGGCCGGGGACGCCGGAGATTTCGCACAGACGCTTGAGAAGATCAATATTCACTGGGGGTGCTCCTTGGGAGAGTTCATGTATCAAGTTGGTTGTGAACAGATCGTAGCGTCCATACCCAGGAAATCCCACGCGATGATGCCCTATGGCCCTATCGTTTGCCATGAGTACTGAGCCCACCAACTCCCCCCTGCATGAACTCCATGAACAGCGAGAAGCCTTCTTTCTCCCATACGGCGACGAGTCCGGGGTAAGCATGGTCGTCGAGACCTTTGGTGACCTAGATATGGAATACGCGGCCCTTCGAAAGGGCTGCGTGATTTTCGACGAGAACCATATGGGCACGCTTGAGATCTCGGGTTCAGAAAGACTCGCGTTTCTCAATAACATGCTTACTGCGAAGGTCGACGACCTCAAGCCAGGAACATCGTGTTGGAGTTTCTGGCTCAATCGAAAGGGCAGGATCGATGCGGACCTTCGGGTGTCAGAATCGCGCGACAGAATGCTCGTGCGTGTTGATCGCCATCTCGCCAGGAAGACGGCTGAGTCTCTCGACGCATTTCTTTTCAGTGAGGATGTTGAGATCAAGGATGTGAGTGAGCAGGTTCATCGCATCGCTGTCCATGGACCAACGGCGAACCAACTCATCGCGAAAGCATTCGATATCGATCTTGAACTCGATCCATTGCGGAATCTGACGACCGATTGGAATGAGCATCCGGTGCTCATCGAACGAGACGATCTTTGTGGCGAGCCGGGATTCTGCCTCTGCGTCGAGCAGGAGCAAGCAACCTCGCTGTACAAGCATCTGCTCAATATTGCGGATTCAAACTCACAACTCAAAGCACGCCCATCGGGATGGATGGCGATCAATACCGCACGGATCGAATCCGGACATCCTCAGTTCAATCTTGACTTCGGCGATTCGAACCTTCCCGTCGAATCGGGGATTATCGACCAACGAGTGCATTTCTCGAAGGGATGCTACCTCGGGCAAGAGGTTGTGGCTCGCATGCATGCGCGGGGTGCCTGTGCACGAACAGTGGTAGCGATCCGGATCGAGAATGAGCAGATCACGCAGGAACAAACTGAAATCCATCAGCCGACAACTGGTTCTCAGGTGTTTGAGATAGGGAAGGAAACCGAAACACCCGTGGGGATCGTCACGAGTTCTACGATCTCCCCGATGCTTGGCGCGATACCAATTTGCTTCGCGATGGTGAAATCCTCGCATGCTGCGGCGAACACCGAACTGATCATCAGCGCCGAGGGCGCGATGGTCACCGGCACCGTGCAAGATCAGCTCTCGTTCTGGTCGAAGGCATCCTCAGGCGGGGCGACTGCCCGGTAATGCAACTCGATATCATCATCGATGACCTTCGTTCGGCTCAGTCTCAAGCGACGCATCTGATCCAGTGTGGGCACCTGACGACCTATCGCAACAACCTTCGCATCGGCATCACCCATTACACCTGGCGCGAGATGGACTATTGCCTCGTTTACCAGATTGTGCTCGAGCAATGAACCGAGCAGCCGTGGGCCGGACTCCGATAGAATAGTTGAGATTCCATGCACCGTGTGCATGTGACGGAAGCATTGTGCCAGATTGAGGTGGTCACCATCGAGATCTGCATGTTCCGCGATGATCGATGTGCCGGAGAATCGCATAGGATCGCGCGTGTACACGATTGTTGATATCTCGTCGGCACTGCGGACTAGCTTGGATTCACGCGGCAGTCGCCCTGCTGTGTCGAGCACAACCCGTTTCGCAACGCGACGGACAGTACGGCAGCCTCGCGGAGTGAGCATTGGATCGTCAGCGAGTGCGGTGCCGATCCCGATCATTATGGCGTCTACTTTGGCACGCAGGCGATGCACGCGACGACGGCATCGCGGGTTGGAAATCCACTGACTCTCACCCGTTCTGGTTGCGATGCGGCCATCGAGCGTTTGTGCCCATTTCGCGATCAACCATGGCCGGCCTGTCGCAACTCTATGAAGGAATGGTTGCGACAAATGTGTCGCGTTCTCGCTCGAAGGACTGAGTTGAACCTCAATGCCAGCGGCTTCGAGTATGGACCATCCGCCGCTGGAAAGATCGTGCGGGTCGCGTGAGGCGATCACAACCTTGGCGATTCCAGCCGCGATAACCGCCTCTGTGCATGGTGGCTGCTTGCCCCTATGCGAGCATGGCTCGAGCGTGCAATACAGCGTGGCATCTTTGGGATCGTGCCCGTTCGCAATGCAGTTGGCGATCGCGTCGCGTTCGGCATGGATATCTCCATAGCGCCTGTGGTGCCCAACCCCGATGACCTGATCATTTTTTACGATCACCGCACCAACAAGTGGATTGGGCTCGGCGTATCCGAACCCGCGAGAAGCAACGCGGGCAGCCAGGTCAAGGTAGTGCTTTGACTTTGAGTCACTCATGCCAGACGCACCATCTGGGATCGCTGCTCGTAAGAAATATGCTCGCGGGTGTCACCGAGCCAACGACGGGCATCCTGAACATACCCGGCAGTGGGCTTCAACTCAGGGACCCGGCTGCACCAGTAGGTATTAAACCGCATCATCGCAAGTTCACGAACAAGCTTCGCAGCCATCGACGCGAGGGCAACTGGAAAATACGCCGCGTCCGCTCCGGGTGTAAGGAGCACGCCGGTGTGCTTGTCGCAGGTGTATCGAGACGCTCGCGGCGACTCTTCTTCTATGGATACCTCATTGAAGAGGTGACTGAGCATTGGGCCGTATTTCGTTCGTCCACTCTGACGATCGCAGACAACCCTCGATACATGCCCCTCTGATAGATGCGTCTTGGACGACTCGATCAGTTCACGCAGGGCCGTGCCCGTCGCGGCCGCCTTCGTGTGATGGCGAGTATAGAGACCATTAAACTCGTGCTCTCCCACCACACGCACGCGGATATCTAACAGTTCTATACCTTGCTTGTGCATCACGCTTTTCAGTTGATTCGCCTCGATGCCGAGCATGTCAGCGGATACGCCCAAGGGCAGATCAATGGCGTTTCCACGATACCACTCGCGGTCATCCAGTGAAGCTCCGAGCAGCTTGTGCAGTGCTTCGTCAGTCTCAGGTGCGTTCCCGTTTCGTGCGGAGAGGAACGATAAAACACCCCGTTCGAGATGGAAGAGCGGATGTTTCGTCTTGCTTGAGTTCGCAAGCTTGAGATCCTTGGAATCCCCCACTGCGATGCGGGTCTTCGCTTCGCGTTTGCTTTTACACACGCAAGCATCAAGCGTGCTCCAGAGATCTGGCGGAGCTCCCCCCGGCTCCCACCCATCGATTCGCATGGTGACACTCGCAACGCATAGCGGGCCGAGCATTGGCCCGTACCCCGCTTCGTCGATTCCTGTGTAAATGAGTCCCATCCCTCAATTTCCTGTGTCTTTGATCTCAAATCGCGTTGGTTACCGGAACCCCCGAGCGGACATTCGTTGTAACCCGAACCCCAGTATATGAAGACCGAGCCGCTCGCTCGACCCAAGCCCAATTCATTCCGATCAGAGTCAAGTGGCCCAGAACGAGAGGGCCCCACCCATGGAACTCATATCTGTTACCGAGGAACCGATCGTCATGAATGCAACACCAACATCATCCGCACGAATCATCCGCCTGACCCTTGGGCTCTCTCCGCTCGCCATTGCGATGGCGGCAGGGCTCACCGGGTGTGGCAGCACCAACGCGCTGACCCGCACCGGCAATACCAACCAGTTCACACCAGAACACAAGGCCACGCTCGCAAGCGTTTCGCTCGATCCATCGAGAACGAACGGCGACTTCACCCCTGAGAGCTACATCACCGAGGGGGGCGAGATCGAGCTCCCCCAGAAGTGGGTCTCCGAAGCACGCCAGGGCAGCGCATCCATTCAAGCACAGCGTGCAAACGCTCAGTCATACGAGGTATTCGCCGAAGCTCAGTACACTGAGTCGATGGCGGGCGCTGACGCGAACCTGCAGGACGGCTTCGTATCACGCGACACGGGCTACGCAGATGCGGAACTGACTCGCAGCGTACACAACGCCAACATTGCGAAGCAGAACTCCGACATCGCAGCACGCGAGTTTGCCGCCTCTTCGAAGTGGGAACGCCAGGAAGCATTCCTCGTCGCCTCCGTCAAAGAATGGCAAGCCGAGATCGAACGCATGCGTTCGGAATCGGAAACCGAATGGTCGGCAGCACTCGCCGAGCACGACCGGATGATGGCAAGCTATGAAGCCGTGCGTGATCGTGGCCAGGCGGAGATCGATTCGATGATCCAGACCGCGGACTACACCGAGCAGCGCGCGATCCAGAAATCTCAGTCGCTGCGTGTTCAGGCGAACACTGTTGCAGAGCAGAGCCAGGCAGAAGTCAACAGCCTGAACCAGCAGATTCAGACTGTCACCGATCAGTATAACGCTGAGTACGCACAGCTCACTCAGCGTGCTCACTCACTCGATGCACAGATGAGCTCCGAGATCGCGACACTTGACGCCCAGGCAAACCAGTTCCAGGTTGCGGACGCTGATGAAAACTTCAAGCTTGAAGTCGAGGCGGCACAGGTCACCTATGAAGCAACCATCTCCGAGGCTGAGCAGGTCCGCCTTCTCGCTCAGGAGCAGTCCGCCCGCGACCGTGCCCAGTACGCACGCATGAGCGCCGATGCCCAGGCAAGCCTGGAAACGGCGAAGACCACCTTCACTGAAGCGCAGCAGTGGGTTTCGACACAGTACGCCAAGTCCATGGCGGACATCCAGAACACGCTCGCACAGGCAGAGCGCTTCGAGCAAGTCGCTCGCAGCGCATATGTCAAGGCCGAGGTCGATGCTCGCGTTGCCGCAATGAAGGCAGAAGCGGCACACAACAAGGCACTCGCCGAGGCTGAACTGAATCAGATCCAGGCAGAGGCAGAAGCCGAAGCCAAATCGCTGCAGGCAAAGTTTGCCAAGGAGTTCGCCGATCAGGCACGCAAGGGTTCCTTCGTTGTTCCGAGCAATACGGACAACTTTGAAGAAGGCGTGAGCGCCGCAGACAACACGCCGGAGCTCGCCAAGTCCGGCAAGAAGCCCGTCAATGTTGAAGCAGATCGAATCGCCGCGTTTAAGACCGGGCTCGCAAAGGCTTCACAGCTCCGTCAGCAGGCAGACGCTGACCGTATCGAAGCGATCGCACAACGCGATGCGGAGATGGGCAAGTTCAACGACTGGTTCGCCGGCAAAGAAGCTGATTTCCATGCAACGATGGCTTCCGCCGATGCATTCCTTCAGAAGTCCAATGCCGAAGTGGACCGCATGTTCGCGAACCGCGACGCCATGCTCGCTTCTGCAGAGACCGAACGCAACCGTGCCCTCGTCGAGGCCGATTCCGGCCGGACCGAGATCCTCGCAACTGTCGAGACCCTCAAGGGCAGCTCGGCAACCATGAACAAGAAGCGTGACGCGCAGGTCAAGCAGCTCTTTGCTCAGGCAGAAGCAACCAAGCGTATCGGCGAATCCCGTGTCGCATCACTCAGCGTCCAGCGTGACTCCGCGCAGCGTCGCGGTCAGGCAAAGAGCGCTCAGCTCCTCGCGGAAGCCAACTCGCTCGAGCAGTCGCAGCGTGCGGTTGTTGCCCAGATGCGTGAAGAGATCGAAGGTGCTCGCCAGATCCTCGACGCTGAGCTTGCACGCCTGAACCAGGCGGCACAGAGCTACATGGCGATCGCGAAGGCAAACTACGACGAAGGCGTGGCGATGGCTGATGCGTTCGAGCGTATCGCTGTAGCGAACACCGCAGAACTGACCGCGCGTCACATTGCCAGCAAGAAGCAGTCCGACGCAGATCTTGAGTACATGGCTTCCGTAACGAATGCCAATGAGCTTCTGCGTGACGCAGAAGTCCAGCGCATGTTCGCTTCGGCTGATGAGCAGCTCGGGTACGCCAAGGCACAGGACATCGCGACCCGTGGTGGCATCGAGGCGGACTACTCCGTCGCGATGGCGTCCGCGACCCGCGAGTTCACCGTTGCCGATGCACGCGAATCGGGTGTACGCACCCGCTTCGATCACCGTGTCGCGGCGACAGAGTCCGACCGCAACCGTGCATATGCCGAGATTTATGCTCAGACTCAGCAGCAGGCGGCACGAAACGAGATCGCAGCTGCTCAGGCCGCGACCTACTCCGAGCAGTCGCTCGCGGCGCTGGAGCGTCTGAACCAGACCTCGAAGACCTTCCAGCTCACCGCGCAGCGGAACTGGGATAGCCGTCTGGCGATGCCCTCGAACCTCGACAACCCGGCCTCGGTCAACGAGCTCTACCAGCAGACCAAGCCCAGCTTCGAGTTCAGTAGCTTCACCAGCGTCCCCACTGACACTGAGTGATCGCAAACCTCTGATGTGAATCCATGGACCGCCCGGGCGTTGTGCTCGGGCGGTTTTTCATGTACTCACCAATGCTGTTCTCTCTCCTGAACTTTGCTTGAACAATAGGGCCAGAGTGCAGATGGCCGCGAGTGCGGTAAGTGTGCCGTATCTCATCGTGATCGGTTGCCAGGAGTCCACCACGGGTGCATTTGGCATGCACCCTCAGGATACTGGTGCGGGCGGCGGATCCACCCACAACGCGGCGGCGTAGACGGTCATGGCAAGCAGAAACATGGACAGGCCCAGCGACCCCAGTGCCGATGCCCGCGCAGAGGTCGTGACAGCAAATACGACACCAGCACTGAGCGTGACTTCGCTGATAGCGACACCCCAAGCGACGAACTCGATGGACCACACTGGGAGCAACTCGTGCGACTCGATCGCAGACCGGAAAGTGCTCGGATCGGTGGCTTTTATCAGACCCATGACCAGCACGAGTACACCAACGATTCCTACAACTACTCGGAGAACAGTGCGAACGAACGACAACACACTCATGCCGCCCGCCCTCTGCGGTACACTTGAACAACACCGATTAGGATGACGAGCCCTCCTGCTATCAGCAAAGGCACACGGAACCGCCGAGTGACCAGATCGTTGTACGGCTGGACCACTTCCGTAGAATCATCCGCAACCCACTCTCCGCTTTCGTTCTGGACATATCCGCTGCTGAGGGCGCTGAGCTTCTGATCGACCCGGATCTTGTGCTCCTTCATACGCTGAAACACTCGTTCTGGCAAAAACTCATCTTCATTGGCGTTCATGTCAAGCCGAGTCCTGACACGAGTAAACGGTGTTCTGGATTTGACACGAAGACCCAGCGGCGTGCCCTCCCAATCAAACTCAACTGCTGGAGAAGAGTTCGGATCCGTCCCTTGATTGCTCAAGACATGCCCAGTTCTTGCATCTACCTTGAGTTGCCATGGAGCTCGATCCGGCTGAATCTGAGCTGGATCGATCGCGTGGTACAGAACACTCCAAACACCATCATCCATAAGTTCCGCATCGACGACCATCTCGGGATTGTCACGCATAGCGATGAGAAAACACCAAGGTATCTCTTCAGCGATGCTGATCAACTCCCCAAAGTATGGGGCCATGTCCGCCAGCTCTTTATCATCAGCACCTGCACGATAATGCCAGCCATCTATCGCTCGTCCGGCGCAGCCCGAATGGGATGCGAGAAACCAAGCATTGTTGATGGCATCGTAACCCGCTGTCCTGATGCTTGCTGCATTCCCGGAGGTCTCGTATGTAACAATGATACCTCCCGACCAATCTGGCAGATACTCTTGAATTTGGTCAAGAAATTCCTGCCTGCCACTCTCCAACCCTTTACTCTGGGCCGAGGAAATGCTACATACTGCGAACAGTAGCAAAAGAGCAATTGTGTTTCTTTCGGCATGTATGAATCTAGCGATCATCCAACTCCACCTTCGCAACCCCCCAAGGCAAGTTTGAACCTTGAGATTTGGCCCAATACCAAATACCTTTCACTGAACAGGTCGAAATCCCCACTGCTCCTTCATTCCACCATTCTCTGCTGTGGCCGAAACCGAACTTGTTTCACAAATCGTCATCTCAGTCGTGGCTGCGCCACACGCTGACCATCCGCCAAGTGGTGGGATGAGGTCGTGAACATACTTACACACCTAGTCTGCGGGGGCCCGTCCTGAACCAATACTGCCCCAACCACTCACAGCATCGCTGCGACGCGAACTTTTTGATCAAGGTTCATCATTAACATGCCTCCCTGTCATGATTATCGATCTTGGCCCTTTACACCGAACCATGTTGCCATCACTGGAGTACCGATGAGATTTTCCTCGTACAGCGGTCTACCTCCGTTGAAGAACTGCCAATGCCCTTTGATGACAGAAGAATCCGCGTTCACAACCGGGAACTCCCAGAGTTCTACGCAGCAAAATCCGTAGTAATCACTTGGCAGTGGACGCCCGCTCATCTTGTCGAGCGGCCTATTCTCCGCCCGGTACAGCAGCGCTTTCAGCGAGGGGAATGTGACTGATGATGACCGCACCGCACTGGGCACCGCTTCTTCGTACGGGACCGTGAAGCCCGGACGCATGAGTTGCCAGTCGTATACCATGGCCGCGGACATGTAGATCGAAAAACCGTTCCCCTCGACATCCGAGCGATCATCGATCTGTGTGATTTCATCGACATACCCACCCGCGATCATCGGCATGCCCCAGCGAACTGCTGTTGAGCGAGGACCTCGCCCAATGTTTGCGAGTGGATACACATCCCGATGGTCCTGAGTGTACATCGAGATCATGAAGCTATTGTCGCGTAGCCGAACCATCTCGCGCGAGAGCTTGGCGGTTGAGAATGCGCCTCCGAATGCGGGAAGGACCAGACCAATCAAAAGAAGAATCACACCAATCACCACCATGAGTTCAATGATGGTGTATCCG
>DDGE01000027.1:0-412 GCA_002337545.1 Phycisphaerales bacterium UBA1910 | reverse complement strand
AATGCGGATGAGAGGACTCGAACCTCCACGGGATTTAACTCCCACTTGGACCTGAACCAAGCGCGTCTACCAATTCCGCCACATCCGCGTGGGGAGGGAGATCATTGGCCTCCCAACCCGATTTGGCAAGCGGGGAGCGGCCCCAACGGGGCATCACGCGCGATTAGGCCTCGGCGAACTCCGGCTGATCGTCCTCAATCTCTTCAACTTCCACGGCGACTTCTGCCTTGTTGCGTCCGGGGAGTCGGTTATCGAGGATCTGTTCCTTGATCTCTTCGAAGAGCTCCTGATTCTCCGCGAGGAACTCCTTGGCCTTCTCGCGCCCCTGCCCGAGGCGGACATCGCCGTAAGAGTACCAGGCACCGGATTTCTGGACGATCTTCTCTTCGACAGCGAGATCGACGAGGTCGCC
>DDGE01000059.1:35650-44383 GCA_002337545.1 Phycisphaerales bacterium UBA1910 | reverse complement strand
CACGAAAATGACCAATAGTGTAATCCAGCGAAATAATCCCCCCCGGGGGGATGTTGTCTAAGTATGGAATCTCAGCAAATCAATCAGAAATCATACCTCGATGACGAGGAAGCCCGCTTGCTCGTCAATGCCCTGAGTCGTGCCGAGGGTCATGTGGGCTCCATAAAGCGCATGGTCGAGCAGCGGCGCTGTGCAGACGAGTTGCTCACCCAGATCGCGGCCGTGAAAGCCGCACTTAACAGGGTCACCGTTCAGATCGTCGAGCAGGAACTCCGTCTCTGTTTGACGCAGTGCGGCGCGCCCGAAGCGGATGACCGCTTCGACGCAGCAATGAAAGCGTTGTCGTCGATGCTCAAGCGAAGTTAAAAAGGAGCTTGTCATGAATGTACGGATCGTGTATTTCGAGGGCTGCCCGAACGCGGAACCGGCCGAGTCTCTCGTGCGAGAGGTCGCCGCGGATCTTGGAATTCAAGCGAACACCGAGCGGGTCGAAGTGTCGACGCCGGAGGATGCCGTGCGTGAGCAAATGTACGGATCACCAACCATTCAGATCGAGGGTGTGGATGTTGATCCCGAGAAACGGTCTGGTGAGGATTATTCGTTCGGTTGCCGAGTATTCAACGGCGCACACGGATTACCCCCGCGGGAAATGCTTATCAACGCCCTGAAGGAAGCGGGTCAGCAATCATGAGCCGCCAAACAGCGAATGCCCCCGGCAGATCGAGCATGTTATCGATATTCAGTGCGGTGATTACCGCTGTTGCATCATCAGCGTGCTGTTGGCTGCCGTTGCTGCTGCTCGGGTTTGGAGCGTCAGCGGCAGGTTTGAGCGCGTTCTTCGAACGTTGGCGTCCTCTGCTGGTGGTGGTATCAGTGCTGCTTCTCACAATCTCATTCTGGCAGGTGTATTTCCGATCCTCGCCATGTAAGAATGGTGTTTGTAGCGATGATACATGCGCATCAGGGTCGAAACACCACGCAGTATTCCCGCAGGTAATGCTCTGGGTGTCAACAGCCTTCGTCGCATCGTTTGTGCTTTTTCCGCAGTATGCCTCTGTGGTTGCAGAAACGCTCTATGGGAATGAACAGAATAAACCTATCTCGGGTATCGCGGCGAGATCAACTGCTGTGTTCGATATCAAAGGGATGTCCTGTGAGGCGTGTGCTATCGCGCTGAGGACAGACCTGATGAAAATAGATAGTGTAACGAGCGTTGAGGTAGACTACAGCACAAAGTCGGCAATAGTAAAATCGCTGTCGCCTGATGTCGAAGAACAAGTCAAAGTCGTCGCCGAGCACCACGGGTACATCGCTGTACCCCTCGAACACGAAGACTAATCTGACTGGCGGGTGGCCCGATGGAGCGGTCTTCCGCTCCTTCGGGTACGCAGTTCGTCGGTACTCGCTCCCGAAGGAACCCTGCGGGTTCCATCGGGCCACCCTTCGTATAGTTGTTCATACTCTCAGGTCTGCTCGTCTGCGCCGTGGTGGTCATCGTCGTGTCGATCGTCACATCCCGCATGAAGAAGAAGCGGTAAACACCCCGCTCCCCTATCATCGCCCTATGAGCGAAGCACCTACCCCTCCTGAAACCGATTCAAACAGCGATGAGTCCATCGGCGATATCATCAAACGCCTCGGACCCGCCGCGTGGCTCGGGATCGCGTGGGGGATCCTGCCCGCGATCGCGGGGATCACCCTGCTCTTCAATATGAGGCCGGCACAGAAACTCCTCATCGGGACGGAGGAAGAACCCGGGCTGCCCCTAATGCAGGGTGTCATGGTCTATGTAGCGATCTTCATCGTCACCGCCGGGCTCGGGCTCCTGCCGACGGTTTCGCAGGCCATCCTCGCGGGCTTCGCGTTCGGGATCGCGTGGGGATTCCCCGCGGCGATGCTCGGGTTCACGGGCGCATCGATCATCGGATACTTCGTGGCGAGGTTCGTCGCACGCGAGCGGATCGAGTCCGAGATCCACAAGCACAAGAAGGTCGAGATCATCCGCGACGCGTTCATTCGGCACGGGTTCATGCGGGCGCTGTGCATCCTGACGCTCTTGCGTGTGCCCCCAAACTCGCCGTTCGCGCTGACGAACTACGCGATGAGCGTGTCGGGCGTGAAGTTCATCCCGTTCATGATCGCGACGATCGTGGGGATGGCGCCGCGGACCTTCGCAGCCGTCTGGATCGGGGCCCAAGCAGAGACATGGGACCAGGTCGAAAAGCCCAAATGGCTGATCATCGGCGGGATCGTCCTCGCAGTCGTGATCCTGCTCGGACTGGGCAAGCTGGCCAACAACGCGATTGAACAGGCCATGAGGCGCGGCGAGATCCCCGACGATGAGCCACATCCGCCCGCCGATCCACCCGAGAAGTACTAATCCAACTCTTGACCCTCCCCGCGCCCTCGCGGGGAGGTGCCGAGTCTCCGAGGCGGAGGGGTCTTGGGCATCTTGCGAGTTTCAGAAGACCCCTCCGACTCCGCCTGCGGCGGACCCACCTCCCTCGTCCGCCAGAGGCGGATCGCTGGGAGGGACAAGCAGGGCTGGAAACTGCCTCTGAGGGGGCTACCATCCATCGATGTCAGCCGCAATTGAAAACGAGTCTCAGTTGCAGAAGGACACCGTCCGCCCTTCGCGGACCGTGAACCTCGACCTCTACCCGCCCAAGGAAGAGGAAGCTTCGGCGTGTGACGGCAGCGTCGACTGTTGCTGCAGCGAGTGCGGCAAGGAATCCAACTCGCTCTTCGGGGCCGCTGCGTGCGTCATGGTCGGCGCCAGCGCCCACGCCAGCGAACGATCTGCACGAACCCGCCTCGGTGCACAAGCGTTGCACTGGGGCGTTCTCTTTGTCGGGGTCCTCTTCTCGATCCCGTTCCTGATCCCGACCGTCAGCGAGCCCACCCGCGAGTGGATCAACGCCTACATCCTGAGCACCCCGAACAACTGGGTCGCCTGGAGCGCGTGCCTGTTCGCGTCGGGCCTCTTCGCCGTCGGCTTCGTCTCACGCCTGGGGCGCGAGCGTGTGCTCGGCGGGTGCGCGATGCTCCGCCGTCTTGGCCCGGCCGCCATCCTCGGCGTCGCCTGGTCCACCTTGCCCTCCTTCGCGGGCGTCCTACTCGTGCTGAATATGGAGCCCCTGCGGGTGCTGCTCGTTGGCGACGGCTCGAGCACGCTGCACCTGGCGACGGGCATGTCGATCTACCTGGCCGGGTTCGTGATCCTCGCCGGCTTCGGGTGTCTGCCCACCGTTTCGCAGGCGCTGCTCGCCGGCTACGCCTTCGGTATCCCGATGGGCACGCTGCTCGCCCTGCTGGGCTTCGGCGGCGCATCGCTGGTTGGCTACGAGGTGGTGTCCAAAATCGCCCGCTCCCGCGTCGAGCAGGAGCTCGTCAGCAAGCCAAAGACCAAGATGCTCCGCGACGCCCTGCTGCGTGCCAGCACCGGGCGGGCCCTGCTGATCGTCACGCTCGTGCGGATCTCGCCCAGCTCGCCGTTCGCGCTGACGAACCTGCTGTTCGCGTCGCTGGGCGTGCGGCGTGGGGTGTTCTTCCTCGGCACACTCATGGGCATGTTCCCCCGCACGCTCGCCGCCGTCATGATCGGGCAGAGCTTCACCGGCTGGAACGGTGGCATCGACAAGCCCCGCTGGCTCATCGTCGCCGGCATCGTCGCGATCATCGTGCTGCTGATCGTGATCTCCAAGGTCTCCGCGAGCGCGCTCCTGCGGATGACTCGGGAATCGGACGACAAGCAGACCAAGCTCAATACCGCGACGGCGTGATATCAATCGAAGGTGAGTCTTTGTCCCTCCCCGCGCCCCCGCGGGGAGGTGGTCCGCCGCAGGCGGATCGGAGGGGTCTTTATGTGCCGTTCGATCCTCAAGACCTCTCCGCCTCGAAGACTCGGCACCTCCCCGCGGGACGCGGGGAGGGCATACCACGCTCATACAGCTCAGATCGTTTCAGGCATATGCCGCACTGCGCCGAAAACGGCGAGTACGGGCACCCCGCAACTGATTCACGGGGAGCTCCCACCTCCCCCGGATCACTGGGGGAGGATGCAATAGCATCTCGTGCCTATTGCCTACCGAAGGTCCGCCTCTGGCGGATTGCCAACAGTCGCCTCACCCCACCGGGTCCTTGATCAGCTGCACCAGGATGATCATGAACGACATCAACGAGAAATTGTGCATGAAATGCGCTGTGACGGGCGCGATGAGTGACCCGCGCCACTCACGCATGAACGAGAACATGAACCCCAGCGCGATAAGCGGAGCCACCATCAGCGGCCCGTAATCGTGCATGAACGCGAAGAGGAACGCCGTCACGATCCCTGTGGGGATCCAATGGAGGCGGGCGCGGAAGTGTCGATGGAGCGCGCCGCGGAAAATGGATTCTTCGACAATCGGCGCCCATGTCGTCGCGAGGACGAACAGGAACAGGATGATGAACAGATCACCCTGCGCGATCATCTCGAAGATGGGGTTGGAGACGGGTTCCGGATCGGGCACAACGCCGCCGTTGGATTGCGTCTGGATCATCTCTTTGAGAATGAGCAGGATCATCGTGACGATGACACCCATGATGTACACAGGCAACGACGCGATGTACGCGAGGACACCGCACCCGATTTCTTTCAAGACACCCTCGCCGGTGTTCCAACCGATGGACTGTTTCCAATCGTGGAATCGGGTTTTGCGGACGAGCGCCCAGAAGATCGTGCCCAGCAAGAGCCACTGAGCGAGCAGTGAGAAGGCCGCGAACTCGGGGTATTTGGAGTTCTGGATCAGGAAGGTTGAGACGGCCATGATGATGAACCCAAAGACGAACAGCACATAGGTCTCGAGGTACACACTGCCGCCCGGCGCTGGGACTCGGGCTCGCATCCGCAACTTCCCTGTTGAGAACTGCACGATCCCCAGAATAAGAAGCACAAGCCCGAGCAGCGGACCCAGCACGACGATCAACCCGACCAACGCAAGGAAGAGCAGCAGTGTCGTGAATCCGTTTGTGAGTTTCTCCCGTGTCTCATCCGTGCTCGGGAGTCCGTGGGTCAGGGCCACATGCCCGATGTACCCGTACCGGTCTTTGAGCTGCTGCGCCTGATCAGCGCTGAGCGCATCGGCACCATCGGTGTAGAGTGTGCGGAGGATATTGATTTCTTGCAGGACCAGGTCGTTGGTGCTCAGGGCGATCTCGTCGGGGTCATCTGATTCATCGAACCCGAGGAGTTCCAGCCGGAGCGATTCGAGGCGTTGCAGGGCGGCCTCGGTGTCCTCGAACTCGGCGCTGATCATGACGATGCGGACCCGGTCTTCTTCGATAAAGTCCATCCCGGGCGCTTCGATTTGCGACATGATGTCATGCTGCCCGAACAGATTCAGGCCGCGCAGGAACAGGCGTCCCATGAGATCGACCTGCCCGAAGTTTCCCGGTGCGGGCTCATCGGGTTGTGGGGCTCTGGCTTCATCGGGGGTCGTCTTGCCGTAGAAGATCGCCTGCTTGGTCGGGTCGGGCGTGTTCTGCCAAAGGACGACAAAGGCGACGACGAAGATCATCGCGACGATGGCGAGCATCCGCGACATCGAGCTGCCCTTGTCCGGCGGGTCCAGCGGGTTGCCCCGCTTGGTAACGCGTGGATCGCCTTGTGAACGCATCGCTTCGGTGACGGGAGACCAATGATCGAGCTTTGCGGGCTCGAGTGGGGCATCGGTGTCCGCGTCGTGCGTCCCATCCGTGCCGTTGGTGTTTGGTTGATTTTTGTGTTCGTTGTCGCTCATAGAGGGCTCGGATGGGGTTCGCGTCATGCGTTGGGGTCCCGATTCATCGGCTGATCGGGCAAGTTTCCTCACCCCAGTGTATTGGGGTTGATCGGGTTCGGGTTGCCGATCCTCAGAACTTGAGGTTTGTGCGGGTTGACCTGATGGGGTGGGGGGTCTAATTTACTTCTCCGCCGTGGTTTGCCGCGGCCATCGTTTCGACAAGCATGCGATCAGATCTCGATCTGTCGCCCGCCCTGCCCGGTAGGCAGCGTACCAAGCACGCCCGGCGTTGTCGGCACCCTGTGTGTCCCCCCGCGTCGAGTCGTTGGATCAGCCCCGATCATCGAATCGGGAGCCATATTACGGAAGCAAGGAGTTTGATCATGGGATCGACCAAGAAGCACACCCACCTGCGTCGTCAGACATTCATGGCGAAGAACGGTGAAGTCACCAAGCAATGGCGCACCGTGGACGCGACGGACCAGGTCCTGGGTCGTCTCGCGAGCGATATCGCGGTTGTCCTCATGGGCAAGCACCGCCCCGAGTACACCCCGCATGTTGACTGCGGCGATTTCGTCATCGTCACCAATGCGAGCAAGATCAAGCTCTCCGGCCGCAAGGCTGAGCAGAAGATGCGTCAGACCTACTCCGGGTTCCCCGGCGGACAGAAGACCGAGACCTACGGCCACTTGCGTGAGCGCAAGCCCGAGCTGCTGATCGAAGACGCGGTCCGCCGCATGCTTCCCAAGAGCCGCCTTGGTCGTCAGATGCTCAAGAAGCTCAAGGTGTACGAGGGAACCGATCACCCCCACGCTGGCGTGAACGCGATCGACCTCTACTAAGAACGAACACAATCTGCCCAAAGCGCGTCGACGAGTGATCGGCAGCGTGGATGCGGGCAGCCCATGAAAGGTACCAATACATATGGCAGGTTACGAAACCACCATCACCAACCCCGACATGGCCGGCGACTCCGTCGCGGCCGCACCCGAAGCCGAGCAGCAGACCCGCGTGCTCCCCGATCCCAAGCCCGCCGACAAGCACGGCTGGTGGTGGGGCGTCGGTCGTCGCAAGACCGCGGTCGCACGCGTTCGTCTCCGTCCGGCCAAGGACTCGGGCAACGGCGGTTTGAAGATTCAGATCAGCCGCAAGCAGTTCAAGACGGTTGAAGAATACTTCTCCGAGATCCGCGACCAGAACGACGCGATCGCGCCCCTCAAGGTCACGGACACGGAAGGCAAGCTTGATATCTTCGTCCGCGCCCACGGCGGCGGGTACATGGGTCAGGCCCAGGCGATCCGCCTCGGCGTTGCGCGTGCCCTCGTCAACTACGATCCGAACTTCGAACCGGCACTCCGCGACGCAGGGTTCCTCACCCGTGACGCGCGTAAGGTCGAACGCAAGAAGTACGGTCAGCCCGGTGCTCGCGCTCGCTTCCAGTTCTCGAAGCGTTAAACGATACCTTGTTCTTGGGTGTTTCCCCCAGCCCTGTATAGGGAAGAGCACGCAAGTGATACCAAGCCGGTCCGATTCGTCGGGCCGGTTTTTCATTTTGTGTATCCGAGTGTGGTACAGTCTGCCCGTGCCCAGGTCAAAGCGTTCATCTGTTGATCTTGTCCATGCGTACTTCGTGCATGCTGCTATCGCGTTGATTGCGATTGTTTTCGTGCTGGGTGTCGTGGTGATCGTGAAGCTTTCAGGGTTGGATAACACCCCGCGATGGTGGATGGAGCTCGACACCCAACGCGCAGACGACGCCGGGGTTATCGAACGCGCGGAACGGATCGAGAACGCGATCACGACACAGCTCACCGCGGTCCGGTCGCAGGATGAGCCGAGGTGGAACGCGAAAATCAGCGATGAGCAAGCGAACGCGTGGATCATGGTGCGTTTGCGTGACACCATCGAAACGCACATGGGCGCGGACGCCTGGGACGATCGGGTTGAGCGGATGCTGATGCGATTCGAAGAGGACGGGATCACGATCGGTGCGCGAGTCCGGCACAACTCGGCCACATCGATCGTGAGCGCGAGGGTCACCCTCGAGCTCGACGAGCAGGGGGACCTATGGGCCGACGCCCGATCGATCAGGATCGGGACAACGGGCATCCCGTCGTGGGTTGTTTCGCTCCTCGGCGGTGGCGACTTGTTGCCGGATCGGGTCCACCTCGGACCCGGGGCGCTGGAGCTCGGCGACGGTCGCATGGCGCGCCTGATCGCGATCCGCATGCGCGATCAGTGGGTCGATGTCGCGGTCGAGACCATCCCCGTTACTCAATAATCGGTCGTGAGCCGCGCTTCAACTGGGTTTGATCGACGATCCTGCGGGCGCTTGGTGTTTGGATGGATCGTATCGTGTCCGCGTGCGATTCGAAGATAGAGCGGAACTGCTCGTCGCGTTCAAGCACATGCGCGATTGAGTTGACGATGGACTTGCTCGATTCCTTGAGCTGGCGTGAACGCGCGAGGGTCGCGATGAGCGCCGCGCCAAGGATGAGCGGGCCCTGGACCGGCGCGGGCACCCACGAGGAGACGCCGCGTGCCATCGTGGTGATCGAGTCCGTGGGTTCGCTGGCTTCCTGGATCACCAGATCCGCCTGCGCGATCGCGGCCTCGAGCGTTGATTGTTTCGCACGGGCGATCTTCAGGTCCGTTGTGAGTTGGATTGCGCTGGGTGAACCGGTTTCGAGCGATGCAAGTTCGGACTCCATCGATCGGATCTGCTCACTCAGCGAGTCCTTGACCGTGTGGGCCTCGTCTCGCCAGGCGCTGGTTTGTGCGATCGCGCCCTGAAGATCGGCACACCCGATGATCAGCGTGATCGTGAGAATGGACAGGAACGAAACGAGAATGGATTGTGTGCGCATGGTGCGCCTCCCCTTCGCGTGAAACCCAGCGCAGCGAGATGCACGCGGACATCGGACGCTGCGGGGGTGGTTCATCTGCGGGGTTTACGCCGCGGACGATCGTT
>DDGE01000059.1:31464-35450 GCA_002337545.1 Phycisphaerales bacterium UBA1910 | reverse complement strand
CCCGATCGGTTCGCGCTGATCTTCGCGACGATCGGTGCGCCAACCATCGCGAGGTCGCCGATGAGATCGAGGAGCTTATGGCGGGCGCATTCCTCGTCGATCCTGAAGTCGTTGTCGATCGGCCCGTCGTCACCGATGACCAGCATGTCCTCGGGTGTCAGGTGGGTGAAGAGCCCGAGGCTCTGCATCTGATTCGCCTCGTGCTCGAGCGAGAATGTCCGCGCTGGTGCGACAGACGAGATGTACTCATCTCGATCGCCATACCAGGTGACACTCGACATGCCGATCGGTGAGTCCGGGTAATCGATGTGGTAGGTGTAGCTGGGGGTCTCGCTGGGTTCGATGCTGATCAGGGCGTCTGCGTCGCGTACCTCGATCGTTTCCCGAACTCGTAACGGTTCGATTGTGGAATCGAGTTGTTGTGTTCCCGCGTCGAGGATCGCATCGACGAAGGGCATGGAGGATCCGTCGAGGATGGGGATTTCCGCGTGAGCTGAGTCGGATTGAACCCGGATGATCGCGTCCGTGACACCGAGCCCTGCGAGCGCCGAGAGGATGTGCTCGATCGTGGCGATGGTGTGGGTGTTGTTGCCGACGCTGGTGCAGCGGGGTTTCATCTGCGCGAACACTGGGTGTGCGGGTCGTGTTGAGAGCGATCCGATGTGTGCCGGGATCTGCTGGTCGTTGAACGCGAAGACGATTCCAGTCGCCGATTCGTTCGGCTCGATCGTGATCGTCGCGGGCTGGGCGGAGAAGAGCCCGATCCCGGAGATGGGTTGTGTGGATTGGTTCAGTGTGATGCGCTGCACAAGCGAGTCTATGTGCCGATCAGGCGCTGGGCGGCTTAAAATCAGGATCGAGTTTCTTGAGGGATTTCTCAACCTTGCGGCAGAAGCTCGCGAGGTTTCGTTGTGCGGCAACATTTGCGAGCGCGACGCGTGCGGGCATCGCGGGGACGCCGAGGACGGTCTGCTTGTCTTTGATTTCGTCGAGCACGATGGCGCCGCCTGCGATTTTTACATCTTTCCCGACACGAGCCTGATCGTTGATGACGACCGCGCCGCCGACCATGGTTCGATCGCCGATGGTCGCGGAACCGCCGAGCGTGGTTCGCCCACAAAGGAGGACATCATCGCCGACGATGCAGTTGTGCCCGACATGGACCTGGTTATCTATTTTGGTGCGGTTGCCGATCTTGGTGACGCCGAACTTCGCACGATCGATCGTGGAGCACGCGCCGATCTCGACATCGTCTCCGATCTCGACGGACCCGATCTGCGGGACCTTGATTGCGCCGCGTGTCTCATCGCCCGGCAGGTATCCGAAGCCGTCCGCTCCGATGACGGTGTTCGCGAATACGATGCAGTTATTACCCATCACGCACCGATCGCCGACGACCACACCCGGGTGGATGAGGCACTCTGAGCCGACATGTGATCCGCCTCCGATGTACGCGTTGGCCATCAGCACGGTGTTTGCGCCGATGTGTGCGCCCTTCATGATGACGCATCCGGGGCCGACTTTGGCGCTGGGATCGATCTCAGCATCGGGATGGATCTGCGCTGTGGCGTGGACACCCGCTTCGGGGTGCGCGACACCCGGGTCGATCATCTCCAGGATGCGAACGACGGCGATGTCGGCGTCATCGACGATGATCAGGGCCCGTTCGTCGGGGTTGTGATCCGGGACTTCGACGCCCTTGGTGACGAGTGCCGCGACGCAGTCGGAATCCGCCCAGTGTTTGGCGAAGTTCTGTGCGCGGATGAAGGTGAGCGCTCCCGGACCCCCGGCCTCGATGGGTGCGAGGGTTGAGAGGATGATATCGGGGTTGCCAACGAGTTCGCCTTGGACGATCTGCGCAAGTTCTTCAGCGCGCACCTGTGGTGTCTGCTGTTGCTCGGGCGTGGTGGTCTGCGTCATCGTCGGTGGTTCCTTGAGCACGCGATCAGGGTGTGTACTCGGAGTTCATGAGCGATACGACCTGATCGGTGATATCGACGCCGTCGTGGCGGTACATCAATGAACGCGTCACGATCGCACGGTACACATCCTGATAGGCGGCATTCTCAGGGACGACGAAGGTCGAGTCGTCGAAGAGGACGATGTCATACCCCTCGCGGTCGGAGATACGCTTGATGGCGTCCGAGACCTTGTTGTAGAGATCGCGTGTCATCGAGCCACGCTCGATCGAGAGGATCTGATTGAGCGCCTCGGAGCGGGCCTTGTAGACCGCCTGGAGTTCCATGGCCTCGCGGACCTTTTCTTTGTGTTCCTGGGTGCCCCGCGTCATCGCTTCGAGATCGGCACTGATGGTCTTGAGTCGGTTGTTGACCTCTTCGAGCGCGTTCTGGGAGGTGGTGCGGCTCTGCTCAAGCTTTGATTCGAGGTCCTTGAGTTCTGTGAGTGAATCGAAGATCGTGACAATATCGACCGTCGCGACCGCTGTCGGCTGTGCGGGCGGGCGCTCGTTGCTGGCGCTGTTTGCGCCCGCTTGCCACGCGAGCGCTGCGATGAGCACAAGCAGCGTGGGGATCAAGGGGTGCAGCGTTCGTCCGGATGTGCTAAGCATGATATTCCTCCGATGCGTTCGTTCGGTATTCGTGTGTGCCGGCTCCCACATGGTATACCGTCACCCGATGCGCATGTTGACAGCGTACCGTCGTTTGTTTGTGGAACTGTGGTGGATTATGTCGGATTTAGTTGAAAGGCAGGTCGATCGAGAAGGTGAACAGGCGACTCTCGTCGAGGTCTTCCTTCGTGATCGGGAATCCAAAGTCCAGCGCGAGGGGCGCGGGGCTCAGCTGGGGGATGTAGAAGCGGAAACCGAACCCCGCAGAGACGCGCCAATCGTCGAATCCGGGATCGAAGGTGACCGTGCCCGAGTCGACGAAGAACACAACAGAGAGCATGTCCTCGTAGAAGGGCTGCTCGATTTCGGCACCGAGGAAGAAGAGCCAGTTGCCGCCGATCGGGTCGTCCGACTGCATCCCGTTGTCGTTTCGGATGCCCTTGGGCGAAACGGTGCGGAAGTTGAAACCGCGGAATGACTGCCCACCCATATAGAAGCGTTCATAGGTTGGGGTGTCGGCTCGGTCCTGCGGGATGTAGCCGATCCGGCCACGAAGGTTGAGGACGGTGGATCGTCCGAGATAGTCTTCACGGATGGGGATAAAGACGGAGTGTGAGAGGTCCATCTTGGTGAACTCGAAGTCACCGAAGACCTGCTCGACGGAGACATTCGTCCGTGCGCCCTTCGTCGGGCGGGTCAGCGAGTCGAGTGTTGTTCGATTGAGCGAAACCTCTGTGCCCATGAGCAGATTGGCATCCGCGACGCGGAAGACATCCATCGGGCGATCGGCTTCGATGTCGGAGAGTTCGACTTCTTCTGCGCGGAAGGTCAGGTTGCCGTTCCAACGCGTGCCGAATCGGCGTCCGAGCCCGATGCGTGCGCCGGTGCGCTTCTCGTCGAACTCATCGAAGTCGCGGTTGCGATAGAACAGATTGACGGAGCCGGAGTATTTGCTTTCGAGCAGGTAGGGCTCGGTGAGTCCGATTGAGTAGGTCTGCACCCGGTTCCCGGGGAGGAGTTCGATCTGGAAGGTTTGGCCGCCGCCTCGGAACGCTCGCCCGGAGAGGAACTCACCGGGTGAATCGGGTGTGTCCCGGATATCGAAGTTGCGTTGGGTCAGGGCGATGCGTCCGATGACACCCGAGTCGGAGGAAACAGCGCCGCCGATGTCGAACGACCCGGTGTTGGTTTCTTCGATCTCGATGAGCACATCGCGATAGGTGCCCTCTTCCCTGCTCAGGGTCAGTTTGGTGCGGGGGTCCTGCTGCGTTTCGGTGGACCTGAGTCTGCGGGCACGCGGGAGGTACTCGTCGTCCCAGACCTCGGAGAAGAACTCCACGCCGGGCTCCTGTGGGGTGATCTTGGCACCCGTGCGATCATTGAAGAGTCGCAATCGGCGGAGACGGATCTTTGAGCG
>DDGE01000059.1:12600-31271 GCA_002337545.1 Phycisphaerales bacterium UBA1910 | reverse complement strand
ATGATGACCTCGCCCACGCGATAGCGCGGGCCCTCGCTGATCGCGAAGATCAGATCGACGACGGGCTCATTTGGATCGCGTTTCTCGACGCGGAAGATGTTGTTCGCTCGCGAGTCGGCCGCGTCGACATACCCCATCTGCCCATACGCGTTGCGTACGGTCTCGATCGATTTTTCGAGTTCGCGGACAGAGTACACATCCCCGGCTTTGATGCTGATGAGCCCGGCGATCTGCTTCTGATCGAATACAGGTTGCTGCCCGTCTTCCGATTCGATCTGGATCTGCACCGAGCGGAGGGTGTACAGCTGCCCCTCCTCGATGATGTAGGTCACGATCGATTCGCGTCCGTTCGGTGCGGGCTGGACCAGCCGGTCCGCGCGGATGTCGAGATACCCGCGATCGCGGTAGAACTCGATCAGGTTTGCGATATCCGTATCGAGTTTGTCGTCGTCGAGCTGGCCCTTGCTGAAGAAGGTGGCGACCTTGGTTTCGAGCTCGCGTCGCAGCTGCTTGTCGGAGAACGACTCATTGCCGGTGAACCGGATGCCGGTGACTTTGAGCCGATCGCCCTCAAGGATTCGGAACAGCACGAGCCCGGTGTCGCGGAGCTCGTCCTCGTCGACCGAGACGCGTGCGTAGTAGTATCCCTTCTGGCGGTACAACTCCTCGATGCGTCGAGCGGATCGATCGATCTGGAATCGGTCGATCGGGGTGCCCGTCACAACATCGACAACCGCGGCGATCTGCGCGTCGTTGATCTGCTCGTTCCCAGCGACCTGGACATCCGCAACGACGCGTCGCTCAAGGACCTCGAACACGAGGGTGACGGAGCCGTCGTCGTTGACGCCGGCATAAACCTCAACGCGAGAGAAGGTGCCGAGTCGGTTCAATCGACGGATGTCATCGCGGATCAGGTCGGCATCGAACACGATGCCCGGCTGAGATCGGGTGTTATTGATGGCCTGCTGGCGGGCGCTGTCGCTCAGGGGAGAGGCCTCGCCGTCGATTTCTGCCGGACGGATATACACCTCAGCGATGACCCGGTTCTCGTAGAGCCCCAGATCGTCCGGGGCGACATCCACATCGCCCGTGGGATCGCTTTGTGCGTGGAGGGTGGTGGTCGGGACGCCCGCGAGGAGTGTTCCCGCGATGAGGGCGCAGCGGGCAGCATTGAGGGTGGTTCGGGTTTGAACTCGTTTGTGCGTGGGCAAAGTTAACCTCTTTGAACCGAAACCATACCAGCGCCGGACGCTGAGCACAAATCATTGGCGCGTCGCGGAGGTGCTTCGGGCGACTCGTCAAGATTGAGCACCAGTTTCTGCAGCGGTGTACAATAGGTACCCGATGCAGGGATGCATCAGTTAAAGTGAGGGACGATCATTGTTACCCAGTTCGGATGTGTTCACACGCGAGGATCATCGCCAAGATGACCCGCATACGGGCGTCGTGCCGCCTTCTATACGGCGCGGGCTGCTCAGAGGAATCGCGATCGCGTCATGCGCGATCGGTCTGGTCTGCGCGTGCACCGTCTCGAACCCATCGGTTCTCTCCACGCTCGGCACGCCTCAACTGCTGGGAATCATGATCCTCTCGCTCGGGCCCGTGCTTACCGTGGGGGCTGTGCGATACGACCGACGCGTCGCGGCGCAACCCGTTGCATCGCAGACGGGTACGAGTCCGGAAGATCACGAGCTGCGGGTCACCCAGCATGGTGCGCACGCCCGATCAACCCCGATGCATGTACACATCGATGAAACGCACGAAACGAAACGCGTACGCGAACCCGCGGCCTGATTGGGTACTGGGGCGGTTTGAGATCAGCTCAGATTGACCGGCATCACGACATAGAGGAAATCGCCGCCGGCTTTGAACAAGCCGGGCTTATTGGGTGCCTTGAGCTCGATCATGATCTGCGGGTCATTGATGACCTTGAGTGCATCGGTGATAAACGCGGGATTGAATCCGATCTCGATGTCCGCGCCGTCGTAATCGGCGAGATCCACATTGATCGTGGCCTCGCCCATCTCGGGTGCACGCGATGAGAGCATCAGGGACTTATCCCCGCCGGTAAAGGCCATGCGGACACCTCGGGATTCCTCGTTCGTCAGGAGTGCCGCACGCTTGACCGCGGACGCGAGTGTGTCGCGGTTGAAGGTGACCTTGATGTCGAGATCGCGCGGGATGACATCCTCGTATGGCGGGAAGGTGCCTTCAACAAGGTTGGTCGTGAGGACCGCACGGGAGTCCGTGGGCTCGTCGCCGAACGCGAAGACCGCCTGGTTGTCTGTGATCGCGATGTGGACGGGTTCGTTTTCGTCGGCGGTCAGCTTCTGCAGCATCGAGAGCGCCTTGCTCGGGATGATGCACTGTGCGGCTTCACCAGAGCTTGCGATGGTGACGGCAGACTTTGCGAGGCGTCGTCCGTCTGTTGCGACCATCTCGAGCTTCTTCCCGTCGCGGACCATCAGCACGCCATTGATCGCATAACGCGAGTTTTCGCGTGCGGCTGCGAACAGTGTGCGGGTGATGAGCGAATCGAGGATCCCAGCGTCGGTGGAGTACATCGTCTTTGCTGGCGAGGCTGCGGCTGAACCCTCTGCGAGGGTCTTGTAATCCGCGATCACCGGGAAATCGTTGGGATCGAACCCGTGCAGCGTGAAGTGCGCGTCTTCGCCCTTGATATGCGTCATGTCGGCGTTGGTTTCGATCGTCAGCGTGTTCTCGTTGTCCTCAGCGGACACGATCTGACGGAGCTTGTCCGCGAGCACGAGCGAGCTGCCTTCTTCAACCACATCAACGCGTCCGATGCGCACGGTCAGCGCGATCTCCGCGTCGGTCCCGGAGAGCACGAGCTCATCGCCTTCGGCGCTCTTGGATGCGCTGAACTTGATGCAGGTAAGCTGCGGGCGCGGTGAGCGGGATGCGACGACACTGGAGACCTGATTGACGGCTTCGAGCAGTGCTGCTCGTTCACAGATGACTTTCATCGCGCAACTCCATTGCGAACCGGTGCTTGGGTCCGCGTGTGTGGGTGGTACAACACCATAGATCTGACAAAGAATCGTAGGCTTTGGGATGGTGTGGAAAGAGGATGCAGATCGCAATACCTTGTGGTTCGAGTCGGGAAAAATCGCTTGGATTGTGGTTTACCCAGTCTACCACCTCCGCCACTCGATGCTTGATGTGGCTCCCAGTGTGAATGGTGTGGGGATGCTTTGTGGATGACTGGATCAAGGTGTGGATAGCCTGCCTGCAAATGGCGGGCCACACCGTAATTTGAATCACTTTCACACGCTCTGGGTATGCAGGCGTCAGGCGGGGCTCCTAGGATGTGCCCACACAGCTAGGAATGTACGCGACGCCGTGCTCTGGGACCCCCTGATCCTCGTGACGAGGCGTCGGGGTATCAAGGAAACCAGACGCGGCGTTCTTCGTTTTTGGGCACTCGGAAAGCGCGACGCGATCAGAAGAAGGATCATATTCATGTCATATGAAGCAGCGGTACACGCACAAGCGATCGAGCTCTGCCGGCTCTCTCTGGAGATGACGGCCGCATCGGGTTCGGGTCACCCGACCAGCGCGATGAGTATCTCGCATATTGTCACCTCGTTGATGTTCTCCGCAATGCGTTGGAGCCCAGATTACCCGAGCTATCCCAGCTCAGATCGACTTGTCCTCAGTGAGGGGCACGCCGTCCCGGCTGTCTACGCCGCGATGGCAACCCTTGGTGTGGTGGTCGGCAAGGAAGGCGATCGTCGCAAACTCACGACAGACGACCTCAGCGGTCTGCGGGATTGGCACTCCGTCCTCGACGGGCACCCCAACCCGATGGAAGGCGTTGACTTCTTCGACGCAGCGACCGGCTCGCTCGGTCAGGGTCTGAGTGCGGCCGCGGGTGTTGCGAAGGCGGCACGGATCGATGGCAATGATCGTCGTGTGTACTGCCTCGTCGGTGACGGCGAATCCCGCGAGGGGCAGGTCTTCGAAGCCCTCGACTTCATCATCGATCATCAGCTCTCAAATGTCTGCACGATCTTCAACTGCAACGATTATGGCCAGGCAGATCGTGTTTCGGGTCAGCAGGGCCCCGAGGTCATGGTGCACAAGCTCCAGGCGTTCGGGTTCGAGGTTATCGACATCGACGGGCACGCTCCCGATCAGATCAAGGATGCGCTCGATCGGTTCATCGCGATCTCCAACGACGAGAATCAGAAGCCGGTCGCGATTGTCGCACGCACCGTCAAGGGGTGGGGCGCACCTTCGATGCAGGGCGGCGGCTGGCACGGCAAACCCGCAACGGGCGATGCGCTGCAGAAAGCGGTCAACGAGCTCGGTGAACGCCGGATCGAACTGACCAGCTCGCTCTCCGGCACGGATGAGTTCACGATCCAACCGCCCGCGGAAGCACCCGCGAAGGCGGAGAACGACACAGAACTCCCGCCCCTGAGCGAGGCGATGCGCGACATGGACATGGAGCATGTCCTCCAGTCCGGCAAGTTCGCGACACGCAAGGCCTACGGCGTCGCGCTGCGGGCACTGGGGCACATCAACCCCGATGTCGTCGTCCTCGACGCGGATGTCAGCAACTCCACTTTCGCGGAAACCTTCGCCAAGGACGCCGTGCTCGCTGATCGATTCGTGGAATGCAAGATCGCGGAACAGAACATGGTCTCAGTTGGCGTCGGCATGAGCGCCGCCGGCAAGATCCCGTTCTGTTCGACCTTCGCGAAGTTCATGAACCGCGCCTACGACCAGATCGAGATGGGCATGAACTCAGGCGCGAACCTCAAGCTCGTGGGTTCGCACTCCGGGATCACCCTCGCGTCCGACGGCCCCTCGCAGATGTCGCTCCCCGATGTCGCCTGGTTCCGTTCGTTCTCGACAATGACCGATCACCACGGCAACCCTGGGTGCTATGTGCTCCAGCCCGCCGATGCTTACGCGGCGTACGCACTCACGGGTGTCATGGCCGAGTACGAATCGATGTGTTACATGCGGACCATCCGCGCCGACACCGAGCTGCTCTACTCCGACGATCATGTCTTTAACCTCGGCGGCTTCGAGACGCTCGCGCAGGGTCGCGATATCGTCCTCGCCGCGTCGGGCATCATGGTCCACGAGGGCAACAAGGCGGTCGAGCTCCTCGATAAGGCCGGCGTGAGTGCCACGCTTCTCGACATGTACTCGATCCCCTTCGACTCCGACAAGCTGCTCGACATCGTCGCGCAGAACGGCGGGTTCGTCATCTCGCTCGAGGACAACTACGGCGGCGGACTCGGCAGCGCTATCGCAGACGCGCTCATGGAATCCGGCGACGGCTTCGAACTCGCGCAGATGCATGTCACACGCATCCCCAAGAGCGCACGCACCCCCGACGAGATGCTCCAGATGTGCGGCCTGACCGCGCAGGACATCGTCAACCGCGTGATGGAACTGCTCGGCGTCCCTGTCTGATTTCTTTCGTCCTTCGTTACGAAAACAAAGCCCCGGCCAGCTGGCCGGGGCTTTTTCGTGTCAGTTGATCGTTGTGTATTCAGGGGCACCCGGCGTTGAAAACGGAAAGGAAGGCGGAGACATCAAAGAAGTTGAATATACCGTCGTTGTTGAAGTCGGCTTCCGGTTCCTGCGCGTTGTAGGCGCTGAGAAAAGCGGATACATCGAAGAAATCCAGCTGCCCGAAGGGACCCGCAAGATCCGCATCCGAACACGGCGGTGTGATGGAGAACACATACACCCGGTCGTTATCAACCGATGAAATCACGATGCGTTGGGTTGTGCCATCGTCGTCGATGTTGATCCCGCCCCAGTTCGTGGTGGAGATCCCCAGTCCGCTGAACATCAGGGAGGCCTCGCCGGAGGGGCTCACCCGATACACCGCGTCGTGATCCGCATCGATGACGAGCAGATCCATCGAGCGTGTATCGAACACGATCCCCTGCGCCTCGGTGAAGGTTGCACCCGTCGTGCTCAGGGTGGAAACCGATGCGTCATCCGCGAGGAGTTTGATCCCGCCACCGCGATCAGCCATCGCGATCGTTGAGCCCTGAACAGCAATATCCACCGTGTCGATGAGCGTGCCGTTGTCGTCGCGGATCTGGATCTCATCCTGGGCAACCGTGGGGGACCAGGTCCAGATATCATTGGCTCCATTGAAGCCACGATCCGTCGAAACCATCATGCCCGGCGTCAGCAGGGTGCCCGAGTAATCCAATGGAACAGGCGTGATCCCGACGGGGTCATCATCGCCCGAGTGGAACCCGGAGACCCATGTCGTCTCGGTGGCCGTGCCGTCGGAGTTGAGATCGACGCGCATGATGTTGCCCGGGAAGTCTTCCGAAAAGAACAACGCCCCAGTGCTCGGATCGTGCGAGATCCCCGCGATATCGTCCGTCTGCAGGAGCACCTCGGTGTTCCCGATCGAATCAGCGCGATAGAGATCGCCCGAGCGGATTCCCAGATAGATGAAGCCATCGTCAGGGTTGATCAACGCGGACATCGGGTTGGTGAACGGGAAGTTGGATTCGAGCGACCAGCCCGATTCATGAATCACCGGCCCGGCCCCGGCGAATCCAAGTGTTGTGGCGATGGCAAGCCCCGCGCACGCGGGGACGATCATTGAGCGATTCTGCATGATGTACCTCTCTCTGAGATAAGCGTACCACGGATCGGAAGAGTGGCACAGAAAAAACCGAGCGTTCGAGCCCGGTTCGTGTTTGAAAATGGTTTCTGCCGGGCTGTTACGGGCATCCCTCATTGAAGGCGACGATGAACTGGGTGACATCGAAGAAGTTGAACTGCCCGTCGCCGTTGAAGTCCGCGACCGGGTTCATGCTCTGATAGGCCGCGATGTAATCCGCGACATCAAAGAAGTTGAGTTCGCCGTCGCCGTTGAGATCTCCAGGGCAGGCGCACGAGTCGATGACACCGTCCCCGTTCGCATCGAGTTCGATGTTCGGTGTGTGATACTCGAACGATACATCGAGGTGCATATAGGCGCAAACACCCAGATCGACATCGAGCGTCGGCACCACGCGAAGCGAGATCCCCTCTTCGTTCATCGAGTTGAACAGTTCGTCACTCACGATGAAGCTCGTCGTGAGCCCCGTTACTTCGCAATCGGAACCAGAACCCGTGAACACATCACGGATGTATGCCCCGTTATTGAAGACGAGCGCGAGGTATTCGTTCGTGGTGCCCAGATCCCCGTTCGCATTGATACGCACGACGACATCGCCGCTCGCCTCGGGCAGGAGCGTGTCGGCATTGAACTCGGGTTCAATCCCGCCTCCGAACTCGGTGGCGATCCCGAGGATGTGCCCGACGCGCGGGAGCACCTGCTGCGTATCGAGTGTGCCGTCCGCGTCGCAATCGAGCGCAGGGTTGGCGAGGATCTGGCAGGCATCGAGTTCGCCGTTGCGATCGAGGTCGAGCGACGGGTCCAGCGCAATCTCATAGTCGTCGGGGAGCGCGTTGTGATCGCAATCGGGACCCGTGCCATCGCCCACGCGATGGTTTGCCATGGTGTTCTGCGTGAGCTCGAGCACACGCGCGTTGTCGCGCTGGTTCGCGATCCCCGTGGGGAACCCGTTGTGTGTGACATCAGGGTTGGAGAAGTACATAAGGCGAGAGCCCGGCGAGTACGCCATGACGGATCTGTACCGGTTTGAGTCCCACCGATGCCCGTACCCGTACTCAACATACGCGCCGCCCGCGTTGTCCGGGTCGTGCGTGCACCCTTGGTTGTGCCCGACCTCGTGCGCAAAGCTCAGGTTCCCCAACGCACAATCAACATCGGTTGTGGTGAACATGTAGCTGCCGTTGTTCGGGCTCAGCCACCCGCGTCCGCACGCATCGTTGAGCTCCGTCAGGTGTGCAACGATGTCCGCGTCGAGCGCATCCCGCACCCGATGGATCGAATCGAAAGTGAGGTCGTGCTGGTTTGTGAGCTGCCGGAGAATCACGCCCGAGTTGCCGTCGGGGCGATTCTCGATCTTATGAATCCCCGCGAGCTCGAGGCCCATTGTGCTGATATCAGAGTTGTCGTAACTCGTGTTCGCGGATTCCACGATCGCTGCCGCGAACGCGAGCATATCGGAGACATCGTTCTCCGCGAGCTGGTCGTACACAATGAGGATGCGCGTGCTCAAGGGATCATCGCCGCCCCGAGCCGTTTCGAACGACGAGCCCTGCGTCTGCGGGTTGGGCGAGGCGTTCCCGTTTTCGGGGATCAACGCACCGGCGCATGCGCGGTCGTGATGGTGGAAGCGAGTGACCCGGAGTTCACCATTGTGGGTGCCTCGGATCGTGTAGGCACGATCGTTGATCCACGCGTTGCCCTCGACCCCGACCGGACCGCGCGCGAGCACGAACGAACCCTGATCGCCCACGCGCCCGCGCACGCTGATCGCGTTGACCTGCTCGTGGGTCGTTGTGTGCAGCGGGCTGAACTCAACCAGTCGACCATCGATCGAAATCAGGGTTGGGGCGTTCGTTTCGAACAAGGGCGAGAGCTCGGTCGTGTGCTGTGCGTGGGCGCTGCACGCAAATGCGCAGACGGCGACCAACGCGTATGGCGCTGTGGCATTCCGGATCATGTTGTGGGGTCCTCAATATAAAGAATGGTGTTCGTGGTCATGTAGTGTACTGATTATGGGGCATTTTCCAACATCTACACACGAAAAAACCGGGCCCCGAAGGGCCCGGCTGCACTATGTGACGCAGTGTTCAGATGACGATTATGGACATCCAGCGTTGTACGCATTGAGGAATGCGGACACATCAAAGAAGTTGAAGATCCCATCGTTGTTGAAGTCCGCGATCGGATCCATCGCGTTGTACGCGCTGAGGAATGCGGACACATCGAAGAAGTTGACCTGACCATCGCCCGTGAGATCGGGGACACACTCGATCACGGTGATCGTGTTCGTGTCCGCGATCGAGTTGTTCGCGGTCGAGGACTCATTGTCCGAGGTTTCGACGATCGTACCGATGTAGTAGGTGCCCGGCGAGAGATCTGAAGGGATCTGGACGAACGAGTTCACATACACATCATCGTTGATATTCACGGTGCCGTAGAACCGCTCTTCCATAAAGGTGTCGAAGGTTGAGATGATGGTGTTCGTCGATGCACGGAACTCGAGACGCGTGTCGTCCGCGGGACGATCGCCGTAGTTCCAAGTGCGGTGGAGAACATTAATCGTTTCACCCTGGTAGTAGGTGCCCGATGTCGCATCGCAAAGGGTCGCGTCGAGATCAGCGAACGCTTCGAGGACCGTGATCGGCTGCGCGTCCCAGGTGTCCGTGTCGTTGTTGCTCGACCACGCGTCGGTGCCCGAATCGAGCTCGATCCCGATGAAGTAATCACCCGGAGGCGTATCGATCGGGATGATCGGCGCGGGAACGACGAAGTTGAAGTTTTGCATCGCCGCGAAATCAACCGAGTAGTTCCAGGTTGCCAGGAGCGTATCCGACGACGAGATGTTGTTGTTCGTCGAGAGGTAGACGCGGATGGTGTATGTGTCGCTCGCGGGGTTGAAGTTTGTCGCGTTGACCATGGTGACATCGCACGAGTCGTCCATCGCCTGTCCCTGAAGGACGCTGGTCGATCCACGAGCACGGAAACGGAGCGGCTCGATGTCGAGCGTGGTGCCGCGGGTGTCGTTCTCAAAGTTCGTCATGTCATCGACGAAGGTTTCCCAAAGCCGCGCGTAGTTGCCGCTTGTGGTTCGGTTCGAGTTTGAACAGACGGCGTGCACATACCGGTTATCGCCATCGATGTAGTACATGCCCGAGCCCGACATGCCACCCCAGACGGTGTCGAAGCAGTTGCCCCCGCCCGTGTCCAGGTGGAGCTGATTGCCGGGGCAATCATCGATCGTCCCGTTCCAGTAGTACATGTCGCGCCCGTTGTGCAGACCCGCGGTGGGGCAGCTCTCTGATGGGTACGAGAAGTTGTGGTATGTTCGCGACTGAATGGTGGCGCAGCTGCCGCCCCATGCCCACGCGAAGTAACCGGTGAGGGCACCGATATTCCGCGATGACCCGCGTGTCAGGCGGATGAGCCCGCAGTCCGAATCGAAGTCACCGTTGTTGATGTAGTTTGTGCCAGCAAGGAATGCGGTTCCGTACGCGGCACCAAAGTTTTCGATCACTTCATCGGAGTCGGGGAACCCGAATGGGCCATTGTTATTGTCGCCATCCCACCCCGGGTACACATAGATCTGGTCCGCCCAGTCGTTGATGACGATGCCGTTGGGGGTGCGTGCGTACACGCAGTGGGCCGCACAGAGCACAACCCCGGGGTCCTGCATCGAACCAGAGCAGGCAAACCAACGCGTGATCCCGCTTGCATCGGTGAAACGCATGACAAGCTTGACATTGCCCGAGCGAGGCCACGAGTCGAGCCCGCTCGCCAGGGACATGTTCCCGAACGATCGTGTGTTCTCGATCGAGGTATCGACGATGTTGTTGAATCCAGGGTATTCGCCCTCAGCACTCTGCCCGCCGGTGGCGCGCGATGATGGACGAGCATCCAGCTCGTAAGTCTCATTGGTCGTCGCGTCATGGAAGGTCATCGTGGACGGCCCGTCGTTCATTGGCAGCACACCCGGAGCAAGCGGCTCGGGCATGGGCATCTCGGGGATCTCGTCAAACGGCGGGTGAGGCAACGAAATGCGCTGATCGTTCGAAACCCGTGCCCGGAAAGACGCGTTGAGATTGTTCTCGCCGGATACGGGATGGACCGTCGCCCCGTCGGTTGCCACGGGACGCATCCCGTCACGGAGATCGGTGCTCGTCTGCTCCTCGGCATTCGCCCCAACAAGGGCACCGAGCGCGGCGATGAGCGCCGTGCATTGCATAATCCTGCTCTTCATGTCTAACTCCTCTCAGTTGCGTGTTGTCACACGCATGACCACGAGAGGACATGACACGATACAGCCGCACAACTTTGCGTCCACCCATCCGAGTAGATGATCATGATCTATGAGCCCCTCGTCAACGACCCGACTCTGGGTCATTCACTGTACTATAAATCCTTGACGCCCACACTTCTCTTGGGTCGAGGCAAAGAAAGGGTTTGCTTTTCGTCAATTTTGTGCAATCGTATCATGACGCTGTAATAAAGCACGGAAACAGATCTCGCGGGAGTTTTCATGAGCAAGAAGCGTAAAGCACTGAAAGAACTGAAGGTGATCTACGACGCGCAGACCATGTGGGTCCTCGCATCCCCGATCCGGGTCGAAGTACTCAATGCCGTTTGCACACTGGAGGAATGCTCCGTCGCTGAGATTGCAGAGTTCACCGGGCGTTCGCGCACATCGCTCTACCCGCATATCGAGCAACTCGTCGATGCGGGCCTGATCACCGAGGGCGAAAAACGGCTCGCCGGCAAACGCTACGAGCAGCTCTACGAACCGATCGCACGATCCGTTGCGACCAAGCACAACATCAAGGACCCGGACAATGTCTCGTATCACCAGGCCTACGGCAACGCGGTCGGGCGGTTGATGTCACGCCTGCATGAGCGAGCGACCGCGAGTCCCAAATCCGTCGTGCGAGGCCCAAACCGCGACACCCACGCCGGCCTCTACAGCGCCTGGGTGGATGATGAGCAGCTCGAAGAGGTCAACAAACTCCTCGGGCGTCTGTGGGATATCTGCAAGGAGTCCCACCCCGGCGAGGGCAAACGGATCGTCAACATCGGCGTCATCCTCGCACCGGATCGACGCACACGCGATGAGTAACCGCACATCTCAGGCATAAAAAAAGCACCGGCCAACGCCGGTGCTTTGTGTTTGAGTACGGCTCGATGCCTTACGGGCAACCCGCGTTGTACGCGTTGAGGAACGCGGACACATCGAAGAAGTTGAACACGCCGTCGCCCGTGAAGTCCGCGATCGGATCCATGGAGTTGTACGCGTTCAGGAAGGCGCTGATGTCAAAGAAGTTCAGCACGCCATCGCCCGTCAGGTCTGCGGGGCACGGTGCCGAGATGTTGATGGAACCCATATCCATATCCATCACCGGGCTCTTGCCGTTGATGACCCACTCGTCATAGATCTCCTGGCCGAGCGTGTTGGTCGTGTTCTCGTCGCGGAGGAACTCGATGTACTCCTTGCTCGTGAGCTGATAACGGAGCTTGACTTCCGCACGCACAGCACCCGCCGGGATCTCGAACTGCGTGTCGTCCCAGTACTGCCCATCGGTGTAGGAATACCCGACAGGAGCGGCCTGGATCATCTCGAAGTTCGAGTTGGTAAACCCACGGGGTGGGATCCGGTTGTCCTTGAACACCTTGTTCGCAAGGACCAGGTGGAACGACTCACCCGCGGGGATGCCCGTCAGGGCGCTCGCGTGCTCGTCGAGACCGATCTTCATCTCGTAGACCTTGGTGTCATTCTGTGTCAGGACCGCGGTCGATTCGTCATACGCGCCGTGCTCCGCGATCATCGCGTCGGATGCGTCAAAGTACTGGACATTGAGCCACATCCGGCGACCCTCGGGGTACCCGGTCGGGAGTTTATGCCCAGTCTGGTTGATGATGCGAACATTCAGGTTCCCCTCGACGAGCGAGAGTTCCATGTCCGACGCGGCGGCCATGAAGTTCTCCGTGCGCGTGATCTGGTTCGCGACGAGGTTCGGCTGAAGCCCCGTCACAAAGTCGTTGGGGTTCAGGTTGCGGATCGCATTGAGGACCCAGTTGTTCGCGCCAACGAACGAGTGGTTCGAGTAGTCCGGGCGATCGTCCTCGAACAGACACGCGGGAGATTCAAGCTCCGGCATGTGACAGTCCTGACAGCTCGAGACCTCAACAAGCTGTGTATCGTACCGATCGCCGATCGCGATCGGGCCCTGAGCAAAGTCACTCATCAGCCATTCCGAATAGGTGCGCTGCTCGGGGAAGGTGTCGTATACATTGCCCGTCGGATGCGCCGCGTCGAGGTCGTTGAGCGTGTAGGTCCCGTCGGGCTGGGCCGAGTAGATCGGGTTGGACACATCGTGACAGGTCGCGCACATCTGCGATTCCTGATGGAAGGGCGACTGCTCCCACTGGTGATAGAAGAAGTTTTCACCCTCGTCGTATGGGCCGCGTCGTCGGTCCTGCGGGTCCACGATGAACGCGGCGCTGTGGGTCTGTGCCGGGGTCGGTGCGTCGGAACCCAGATCCATGATGATCTGCTGATCAACATCCGGCGAGACGCCGGGGGTGTACACGGGGTCGACCATGCGATGACAGAAGTTACACCCGACTCCCTGCAGATCCATGTCGTTGAGCGCCGAGCCGTCAGTCGGGACATGGCGGTTCTCAAGGAACCCGCTGGGCGAGTGACAACGGATACAGAGCGCACCGCTGAAGTCAGCATCCTGATTCGCGATTGTCATCGCCGCGAGGAAAATCGGATCGCGCATCGCTTGGCCCATCATGGACGCGGACCAAGTCGAGTATGGGTCATGCATCTCGTCATAGAACCCGTGACAGCTCGCGCACGAATCCGCACCCACCATGGGGTGCTCAAGATGGAGCCCTCCGGGCTGCGTGCCCGGGAGTGCGAAATCATTGAGCGTGGTTTGAACGGGCAAACTCCCGCCGGGTCCGCCTGCGAGGGCATAGGTTACCAACACGGCACCGACAGACATACCGCATACCAATGTGCCCTTGCGGCGCAGCGATTCGAAACGACTCGGGTTGTTCATGCCAGACTCTCCACCGAACAGAAGTCGACTATTGGGGTATAGGACCATCAAGTGGTCCCTCGAACATAGATTCTTGTCGATCGTCGGCTTTCTTGCAAGAGAATCTCCGCAAAAGCGGAGAATCTCCACCAAATTGAACCCCACCCGAGAAGTCCTGCGCAGTCGCAGCACTATCGGGCGGGGTTCAGATGCTCATGTATCAATATCCAACGACAATTGAGAACGAGTCTCAGGGGCACCCCGCGTTGAATGCCGACAGGAACTGCGACACATCAAAGAAGGTAAACATCCCATCCCCCGAAAAATCCGCGGCCGGGTCCATCGCACTGAACGCGCTGAGGAATGCCGAGACATCAAAGAAGTTCAGCACACCATCGCCATTGAGGTCCGCCGGGCACGCGTTGAATACGCGGTAATCCATCGGCCCGTGCAGCTCCGCGAAGGTCGGGTCGTTCAGTTCGATCAGCACCGTGTCCGGGCGGACCGCGATCCAATCATCCACCGCTGTCCACACACCACCCGCGACCGCCTCGTCCGTTCGATCGTCGGCCGTGAAGTTGTTGAGCCCGAACAACGACCACTGCACATGATCCGCGATGGTGTCCCCGTTACCGAAACTCACATCGCCACCCGTTCCTGGGAAGTACAACCCCATCGCGAACGCGTCGAACTCGAAATCCGCAAACGACCCGCCCAGATCCGCGACATTGATATGGTTATCAAGCTCCGCAGGCGCATCGTTGTTCAGGTGCAGAACAAGGTTCGCGTTGGGATCGATCGTGATCCCATCAAACCCATCCGGGCTCGTGTATCGTCGAACGACGCTCGTGTTGTGCGTGCAGAAACGCCAACCGCTCAGATCGATGGGATCAGACCCCGTGTTGTCGATCACAATCTGGCGCGATTCCGGGATGATGATCGTGAACTGGACATCGCGCTCCGCTCCCGTCGTAAAGCCGGCGCACATACCGAGCATGGTGAGTGTAGTGATCGTGGTTCGTTTGTTGCTCATTGTGTGTTCCTCTCTGAGATCATGCGGGTGCAGATAAGCCAGTATTCTCGTGCTTCGATAACAGTTGTAACCCCGGTTCCGACTGATCCGTCCCCACTAAAGAGTGGGGAACCGTTCGCGCACGAAAAACCCCGCCCGATCGGGCGGGGTCATGATGATCAGAACCGTTTCAGATCAAGGGTTGCAGCCCTGGCTGTAAAGCTGCAGGAAGACCGACACATCGAAGAAGTTGAACACCCCATCGTTGTTCAGATCGCCCCGAACATCCTGCGCCGAGAAGTAGCTGAGGAACTCGGACACATCGAAGAAGTCGATCACGCCGTCGCCCGAGAGGTCCGCGTCACATGTCAGGATGACATACACGCGATCGTTCTCGTAGATCACGCGGTAGACCTGCCCGGGAGGCGCGATGCCGGTGATGACCTCGTCGAATGTGCCCGTCGTCAACCCGTCGATCACATCCCATGTGTCCCCAAAGCTCGGCGCGTAGCCTGTTTCAAGGTTGATCGTCGCCGTCCCGTCGAGCGCGATCGTGTGCCCGCCACGCACACTGTACCGATCGAAGTTCGGTGCAGCGTCGCCGCCGAGATCAAAGATCATGTGCGAGCTGTCCGCGAGCGTGATGTCGTCCGTTGTGAATACCCGGCTGAGCCCACCCGGGTCAATAGTGCCCAGGATCTCGAACGAGCCGTTGATCAGACCGTCGCCCGTCAGCGTCTGGTTCTCGCCCAGCGTGGCCACGATGCCCACCCCGTCGGTCTCGAGCTGCGCGTCGTTCCCGTTGCCCGCGGTCGTCAACACGATCTCGCCGGTCCCAGAGATCTCCAGGCCGTCCGTCATGAGCCGCAGGCTCGCGTTAAAGATATTCGCGGTCGAGTTGATGTGGATCGTGCCGTCGTTGATAAACGAATCGGTGAGCCGCAGCGTCACGCCGCTGCCCCACACGCCCAGCGTGCCGTTGTTGACGCCGTTCACAAGGTCCGAGTTGCCATTGGTCGCGGCCACCTCGCCCGTCCCGTCGGACTCAAGAATGCCGCCAACCAGGAATGTGCCGCTGCCGATCGAGAGTACACACCCGTCCGCGGCACGATAGGTACCGGCTCCCGCCATCGGTGTACCGATATGGTTGCCCTTGAGTTGAAGACTCATCGTCGGATCATCCGCGAGGATCAGCCCGATGTTGATGATCCGACCATCCGTCCCGCGCCCCTCGATCGTGCCGCTGCCCGCAACCGTCTGATCGAACCAGATGGTCCCGTCAACGCCATCGACAGCGTCGAGCTGCGCATCGTCAAGGTTCCCCGCCGTGATCATGCGGATCGTGCCCGCACCATCGAGCACGGCGTTCGCCCCGAACTCCAGCAACGCGTTGAATACATTGCTGTTGCTGTTGATCGTCAGGGTGCCCTCATTGGTGAAATCATCCATCAGGACGATCTTGCCGCCGCTGCCGAGGATACGCATGTCGCCCAGGTTGGTCGTGTTGCTCAGCGTCGCGGTCCCGCCGTTGACCACACCGACGAATCCAGCGCCGGAGCTGTCGAAGGTGCCGTTGCTAAGCTCGAGCGTATTGCCAAGCTGCAGGATCCCGTCGTCGGAGCGGTACACGCCCACGCCCATGCCGTCGTGATGGCCACGGAGCTCAAGCTCACGCGCGGGCGTCATATCGAACGCTGCATCGTCGCCGTTGATGATTCCGAGATTCACGATGCTGCCCATCGGGTCACCGATCGTCTCGATCTGCCCGCTTCCACGCACCGTCTGATTGGCGCCGATCGTCAGGATCGCGCCATTCTCCGTGTAGATCCGCGCATCGCCCGTGCTGCCGACCTGCTTCATCACGATGCTGCCCGAGCCGTCGATTGTGGTGCCAAGGAGGCTCCGCATGTTCGCGTTGAAGACCGTGCCTTCCGGGTTCATCGAGATCACACCATCGTTCACGATCGTGCCCTCGATGTCGAGCCGCCCGCCGCTCCCACGGATGATGATGTCGCCCAGGTTCGTCGAATCCGCAACGCTCGCGGCTCCGCTGATGTCCAGCTCGAGGCGTCCGCCCGCGGAGCTGTCGAAGACCGCGTTGCTCACGCTCGAGCCGTTCCGCAGGTTCAGTTCGCCGCCGTCGGTACGGTAGATGCCGCCATCGCCGATATGTGTCCCGTCGAGCCCCAGCGCCTGGGCCGGATCGTTCGCGTTGACGGTGCCGCGGTTGATGATGGTGCCCATGGTGGATGCGTCGAGCATGCCGCTGCCCTCAACCGTCTGGTTGGTGCCGATGGTCATCGTCACAACCCCGTTGGTGAGCAGCCTAGCATCACCGAAGTCGCCGGCCGAGAAAAGGCTGATCGTTCCGTTGCCCTGGATTGTGGCATCGGTATCGAATTGCAGCACCCCGTTGAACACATTGAGGTCGGGGTTGATCGAAATCGTGCCGTTGTTCTGGAAGGTGCTGTCGATGATCAGCGTCCGCCCGCCGCCCGGAATAACCAGATCGCCCGTCAGGTTCACCCCGTCGAGGTGGTGGTTGTTCTGATTGACGAAAATCTCACCGCCGGTGTTCGTGAAGAGCTCGCCACCGATTGTCGTCCCGCCGTTGCCCAGCAGCAGCTGCGCGCCGTTCTCCGCGCCAGCCATGCCGCCGCCGGTCTGGTCGAGCAGCCCCTCCAGCTGAAGCCCATTCCCCGCCGGCTCGTCCGCAACGATCAGGCCGTTGTTATTCATCGCACCCAGCAGACGCCCAGCGCCCCGGATGCTGTGACCGAGCGCCTGCGTGACCACATTGTCGCCATCAACCCATACATTTGCATCATCCGGCCCGCCAAGGCCATTGAGCACGATCGAGCCGCTGCCAGAGATCACCGAGTCGGCATCAAAGTAGAGTGACTTGTTGAAAATCGTTGCGTCCGTATTCACCAAGACGGTGCCATCGTTCATCAGATCACCCATCAGCGTGTGCTGGGTTCCCGCGATGGAGAGGGTCGCGTCCGCGTTGCTGATCGTCAGATCGTTGATGCTCCAGTTGCTCGTCGTAAACACGGTGTACGCGCCCGACAGCCCGAGTACAACCTCCATCACCGACGAGTTGGGCGACATCCCCGTATCCCACTTCAGGTCCTCATTCCAGTTCCCATCAACCGGGCTGAGCCATGAAGTCACCTGCGCCCCGGCGGTCGAGCCGCAGACAGCAAGAAGCGAAGCGATAACGAGCGTGCGTCGTGTGTGCATGTTGTCCCTCTCAGAATGATCAGTCGGCACCCCCTCGGCGCCGGGCCTTCTAGGATATCACACCGACCCGGGAATAGGCGTAAAAACCCCCGTCGTGTGGGGGCTTTTCATGTCAAGAATGCTGAACCGGTCCGTTGTTATCGGGCCCAGGGCTGGTCATAGATCGCAGCCCTGCCCATAGATCTGCAGGAATGTGGAGACATCAAAGAAGTTGAACACCCCGTCGCCGTTGAGGTCGCCACGGACATCCTGAGCACTGAAGTAGCTCAGGAAGGTCGAGACATCAAAGAAGTCGATCCCACCATCACCGCTCAGGTCCGCATCGCATGTGAGAATCAGATAGGTCTCATCGGGGTTCGTAAACACACGGAAGACCTGCCCGACTGGAGGATCGAGGATCACCAGACTTTGGAACTCGCCGGATTGGGTGCCGCCATCGATCAGGGTCCAGCGGTCGCCGAAGGCCGGGGCGTACCCATCATCAAACTCAACCGTGACGGCGCCGTCGATTGTGATCGTGCTGGTCAATGAGATCACATCATGCTCGCCGGGGTTGGTTCCGCCGATGTTGAACACCATGCCTGAAGTCGGGCCGCATACAACGGGCGATATCACCGAAAACGCACGCTGTGACCCGCCGGGCTCGATCGTCCCGTGATTGACAATGGTGCCCTGCCCGCCGATCTGGCCGCTGCCGCGGACGGTCTGATCCGCGCCGATCGTGAGCGTGGTCGCGCTGCCC
>DDGE01000059.1:11222-12395 GCA_002337545.1 Phycisphaerales bacterium UBA1910 | reverse complement strand
CCAGAGGTGCGCGTTGCTGCCTGAGTCCTGATCGACAATCCTGATCAGCCCATCGTTGGTCAGGGTGTTATTGACATACATGATCCGCTGGCTGTTCTCGTTGGAGATCTCAAGCGTCCCGATGTTTGTGACATCGGTGAGCGTCGGGTTGCCCTCGAACGCGCCCACCCGTCCGGTGCCGGAGTTGCCGAAGGTCACGCCGCTGATCATCGCGTTGTAGAGATCCAGCGTGCCGGCGCTCGCTGTGTACATCCCCAGCCCATCCGCATGGCTGCCCGTGAGCCGCAACAGGCTCGTGTCGCTGCCCGGATCGATGGTCCCGTTGTTGACGATCGTGCCCGGCCCGCCGATCTGGCCGGTCCCGCGCACGGTCTGGCCCGCGCCGATGGTCAGCGTGGTGGCGCTGCCCGGATAGAGCTGCGCATCGTTGAGGTTGCTGCCGTCTTCTACGAAGAGCTCAATAACCCCCGTTCCCCCGATCGTGGTGTCCGACTGCGACCAGAGATACGCATCGCTGCTTGAGTCACTGTCGATGAGACGGACCAGTCCATCATTGGTCAGGGTGTTGTTGATATACATGATGCGCTGGCTGTTCTCATTGGAGACCTCAAGTGTCCCGATGTTTGTGGCATCGGTGAGCGTCGGGTTGCCCTCGAACGCGCCCGCACGCCCGGAGCCGGAGCTGCCGAAGGTCACGCCGGTCATGTTGGCGTTATACAGATCAAGCGTTCCCGCGGACGCTGCGTACACACCCGTTCCCATCGCGTGCAAGCCAGTAAGCTGCAGGGTGCTCGTGTCGCTGTCCGGATCGATTGTGCCGTTGTTCACGATGGTGCCCTGCCCGCCGATCTGGCCGGTGCCGCGCACGGTCTGGCCCGCACCGATGGTCAGCGTGGTGGCGCTGCCCGGATAGAGCTGCGCATCGTTGAGATTGCTCCCATCTTCCACGAACAGCTCAACGGCTCCCGTTCCCCCGATCGTCGTGTCCGATTGCGACCAGAGATACGCATTGCTGCTTGATCCATTGTCGATGATCCTGATCGAGCCGTTGTTGGATATGAAGTTGTTGACATACGCGATGCGCTGGCTGATCTCGTTCGAGATATCGAGCGTCCCGAGAATCGTAACATCATTCAGCGTCGGGTTGCCCTCGAACGCGCCCACCCGCCCCGC